>NZ_JASFXA010000002.1:0-627978 GCF_030766805.1 Nocardia sp. CC213A
GCCGTGGCGGGTTTCGCGCCGCGGCGCGAAACCCCGGGGTAGAACGACGGTTCGGCCGGTCATCGATCCGATGACCGGCCGAACCGGGTTTTCGGGCCGCTCGCGTAGGCCGGTGCTACCGGGTGTAGCTCGCGGGCAGCGGCATGCCCTTCTCCCGCATCACCTCGCGCGCCCGGTCGGGGTAGTCGGTGATGACGCCGTCGACGCCCTGGTCGATCACCGCCGCCAGGGTCGCCTTGTCGTTGACCGTCCAGGGGACCACCCGCAGGCCCAGTTCGTGTGCCCGGCGGACGTACGCGCTGTCGGTGACGAGGGTGAAACCGGCGTCACCGAGCTTCGCGTCGCTGTCCCAGGGGTTGACGTAGCTGGGGGAGGCGATATCCGCGCCGAGGGCCTTGACGGCGGCGAGCGGATCGTCGCGGTAGTCCTCGTAGCGGATCGGCCCCAGCCACGCGCTGCCCGCCGTGAACGTGGAGTCGTCGTACAGGGCGACGGTGGGCACGGCCGGGTTCTTCGCCTTCACCAGCGGCAGGCTGCGCCAGTCGAAGCTCTGGATCTCCACCTTGTCGGTCGCGCCCGCCGCGTCCACGGCGGCCAGGATGACGTCGACGAATTCCTCGGGGGTGGCCGATTCGTCGCGGTCCTCCGCCTCGATCTTGGTCTCGATGTTGTAGCGCAGCCCCTCGAACGCGCCCGGATAGGTCTTCACCAGGTCGAACAGCTCGGGCAGGGTGGCGATGCGATTGCCCGGCAGCTCCTGGGCGGTGGGGAAGTCCGCCAGCCGCTTACCGCAGTCCAGGGTCTGGATCTGGGTGTAGGTGAGGTCGTGCACCAGCTTGCCGACGTACGGGTACTGCGGGTCGTCCGGGGTGGCGGGGGCGGTGTCGGAGCACTTCTCGTCCTCGATCTCGGGGTCGTGCCAGATGAGCGGCACCTTGTCCCGGGTGAGCACGATATCGAGTTCCAGTGTGCTGACGCCCAATTCGATGGCCTTGGCGAAGCCGGGCAGCGACTCCTCGATGGTCAGCCCGCGGCCGCCGCGATGCGCCTGCAGGTCGAAGGGGCGATTCGGGTCGGCCGCGGCGCTCGCCGCGGAGGTGGTCGGCGCGGTGGAGTCGGGGTCGTCGGAACCGCAGGCGGTCAGCGCTAGGGCGGCCACCGCGACGCCGAGGGCGGCGACCGTCCGTGTCGTCGTGGCCCTGGCGTGGAGGGAGGTCATGACCGGGGATGGTAGCAATCACGTAGCTATTTCAAGTGGTCGCGGCGGTGAGTTGTCCGGTCACCCGCACCGTTGTCGCCGGCATTCGGTACTCTCGCGGCCATGGGAGCGTTGGTTGCGGTGGAGGGTCTGGACGGCGCTGGCAAGCGCACGCTCACCGATGCCGTCGTGACCGCGCTGCGGGCGCGTGGCCTGCGGGTGGCGACGCTGGCCTTTCCGCGCTACGGCCGCAGCGTGCACGCCGACCTCGCGGCCGAGTCGCTGCGTGGTGGCCACGGCGACGTCGCCGCCTCCGTACACGCCATGGCGCTGCTGTTCGCCCTCGACCGGGCCGATGCCCGCGACGAATTGTCGAAGCTGTTGGTCGACAACGATATCGTGCTGCTCGACCGCTACGTCGCCTCCAATGTGGCCTATTCGGCCGCCCGGCGGGAGCAGGATTCCCGGGGTGAAATCGCCCGCTGGATCGAGGATTTGGAGTTCGGCCGTTTCGAACTTCCGGTCCCGGATCTGCAGGTCCTGCTGTCGGTGCCGACCGAGGTGGCCGAGGAACGCGCGCGCAAACGCGGCGAAGCGGACACGGCGCGGGCGCTGGACGCCTACGAAAAAGACGGTGGACTACAGCGTCGCACCGCTAAGGTCTATTCCGAACTCGCCGAAACGCAGTGGCGCGGACCATGGTGGGTGCATCGGAGCGGTGACGATCCGGCAACGCTTGCCGCGCGTCTCGCGGAAATTGTTGCTGGATAGGGTTGGATGTGCGCCGGAGTAATCACGACTGTCGGCGAGGCGACCCGAACAGAGCCGGAAGGGTGACAACATAGTACTTATGAAGCCGAAGATTCTGGTCGTCGACGACGATATGGCGCTCGCCGAGATGCTCACGATCGTCTTGCGCGGCGAGGGGTTCGATCCCCATGTCGTGGGCGACGGCACGCAGGCGCTCACCGCGGTCCGGGAATTACGTCCGGATCTGGTGTTGCTGGATCTCATGCTGCCCGGCATGAACGGCATCGACGTGTGCCGGGTGCTGCGCGCGGATTCGGGCGTGCCCATCGTGATGCTGACGGCGAAGACCGATACGGTCGACGTCGTCCTGGGTTTGGAGTCGGGGGCTGACGATTACATCGTCAAGCCGTTCAAGCCCAAAGAACTGGTCGCTCGGGTGCGGGCCCGCCTGCGCCGCACCGAGGAAGAGCCGCAGGAACTGCTCTCCATCGCCGATATCGTCATCGACGTGCCCGCGCACAAGGTGACCCGCGGCGGACAGCAGATCTCGCTGACTCCCTTGGAGTTCGATCTGCTGGTGGCGCTGGCCCGCAAGCCGCGTCAGGTGTTCACCCGTGAAGTGCTCCTGGAACAGGTCTGGGGTTACCGGCACGCCGCCGATACCCGCCTGGTCAATGTGCACGTGCAGCGGTTGCGCGCCAAGGTGGAGAAGGATCCCGAGAACCCTGAGATCGTGCTCACCGTACGAGGCGTGGGTTACAAGGCCGGACCGCCGTGATCGCTGGCTCCAGAAACCGCGTCGAGCGGTGGCTGGCAGCGGTGGTGGCCTGGTTTCGCAATCTCGGAGAGCAACTGGGCCACATCTGGCGGCGTTCGCTGCAATTGCGCGTCGTCGTGTCCACACTCACCCTGTCGCTGATCGTGATCACGATCTTGGGCGTCGTGCTCACCTCCCAGATCACCGACAGACTGCTGGACGCGAAGATCAACGCGGCCGTCGAGGAGATGAGCCGCGCGCGCAATACGGTGCAATCCACCCTCTCGGGTGTGCATGATTCGAGTACCCCGCTGGTGCGGCTGGACGATGCCCGCCGCGCCTTGTCCGCGGGGAGCAGTACCAGCGGCGGAAGTGGCGGCGCGGCGGGCAGTTACGATTCCGCGCTCGCCATGTACGGCGACAATCACCGCGAACTCACCGCGGGGCCGATTCAGGAGATCCCGCCGGAACTCCGGCATTTCGTGCAATCGAATCAGGTGAGCTACCAGTTCGCGACCATCACCGACTCGGAGGGCCGCCGCGGCTCGGCGCTCATCATCGGCAGTCCCTCCGCCGAGATCGATTCGCTCGAAATCTATCTCGTCTTCCCGCTCAGCAGCGAGGAACGCAGCCTGTCGCTGATGCGCGGCACCATGCTCATCGGCGGCGTGGTGCTACTCGTGCTGCTGGCCGCCATCACCGCGCTGGTGACGCGACAGGTGGTGCTGCCCATCCGATCCGCCGCGCGCATCGCCAGCCGCTTCGCCGACGGCCGCCTCAAGGAGCGCATGCTCGTGCGGGGCGAGGACGATATGGCGCGCCTGGCCATGGCCTTCAACGAGATGGCGGAAAGCCTCTCCAACCAGATCACGCAGCTCGAGGAGTTCGGAAACCTCCAGCGCCGCTTCACCTCCGACGTCAGCCACGAGCTGCGCACCCCGCTCACCACGGTGCGCATGGCCGCCGACCTCATCCACGGCTCCAGCGACGACCTCGATCCGGCGCTGGCCCGCTCGGCCGAACTGCTCGTCAACGAACTCGACCGCTTCGAGGGACTGCTCAACGATCTGCTCGAGATCAGCCGTCACGACGCGGGTGTGGCCGAACTCCAGGTGGAATCGCTGGATGTGCGCATGTGCGCGCGGGCGGCGGTGTCCACGGTGCGGCATCTGGCCAAGGAGACCGGCGTCGAGCTGGTGGTGGACATGCCCGAGGAACCGCTTGTCGCCGAGGTGGATCCGCGCCGCGTGGAACGCGTGCTGCGCAATCTGCTGGCCAATGCCATCGACCACAGCGAGGGCAAACCGGTGCTCATGCGGGTGCGCGGGGACGCCGACGCCAACTCGGTGGCGTTCGTGGTGCGCGATCAGGGCGTCGGCCTGCGGCCCGGTGAGGAGAAGATGGTCTTCAACCGGTTCTGGCGCTCGGACCCCTCGCGGGTGCGGCGTTCCGGCGGAACGGGTTTGGGCCTGTCGATCAGCGTCGAGGACGCCAATCTGCACGACGGCAAGCTGGAGGCGTGGGGCGAGACCGGCGTCGGAGCCAGCTTCCGCCTGACCCTGCCCCTGGTGCGCGGCCGCAAGCTCGGCGCCAGCCCGCTACCCCTGGAACCGCCCAAGCGCCGCGGCGGCCCGCCCGCCGAACCCCCGCCCCCGGAGGTCGGAAACCTCACCGAGGCCGCCGGATTCGTCTCCGCGGGCCCCGACGTCCCCACCCGCCCCATGACCCGGGTGGCCGACGAATCCGCCTACCGCACCGATTCCTTCCCTCACCTCGGCACAGAACAGGTGGCTCCGCCGGAAAGCCCCACCACCCCACCGGATCCGGCCACGGCAGCCACCGGCGCGCCGGGACCCGAGTCCAACGCGTCGGGTGCTCGACGGGAGGAGCCGGGTCCTCGGCCGGATATGCCGGGAAGCCTCCCGGATGAGGCCACCGGCTCGTCGGCGACGCCAGCGGCCACCACCGGTCTCCCGACGACCACTCCGCCGAACTCCATGGCCACCTCGTCGACGAGCGCTCCGCCGGATCAGCACCGCACGAACCACGCGGGTTCCGAGGCGCTCTCGGAGATCGACGTGGATACCTCGGACGCGTCGGATTCCCCGGGTGGCGAGTCCGGCTCGTCGGCGACCCGGCCCGGTGCGCGCGCGCTGCCGGATTCCGCTGGTTCGTCGGCGGATTCGTCCGGTGCATCCGAGATCGGATCGGATGCGTCCGGGGACTCGGCTGGTTCGGCCGAGCGGGCGTCGGATTTACCCGAGGACGGGCCGGGTTGGTCCGAGGCTCGGCCGGAGGGGCCGGGTACTTCGCCCGGTCCGGATGCGGGGCAGGCGCACGCAGCGGGTGCTCGGTTCGGTTCATCCGACGGGCGGCCCGAATCGGATAGCGGATCCGATTCGGACGGTGCGTCGCGCGGATCGTTCGGTGCGTCGGACGATGCCGACGGGGCGGCCGGGGGCGCGTCGGACGCGCGTGCGGATGCGGCCCCGGCGGGCGCCGTGTTCCCGTGGGGATCGGCGGGCGGACCCGCCGACCCGGCGGCGGGTGCCGACCCGGATATCCCCGCGTCCCGGCGCGCGCACGGTCGTGATCCCGGTGCCGATTCCGATCGCCAGCGGCCCGCGGGCGCGGTCGGCTCGGGGTCGGACGGTCCCGATGACAGCGTGCTCACCGAGTCAGGGGACGGGAAAGCATGAGATTGCGCAGAATCGGGCTGCTGGCCGTGCTGGTCGGTTCGCTGTCGGGCATGGTCGGCTGTGCCCAGCTGCCGGACTCCTCGGCCCCGCAGGCGCTCGGCACCCTCGACCGGCAGCCGACCAGCACCGAACCGGCGCCGCCCATCGTCGGGCGCGAGCCCGAGGCGCTGTTGCAGGACTTCGTGCAGGCCACCGCCGATCCGGCCAACCGGCATCAGGCGGCGCGCCAGTTCCTGACCCCGGCGGCGGCGGTCAACTGGGACGACGCCGAGGGCACCACCATCATCGAGAAGCCGGACACGCTGCGGGAGTCCCGCACCGAGGACACCGCCACCTACGTCATCCGCACCCGCAAGATCGGCGAACTCGAGGCCGACGGCTCCTACCGGGTCGCCGACGGCACCCTCGAGGACAAGGTCAAACTGGTCAAGATCGACGGTGAATGGCGCATCGACGACCTGCCCACCGGCGTCCTGATCGAGCGCAGCGCCTTCAACAAGTCCTACCGGCGGCACGCGCTGTACTTCAGCAATCAGGACGGGACGGTCATGGTGCCCGACCTGCGCTGGATCGCCGCGCCCAAGGAACAGCTCACGCAGAAACTGCTGGGTCTGCTCGCCGAGGGCCCGCAGCCCGCGCTCACTCCCGCGGTGAAGAACGTGCTGTCCGGCCCGGTCAGTCTGCGCGGACCGGTCACCAAGGCCAATGGCGAGCCGGAAGCCGTGGGCGTCGGCGCGGGCGGCGTGCTCATCGACTTCTCCGGCGCGGCAGGGCTGGACGCGCGATCCAAGGAAGTGCTGGCCGCACAGGTGGTGCTCACCCTGTCGGAGGCCGAGATCTTCGGGCCGTTCATGCTGCTCGCCGATGGAAAACCCCTGGATGAGCGGTACGCCCTCAATGGCTGGACCCGCCAGGACGTCGAAGCGCTGAGCCCGTCCGAGGCGGCGCGCAACCGCATTGGGCTGCACGCGGTGCGGGACGGCTCGCTGGTGCGGGTCACCGACAACGGGATCGTGCCCGCGCCGGGCTTCTTCGGTACCACCCGCACCCTGCAATCGGTGGGGCTGTCGCCGGACGGGCAGTTGGTCGCGGCGGTCGCGGATTCCGGTCGCCCCGAACCGGAACCGGGCCGCACCCTGATCATCGGCACCTATGACGGCACCGGCTTCCCGGTGGCGACGGGCGGCCTGATCACCCGACCGTCCTGGACCTCCGATGGCACCTCGGCGTGGGCTGTGGTGGACGGGGAGCGGGTCATCCGGGCCGTGCACGACCGGGCCAGCGGAAACGTGTCGGTGCAGGACGTGGATATCTCCGCGCTGATCGCGCCGGTGGCGAGCGCCACCGGCGCGCTCACCCCGCGCCTGCCCATTACCGATCTGCGCATCTCCCCGTCGGGTGTGCGCGCCGCCCTCATCGCGGGCGGCAAGGTGTATCTGGCCGTGGTGGAGCCGCGCCCCGAGGGCCGCTACGCGCTGACCGCGCCGCTGCCCATCGCGCCCGAGTTGAGCACCGCCGCGGTCTCGCTGGACTGGTACACCCAGAACACCGAGATGGACAGCATCATGATCGCCCGCGAGGGCACGGTCGATCCCATCGTCCGCGTGCCGATCGACGGTTCCGGCCTGAACTCGGTCACGAGTCAGAACCTGACCCCGCCGCTGCGCGTGGTGGCCGCGTCCTCTGACCGCCAGTACGTGGCCGACGCCCGCGACGTCATGGAGCTCACCAGCAGTGCCGAAGGCGGCGAACGCTATTGGCGCGTGGTGCCGGGCCTGGGCGCGAACGCCATTCCGGTACTGCCCGGCTGAATCGCCCCGCCGCGACGCGCGACAGGAGTCGCCCGCCCGCGACGAGCGACAGGAGTGGTCCGGTCGCGACGCGCGACAGGAGTGGTCCGGTCGCGACGAGCGACAGGGCAGGGCCGCGGCATTGCGACCGGGTCGGCAGGGAGTCTTGCGGCCGGGGCGGGCCTTTCGTGGATTCGGGCACTGCCGCACCATTACGGTGGGTGGGGCCCTCCCGAGAACCCGGGGCAACGGCTCGCCGTGGCTTCGGCGGTGTGGTGGCGACCGATTCATCCCCGGCGTGCGCCTGCCGCCCCCAACCGCAGGGCGAGCGGAGACCCAGCCCGACTCGCTTGCGGCGTCGGGAGCGACGACCGGTGTCACCCCGCTAGACGGGCAAACGTGGCGTTCGGGCGTGAAAACGCCGGTGGGCAAGGCTCTGGCGGGTGACACTGGGGGCATGGGGGAGCTGCTCGATCTGGTGCTGCCGCGGACGTGCTGCGGATGCGGCGCGGGTGGGGTCGGCTGGTGTGCGGAGTGTGCCGTGACACTGGCGGGTCCACCGGTGCGGGCGCGTCCCCGCGCCGATCCCGGGGTGCCGTGCTGGGCGCTGGCGCCCTATGCCGGTCCGGCGCGGCGCGCGGTGCTGGCCGTCAAGGAGCAGTGCCGCCGGGAGCTGGCCGAACCGCTGGGATTGGCGGTGGCCAGGGGACTGGATCGGTTGCGCGACCACACACGGCCGCTGGTGCTGGTGCCCGCGCCCAGTCGCCGATCCGCCGCCCGTCGGCGCGGGGGCGATCCGGTGGTGCGCACGGCGCTCGTCGCAGCGAGTTGGCTGCCGGATTGCCGGATGGCGCGGCTGTTGCGGACGCGGCCGGGTGTGCGGGATTCGGTCGGCCTGTCGCCCGGCGATCGGGAGCACAACCTGCGCGGCCGGATCATCGCCGCCCGACCGTCCCGACACACGGTGCCGATTCCGGCAAATGCCGAGGTAGTGCTCATGGATGACGTGTTGACCACCGGGGTTACCGCCCGCGAATCGGTGCGCGCGCTGATCGGCGCGGGCGTGCCGGTCCGAGCCGTGTTCGTGACCTGTCGAGCTTGACTGACAGAAATTAGCGTGAACACTGGCGGAACGATCGCTGGCGTACTAGCGTCGCGATCAGACACCCGAACCGAGAGTTTGGAGGTGGCGCCTCGGACATCACGTGCCGAGCGAGTCTTCGATCGGCACACGTTTCAATCCCGCCGCACGAGCGGATTGTGCGGCCAGATCCGGGAGGTACGCGTGACGACTTCTTCACGACCTTCAGTGAAAGACGCAGACACTGCGGTGCTGGAAGCCCCTGTCCCCGACGATGCCCCCAAGGGCATGAAAGCGGATGTGGTGGTCAAGGGACGCAATGTCGAGGTTCCCGACCATTTCCGAATTCACGTCGCGGACAAGCTTTCCCGTTTGGAACGCTTCGACCCGTCGATTTTCCTCTTCGACGTGGAGCTGTTCCACGAACGCAACCGTCGTCAACGCAAGAGCTGCCAGCGGGTGGAGATCACCGCGCGTGGCAAGGGCCCGGTGGTGCGGGCGGAGGCCTGTGCCGACAGTTTCTACGCCGCCCTCGAGTCGGTCGTCGCGAAGCTCGAGAGCCGATTGCGCAAATTGAAGGACCGCCGTCGCGTCCATCACGGGGAGAAGACCCCCATTTCGGTCGCGGAGGCCACGGCCGGACTCATCGATGATTCCCTGTTCGCCTCGTCGAACGGGAACGGTGCCGCGAAGCCTCACGACCATGCCGCCGAGGCGGTGGACGAGGGCCAAGAGTATGCGGGACCCGGCCATATCGTGCGCACCAAGACACACCCCGCGATTCCGATGTCCGTCGACGACGCCCTCTACCAGATGGAGCTCGTCGGCCACGACTTCTTCCTCTTCCACGACAAGGAGTCCGACCAACCGTCGGTCGTCTATCGTCGCCACGCCTTCGACTACGGCCTGATCCGGCTCGCTGAGTAGAACGGCGTTTTCCACCCGCTACCGGCCGGGGCGCAGCGCCCCGGCCGCTTGCTGATACATGCTGTATCGCCTTTCTTCTTACTTTCCAGTAAGTTGGTGGTCACAGGATTCGCTGGAAAGGAAATCCCATGGCTACCAAGGGTGCTCGCCGTGCTGTCATCGTCTCCGGGGCTCGGACGCCGTTCGTCAGGGCGTTTTCCGATTACACCCGGATGGATTCCATCGATCTGGCCGATACCGCGGTCCGCGGACTGCTGGCGCGCACCGGGCTGCCCAAGGCGGCCGTGCAGGCCATCGTGTGGGGCGGGGTGATCCTGCCCGGCGCCGCGCCGAACATCGCCCGCGAGATCGCCCTGGACCTGGAACTCGACCCCGGCTGCGAGGGCTACACGGTGACCCGCGCCTGTGCCTCGGGATTGCAGGCCGTCACCTCCGCCGCGGCCGCCATCGAGCGCGGCGAGTACGACATCATGATCGCGGGCGGCTCCGATTCCACCAGCAACGCCGAGGTCAAGCTGCCGCAGAAGGTGGTGCACGCCGCCGCCCCGCTGGCCTTGGGCAAACCCAAGCCGAAGGACTATCTCGCGGCGGTCGCGCAGCTCGCCCCGTTCGTCGACATCGTGCCGCGCCGCCCCAAGATCCAGGAGCGCACCACCGGCGAGGTGATGGGGGAGTCCGCCGAGAAGATGGCGCGCATCCACGGCATCACCCGTGCCGCGCAGGACGAGTTCGCCGTCCGCTCGCACCACCGGGCCGCCGCGGCCATCGACTCCGGGCGTTTCGACAGCGAGGTGCTGTCGGTGACCACGCCAGAGGGCAAGACGGTCACCCGCGACGGGCTGGTCCGCCCCGGCACCAGTGTCGAGAAGCTCGCCACCCTCGCACCGGTTTTCGCGAAGGACGGCACCGTCACGGCGGGCAATGCCAGCCCGCTCACCGACGGCGCGTCCGCGGTGCTGCTGATGAGCGAGGACAAGGCCCGCGAACTCGGCTTCGAACCCCTCGCCGCCTTCCGTTCCTGGAGCTACGTCAGCGTGGACCCGCGCGATCAGGTGCTCATCGGCCCGGCCATCTCCATGCCGCGCGCCCTGGACAAGGCTGGAGTAGCGCTGTCCGACGTCGACCTGGTGGACATCCACGAGGCGTTCGCGGCCCAGACCCTGTCCGTGGTCTCGGCCCTGGCCAGCACCGACTGGGCCAAGACCCGCCTGGACCGCGACACCGCCGTCGGTGAGATCGACCCGGCCACCCTGAACGTGCACGGCGGCTCGGTCTCCCTCGGCCACCCCTTCGGCGCGACCGGCGCCCGCATGGTCACCACCATGGCCAACGAGCTGGCCCGCACCGGCAAGTCCACCGCCCTGCTCGGCATCTGCGCGGCGGGCGGCATCGGTGCGTCGGCGGTGCTGGAAAGGGTCTGAGCCGGTAGTCCTTCCGCGCCGGGGTCGATCAGGGTCGACCCCGGACCGCCGGTATCAGTGGGACGACATACCCGCCGATCCCGTGGCGAGGAACTTCAGCCAGTCCAGGAGCGTGCCCGGCTGGCAGGCCGTCGCGCTGAACCCGTAGACCGGAATGCAGTTCGAGCCGACCACGGGCCGGACGTCTGCGTTGTCGGCGTCGGCTTGGGCGACGGGTGCGGCCGCCAGTAGCGCGGCGGCCATCGCGGTCGTGACGGCAAATCGCTTCATGAGAACTTCCCTCAGGTCTCGCTGATCTCCGTCCGGCTGCTGCCGGGTGGTGCCGATCGCGCTAGCTATGCGCCGGTTGTGTTCCGAGGCAGGAGTTTTCGGGGCGCTGGACGCTCAGGTTCGCTCCGCGCGGTCGGTGAAGCGCTCCCAGTGCACGGCCGCCTCCAGTGGGCGACGGTCGCGCCAGCCGAACCGTTCCAGATCCGGAACCTGCTGGAATTCGCGTACCGGTCCCACACACAGCCAGGCCACGGGCTTGACCCCGTCGGGGACGCCGATGAGGTCGGCGAGGTACGGGGTGTCGTAGAAGCTCACCCAGCCCACGCCGACCCTCTCGGCGGTGGCGGCGAGCCACAGGTTCTGGATTGCGAGAATCGTGGAGTACAGACCGGTTTCGGGGACGGTGGCGCGGCCCAGGACATGGGTGCCGCCGCGCGACTGGTCGTGGGTGACCACGATGCCGGTGCCGGACTCGACAATGCCCTCGATCTTGATCGGGTCGAAGGTCCGCGCCCGTTCCTCCGGCAAGGAGGCGTGAAAGGCGCGCCGCTTGTCGGCCACGTGGGCGGCGAAGGCACGCAGTGTGTTCGCATCGCGCACCACCACGAAATCCCAGGGCATGGAATTGCCGACACTGGGCGCGCGATGCGCGGCATCCAGAATGCGCAGCAGGGTCGCGTCGTCGACCACCTCACCGGTGAACTCCGCGCGCACATCCCGACGCAGGCGGATCACGTCGTAGACGCTCGGGTATTCGGCGGGGGCAAGCGGACCTTCAGCACACACGCCCACCAGTGAACCAGGCGGTTTGCCGGGCAACGCGCCCGACCTCCGCCGCCTGGCCTCCGCCGCCTGGCCTCCGCCGCCCGGTCGCCGCACGCCCGATCGCCGCACGCCCGATCGCCGCGGCCCGGCTCGGGCTCCCGCGGTGATCCGTGCCCACGTGTCCCACCACCGCGAACGCCCCCTGCCGAGATCAGGCAGGGGGCGTCGGAATCCGATCCGGAACGCTGCCGAGCGACTTGGCGAACGCGGCGCGCTCGTACTACTCAGCCGACCGGGGCCGGTTCCCTGCGGCGGGTGATGCGGCGGCGGCCCTCGGTGAGGGCGGTGCGCAGCCCGCGGCGGCGGCCGGTCGCCGGGTCGACCGTCGGCGTGCCGCCGAATGCCTTCTCCGACTTGGTCTCCGGGGCGTCGTCGGTGGTGTGGCGCAGGTACTTGTTGGGCAGCGAGAGCTTCATGATGGTGCGCCACGACTTGGCGTACTGCACCGGCAGCGAACCGGTGGTGTAGGGCAGGTCGTACTTGTCGCACATGGCTCGCACCCGCACGGCGATGGACGCCAGTCGGTTGGAGGGCAGGTCCGGGAAGAGGTGGTGCTCGATCTGGTGCGAGAGGTTGCCGGTCATGAAGTGCATGAGCCGTCCGCCGGAGATATTGGCGCTGCCCAGCATCTGCCGCAGGTACCACTCGGCCTGGTTCTCGGTCTCCACGTCGCGGCGGGTGAATTTCTCCGCGCCGTCCGGGAAGTGGCCGCAGAAGATCACGGCGTTGGTCCACACATTGCGGATCACATTGGCGGTGAAGTTCGCGGTGAGGGTGCCGAAGAACGCCGGACCGGTGAGCAGCGGGAACAGCAGGTAATCCTTGCCCGCCTGCTTGGCGATCTTCTTCAGCACTAGTTTGCGGTCCTGCTCGAACTGGATGCGCTCGGGGCTGCCCGGCTCCCACTTCTTCTTCGCGACCTTGCCCAGTTCCAGATGCTGGATCGCCACGCCGTATTCGAAGAACATCTGCAACAACAGGTTGTACACCGGCTGCCCCAGGTAGAACGGCGACCAGCGCTGATCGCGGGTGACGCGCAGCAGTCCGTAGCCGATGTCGTCGTCCATGCCCAGCACATTGGTGTACTTGTGGTGCAGGAAGTTGTGGGTGATCTTCCAGTGCTCGGCCGGGCCGACATTGTCCCATTCCCAGCTGGTGGAGTGGATTTCCGGATCGTTCATCCAATCCCACTGGCCGTGCATCACATTGTGGCCGATCTCCATATTCTCGATGATCTTGGCCGTGGACAGCAGGGCCACACCCGCGAACCAGGCGGGCGGGAAGAGGCTCGCGAACAGCACCGCGCGGCCGCTGATTTCGAGGCCGCGCTGCAACCGGATCACATTGCGGATGTACTTGGCGTCGCGTTCGCCACGAGACGATTCGATCTCGCGGCGAATCGCGTCCAGTTCCGCGCCGATGGCTTCGACATCCTCGGGGGTGAGATGTGCGTATTCCTTGACATCCGAGATCGCCATGGTGGTTACACTACCGTAGGTTACGGTCCCGTAGGTTGCCTACGAATGAATCCCTACCGTGTCGAAGAACGCATTGCTTTCGAGATCTCGGTGTGTTATTTGCTCCGTCGCAGCAAACGCGACAGTGACCGGCCGCGCTCACTGTTGCGCGCCTTCTCCCGCAGTGCTTCCTTTTCCTGGTGCGCCTTCTCCTTCAGCGCCGCCTTGGCTTCGCGCAGCACTTCCTTCTCGTGTCGCGCCTTCTCCTTCAGCGCGACCTTGGCCTCGGCCATGGCCGACCGCAGGCCCTGGCGCTTACCGGTGACCGGGTCGACGGGCCAGTGATGTTCGACCAGCCACTCATCACTCGGCATCGACGGCATCGATGGCAGTGATGGCAGCGTGATGCCCGCGAACTTGCGCTCGGACGAGGTCTCCGGTGCGTCGTCGGCGGTGCGCTTGAGGAATCGGTCCGGCAGCGCGAGTTTGTGAATCGTCCGGAAGGCCAGCAGATACTGCTTACCCAGCGAACCGGTGGTGTAGGGCAGGTCGTACTTGTCGCACAGTTCGCGCACCTTCATCGACACCTGGTGGTACCGATTGCTCGGAATGTCCGGGAACAGGTGATGCTCGATCTGGAAGCTCAGATTGCCGCTCATGAACGCCATCACCGGACCCGCCTCGAAATTGGCGCTGCCCAGCATCTGCCGCAGGTACCACTCGCCCTGCGTCTCGTTCTCGAACTGCTCCTGAGTGAACTTCTCGGCCCCGTCCGGGAAATGGCCGCAGAAGATCACCGCGTATGCCCAGAGATTGCGCACCAGATTCGCGGTGGCATTCGCCTTCAGCGTCTGCTTCCATGCCGGACCGGTGAGCGCCGGGAAGATGACGAAGTCCTTGGCGACCTGACGGCCCGCCTTCTTGAAGAACTCCTTGTTCGGCTCCGACAGCACCTGCTTGGGATCGGTCCCCAGATGCTCCTTGACAATCGACAGATCGTGCAGGGCGATACCCCACTCGAACAACGCCGCCAGCACCAGATTCCCCACCGGCTGGGCGAGATTGCGCGGTCGCCATTCCTCGTCGCGGGTCATGCGCAGAATGCCGAAGCCCACGTCGTGGTCCATATCCACGATATTGGTGTAGGTGTGGTGGGAGTAGTTGTGCGCGGCCTTCCACTGCGCCGACGTCGCCGTCATATCCCACTCCCAGGTAGTGGAGTGGATCTCCGGGTCGTTCATCCAATCCCACTGCCCGTGGCTGATGTTGTGCCCGAGTTCCATGTTCTCGATGATCTTGGCGACCGAGAGCAGGGCGGTGCCGGTGATCCAGGCCCAACGCTTCTTGGAGAAGAACAGCGTGGCGCGCCCGGCGGCCTCCAGCGCCCGCTGGGCCGCGATCGTCCGGCGGATGTACTTGGCGTCGCGCTCGCCGAGCGAGAGCTCGACCTCACGACGAATGGCGTCGAGCTCTTGGCCCAGGGTCTCGATATCGGCTTCCGTCAGATGGGCGAAAGCCTTGATGTCGGTGATGGCCACTGTGTTTTCTGCCTCCGCTTCGCTCCGGCGGGTTCACGGCCCAGGAGGTCTCGGTTCTTCCCTCCCTCCGCTCCTCCGCTTCGCGCCCCGCTCCGGACGGTCCAGAATCGAGACGGTCCGCGAACCAGGGGGAAGTCGGTGAGTTAGGGAGATATCTGCTTCGAGGGTAGCTGTTCTCGGGTGTCCGGTGCTCGGTCGGACCGCCGTCACACATCCAGGGTGCAGTCGCCCGCGGCGGCGGAGATGCAGGTCTGCACCTTGTCACCGGCGCGATGTTCGTTGCCGTTGCGCAGATCTCGCACGTGACCATCGGTAATGGTCACCACGCAGGTCTGGCAGATGCCCATCCGGCAGCCGAACGGCATGCGCACGCCCGCGCCCTCACCGGCCTGGAGCAGACTGGTCGCCCCGTCGATCTCCACGCTGCGGCCGGTCTTGGCGAAGGTGACGGTACCGCCCTCGCCGACCGCCGAGCGTTCGATCTCGAAGCGCTCCACATGCAGGCGCTCCGGGATACCGGCGGCGGCCCAATGCTTTTCGGCGGCGTCCAGCATGGCGGCCGGGCCGCAGGCCCAGGTGTCGCGTTCGCGCCAGTCCGGGACGCGCCGGTCCAGTTCGGCCAGGTCGAGCTTGCCGTGCTCACCGGTGAAATGCAGGTCGGCGGTGAAACTCGGGTGCCGCTCGTGCAATTCGCGCAGTTCCTCGCCGAACATCACATCGTCGGGGGTGCGGGCGGAGTGCACGTGCACCACATCCGGCACCACCCCGCGACGGTCCATGGTGCGCAGCATGGCCATGACCGGAGTGATGCCCGAGCCCGCCGTGAGGAAAAGCACCTTGGCGGGCGGCGGCTCGGGCAGCACGAAGCCGCCCTGCGGCGCGGCCAGCCGCACCACGCTGCCGACCGGAACGCCCGACACCAGGTGGCTGGAGAGGAAACCCTCCGGCATGGCCTTGACCGCGATGGAGATGAGCCGCTTGGACCGATGGCCCGGATCGGTCCAATCCGGGGGACAGGTCAGCGAGTACGAGCGCCAGTGCCAGCGGCCGTTCACCAGGACGCCGATGCCGATGTACTGGCCCGGCTCGAACTTGAAGTCGAAACCCCAGCCCGGCTTGATCACCAGCGTGGCCGAATCGGCGGTCTCCTTGCGCACCTCCACGATGCGCCCGCGCAGCTCCCGCGCCGACCACAGCGGATTCACCAGGTGCAGGTAGTCGTCCGGCAGCAGCGGCGTGGTGATGCGGGCCGCGGCCCCGCGCAGCGCCTCCATCCGGGTGCGCCCCGCCGGACCGTGTTCGGCGACCGGAGCCTCCAGCCACTCCCGCAGCCCTCGCATACCCCCAACTTTCAAACCCATGATCGCGGACGCTCTTCCTCGTCATCGTGTGCGCTGCTCGCGCGCTGTGCTTCTCCCGCGGCCGACCTCGTTGCCACCGCCGCGGCGCAATCGGCGCGCATCCGCACGCCTCCGCCGCCAAGGTTACGGCATCGTAGGTTACGGTGCCGTCGTCGCCGAGGGAAGAGGGAGCATGGGCCCGGGCGCGGCCATTTCGCCGGGGGGGTACGGGGCTGAGCCCCCGATCCCCATCGCCCCCGGAGAATTCCGGCTACAGCAAATCCAGCAGGAACGGCAGTTCCTGGGTGGCGTACCAGGCCAGTTGGTGGTCCTCGGCGTCGCCGAGCACGAATTCGGCGTCCGGATCGCCCATATCGGCGGCGTCGATGACATCCACCGCCTTGGCCACGGCGGGTTCGGCCTCCACCAGGTCCAGATGCACGGAGGCGACGCGGTTCCAGGTGATGGGGCCGCTCAGCCGCACCACCGCGTCATCGAGGTCCGGGCGCAGGGTCGCGCCCTCCACATCGGCGGCGACGACGGCACGGCGGTAGACGGGGCGGTGTGAGACGTCGGCCGGGGCGGGGCCGTCGGCGGTCGCCGGATCCAGCACAGCGTCGGCGTCATCGCTGCCGTCGGTGTCCGCCGCGCCGCCGGCGTCGTCCGTCCGGTCCGCGACATCACCGGCATCGTCCGTGCCGCCGGACCCGCCGACCGCGTCACCGGCATCCCCGGCGCCGTGCAGTTCGTCCGCGGCCCGGTCGTCGGCGAGCAGCCGCAGCGAGGCCCGTGCGGCCTCGCCCATGGCGACCTCCGCCAGCTCCTCGTCATCGCCGGAGGCGTACGCCTCGCGCAGGGCGGGGGTGACCGCGAAGGCGGTGTCGTTCACCGCCCGCAGCTCCCGCTCGGTCACCAGCTCCCGCAGCATGGCCACGGTGACGGGCACGTAGACCCGTAGCTTCCCGGATACGGCGCGGTGGGACGACTCACTGGACGCAGGCACCGAGCATCTCCTCCATCGACTCGTGCACCGACGCGGTCAGCACCGCGATATCGGCCATCGCGTCGCGATCGGCATTGAGCCCGAAGAACACGCGCCCGTCGTAGGACGTGATCCCGATGCTCAGCGCCTGATAGCGCAGCAGTGGCGATACCGGATACATCTCCAGCATCCGCGCGCCGCCGATGTACATCGGCCGCTGCGGACCCGGCGCGTTGGTGATCACCAGATTGAACGTGTGTTCTGCGAACGTACTCGCTGCCCGCACGCTCATGGCATGCAGGCTCGCCGGGGCGAATCCGGCCATGTGCACCAGGGTCCGCGCGCGCACGCCGTGCTGATGCTTGGTGTGCACCTCGGTGGCGTGCTTGAGGTGCGAGAGCCGGATGACCGGATTCGGTTCGCCGACCGGCAGATCCACCAGCAACGAGGTCACCCGACCGGCCGGTTTCAGCTGTCCGTCGGGTCCCTCGGAGTACACGCTCATCGGCACCACGGCCCGCAGCGCCGAGGATTCGGTGAGCACCTCGCCGCGCGAGAGCAGCCAGTTGCGCAGCGCGCCGGTGACCACCGAGAGGATCACGTCGTTGATGGAGCAGTCGAATCTGCGGCGGATCTTGCGGTAGTCCTCCAGATCTGTGCGCGCCACCTCGAACCGCCGATTGCGCGAGGTGCGGGTATTGAGCGGGCTGTCGGCGAATCCGACCGCCGCGGCGCGCACCATGGACACCATCTTCTTCACCGCCTTGCCGGTGGCGTCGACGAAGGCGAACGCCTCCGCGCCCTGGTGGCGGATGACCTCGAACGCCTCCCGCGGCTGGGTCGCCAGGTGCAGGATCGCGCCGATCAGCAGTTCCAGGTCGGCGGGTTCGCGATGCGGGGTCCAAGCGTCGTCGGCGAGTTCGCGGGGCGCGGCGGAGGAGTCCAGGATCACATGCCCGATCTCCAGGGCGGCGTCACCGTCCACCAGCGCCGAATGCGTTTTGGTGAACACCGCGCAGCGGCCCCCGGCCAGCCCCTCGACCAGGTACATCTCCCACAGCGGCCGGGTGTGGTCGAGTGGATGCGAGGCCAGCCGGGCGACCAGGTCGTGCAACTGCGCGTCGGTCCCGGGTTCCGGCAGCGCCGAGCGGCGGATGTGGTAGGTGATGTCGAACCCGGCGTCGTCCACCCAGACCGGACGGCCCAGCGCGAACGGGATCTCGCGGACCTTGCGCCGGTAGCGGGGCACCAGCGGCAGGCGGGCCTCCACCAGTTCGACGAGCCGGTCGTAATCCAGCGGCCGCTTACCGGAGTTCCCGGTGGAGCCGGGATTTCGCAGAATCGCGAGTGAGCCGATGTGCATCGGGTTGCTACTCGATTCGAGCCGGTAGAACGACGCGTCCTGCGGCGTCAGTCTGGTGATCACGCTGCCCGCTACTCCCTGCTTTTCCCTGCCGACCCGCACTCATCCTGCCGCTCCGGTCGGCGGTATGCGTGCCGGTTCTGTGCGCAAGCGATCCGGATCACTGGGGAATATCGGGCGTCGATGCCCGGCCCCTGCGCCGTCGCCGTCGCCGAAACCCCTCTCGAGTGCGCGAAACCGGGCACCCACGCGACGGACGCTCACCATCCTACGCCAAGGCCGGTGAAACAGGTTCTGCGCCAAAGCGATTCGCTGAGGGGTAGCTGAGCTCGGGAAATCGGCCTCCGGCGAACTCCGGCGGGCGCCCGGACCGCCGCCCGGTCACCCGCTCGCGCACTTCAGCGCATACGATCGGGACAGCATTACCATGGGGTTTGGCCGTGCATCCGCGCGGCCCGAAACCCTCCGGGGAATCAAGACCGACACACCTACCAGAGGACTGACTGAGCCCGTGCCTGCGCTGACACTTTCGAGGTTGCTACGGATTGGTGAGGGTCGCACGGTCAAGCGGCTGTCGCATCTGGCGGACGAGGTCATCGCCCTCGACGAGGAGTTCGAGGCCCTCAGCGACGCCGAGCTGCGCGCCAAGACCGACGAGTTCAAACAGCGCTACGCCGACGGGGAAACCCTCGACGAACTGCTGTTGGAGGCGTTCGCCGTGGCCCGCGAGGCGTCCTGGCGCGTGCTCAACCAGAAGCACTACAAGGTGCAGATCATGGGTGGCGCGGCCCTGCACATCGGCAATATCGCCGAGATGAAGACCGGTGAGGGCAAGACCCTCACCTGTGTGCTGCCCGCCTACCTCAACGCGCTCAGCGGCGGCGGCGTGCACGTGGTCACGGTCAACGACTACCTGGCCCGGCGCGACGCCGAGTGGATGGGCCGCGTGCACCGCTTCCTCGGCCTCGAGGTCGGCGTGATCCTGTCGGGCATGACCCCGGCCGAGCGCCGCGCGGCCTACGCCGCGGACATCACCTACGGCACCAACAACGAGTTCGGCTTCGACTACCTGCGCGACAACATGACCCACTCGCTGGACGATCTGGTCCAGCGCGGGCACAACTTCGCCGTGGTCGACGAGGTCGACTCCATCCTCATCGACGAGGCGCGCACCCCACTCATCATCTCGGGTCCGGCCGACGCCTCCTCGAAGTGGTACGCGGAGTTCGCCCGCATCGCCCCGCTGCTCAAGAAGGACCTGCACTACGAGGTCGACATCAAGAAGCGCACCATCGGCGTGCACGAGGCGGGCGTCGAATTCGTCGAGGATCAGCTCGGCATCGACAACCTGTACGAGGCGGCCAACTCGCCGCTGGTCAGCTACCTGAACAACGCCATCAAGGCCAAGGAGCTGTACACCAAGGACAAGGACTACATCGTCCGCAACGGCGAAGTGATCATCGTCGACGAGTTCACCGGCCGCATCCTGGTGGGCCGCCGCTACAACGAGGGCATGCACCAGGCCATCGAGGCCAAGGAGGGCGTGGAGATCCAGCCCGAGAACCAGACCCTCGCGACGATCACGCTGCAGAACTACTTCCGCCTCTACGACAAGCTCTCCGGCATGACCGGTACCGCCGAGACCGAGGCGGCCGAGCTGCACCAGATCTACAACCTCGGCGTGGTGCCCATCCCCACCAACAAGCCGATGGTCCGCAAGGATCAGGCCGACCTCATCTACAAGACCGAGGAGTCCAAGTACGCCGCGGTCGCCGACGACATCGCCGAGAAGCACGAGGCCGGTCAGCCGGTACTGGTCGGCACCACCTCGGTGGAGCGCTCGGAGTACCTGTCCAAGCTGCTGACCAAGCGCGGCATTCCGCACAACGTGCTCAATGCCAAGTTCCACGAGCAGGAAGCCACCATCATCGCCGAGGCCGGTCGGCCGGGTGCGGTCACCGTCGCCACCAATATGGCCGGTCGCGGTACCGATATCGTGCTCGGCGGCAACCCGGACATCATCGCCGACATCCTGCTGCGCAAGCAGGGCCTGGACCCGGTGGAGACGCCGGACGAGTACGAGGCCGCCTGGCACGGCACGCTCGAACGGGTCAAGCAGCAGACCGAGGCGGATGCCGAGGCGGTGCGCGAGGCCGGCGGGTTGTACGTGCTCGGCACCGAGCGCCACGAGTCGCGTCGCATCGACAACCAGCTGCGCGGCCGCTCCGGCCGTCAGGGCGACCCGGGTGAGTCCCGTTTCTACCTGTCGCTGGGCGACGAGCTCATGCGGCGCTTCAACGGCGCGGCGCTGGAGTCGATCATGACCCGGCTCAACCTGCCCGACGACGTGCCGATCGAGGCCAAGATGGTCTCGCGGGCCATCAAGTCGGCGCAGACCCAGGTCGAGCAGCAGAACTTCGAGATCCGCAAGAACGTCCTCAAGTACGACGAGGTCATGAACCAGCAGCGCACGGTGATCTACGCCGAGCGGGCCCGCATCCTCGAGGGTGAGGATATGGAGGGCCAGGTGCAGGAGATGATCACCGACGTCATCACCGACTACGTGAACGCGGCCACCGCCGAGGGCTATGTCGAGGACTGGGATCTGGACAAGCTCTGGACCGCGCTGAAGACGCTGTACCCCATCAGCATCGACTACCGCGACCTGACCGGCGAATCCGAGGACGGCGAGGTCGGCGACCTCGACCGTGACGAACTGCTGGATGCCATCCTCGACGACGCGCACACCGCCTACGAGAAGCGCGAAGCCGAGATCGACGGCCTCGCGGGCGAGGGCAGCATGCGCAATCTGGAACGCCAGGTGCTGCTGAGCGTGCTGGACCGCAAGTGGCGCGAACACCTCTACGAGATGGACTACCTCAAGGAGGGCATCGGTCTGCGCGCCATGGCCCAGCGCGATCCGCTGGTCGAGTACCAGCGCGAGGGCTTCGACATGTTCACCGCCATGCTCGACGGTCTGAAGGAGGAGTCGGTCGGCTTCCTGTTCAACCTCCAGGTCGAGGTGCAGGCGCCGCAGCCCGCCGGTGTGAACGTGGCCGCGGGCCTCCAATCGCCGGTCGGCTCCCGCCCGCAGCCGGTCGAGCAGCCGGCCGCCAACGGCGCACCGGCGGCCCTGCGCGCCAAGGGAATCGACGACTCCGCCGGTTCTCGCGCACTGAGCTACTCCGGCCCGGACGAGGGCGGCCGCGCCGCCGTCCACAGCGATGCCGAGGAATACGGTGGCGCGCCGACCGCCACCGGCACCCGTCGGGAACGCCGCGAGGCCGCCCGGTCCGCGAGCAAGCACGACAAGGCCCCGAAGTCCAAGCGCCGCCGCTGATATCCGCACGATGATGGCGTCCGAGTTCCGGCTCGGGCGCCATCGCTGTTTCGGGGCGCTGTCGCTGTTTCGGGGCGCTGTCGCTGTGTCGGGGGCAGTGTCGCTGTGTCGGGGGCAGTGTCACTGTGTCGGGATGCTGTCGCTGATTCCAGACCTGGTCGTGTTCCGGGGTGCTCGCACTCTGCGCCCGCTCCTACTACCCACGAGCCGATCGCCTCGGCCTGATACTCGAGGACGAGTCCGCACCCGTACCGGAGTGTGAGGCGGTCCCGCAGGGGTGTCGCGGACGATGGTGACCGCTCGGCGTTCTCGTGCCGGGGGAGAGGGGTCACCGCGTGAGAAAAGTGGCGATCGCCGGGGTCGCGGCCCTGCTGTCGACGGTGCTGTGGCAGGTCGGCACCGGACTGCATCCGGTGCCGGGGGTGGCGTTTCTGGCGCCGCTGCCGGTATTGCTGGTCGCGCCGAGCCTTTCCGCGCCGTTCGCCTTCCTCTCGGGTGCGTGCGCGTGGCTGGGTGGCGCGCTGTGGCTGTGGCCGTATCTGACCGGGACGGTGGCGCAACCGGTGCCGGTGACGGCCGCTCTGCTCGGCGGTTCGGCGCTGTGGTTCGGTGCGCTGGTCGCCTTGATGTCGGTGTGCCTGCGGCGCGGTCGCGCCTGGTCGGCGGTCATCGTGGTCCCCGCCGGGTGGGTGGCGCTGGAATTCGTGTTGTCGCTGCTCGGCCCGTTCGGCGCGTGGTGGAGTATCGCCTACACCCAGGCCGAGGTGCCGCCGGTGGTGCAGACGGCGGCGGTGACCGGCGTCTGGGGACTGACCTTTCTCATCCTGCTCGCGCCTTCGGCGCTGGCGGTAGTGGCGAATGTGGGTCGGCCGCAGCGTATTCGGCTCACCGCGGTGAGCGGTGTGCTAGCGGTCGCCGTTGCCGGTTTCGGCGCGTGGCGGCTCGCTGCCGACCCCGGGGGCGAAACCGTGCGGGTGGGATTGGTGGCCGTATCCCAACCGCCCGCTTACGTTCCGATCGACTCTCCGGAGGGCCAGGATATGGTGGCCCGGGTGATCGCGGAGGTCGAGTCGCTCGCTGATCGAGGTGCCCGTGCGGTGGTGCTGCCCGAGAAGGCATGGCGCGCCGACGAATCCACCCTGTCGCGGCTGTCCGATCCACTGACCGAGGTGGCAGTGCGCCGCGAGATCCACATCATCGCGGGTCTGATCCTCACTCGCGCGGGCCGGAGCGTCAACGCCGCCATCGACTTTCCGTCCGGTGTGGTCTACGCCAAGCACCACCTCGTTCCGGGGCTCGAGGACGAATTGGCGGCGGGCGACGACTTCCGGCTCGTTCCCGGTGAACCCTGGGCGCTGGCGGTGTGTTTCGATCTGGACCGACCCCGACTGGTCCGGGAGAACCGTCGCCTCGGAGCCACGCTGTTGCTGGTTCCGGCCCTGGATTTCACCGACGATCACTGGCTGCACAGCCGCATGGCGGTTATCCGCGGCGTCGAGTCGGGTATGGGGGTCGCGCGCGCCGCGCAACTGGGTGAACTCGTCGCGAGCGATTCTCGCGGACGCGTGTTGGCTTCGGCGAGAACGGATATCACCACGACGGCATCCGTTCTCGCCGACATTCCGCTGACCGCCGAGCGCACCGTCTACGCGCGCTTCGGCGACTGGTTCGCCTGGGTGGCGGTGGGGTTCTTCGTGCTCGTGCTCGTCGGTCTCAGACCGCGCCGAAGGACGGAATCGACATGATCCCCAACCGGTATGCCGTCGCGGCTCGCAACATCGCGGTCGCCTTCAGGGTCGAGGACTCGCCGGGGCGTGGCCCGTTGCCGCCGCGAGCAGTGCGGCGAATCCGAACAAACCGCCCACAAGCATGGCCGACGCCACGCCGAGACGATCCGTCACCAGCCCGCCGAGCAGCGCGCCCGCCGCGATGGCCGCATTGAACACCGCGACGAACAAGGCCGATACGCTCTCCCGCGCCGTGGGATCCGCGGCCGCCAACCACAGCTGGGCGCTCACCGAGACGCCGCCGTACGCCAGTCCCCAGACGGCCACCAGCAGCACCGCGGCGGGCAACGCCGCACCCACCACCGGCAGCGACAGCACGGTGGCTCCGAGTGTCGCGGCGATGACCATCAGAGTACGGCGCGGGGACCTGGCCGCCAGCGCGCCCGCGGCGAAATTGCCCAGTACGCCGGTGATCCCGTAGACCAGCAGCAGCGTCGACACCAGGCTCGCGCCCGCGTGCGCCCGGCTCTCCAGCACCGGACGGATATAGGTGTAGGCCGCGAAATGTCCGGTCACCAGGAAGGCGATCACGACCAATCCGGTACGCACTCGCGGAATTCGCGCGCGACCCAGTGCGGTGCGCAGCGAAACCGCCTGTTCGGCGCGCAGATTCGGCAGGCAGACCAGCATGGCCGCACCGACCAGCAGCGCCAAGGCCGCGACCACCGCGAAGGCCGCCCGCCACCCCGCCACCGCGCCGATGAACGTCCCCGCCGGGACGCCCAGCACCGAGGCCACCGCGACACCGCTGAACACCAGCGCGGTGGCCGTACCCACCGAGCGGGGCGGCACCAGGCGCACGG
Organism: Nocardia sp. CC213A; assembly: GCF_030766805.1. Taxonomy (NCBI): domain Bacteria; kingdom Bacillati; phylum Actinomycetota; class Actinomycetes; order Mycobacteriales; family Nocardiaceae; genus Nocardia; species Nocardia sp. CC213A. The sequence goes on from NZ_JASFXA010000002.1 coordinate 24,329, forward strand.
CCAGCCCCGCCGCGATCGCCCAGACCCCGCCCATGCCGATGCCCACCAGCACGCGTGCCACGATCAGCGCGACCGGGCCCGGGGCCCACGCGGTGCCCAGATTGCCCAGCAGTACCACCGTCATGAGCACCGCCAGCATGGTGCGCCGATCGAACCGTCCGCCCCACGCGGTCAGCAGCGGCGCCGAGATGGCGGCGACCAGCCCGGTCACGGTCAGCGACAGTCCGGCGGTGCCGGTGCTGATGCGCAGCGCCTCGCTCATCGGCGTCAGCAGTCCCACCGGCAGCATCTCCGAGGTGACCACCGTGAAGGTGCCCCCGGCCAGTGCCGTCACCCCGGCCCACCGTCGGGGTCCTGCTGAATGCCGCTGGGGTACAGCCGTATTCGCGACTTCCTCGACATGTTCCATGGAGTCCAGCCAACTGCCCGCGACGGCCGGGAACAACGGCGGAGTCCTCATGGTTCCATGAGCCGGGCTAATGAACCGTCGGTGTGTGTCGGAGGACGTATGGGCAGCCTGGACATTCGTGAACTCGAGGCATTCCTGGCCCTGGCCGACGAATTGCACTTCGGCCGCGCCGGGGAGCGGCTCTACCTGTCGCAGAGCCGGGTGAGCCAACTGCTGCGTTCGCTCGAGCAGCGGGTCGGGGCCACCCTGGTGGAACGCACCAGCCGCCGGGTGCGGCTGACACCGCTGGGCGTCGCGTTCCTGGCCGAGCTGCGGCCCGCGTACACGGCCCTGCACACCGCCCTCGACACCGTCCGCGCCGCCGCCCGCGGCGTATCGGGTACGGTGCGCCTCGGCTTCCAGGGCGCGAGCAACGAGCATCTGACCAGCGCCATCGCGCTGTTCACCACTCGCTATCCGGACTGCGCCATCGAGCTCACCGAGATCGCGCTGTCGGACCCCTTCGGCGCGGTGCACCGGCACCAGGTCGATGCCGCGGTGGTCCTGCTTCCGGTGCGCGAGCCCGATATCGTGCTGGCGCGGGTGTTCTCCCCGCAGCCGGTGTCGGTGGCGGTGCCCAGCGGCCACCGCTTCGCCCGCCGCTCCCGCGTCACGGCCGAGGACCTGGCCGCAACCGCGTTGATCGGCGTGCGCGGCCCGGCCCCGGAGTACTGGCGTGCGGCACAGGCCCCGGCCACCACGCCGACCGGCCGTCCGATTCCCGCGGGGCCGACGGTCGGCACCCTCGAGGAGGGCTTGGCCCTGGTGGCGGCCGGGCGCGGCGCGCTGCTGCTGTGCGATCCCACGGCCGAGTACCACGGCCGCCGTCCCGTCCGCTTCGTCCCGGTCACCGGCCTGCCGCCGTCCCGGCTCGGCCTGATCTGGCACCGCGACCGCGAAACGGCACGCCTGCAAGCCTTCTCGCAGGCACTGGCCGCCACGGCCCCGGCGGACGACACTGCGAGTGCGGCCTCTGCGGTGGCGAGGTCGCGGACATGAGCTTGCCGGACCATCCCCGCCCACCGTCGATACGGCTTCCGATCCGACCGACCCTACCGCTTCAGCGACCGGGCTATCCTGTGACGAGCGCGATATCCGCTGTAGCGGTACGGCTTTGCGCCTACGGGTCCGGCCTGCGCCGGGGTGAGTTGACTCTCAACCCATGGAATCCGAAGGCGTGGCCAGGTTCTACTTCTCCTGTCGTCAAGGAGGATCCGACATGAGCCCGACCAGTCCACGCGCAATGAACGCCGCGAGTGCCGTCCCGAACAATAGAGCCTCGTATGTGGGTTTCGGACTCGCCTGGTTACTCGGGTACGGTGCGTACGCGCTGACCCACGGTGACGATCCCATGCTGGGGATACCTGCCGCCACCGGCCCGGTACTCCTGATCGCGGGAATGTCGACCGCCTCGATCATCACGGTGGTGGTCATGATCCGGGCGCAGCGTGGTGCTCGTGGCCGCGAAGCTGTCGTCGGCTACATGCTGGCCGCTTCGTGGCTGATCGGTTTCGTCGCGCTGTATCTTCTCATCACAGCCCTGAGTGCTGTGATGGACCCCGATCAGGTGCAAACACTGTTGTGGCCCAGCGGTTCCGGACTCGTCGTCGGGATGATCTATCTCGCTGGTGGAGTCGCCTACCACGACATGCCGCAGTTCACTCTCGGCGCGTGGCTCGCGGTGATTGCCTCGGCCGCACTCTTCTTCGAGGGGGCGAACCTGTACTGGGCACTCGCGGTGGCAGGAGGCGGCTATCTCGTCGCCGCGGCGCTGCGGCCGCGCGGCACCACGACGGCGACGGTCGGTGGGGAATCGACGCTCCGATACATCACGAAGTGAGGCGGGAGTCCTAGTCGCGCACGCGGTCGTAGACCACCGCCATGACACCCGATTCGCCGGTCTCCTGGAAGGTCAGCGCCCACTTCGACGACGGCAGTCCGTCCTCGAACAGCCGCTGCCCGCCCCCGGCGATCTCCGGGCAGATCACCAGGTACAGCCGGTCGAGCAGGTCCGCGGTGAGCAGCGGCTTGATCACGCTCGGGCTGGTGTTGACGAGAATGTCGCCGGTGCCTTCGGCCTTCAGTTCCGCGATTACGTCGGCGGTCGGGGCGTTCCGCACGCGGGTGCGTTCCCACGGCGCTTCGCCCAGCGTGCTGGAGAGGACGACCTTGTCGGTGTCGACCAGCCATTTGGCGTAGCCGCGGTCGCGCGGATCGGCGTTCTCGGCGGCGGCGACCGAGGGCCAATAGCCCAGGAAGCCCTCGGCGCTGCCCCGTCCGAGCACCGCCGTGGTGGCGTTCTCGCACATGCGCGACATCTGGTCGCGGGAGACGTCGGTGCCCGCGTAGGGGACGATCGCGCTCAGATCGCCGGGGCCGCCGGGGCCGTTGTAGCGTCCGTCGAGGGTCAGGCTGATGTTGGCGGTGACGGTGCGAGTGCTCATGGCTGTACTTCCTGCGTGGGTTGAGTGGCGATGGTGTCGGCGAGCCTGCCGAGCACCTGGTTCCAGCCGGTTTCGATCCCGGCTACGTAGGGGGCGGCTGCGACGGCCGTATCGGTGAGGGTGAGGTGGAGCCGCAGGCGGGTGCCGTCCGCGACCTCGGTCAGCGTCAGGTCGTAGTGGCCGGTGAAGGAGACGGCTCCGCTCGCGTCCAGGACGGACAGGTCGAAGACGAGGTGCTCGGGCGCGGTCGCGGCCTCGACCCGGCCCGCGGAGCGGTAGTGCGTGCCCTCGGCATCGCGGTAGTCGAGGACGACGCGGCCGCCCGGCTCCGCGTCGAGCACGCATGCGGCGACGCGCAAGGACGGCGGCGACCACCAGGAGCCGAGCAGCGCCGCGTCGGTCCAGTACCGCCAGACCAGGTCGCGGGGCGCGGCCAGGGTGCGTTCGAAGCGGAAGTCGCGCCCGTCGGCCCACCGATCCCGCTGCGCGGCACGGGTTTCCGTATCGATCGCGGCGCGGTAGTGCGCCAGTGCGTCGCGTTCGTCGGCATGCGCCGCCGCGGTATCGGCCAGTTCCCGCAGCCGCTGTGCCAGGTCGTGCAGCGGCGATGTCTCCAGCGCGTAGACGCGCCGCTGCCCGAGCGGGAACACCGTGACGAGACCCGCCCGGGCGAGGGTTTGCAGGTGTTTGGTGGTCTGCGGCTGCCGCAGACCGGTCAGCTGAGCCAGCTCACCGACGGATCGCGGCCGCTCGGCCAGGAGTTCGACCATGCGCCAGCGGGCCGCGTCCCCGAGTACCGATGCGATCCGATCCATGCCCTGAAGTATTCACTGGAGAGAATATTCTTGTCAAGGAATATCTTTTTCCTCGGGGTTCGTCAGGGCGTGTGCCGACGCAGCTCCCGGGCGATGAGCGAGTCCACGAGATCGTTCATTTCCTCGACCAGTGCGGAAGCGCCGCCGCCGTGAGCGAGATTGCGCAGCTCCAGCGGATCGGTCACGCGGTCGTAGAGCTCGTACTCGAATTCGCCGCGCGGGCCGTCGATCCGCTCGGGGGTGGAGTAGCGGGCGAAGCTGTAGCGCGGCGTCACCGTGCCGCGCAGGCAGTACCTGCTGCCGGGTGGTTGTCCGCCACTGGATTTCGCGTCCGAGGTGAGCAGCAGTGCCTCGCGCACGGTACCGGACGGATCGGCCAGCAGCGGGGACAGATCGTGGCCGGGTCCCGTTGCCGCGCCGCCGATTCCGGCCAGCGCCGCCAGCGTCGGCACCAGATCGACATGGGAGGACAGCGCCTGCGTGGTGCTGCCGTGCGTGGCGGAACGACGCGGATCGGCGATGACCAGTGGTACGCGGTTGTTCTCGCGGTAGATCATCGCGCCCTTCTGGCGCAGCCCGTGTGCGCCGCCGAGCTCGCCGTGGTCGGCCACCCGCACCACCACGGTGTCGGCCGCGGACCCGGCCCCGTCCAGGGCGTCGAGCACCCGTCCGGTCAATTCGTCGGTGCGGCGCAGCAATTCGAGGTACCAGTTACCCCATCGCCGCCACTGCAGCCGGGCGGCGGGGGAGTCCACCTCGGTCGGCATCACCCCGCCCACCACGTCGTTGAGTGTGCGCCAGGTGCTCTGTACGCGCGGTTTGGTGGAGAGGTCGGATTCGAAATTGGGCGGCACCTCCGCGCCGTGGTCCGGCACGTCCTCGAGGCGGTAGAAGCGCGGGCAGAACATCATGTCGTGCGGATTCACCATGCTCACCACGCACAGCCAGGGCGTGCTGTCGCCGCCGTGCCGGTGCAGCCAGTCGGTGGCGTGCGCGACGACCACCGGATCCTCGTGCAGGCCCGCGTTCGGGCCGCCACCGTCCAGGATGTCGATGGCCTCGTCGAAACCGTACGCGGCCAAGGCCGTCGGCTCCGGTCCCACGGAGCCGGAGAGATGCCATTTGCCGATGTACGCGGTGTGGTAGCCGGCATCTCGGAGTAGGGTGCCGAGGGTGGGGATGGCGGTGTCGAGATCGGGATTCCAGGTCTGCACCGCGCCGAGCACGGCACCCAGCAGATCCTCGCTACCCTGCACATTGTCTTTGACGCCGCTCGCCGGGGCGTGCAGTCCGGTGAAGACGGCCGAGCGCGCGGGCGAGCACGGAGCGGTGGGGGTGTGGTGCATGGCGAATCGCACGCCCCGGGCTGTCAGCCGGTCGCTGGCGGGCAGCGTGAACCCCTGGGGTAGAACCACATCCGCTCGTTCCTGGTCGGTCATGACCACCAGGATGTTGGGCCGGTCCGGCGGTGCCGCCTGCGCCGCGGGTGCGAGCGCGCCCCGCAGTATCGGCACCGCGGCAGGGGCGGCGGCCAGCATGGCGAGCATGCGGCGGCGATCCAGCCGGTTGGTGGTCACGGACGGTTCGGAGCTGTGTGCGGACATGGCGCATTCCTTGCTTGAATAGCCACTGCTACTCGAATAGCGTTCACTATGTGAATGACGACGCCAACGTAGCACGGAAGCGCCTGAGCCGCGCGGACGCCAAGGCCCGCACCCGAGAACTACTGCTCGACGCGGCGGAACAGGTGTTCGCGCGCAAGGGTTTCGCGGGAGCGTCCGTGGAGGAGATCGCCGAGACGGCGGGCTATTCGATCGGCGCGGTCTATTCGAACTTCGGCAGCAAGGACAAACTCTTCACCGAACTGCTCTCCAGCCGCGCCGGGGGCCGCGTCCAGCAGGCCGCGCACCTGCTCGCCGACGGCGACGATACGAATCCGCTTGCCGCCCTGGGGAAGCTGCTGGTCGACGTGGCCGACAAGGACCGCGACTGGGCCCCCTTGCAGGCCGAGTTCTGGCTCTACGCCATCCGCAATCCGGATGCCATGGACGCCCTCGCCGCCCGGCTGCGCCGCCCGCTCGACGGGCTGACCGCCCTGCTGACCGGCGAACTCGGCGCGCGCGGCCTCCAGGACGCGGTACCCGCCGATATGCTCGCCACCATTGTCTTCGCCCTGTTCCGCGGGTTGGTGCAACAGCGGCGGCTGGACCCCGCCTCGGTATCCGACGAGACCTTCACCCAGGCGCTGCGCTGGCTGCTCGCCGGTATCGAAACGACTCGCGACCGATAGCATCCGCGCTCGACAGCACGCGCGCTCGACAGCACGCGCGACCGACAGCACCTGTGTTCGATTCGGCTCGCCCGACCGATTCAGCCGGACTGACCGCGGAACCAGGGATCGTTGGAGTTGAGCGCGGTGAGCAGCAGCCGGATGGCGGCCACCCGGCGCTCCGTGCCGGGCAGTTGATCCAGGGCGCATTCCGGATCGGCGGGCGGGCCGAGGTGGGTGCAGCCGCGCGGGCAGTCCTCGATGGCCTCGGAGAGATCCGAGAACGCCTTGATCACATCGTCGGGCGTGATGTGGGCCAGGCCGAAGGAGCGCACACCCGGGGTGTCGACGACCCAGCCCCCGTCGGGCAGCGGTAGCGCCACCGACTGGGTGGAGGTGTGGCGGCCCTTGCCCACCCCGGACACCTCGCCCGTGGCCCGATCCGCGTCGGGGACAAGGCGATTCACCAGCGTGGACTTCCCCACGCCGGAATGGCCGATGAAGGCGGTGAGCTTGTCGTGCAGCAGCTCCCGCACCGGTTCGACCGGATCCTCGATGCCGCCGTAGACGATGGCGAGATCCAGATCCCGGAAGGCCGAGGCGAATTCGGATTCGGCCACCAGATCGTGTTTGGTGAGGCACAGAATCGGTTGCAGCCCACCGACAAACGCGGCCACCATGGCGCGTTCCACGAATCCGGTGCGGGGCGGCGGATCGGCCAGTGCCACCACGATGAACAGCTGTTCGGCATTGGCCACCACGACGCGCTCGAACGGATCGGTGTCGTCGGCGGTGCGGCGCAGCACCGTCGAGCGGTCGGCCACCCGCACGATGCGTGCCAGGGTGTCCGGTTTGCCGGAGAGATCGCCGACCACCTCCACCTGATCGCCGACCACGATCGGGGTGCGCCCGAGTTCGCGGGCGCGCATGGCCACGATGGGTCGGTCCGGATCGCCGTCCAGGACACAGCCCCACCGGCCGCGGTCGACCGAGACGACCATGGCCGGTGCGGCGTCCAGATGCCGGGGCCGCGTCTTGGTGCGGGGACGGGAACCCCTGCCCGGGCGCACCCGGACATCGGATTCGTCGTACTCGCGCCGCCTCAGCGGACCACTCCCGAATCGGCCAGCATGCCCTCCCAGAGGGGCACGAAGTTCGGCAGGGTCTTGGCGGTGGTGCCGATGTCCTCGATCTCGATGCCGGGCACCGCCAGGCCGAGAATCGCTCCGGCCGTGGCCATCCGGTGATCGGCATAGGAATGCCAGATGCCGCCGGAGAGCGGGGTCGGATCGATGATCAGGCCGTCCTCGGTCTCGGTGACCTTGCCGCCGAGCCGGTTGATCTCGGTCGACAGCGCCGCGAGCCGGTCGGTCTCGTGGCCGCGCAGATGCGCGATGCCGCGCAGCCGCGACGACGAATCCGCCAGCGCGGCCAGCGCCGCCACCGTCGGGGTCAGCTCGCCTACATCGTGCAGGTCGATATCGATGCCCGCCAGCCGATCCGGGCCGCGCACGATCAGGGTGCTGTCGTAGAAGCGGGCCTCCGCCCCCATCCGCACCAGAATCTCGCGGATCACGTCACCCGGCTGGGTGGTGAGCCGCGGCCAGTGCGGAATGCTCACCTCGCCGCCGGTCACCGCGGCCGCCGCCAGGAACGGGGTGGCATTGGACAGATCCGGCTCCACCTCCCAGTCCACCGCGCGAATCGGTCCGGGCCACACCGTCCAGGTCTGCGGTCGGCGCGGATCCTCGGGCGCGTCCACCCGCACATCGGCCTGCCGCAGCATCTGCACCGTCATCTCGATATGCGGCATGGACGGCAGCGGCGCACCCTGGTGGTTCACCGTGATGCCCTGCTCGAACCGCGCCGCCGACAGCAGCAGCCCCGAGACGAACTGCGAGGAACCCGACGCGTCGATGGTGACCGGGCCGCCGCGCAGCGCCCCGGTGCCGTGCACCACGAAAGGCAGTGCGCTGCCGTCGATATCGACACCCAGCGTGCGCAGCGCGTCCAGGATCGTCCCCAGCGGCCGGACCCGGGCCTGCTCGTCCCCGTCGAAGGCCACGTCGCCGCGCGCCAGCGCCGCCACCGGCGGCAGGAACCGCATGATCGTCCCCGCCAGTCCGCAGTCCACCGTCGCGGCGCCGAGCTCGGCGGCGGGCGTCACCGCCAGCGTGTCGGCATCCCCTTCGACCGCCACGCCCAGGGCCCGCAGCGCGTCGATCATGAGGTTGGTGTCCCGGCTGCGCAGCGCGCCGGTGATGGTGGACGGCCGATCCGCCAGCGCGGCGAGGATCAGGGCGCGATTGGTGATGGATTTCGATCCGGGCAGGGTCACGGTCGCGTGTACGGGGACATCGACATGGGGCGCGGGCCAGAAAGTCACCCACCAATACTCTCACTACCGCCACCGTCCGACTCTCCGAGTACTCGGCACGCGGCGTACTCGGCACGCGGCGGAGAGCTTCTCCGCCTCTCCGCGTATTCGGCGCACGACGGAGCGTCGTCGGCGGTTGTGGACGCGGACCGGGGGTTGGGGTGGTGGTTCGACTCCGGGCGCACCCGGTGCGTTGCCCCGAACGTTGCGAGACCAGTTGTCGCGGGGAGTGATGGGGCGGTCGCCGTCCTGCGGATACCCGGCGAGTCCGGTCCCGCACGGGGACCGGACTCGGTTGTCGGTGCCGGGCTCTACTTGTGGCGGCCGTGGAGGAAGGGGACCAGCTTGCGGAGGAGCTTCATGGTGCGGTCGGTGCGACTGTAGGAGAGCAGGGCCATGCCGGGAATCGTGAAGCGCTGCACCGCGATGGAGTGCGGGCGGGTGAATTCCAGCATGCCGGGCGCGCCGTGGATGCGGCCGATGCCCGAATCGCCGACGCCGCCGAAGGGCAGGGCGGCGATGGCGGCGAAGCCGAGCACCGAGTTCACCGAGGTGCAGCCCACGGAGAGGCGGCGGGCGATCTCGAGGCCCTGCTTCTTTGAGTAGACCGCCGAGCCCAGGCCGTACTTGTTGTTGTTGGCGAGCTTGATGGCCTCGTCGACGCCGTTGACCGTCTTGATGGTGACGGTCGGGCCGAAGGTCTCCTCGCACACGGCGTCGGAGGATTCGTCGGCGTCCACGATGACGACCGGGGCGATGTAGGGACCCTGCACCGACTCCGGCCCGCCGAGCACGGCCTTGCCGCCGTTCTTCAGCGCGTCCTCGATATGGCGGCGCACGATGTCGACCTGCGCCGGCATGGTCATCGGCCCGTAGGACGCCTTGTCGTCGGAGCCGGGCTTGATATCGGTGAGAATGCGCTTCACCTCGGCGACGAACTCGTCGGCGACGGACTTGTCCACGTACACGCGCTCGACACCGGCGCAGGTCTGGCCGCTGTTGGCGGTCGCGCCCCAGGCCACCGCGTCGGCGGCGGCCTTGATGTCGGCGTCGGCGGCCACGATCACCGCGTCCTTGCCGCCGCACTCCAGCAGCACCGGGGTCAGCGTTTCGGCCGCCGCGGCCATGATCTTCTTGCCGGTGGCGGTGGAACCGGTGAAGGCGATCTTGTCGACTCCGGCCCGCACCAGGGCCGCACCCGTCGCGCCGAAGCCGTTGACCGTGGTGAAAACACCGTCCGGCAGTTCCGGATTGGCCTCGGCGAAGGCGGCGGCGAAGAAATTGCCGATGCCGGTGGAGAACTCACTCGGCTTGAACACCACCGCGTTTCCGGCCGCCAGCGCGTACGCGATGGAGCCGTTCGGGGTGTAGACCGGGTAGTTCCACGGGCCGATGACACCGATCACGCCGAGCGGGCGCTGTTCCAGATGCGCGGCGAAGTTCGCCATCAGCGCGCCGGGGGAGACCTTCTTGGCCTTGAGCACCTTCTCGGCGTTCTTGGCCGCCCAGGAGATGTGCTCCAGCGCCAGCATGAGTTCGAGGAAGGCGTCGTCGCGCGGCTTGCCGTTCTCGGCGTGGATGAGCTCGCACAACGCATCGGACTTCTCGACCAGCTTGCTGGTCCAGCGCAGCAGGTGCTTCTTGCGCTCGTCGTAGGAGAGCGCGCCCCAGGTGGCGGCGGCGGTACGGGCCTTGGCGACCGCAGCCCGCACGGCGTCCTCATCGTCGATCCGGTACGTGGCCAGCGTTTCGCCGGTGGCCGGGTTGACGGATGTCAGTGATTCGTCCCGCTCGGTGACGGCGGTTTCGGTGGTAGACATGTGCGGCGATCCCTTGGTGAGAATGTGATGGGGAGAACGTCTCACACCCGCCAACTGAAGTCAATTGCCATCAGTTTGGAATTTGCCTCCGCCCCGCTCCGGCGTGTTCGCGGCCCTGCAAGCTCGGGTCTTCCCTCCCTCCGCTCGGTCCAGAACCGAGCCGGGCCGCGAACCGGGCGGTTGTCGGTGTCCGATGGCAGCATGGTCCACATGTGCGGTAGGTACGCGACTACGACGAATCCGGCGTCGCTGGCCGTCGAGCTCGACGCCATCGACGAAACCGACGACACCGGGACCCCCAACTACAACGTGGCCCCCACGAATCAGGTGGTCACGGTGGTGGAGCGGCACGACCGCGAGCATCCGGAGGAAGCCGCCCGGCTACGCGTCCGGATGATGCGCTGGGGCCTGATCCCGCCGTGGACCAAGGCCGCCGAGCCGGGCGTGCCCGCCAAGGGCAAGCCGCTGTTCAACGCCCGTGCCGACAAGGCCGCCACCACCGCCTCGTTCCGCGACGCGGTGAAGAAGCGCCGCTGCCTGGTGCCCATGGACGGCTGGTACGAGTGGGTCACCGACGTGGACGAGCAGGGCAAGGCCGTGAAGCGGCCCTTCTTCATGTCGCGTGCCGACGGTGAGCGGCTCTACATGGCGGGCCTGTGGTCGGTCTGGCGCGACCGCGAGGTGCGGGATTCCGAACCACTGCTCTCCTGCACCATCCTGACCACCGACGCGGTCGGCGACCTCACCGAGATCCACGACCGCATGCCGCTGCCCATGCCGCGCGAGCACTGGGACGCCTGGCTGGACCCGGACCATCCGGCCCCCGCGGAACTCCTGGAAACGCCTGCCCCGCAAGACATCGCGGACATTATCGCGCGCCCGGTGCCGATGCTGGTGAACAGTGTCAAGAACAACGGCCCGGAACTGCTGGGCAAGGTCGGCGAACAGGCAGGCCAGATCAGCCTGATGTAACCGAGCGTGTAACAAGAGTGCCCGCCGCTGTTCACGACTGGCACGGGGTGTTCGCGGCCCGGCTCGATTCTGGACCGAGTGGAGCGGGGGAGCGAAGCGGAGGCAAATCAGACACAGCTCAGACTTTGCACTTGACCGAGTCCAGCGCGAAGGAGATGCCGCATTTGGCCACGCCCGCGATGGTGTCGATGACCTTGGTGGCCAAGCCGCCGCCCAGGTTCTCGGCCTTCTCGATGTTCTTGTCCTTCTTCGGCTCCCCGGACGGGCCGGGATCGCTGCCGAGCGGGTAGTTCGGATTCGCCGGGGCGGTCAGCACCAGCCCGGGCGCCGCATGCGCGGTGGCGGCGGTCGCCAATCCGGGACCCACGATGAGGACCGCCGCGCCACAGACGGCGATCCCGACGGTGCGTACACGCTGACGGGGGGACATACCGCATCACATCCTCGGGTCGAACGACTGTTGTCGGTGAACTGCGGAACTGCGAGCGCGTCCTCAAGTAACGCACACATCCGGCGCGAACCCGAGGATCCGCGCCGGACGCGTCGTATTACGCCCCGGACTCGGCTGACACCATGGACCCGGCTGACACCATGGACTCGGCCACGACTAGGCGATGGTCTTCGCCGCCGCCGCGACCTCCGCCTCGGCCCGTTCGTCCTCGGTGCGCGCCTGGATGCCGCCCGCCGTGCGCAGCGGCACCTCCTTCCAGAACGCCACCAGCAGCAGCGCGATCACCGACACCCCGGCGGCCACCAGGAACACGGTGTCCATGGCGTCGGCGAATCCGGCCTTGAACGGTGCGGCCAGGGTCGGATCCAGCTGCTGGATGATCGAGCTGTCCTGCATGACCTCACCCGCCGCCGAGTGATCCTGCCGGGCCAGCCCGGTGGCCAGCGCCCGGTCGGCCGGATTGTCGCTGCGCGCACCGGCCATCACCGCGGCCTGGAATTCCGGCCGCGCCGACGCCGCCCGCAGCTCATCGGAGATGTTCGGGGTGAGTTGCGAGAACAGAATGGACAGGAAGACCGCCACGCCGAGCGTGCCGCCGATCTGCCGGAAGAAGGTCGCCGCCGCGGTGGAGACGCCCATATCCTTCGGCGGCAGCGCGTTCTGCAGGGCCAGCATCAGCGGCTGCATGAGATTGCCGAGGCCCAGACCGGTGATGGCCATGAAGACCATGACCACCCACAGCTCGGTATCGGCCGAGACGAGGTGCAGCAGGAACATGCCCAGCGTCAGCAGCACCGCGCCGATGGGCGGGAACCAGCGGTAGCGCCCGGTGCGCGAGATGAGCTGGCCGGAGATGATCGAGGCCGTCATCATGCCGAGCACCAAGGGCAGCATCTGCATGCCCGCCAGCGTCGGACTCGAGCCCTGCACCACCTGGAGGTACTGCGGCAGCAGGGTGATGCCGCCGAACATGGCCATGCCGACCACGAACGAGATCACCACACCCAATGCGAAGGTGGAGTTCTTGAAGGTGCGCAGCGGAATCAGCGCGGCATCGCCCTGCCGGGCCTCCACCGCGATGAAGCCCAGGATGCCGAGTGCGCCGATGAGGTAGCAGGCCAGGGAACCCCCGCTGCTCCAACCCCATTCGCGGCCCTGCTCGGCCACCACCAGCAGCGGCACGATGCCGATGGCGAGCATGAGCACGCCGAACCAGTCGACCGGCACCTTGGACCGTTCCACCTTGGGCAGTCGCAGCACCCGCGACACCACGGCCAGCGCCACCAGGCCGATCGGCACGTTCACCAGGAACACCCAGCGCCAGCCGGTGATGCCGAAGATCTCGTTCTGTCCGGAGATCAGGCCGCCCAGCACCGGCCCCACCACGCTGGAGGTGCCGAAGACGGCCAGGAAGTAGCCCTGGTAGCGGGCGCGTTCCCGGGGGCTGACGATATCGCCGAGGATGGTGAGCGCCAGCGACATCAGCCCGCCCGCACCCAGGCCCTGGAATGCCCGCGCCGCCGCGAGCTGGTACATCGACTGGGCGAGGGTGCACATGAGCGAGCCCGCGATGAACAGGGTGATGGCGGCCAGGTAGAAGGGCTTGCGCCCGTACATGTCCGAGAGCTTGCCGTAGAGCGGGGTGGCCAGCGTGGCGGTGATCAGGTAGGCGGTGGTCACCCACGCCTGGAGCGAATACCCCTGCAGGTCATCGGCGATGGTGCGGATGGAGGTGGAGACGATGGTCTGGTCCAGCGCACCCAGCAGCATGCCGAGCATGAGTCCGCTGACGATGGTGAGGATCTGTCTGTGGGTGAAACCCGCGGAGTTCGGTGTATCGGTGGTGGCTGTCACGGATGTCTCTCTGCCGCTTGGGAGTTCGGATAAAGGCTGGTGAGCAGGGCGCTGCGGGTGGTCTCGTAGTCGTCCACGAAGCGCCGCAGCAGGGCGGCGAAGGTCTCGCGGTCGGCGCTGGTCCAGTCGGCCAGCATGAGCCGCAGCGACTGGTTGCGCCGGGCGCGGATCTCGGCCGCGGCCGCGTGTCCGGCGTCGGTGACCGACAGCACGCTGACGCGTCCGTCGGTGGGGTCGGCGCGGCGTTCCAGGAAGCCGCGCTTGACCAGGTTGGCGACCTGTCGGCTGACGGTGGAGGCGTCGGAGTAGAGCGTTTCGGCCAGCGCGCCCGAGCGCATCGGCCCCGCACAGATCAGCTGGAACAGGATGGCGAAGGCGGCCGGTTCGACCTCGCCGTCGCTGGCCGCGGCGATCTGGGCGTTGGTGCGGTCGCGCAGGCGGTGCAGGCGGATGAGCTGCCGGGCGACATCGTCGATGAGCGCCTCGGGGATATCGGCTGACGGCGCGTGGACGCCGGGAGCCGGGGATGCGGACATGTTTCGGCACACCTCCTTTGCTTGGGCTGTACAACTATTTGTATCAGACAACTAGTTGTAGAAAACAAATATGCGCGAAGATCCATGCCCACCCGGCGCGGGCGGTTCGACGGGGAAGGGTCAGCCCGCGGTGACGGACGCGGTGACCGCTCCCGTCAGGCGCACCAGATCCTCCGGTGCGACCTCGATCTCCAGCCCGCGCTTACCGGCGCTGCACAGCACCCGATCCCATATCAGCGCCGACTTGTCGAGCACGGTCGGCAGCCGCTTCTTCTGCCCCAGCGGCGAGATGCCGCCCAGTACATAGCCGGTGGTGCGCTCGGCCTTGGCCTTGTCGGCCATGGTGGCCTTACCGCCGCCCAGCGCCGCGGCCACCGCCTTCAGCGACAGCGTGTTCGGCACGGGCAGCACCGCCACCGCCAGACCCGCGCCCACCTCGATCACCAGGGTCTTGAAGATCTGCTCGGCGCGCACGCCCAACTCCTCGGCCAACGCCGCCACCGCCTCCGCGCCGTAGGAATCGCTGCGCGGATCGTGGTGGTAGGAGTGCACCCGGTGCTCGACCTGCGCCTGCACCAGGGCGCGGATCGCGGGAGTGGAAGCGGCGGCCATAGCCGGTCAGCCTAGAACGCCGCGCCCCGGCGGCGACACCGGTTTTCCGCACCCGGGAACACGGCGACCACCCGGCATGTTGCACGCCATGCGCGACCGATACCACGCGGTCGGCGGAGTGTGCGAAGGAGATGCCCAGGTGACCGTTCTGGTGGACACCCGCCCGCGGACGGCGCAGGCCCGCTCGACCGGGACCGTGCCGCTCATCCGCATTCCCCGCCCCGCGACCGATGCCGGTTTCGCGGTGCTCACCCCGCTCGCGGTAGATTCACAAGCTACGGCGATCGAAGGGATGAGCGTGACGAGCGACGACGAAATGGCTGTCGATCGCCCAGGCGATGACGATACGGCCATGAACGAGGGCATCGACGACCCAGCGGTCGCCGACGACAACGACGAGGAATCCGGCGCGGTCCGCAGCACCGCCAGCGACGCCGATCTGGCCGCGCGCTTCGAGCGCGACGCGCTCCCGCTGCTCGACCAGCTCTACGGCGCGGCCCTGCGCATGACCCGCAATCCGGCCGACGCCGAGGATCTGGTGCAGGAGACCTTCGCCAAGGCGTACCAGGGTTTCCGCTCTTTCCGGGAGGGCACCAACCTGCGTGCCTGGCTGTACCGCATCCTCACCAACACCTACATCAACTCGTATCGGAAGAAGCAGCGCCAGCCCGCGCAGTATCCGACCGACGAGATCACCGACTGGCAGCTGGCCGCCACCGCCGAGCACACCTCGACGGGCCTGCGCTCGGCCGAGATGGAAGCGCTCGAGGCGTTGCCGGACGACGACATCAAGCGGGCTTTACAGGAGCTTCCGGAGGAATTCCGGATGGCGGTCTACTACGCGGACGTAGAGGGCTTCCCCTACAAGGAAATCGCCGAGATCATGGGTACCCCGATCGGCACCGTGATGTCCCGCCTGCACCGCGGCCGCAAGCAACTCAAGGGCCTGCTCGCCGACGTGGCGCGGGAACGCGGATTCAACCGATCGGGTAGCGCGCGTCAGGAGGTAACCCAGTGAGCGACGATATGGACCTGGACTGCTCGGCGGTACTCGCCGATGTGTGGCTGATCCTGGATGGCGAATGCGATCAGGCCACCCGCGATCGTCTCCAGCACCATATGGACCACTGCTCCCCGTGCATCGAACAGTACGGTCTGGAGGAGAAGCTCAAGAGCCTGCTCAACCGCAAGTGCGGCGGCGACAAGGCCCCCGACACCCTGCGCCAGCGCCTCACCATGGAGATCCGGACGACCTACACCCAGGTGGAGACGCGGCGGATCGAATCGGGCGAATAGCCCGCCCGCGGACCCCGGAAAGAGCTGAGCGGCACGTTTTCCTCTGCTGGAAAACTGTGCCGCTCAATGCTTTTCAACGCAAGCCTACCGGCTCAGGCGTTCGGCCGCTTGCCGTGGTTGGCGCCGTTCTTGCGGCGGCTGCGCTTCTTACGTCCACGCTTACCCATCGGTAGTCTCCCTTCTGATTGAAGGCCATTCTTTCATGTGTGGTTGGCTGTACCGGCAGCGGTACCGCGGTATCACAGGCCGACCGGAGACAAGGGGTGTCATGGCTGAGGAAGTCCTCGCGGAGATGGTGTCGACCGTTCAGGAGATCCTGGTCTCGGTCGGCGACAAGGTGAAGGTCAACGACCCGGTCATCATGCTCGAGTCCATGAAGATGGAGATCCCCGTCGTGGTGGAGTCCGACGGCACCGTCGCCTCCATCGATGTGACGGTCGGCCAGGTGCTGCAGAAAGGCGACCTCATCGCGACCATCGCCTGAGCGAACCCCTTCCCGGACAATCCCTTCCCGGGGCCCGCGTGGGAACATACTCCCGACGCAGGTGAAGGAGCGTGGCTGAAATTGTCGACACTGAGCGAGCTGCTGGCCGAGCACACGGATCTGCCGGGTGCGGCCGTCGATCATCTCCAGCGGGTGGTGGGTGACTGGCAATTGCTGGCCGACCTGTCGTTCGCGGACCTGACGCTCTGGGTCGGCGCCGGGCCGGTCTCCGACGGCGCGGATGTGGTATGCGTCGCCCAGTGCCGCCCGACCACCGCACCCACCGTGCACCCGGAGGACCTGGTCGGCGGCCTGGCCGCCCACGATGACCACCATCAGGTGTTCGACGCGCTGATCAGCGGCGATATCGTGCGCGTCGACGTCGACAGCGAGGCCACCGGCGTCTACCACCCGCATCCGGTGCACGCCGTCCGCGAGGCCATTCCGGTGCGGGTCGGCGACGATGTGATCGCCGTGCTCGGCCGCGACACCGATGTACAGCGCCGCAAGATGCGCTCCAATCTCGAGGTGGCGTACATGTCGTGCGCCGACGACCTGTGCCAGATGGTCAACGACGGCACCTTCCCCACGCTCGAGGACCGCACCGGCTCGCACTCCAGCCCGCGCGCGGGCGACGGCTTCATCCGGCTCGACACCGAGGGCACCGTCGTCTACGCCAGCCCCAACGCGCTCTCGGCCTATCACCGCATGGGTTTGCAGAACGACCTGGTCGGCCAGGATCTGGCGCTCACCACCCGCTCGCTCATCACCGACCCCTTCGACGCGCAGGAGGTGGTGGGCGACATCCAGGCGGCGCTGGCCGGAAAGGCCGGGCGCAGAATGGAAGTCGAGGCGCGCGGCGCGACCGTACTGCTGCGCACCCTGGTGCTGCGCCCGCACGGGGAGCTCGCCGGGGCGGCGGTGCTGGTGCGCGATGTCACCGAGGTGAAGCGGCGCGATCGGGCGCTGCTGTCCAAGGACGCCACCATTCGCGAGATCCACCACCGGGTGAAGAACAATCTGCAGACCGTGGCGGCCCTGCTGCGACTACAGGCGCGCCGCACCGAGAACGAGGAGGCGCGGTTGGCGCTCACCGAGTCGGTGCGGCGGGTGACCTCCATCGCGTCGGTGCACGAGATGCTGTCCATGTCGGTGGATGAAGAGGTCGATCTCGACGAGGTGGTGGATCGGCTGTTGCCGATCATGGCCGATGTGGCCACCGTGCACACCGCGCGGATCAAGGTGCGCCGCGCCGGATCGCTCGGCGTGTTCTCCGCCGAACGGGCGACACCGCTGGTCATGGTGCTGACCGAGCTGGTGCAGAATGCCATCGAGCATGCCTTCGACGCCGGGGAGGACGGCGTGGTCACGATTCGGTCCGAGCGTTCGGCGCGCTGGCTGGACGTGATCATCAGCGACGACGGCCGCGGCCTGCCGGACGGCTTCAGCCTCGAGGGCTCCGACCGCTTGGGCCTGCAAATCGTCCGCACACTGGTCACGGCCGAGCTCGGCGGCTCCATCGGCCTGCATCCGGGTAAGGACGTCGGCACCGACGCGGTCCTGCGGGTTCCCCTCGGCCGCCGCTCCGCGCGGTGAAGAATACGTGCGATATCGCATAAACGAATTCGCATAGTGGCTGACAGCCGAATTGCGATGGATATCGTGACAACTGATTTCGTTGCGACACGGGTAACTCATCGCCGAACGCCCGAAATCGGTTCGGCAGGCGACCGCCGGCACGCGTGTGGGATGGTCAACGGCTATCAGCCGTGCGCAAAAGTCCTGGAGAGGCGGATGAGCCCGGCACCTCCGAAGGGTGCCGGGCCGAAATGCGTCTATGCCGTCGTGGGGGCTGCGGCGGTGACGCCGGTCGTCCGAATCAGACGACGGTGCGGGTGCGCGTACGCGCGTTGCGACGCTTCAGAGCGCGACGCTCGTCTTCGCTCATGCCGCCCCAGACACCGGCATCCTGCCCGGACTTCAGAGCCCAGGAGAGGCAGTCGGCGGTAACGGGGCAGCGCGCGCAGACCAGCTTCGCATCGGCGATCTGCGCGAGCGCAGGACCACTGTTACCCACCGGGAAAAACAGCTCAGGGTCCTCGTCGCGACAGATGGCCTTGTGGCGCCAGTCCATTCCTCTGCTCCTTTGCTAGGGCATGCGCATGACGCTGCCCTTCGGGTTTGTGGTCCGTTCACTTGTGCGACTCGAATGTTTCCGCACGGTTGCTTGTGAATGCTTTCACGAACACCGTAGATGTCAAGAGATGTGTGGTGCACCGTGGGGAAGCTCACGCTGTAAGACCCCTACATCGAGGGTCTGCCTGATCATTTGTACTCGCTCGTTCGGGTTTTCGCAGCCCAACGGCGATGTTTCTCAGGTGTGTCGGGTCGACTACGGCTGCGGCGCGACGACTTCCAGTACATCGGGTACGGCTGTGAAATTCACCATGTTGCGTCGGCCGATGAAGTCACCGTCGATTTGCAAACCGATCGGCTCGCTCGCTTCGACGCGCACCGACGGGCTGTCGTCCACGCGAAACAATTTGTCCCCCTTGGGGTTTCCATTGGGGGCCAGCAACTGTCGAGCGATGCGGAGGGTGGGCAGCAGGGCCATGGTGCGCATGGCAAACACCCCGAGACCGGTTTCGAAGGAGGTGCCCGGGTTGGTCCGCACCGGCGTGTTGTCGAGGTAGGTCCACGGGCTCGCATTGGTCACGAATGCGTAATGCACTTCCGTGACCGGTTCGTGACCTGGAATCACCACGCGCACCATGGGATCGCGTCGTTTGGCCTTGAAGAACTGTTTGACGGTGGTTCGCAGATAGCGGCTCGGGGTCGCGGCATGTCCGTTGGCGCGCTTGGCATCAATGGCCTCGCAGACATCGGCGTCGAGTCCGACACCGGCGCTGAAAATGAACCAGCGGTCATCGGCGACGCCGAGACCGATGCGACGGTCCTTGTCCACGCTGAGCAGATCGATCAACTGGTTGGTGGCGCGCACCGGATCCGGATCGATCCCCAGGGCGCGGGCGAAGACATTCGCGGAACCGCCCGGAATGATCCCCAAACGTGGCAACCGCTCGCGCTGGTTGGTGGCTCCCGGCAACGGCAGGAATCCGTTGACCGTCTCGTTGACCGTGCCGTCGCCGCCGTGCACCACGATGAGGTCCATCTCGATATCGGCGGCCCACTGCGCCAACTCCGCCGCATGCCCCCGGTGCTCGGTGTGTACCACGGTCAGCTGGGTGCGGCTCTCCAGTGCGTGGGCGAGCAGATCGCGTGTCTCGGGGGTCGTGGAGGTGGCATTGGGGTTCACGATCAACAGCGTCCGCACTCTGAGGAGCCTACTGAGCGAACCGATGTGCGATCCGCCCGCATGCCTCGTGCCGGGCTGATCCCGGTCGATAGGCTGGGCGGGTGGCTGAGCAGAACTCCGGTGCGGAGAACGCGAGCGCGACCGACGTCGTGCCGAGGACGGTGCGCGTGGCGGGCGCGCTGGTGACCCTGGAGGGCGCATCGGGCCTGGTGGCCATGGTTGCGCTGGTGGTGGCGGGCATCAACGGCTCGGCGCAGAACTCCGGCAACAGCTACCTGACCGCCGCGTACGCCGCGATCGTCGGCGGTGCGGTGTTCGCGGCCGGTGTCGGCCTGCTGCGCGGCAAACGCTGGGGCCGCGCCATCGCCGTCCTCACCCAGTTACTGCTGCTCGGCGTCGCCTACTACATGTTCACCTCCGACCGCCCCGAACTCGGCGCTCCCCTGGCCCTGGTCACTCTCGCCGCCCTGGTGGCCCTGTTCGCCCCGGCCTCCACGCGCTGGATGGCGGCCGGGTACGACCTGTCGAAGTAGCGCTCCGGCATGGGCCGCAATGGCCCCTGATCGCCACACGGACGGCTTTTGGTCGCCTGTCCAGTAGTTTGCCTATCACCCCGAGCCGCCGTCGCCGGGAGCTCCACACCGCTGTGCGGGACGGTGCTCCGTGCGGACGTCGGGGCTCAGCGCAGCCGTGCCAGCTCGGCCGCGAGATACCCGCGCTGCGGGGCGTTGTCGGCGAGCAGGATGGCCTCCTCGTAGGCCAGGCGGGCCGCGTCGGTGCGGCCGAGTTGGGCCAGGAAGTGGGCGCGGGCCGCGGGCAGGTACGGGTAGGCGGCCAATCGCGGTTCCGCGGTGAGGGGTTCGAGGGCGGCGAGTCCTGCCGCGGGGCCCTCGGCCATGCCGAGCGCGACGGCGCGGTTGAGCGCCACCACGGGGGAGGGCCAGCGTTGGATCAGAATGTCGTAGAGGCCGAGGATGTCGTGCCAGTCGGTGGCCGCGTGGCTGGGGGATTCGGCGTGTACGGCGGCGATGGCGGCCTGTAGCGCGTACCGGCCGGGCGCTGTCGGATACGACCCGGCGCGGTGGCGCGAGCTGCCGCCTCCGGCCACCGCCCCGCCGGAGGGTGCGGGGTGCGGTTCGGTGGGGGGATCCGCGTGGTCGGGGTGGGTGGTGTCGGACGGTTGTGGCCTGTCGGGTGGTGCGGGGTGCGGTTCGGTGGGGGATTCTGCGTGGTCGGGGTGGGTGGTGTCGAACGGTCGTGGTCTGTCGGAGGGGGCGGGCGGTGGTCCGGGCTCAGGGTGGGCGTCATCGGGGGAGTCGCGGGTACGGGGACCGGTCCCGTGGGGCGAGCCCGACAGTGCCGCGCGGACCAGGGCCAGGCCCTCGGCGATGCGGGTGCGGTCCCATCGGGTGCGGTCCTGGTCGGCCAGCGGCACCATGGCCCCGGATGCGTCCACCCGGGTGTCGCGGCGGGCGTCGGTGAGCAGGATGAGGGCGAGCAGGCCCGTCACCTCGGCGTTGCCGGGCAGCAGCAGGCGGAGCATGCGGGCCAGGTCGGTGGCGCGGTCGGCGAGGTCGGGGCGGATCAGGGCGTCCCCGGACGGTGCGGTGTGGCCTGTGGTGAACAGCAGGTGCACGACCGTCAACACGGCGTCGATGCGTTCGGGCAGGTCGGCGGGGGCGGGCACCCGGTACGGGATGCGCGCCGCGGCGATCTTCTTCTTGGCCCGGGTGATCCGGGCCGCCATGGTCGGCTCGCTGACCAGGAAGGCCCGCGCCACCTCGGCGGTGGTGAGCCCGCACACCAGCCGCAGGGTCAGCGCCACCTGCGCCTCGATCGACAACGCCGGATGGCAGCAGGTGCAGATGAGGCGCAGCCGGTCGTCGGGGATCTCCGCCACCGCCAGCGCCGCGTCGGCCGGGTCCGCACCGGTCTCGTCGGACACCAGCAGCGGCAGCCGTCGCCGCAGCGTGGATTGGCGGCGCAGCAGGTCGAGCGCCCGGTTCCGGGCGGTGGTGGTCAGCCAGCCGCCCGGTTTCGCGGGTACCCCGTCGACCGCCCACCGCGTCAGCGCCTGCGCGTACGCGTCCTGCACGCACTCCTCGGCCAGATCCAGATCCCGGGTGACGCGCAAGGTCGCCGCGAGCACGAACGCCCACTCGCGCCGATGCGCATCCGCCACCGCCGCGGCCACGGCCGTGTCGACGCCCACCGGGCGACCCCCTGGTCCGGATCGCGTTCCGCCGCTGAGATTCGCGGTGCCGTCCCGGTCATGTGGACTCGCGTGGCCGGGCCGATGCCCGCCGCCGTCCGATCCCGGGTCCGGTCGCCCGGCGTCGACGGGTGCCATGGTCAGTAGTCGAGGACCGGGCGGACCTCCACGCCGCAGTCGGGCGGCATGGGGATCTGCTTGGCGATCTCGATGGCGGCGTCCAGGTCGGCGGCCTCGAGCAGGTAGAAGCCGCCCAGGTTCTCCTTGGTCTCCACGAAGGGGCCGTCGGTGACCAGGAAGCCGCCGCTGCCGTCGGGCCGGATACTGGTGGCGGTGGTGTGCCAGGCCAGCGCCTCACCGCCGAGCACGGCCTCGCCGTTGCGCTTCTCGAACTCGTAGTGCTGCTGCAGCACCGGCTCCAGCATGCTGGGTTCCGGATTCTACCAACGCGCGTCGTCGAAGATGAGTGCCACGTACTTCGGCATGGTGTCCCTCCTGCGTCGTGCGGTCCGCTGTTCGGACCATCCACCTCTTCGACGCGCGGGGGCAAGCGAAATCGACGGGTCGGCGCGAATCTCTCAGGATCGCGAATCTCTCAGGATTCGGCGGCCAGTCCGGTCAGCGCATCGCCCTCGAGCCGGTAGCCGATCCACTCCTTCTGGCCGACCGCGCCCAGCGATTCGTAGAACTCGATGGACGGCGTATTCCAGGTCAATACCGACCAGTCCACCCGCCCGTACCCCTGCGCGGCGGCCTCCCGCGCGAGCGCCACCAGAAGTGCCCGGCCCAGCCCGCGCCCGCGCGCCTCCGGCTTGACGTACAGGTCCTCCAGGTAGATCCCGTGCACACCCCGCCAGGTGGAGAAGTTCAGGAACCAGATGGCGCAGCCGACCACGCCTTCCGGCCCCTCGGCCACATGGGCGAACAGCGCGGGTGCGGGGCCGAACAGCGCGGTGCGCAGTTGCTCGGCGGTGAGGTGGCACTCCTCGCGCGCCTTCTCGTATTCGGCCAGGTCGTACACCAGTTCCACGAGGGCGGGGATATCGTCGGGCGTGGCGCGGCGGATCATCCAAGTCCTTTCACAGAAAACCCTTTTACAGGTCGTCCAGATGTGCGATCAGATTGTGCGCCCGCAGCGTACGCGCGTCGTGATCGTGGCCCAGCACGCTCACCCCGGCGGTGGACATGAAGAACCGGCGGCCCTCCCGCACCTCGAGGTCCAGCCAGCGGGCGATGAGGGCGCGCGAGAAGTGGCCGTGGCCGACCAGCACCACGTCCTGGTCGCGCAGCTCCGGCCCCACCCGGTCCAGCACGCGGTCGGCGCGCGCGCTCACCTGCGGGGCCGTCTCACCACCGGGAACGGTGCCGGTCCAGATGGTCCAATCCGGATCGTGCTCCCGAATCTGCGGCGTGGTGATGCCCTCGTAGTCGCCGTAATCCCATTCGGCCAGGTCGTCGTCGACGCGGTCGGCGGGGAATCCGGCCAGTTCGGCGGTGTGCACGGCCCGCTGCCGGGGACTGCTGATCACCAGCGGGTCGCGCAGCGCCAGCCCTTCCAGGATCTTGGCGGCCGTGCGCGCCTGCGCTTCGCCGGCAGCGGTCAGCGGCAGGTCGGTGCGGCCGGTGTGCTTGCGGGCCCGTGACCATTCGGTCTCGCCGTGTCGCAGCAGGACCAGGCGGTGTTCGTTGTCGGCCATGAAACCGATCATGCCTGACGACCGTTCGGGCGCGGGGGACGCGGGCGTGCCGGTGGTGCGTTACGGGGCGTCCCCGCCGCCGAGGGCGTACAGCTGTCCGCCGCGCCGCTCCAGCACGGTCGGCCCCACCACCGCCACCGAGATCGGTTCGCCGTGATAGTCGCTGCGCCGCACGGTAATCAGCGAACTCGTCGCACCGGTGTCGGGGGCCACGGCGGCGAGGCCGTCGGCGACCGGGACCAGCAGGCGGCCCGACATGAGCGCCGGGGTGCCGAGCACGCTTTCCAGAATCCAGCTCGGTGCGAGCGTGGTGGAGTTCAAGGCGATCAGGCTGTTGCCGGTGAACGCGTAGACGGTCGAGCCGATCCGGGCCGTGCGCGCCCCGTCGGTGAGATCCGCCGGGAGCGGATAGTTGGCGACCGGGTTGCCGGAGATGTCGTACAGCGCCAATCGTGGTTCGCTGGAACCGCTTCGGGGTAGGTAGAGCGCGACCCGGCTGTCGGAGACCGCGAGCACCCGGGCGTTCTCGTCCGCGCCGCCGGGCGCGGTGAGCACGTGGGAGCTGTGCACATCCGGCACAGTGGCGTCCTTGGGGGCCGAGTTCTGCACGGTGAGCCGGTCGGCGTCCTCGTCCGGGCAGCGTTCCAGCACCGCCAGATTCTTGGAACTCGAAGCGGCGGAAAGGAATCGGCATCCGCTGCGGGGCTGCGTGTTCGGGTTGACCGGGGCGTCGACGTACCCGTACTCGAGGGTGCGCACCAGATCCGAGCGCCACATCTCCAGCCGGCGCGGGCCGAGCGCCAGCACATGGGTGCCGTCCACCGTCAGTTCGACGCGATCGTCCATATAGCTGGAGCGGGCGGTCTGCCGCGCCCCGGTCTCACCGTAGAGCTGGGTGGTCTGGCTGCACCCGCGATCGTCGCGGTAGGTGGCCACGACCATGCCGAACTGCGACTCCACCCCGCACAGGGGCAGGTCGCGGCGGTACATCCACACCTGTTCGCCGGTGCGCGGATCGCGGCCGGTCACGGTGCTGCCGTCGGCGGTCACCGCGACCCCGCCGACCGTCAGCGCGCGCTGTGCCGCCCCGTCCGGGGCGTGCCAGAGTTCGCGCAGGTCGGAGGGGAGGTGATCCGGGGTGGGCGGGGAGGTGAGAGTGCGGTCCGCGGTGACCGATTCGGTACTCCGCGCGTCGCTGGTCCACCACACCACGACCGCCGCGATCGCCACCAGAGCGGCGATCGCGGCGGCGATGACGATATCGGCGCGCGTCCGCCGCTCTGGTGCGAGCACGTCTGCGAGACTATCCGATCCGCCCGACTAGGCCGTCGCGGCGACAGCGGTGTCGGCCTCGGCCGTCACGACCGCACCCTCCTCCGCCTTCCGCCGACGCCGCCGCTGCGCGGGCGCGGCCCCCTCCACGATCCCGGCCGCCGACCCGTTGGACGTGGTGTCTCCCGCGGTGGCACCCGCATCGGCCGCGGCGGTATCCGCCTTGGCGCGGCGAGCGCGGGTGCGTTTCGGTGCCGCGTCGGTTGTCGCGTCCGAGGCGTCGTCGGCGCTCCGGCTCGATGCGGTTGCGTTCGATGCGGTTGCGGCGGCTTCATCCTCGGCTGCCGCCTTGGTCCGCCGCGTGCGGGTGCGCTTCGGCGCAGCCGCCTCCGCGGCATCGGTGCCCGCTGCGTCCGCAGCACCTGTCGCCGCGGAGTCCGCTGCGTCCGCAGCGCCCGTCGCACCGGTGCCCGCCGTGTCCGATCCACCGTCGGCAGTTCGGTTCGATGCGGTTGCGGCGGCTTCGGCCGCGGCCTTGGTCCGTCGCGTGCGGGTGCGCTTCGGCGCAGCCGCGTCCGCTGCACCCGTGCCCGCTGCATCCGCAGCGCCGGTACCCGCCGTGTCCGAGCCCCCTTCGACGCTCCGGTTCGATTCGGTTGCGCTGGAATCGGCTTCGGCCGCGGCCTTGGTCCGTCGCGTGCGGGTGCGCTTCGGCGCAGCCGCCTCCGCGGCGTCCGTGCCCGCAGCATCCGCCGCGCCCTTCGTCGCGGTGCCCACTGCGCCCGCAGCACCGGTGCCCGCCGCGTCCGATCCGTTCTCGACGTTCCGGCCCGATTCGGTTGCGCTGGAATCGGCCTCGGCTACGGCCTTGGTCCGACGAGCCCGTGCGCGCTTCGGAGCCACCGTGCCGGTCGTGTCGTCGGCCGCCGTGCCCGCGTCGGGTGTCGCGGAGCCTGCGGGGGAGACGGCCGCCGCGTTCACGTCGGCCGCGCCGGTGTTCGTGCCCGTGGTGGCGGAGGAGCCCTGGGCCGTCGTGGCGTTCGCGTCGGCCGCGGACTTGCGGCGGGTGCGCTTGCGTGCCCCGGCTTCCGGCTCAGCTTCCGTGCCGGTGCCATTCGAACTCGGTTCGGTTGCGGCCGTGCCGGTTTCGGTTGCAGCCTTGGTCCGCGGGGTACGGGTCCGCTGCGGTGCCGCGGTATCGGAATCGCCCGCCGTCACGGCCTCGCCGGCCTGCGCGGCAGCGGCTCCAGCCGCCGCGCCCGCCTCGGCGGGTGCGGCTGTATCCGTTTCCGCGGTGGCGGCAGTGTTCCGGGTCGGTGCGCCCGCTGCGGCCGTGGCCTTGCGACGGGTGCGCTTCGGCGCTGCCGCCGCGGTGTCGCCCTCCGCCGAAGTCGCGGTCGATTCCTTTGCGGCGGAATCCGCTTGACCAAGCGAAGCCGCGGCGATGTCAGCCGCCGCCGCATCGGCACCGGCTGCGGTCGCCGCCTCGGCCGCCGGGACAGCCGCGTCCGCGCCGGCCCCGGTGGTATCGACTGCGGTGCGCCGGGTACGGGTGCGCTTGGGCCTCGTCACCGTTGCGTCAGCGTTCGGGGTGACCGTCGGGTCAGCGTTCGGGACGACCGTCGAGTCAGCGCTCGGCATGACCGTGCCGTTCTGACCGTCGGCCGCGGAAGCCGCTGCGGCCGAGGCACTCTCGGCGTCATGGACGGTGGCGTCAGCGGCCGTGTTCGCGGCGTCCGCGACAGCTGCGCCGTTGGTCGCGCTCGATTCGGCGGCCGTGCTCTTGGTGCGCCGTGTACGGGAGCGCTTCGGAGCGACGCCTTCCTCGGCCGCGGTGGGCTTGGAGGCAGCCGTCAGCGCGGCGTTCGGCGCGGTGATGCCCGTGTTCCCGTGCGGGGCGGTACGAGGCTCGTCCGCGAGCACCGTGGAGTCGGCGTTCTCGGAACCCTGGGCCGCGTCGGCGTGGTGATCGGCCGCCCCTTCGGCGCTCACCGGGGCGGAGGCGTCGGCGGTATCCGTGCCGGTGGCCCGGTCGGTGCGGTCGGCACCGCCGCGGCGACGGCGGCGACGGCGGCCGGGACGGTCCGCTCGCGCCTCATCGGACTCGGTCGCGGACGATCCGTTGTCGCTCGAAATCGCTTCGGCGGCATCGGTGTTCGCCGCGTCGTCGGTGGTCCGCGCGGAACCGGCTGCCTCGTCGGACCCGCCGCGTCCCCGGCGGCGACGACGGCGACGCCCGGGCTTGTCGCCCTCCGCATCGCCCGCGCCGTCGGCGCTGGATCCGGTGGTCGCGTCGGAACCGGTGGTCGCCGCATCGTCCATCGGCTGCCCACCCCGGGTGCGACGGCGGTTGCGCTTGCGCGGGGCGCGCGCCTCGCGCTCCACCACCACGGCGTCCTCGTCGCGTTCGGGCTTGCGCTTGCGGATCACACCGGTCACGCCCTCGGGGATGCCGAGTTCGGCGTAGAGGTGCGGGGAGCGCGAATAGGTCTCCACCGGTTCGGGAATGCCGAGTCGGAGCGCGGAATCGATGGCGCTCCAGCGGTTCAGCTCATCCCAGTCCACCAGGGTGATGGCGACGCCGTGGCGGCCCGCGCGGCCGGTGCGGCCGATCCGGTGCACGTAGGTCTTCTCATCCTCCGGGCACTGGTAGTTCACCACGTGGGTGACATCGTCGATATCGATGCCGCGCGCCGCCACATCGGTGGCGACCAGCACGTCGATCTTGCCCTCGCGGAACTTCTTCAACGCCTTCTCGCGCTGCACCTGGTTCAGGTCGCCGTGCACCGCGCCGACCGCGAACCCGCGCTCGGCCAGATCGTCGGCCACCTTCTGCGCGGTGCGCTTGGTGCGGGCGAAGACCATGGTGGCCCCGCGGGACTCGGCCTGCAGGATGCGCGAGACCAGTTCGCTCTTGTCCAGCGCGTGCGCACGGTAGACGAACTGCGAGATGCGCTCGGTGATGGTGGTGGCGTTGGCTTCCTCGGCCCGGATATGGGTGGGCCGGTTCAGGAAGGTGCGGGCCAGGGTGATGATCGGCCCCGGCATGGTGGCCGAGAACAGCATGGTCTGCCGCTGCTGCGGCACCATGTTCAGAATTCGCTCGATATCGGGCAGGAAGCCCAGGTCGAGCATCTCGTCGGCTTCGTCCAGCACCAGCACGCCCACCTTGCCGAGCACCAGATGCTGCTGTTCGGCGAGGTCCTGCAGGCGGCCCGGGGTGCCGACGACCACGTCGACGCCGTCGCGCAGCGCCGCGATCTGCGATTCGTAGGGGCGGCCGCCGTAGATCGAGGTGACCTTCAGCGGGCCCTTCTGATTGCGCAGGTACTTGGAGGCGTTCTCCAGATCCTGGGTGACCTGGACGCACAGTTCGCGCGTCGGCACGATGATCAGGGCACGGGGGGTGCCGTCCAGGGGAGTGGTGCCGGAATCGGTGGTGGCGATGCGATGCAGCAGCGGCACGCCGAAACCGAAGGTCTTGCCCATACCGGTGCGGGCCTGACCGATGAGATCCTCACCGGCCAGCGCCAGCGGCAGGGTGAGTTCCTGAATGGCGAATGTCCGCTGGATGCCCATCTCGTCGAGGGCGCGGACGATTTCGGAGCGCACGCCCAATTCCGCGAAAGTCGGGGCGGTGTGGGTGTCGTCCAGTTCGGCTGTCAGCAGGGTGTCGGCGACGCCGGGTTCCTGCTCTACGGTGATCTTGCTCAGGTTCGTGCCTTCCTCGTATATCGCGTCTCGCGCGCACGAGGGTGTGGGGCGGGCCCGGGCGGCCCGCGACGACCACTGATCCATTCGCTGTCATCGGCCGCTGCGGGATACCCCAAGGCCGGTCGTTGGTGACCGATTGCTGGCATCTACCTGGCGCGGCGCTCGGGATGACGTGGATCCGGTGCGCGCACATTTTCTCGGACTTCGGCGACCCCTGCCCGTGCGGTTCACGCCTGCGGGCAAACCGGAGTCGGGCGAAAATTTCCGTTGTCCGGGGAGATTGTAGCGTGATACGGTCGTCCACTCTTTTTCCGCCACCGCAATTGCGCGGGTTATTGCCGTATCCGCATGGTTCCTATCGGCTTCAACCGATGCGCCAGGTCCGCGTATTCCCGGTGGCAGGTGCTGCGGCGCAGCATAATTCGATCTTCGAGCGTGTGGAGTACGGCCGTTAGGCAGTTGAGTTCATCACATAGGTGATACACGTTGTACCGGCATGTGCGAAGTTGAGCGGGTGAGTTTGGCAGACACCGTGACCACCGCCGCGCGCAATGCGTGGGCCCTGACCTTCGGCGCGGGCATCGAAGCCCCCGAGCCCACTCCGTCGACGGTGCTCGACGATCGGCCGCACCGCCTGCTGCACCGCTACGACGGCGCCGCCGCCGACGCCCCGGCCGTACTGCTGGTGCCGCCGCTGGCCGCGCCCGCCTTCTGCTTCGATCTGCGCCCGGACCAGAGCCTGGTGCGCTTCCTGCTCGACTCCGGCCGCGCGCCCTACCTGGTCGACTACGGCGATATCGGATACGCCGACCGCGACATGGGCTTCGAGACCTGGATCGACGACATCCTGCCCGAGGCGATCCGCCGGGTCTCGGCCGATCGGGGCGGTCGACCGGTGGATCTGGTGGGCTGGTCCATCGGCGGGGTGCTGGAACTGCTGACGGCCGCCGCGGACCCGACCCTGCCGATCCGGTCCGCCACCGCCGTCGGCGCACCGCTGAGCTACGACCACATGGTCGGCATGCCGCAGCTGCGCCAGCTCGTCAAGGTGACCGGCGACCGCGCCGCCGTGGCCGCGGTGCACCTGGCCGGGGGTGTGCCCGCCCCGCTGACCCGCATCGCTTACCGCGTCACCGCGTGGGAGCGCGAGGTGAAGCGTCCGTGGTTCATCGCCCGCAATCTCACCGACACCGCCACCCTGGCGCGCATGGAGACCATCGACCGTTTCCAGAACGCCCTGCCCGGCTACCCGGCGCGCTTCTACAACCAGCTGTGGAAGCGCTTCATGATGGCGAACGACATCGGCAAGGGCGTGGTGCGACTGGGTGAGCGCCGGATCGAGCTGGCCGATGTCACGGTCCCGGTGCTGTTGGTCGGCGGCCCCGACGACGCCATCACCGCGGCCGCCGCCGTGCGGCACGGCACCGAGACCCTGACCGGCTCGCCGGAGGTGCGCTACGAGACGGCCCCCGGCAGTCACCTCGGCATCCTGCTCGCCCGCGACACCACGTGGACCTACCTCGACAAGTTCCTCCGCGACCTGCCCTGACGCGCCGGAAGCTAGGGTGTAGAGCATGGGAGCTGACACGTCTGCCGCGCTGGGTGTTTCGGAGGTTTCGGGAAAGGTCGCCGCGGACGATCCGGGGGTGATCGACCTCTTCGCGGTGCTCGCCTACGGCGAGATCTCCGCGTTCTACCGTCTGGCCGAGGAGGCCAAGCTGTCGCCGACCCTGCGCGGCAAGGTGGCCGTCGCCAAGATGGCGGGCGCGGAGATGGACCACTTCACAACGCTGGAGCAGGCCCTCGCGGCGCGTGGGGTGGACGTCTTCGACGCCATGGCCCCGTTCGTGCGCGCCCTGGACGCGTATCACGCCTCCACCGACCCCTCCACCTGGCTGGAGTCGATGGTCAAGTTCTACGTGGGTGACGGCATCGCCGCCGACTTCTACACCGAGATCGCCGACGCGCTGGCTCCCGAGGTCTCCGAGGTGGTCCGCGATGTGCTCGCCGAGACCAGCCATTCCGAGTTCGTGGTGGAGGAGGTCCGCACCGCGGTGGCCCAGAACCGGTCCGAGCGCGACCGGCTCACCCTCTGGGGCCGTCGCCTGCTCGGCGAGGCCATCACGCAGGCCCAGTACGTCATGGCCCAGCGCGACGAGCTCACCGATCTCGTGCTCACCGCCACCGGCGACCTGAACGGCATCGCAACCCTCTTCGAGCGCATGCAGAACAGTCACACCGAGCGCATGACCGTACTCGGATTGGGCTGAGCGCGACCGGCGGTCAGCGCGAGCCGACCGGGGAGATCCGCTCCGACCCGGGCCGCAGGCTGAACCGCCGTCGCCGGAAGTCCCACCAGCGGTAGATCGGCCATTGCACGGTGTGCCCCAGCCACGCCGTGACGATCATGAATCGGTGCAGCGGGCGCACGATGAACCCGTGCTCGGAGATGGTGCGCAGGCCGAGTTGCTGATATCGCCACCAGCGCAGGGGACCGGTGCGTCTGCGGCGCGCGGAGGTCCGCGCCCGCAGCCGGGTCGGCTGGTCGATGCGCAGCCCCCGTTTGGCCAGGCACAGCGCCAGATCCAGATCGTCGACCACATCGACGCGCACGCGCGTGTCGTCGCGGACCTGGTGCCAGGCGTCCCGTCGGATCGCCATATTCGGCCCGTACAGATTCCCCACCTGTCCACCCAGCACGCCGAGCCGCAACAGCAGCCACTGCCCCGACCGCAGCAGGAATCCGATCGGCGAATCGTGGTAGGTGCACAGCCCGGTGACGGCGGCGGTCTCGGAATGTTCGGCGAGGAAATCGAGGATCGTCCGGGCCCAATCCGGGTCCACCAGCGTATCCGCGTCGGTGCGGGCGATCACGTCGCCGCGGGCCTTGTCGAAGCCGCAGTTGCGCGCCGCCGCGATACCTCGGGTCGGCTCGTGCACGAGTGCGAGTTTCGGGTGGTGTTCGGCGATCCGGTGCACGATCTCGGCGGTGGCGTCGTCGCTGCCGTTGTCGACGACGATTATCTCGTCGATATCCGCTTGGGGCAGCAGGCGTTCGAGCGTCCGGGCGATCGAGGTGGCCTCGTTGAGGGCCGGAATGACCACCGACAGCGTCTGTCGGGGAGTGGGATGGGGCATCGGGCTGTCCATTTCGCTATCCCAAGTGTCTACTGGGCGCTCGATCCTCGCAGTCTTCGCCCCATTCCGCATTCCCAGGAATGGGAAATCCGGCCGGCCTCGCGCTCGACGAATATTATTGCGTCGCACCGCCGTTGGGTGGTGCATACCTGCGACCGAAGCGCTGAGAGCGGATTTCATGAACGATGCACCACCGACCGCGCGCACACCAGAATTGGTGTCGATCATCATCCCGGTTCACAACGGACTGCCCGATCTCGACGAACAGTTGAACGGGCTGGCGGAGCAGGACTACTCCGGCCCGTTCGAGGTGCTGATCAGCGATAACGGGTCCACCGACGGCCTGCGCGCGCACATCGCGAATCATCCGGTGCACGAACGGCTCACGGTGCGCTATATCGACAGCTCCGCCACCCCGGGTGCGCCGTTCGCCCGCAACAACGCGGCGGCCGTCGCCGCGGGCGACTTCCTGGTGTTCATCGACCAGGACGACCGTGTATACCCCCATTGGCTCGGAGCACTGGTCCGGGCCGCCGCGGAGTACGACGCGGTGGGCGGGGCGATCGAGTCGGATACGCTCAACGACCGCGCGTCCGCCACCTGGCGGCCGGTGCCCGCACCCGCCGAGGGCTTCGCCACCCACTGGCTGCCATTCGCGAATGGGAACAATACGGCCTACTGGCGCACGGCCTTCGAGAAGATCGGCGGGTACGACGAGGCTCTGATCACCGGTGGCGACGACGTCGACATCTCGTGGCGGGTGCAGCAGGCCGGGCTGTCGTTCGGGCACGCGCCGGACGCGCTGATCGCCTACCGCCTGCGCACGGAGTGGCGGGCCGCGTGGCGACAGTGTGTCGGCTACGGATACGGCTACGCCGAGGTGTGCGTCAAGCACCGGCCCCTCGGCTGTCCGCGGATTCCGATGCGCGCCGCCCTGACCTCGCTTGTGGTGGCGGTGCTGTGCCATCCGCTGAACCCGTTCACCCGCCGTCTGGTCCCGCCCGGGCTGTGGATCATGCACACCGCCGGTCTGGTCGGTCGGCTGCGCGCGAATCTGCGCTACCGGACTTATACCGGCTGAGCGGGATCGGCCGTGGTGCGCGGACCCGCCGCGGCCGAGTGGAACCCGTGGTGCGCGGACCCGCCGCGGCCGAGTGGAACCCGTGGTGGGCGGCTCCGCCGCGGCCGAGCGGTGTCGTCCATGCTGGGCGGTGTCGTCCGTGCCGAGCGGTCTCCCGAGGTGGGCGCGCACTGTTCGCTGACAGCGCAGGGCGGTCCCTGACCGACCCGTCGCGGCCTGCATTAGCCTGATCGGAGACAGCACAGGACACTACGTTCGGAGGTTGGCCGTGGAGGTCAAGATCGGTATTTCGGATAGCCCGCGTGAACTGGTGATCGCCAGCTCGCAGACCCCCGAAGAGGTCGAGGCGCTGGTGACCGGTGCGCTGCAGGGCGAGGGCGGTGTGGTCGCGCTGGTCGACGAGAAGGGCCGCAAGTACCTGATCCAGGCCGCGAAGGTCGCCTACGTCGAGATCGGCACCTCCACCAGCGGCCGTGTCGGCTTCGCCGCCGTGTGAGAACCCTGAAACGACGAGTGCCCCGTTGAATCGCTCAACGGGGCACTCGTTTTCGTCGGGGGAGATCGTCAGTCGATGGGGTGCAGGGGGACGTGCTTGAGGCCGCCCCAGCAGAGGGCGACGGTGGTGTCGACCGCTTCTTCCTTGGGGATGGGCCGGTCCGCCTCCAGCCAGTAGCGGGCGCTGAACTGGCTCGCGCCGACCAAGCCGACCGCCAGCACGCGGGCGCGGTAGGGGTCCAGCCCGGAATCGTGGGCGACCAGGTCGAAGACCGCGTCCACACACGCCTCGGTGGCCTGTTCGACCCGCCGCTGCACCTGCGGCTCGCTGGTGAGGTCGGATTCGAAGACCAGTCGGAAGCCCTGTGTCTCGTGGTCGACGAAATCGAAGTACGCCTGGACGGCCGCCTTCACCCGCTGCTTGTTGTCGGTGGTGGAGCGCAGCGCCTGCCGCACGCTCGACACCAGGGCGTCCACATAGTTCTGCAGGACCGCCAGATACAGCTCCAGCTTGGATGAGAAGTGCTGGTACAGCACGGGTTTGCTGACGCCCGCGCATTGCGAGATCTCATCCATGCCCGCGGCGTGATAGCCGCGCAGCACGAAGACCTCACTGGCGGCGGCGAGTAGCTGAGCGCGGCGGGCGTCACGGGGCAGGCGGGTTCCGCGCTTACTCGGCGCCATGGCCTCGGACGAACTGCGGCGCGCAGTCATCCGGTCCACGAGGTCTGTCATTATCCGATCTCCCAGTTGATTCCCGGACGTGGAGGATGTGCGCCGGGTATCCATCGAACGATACTCGCACGGGACACCGCGGGCGATCCTGGTTCCGATTTTTGGTGTGCTGGATGTTGTCGCGCGTCACAGTATGTAAGAACGACTACCGCTTTGTGAGTTCTGCCGCAATCTTCGGGTGAGATATGTCGCAGCGTCGCGGTGGGCCGTGCGGCCCGTCCGGCCGGGTTGCGTCACTGTGAGACGCTGGAGTGCGTGACCGACCATGGGGGCAGATATACCGGCGGGCGCGATTCACGCCGCCCCGTGGGAGCTGCCACGCCGCGCGCTCTCGGCGGTTCGAAACGAAAAGGCAAACCGACCGGGCCGGTTTATGACCCGCTGGGCCTCTATACCGGCGCGGGCAGCGTCGCCGCGCGCACCGACGACGCAGGGCCGCGGCTCCCGCATCCACATCAGCCGCTGCGGGCCCGCTGGGATCCGACCGCGCCGCCGGAGGACGCCCGCAATCGCTCCCGACCGCAGCGTGAGACCAAGAAACAGAGCGCGCTGGGTCGATTCGTCTCCACCTACGGCTGGCGCGCCTACGCCTTGCCGGTGCTGTTGTTCGTCACAATTCTGGTGGTCTGGGACGCGGTGCGCGGCGGCGGGCAGAGTGCCGGGTCGGCGCCCGGTTTCGGGCGATTGAGCGAGCGCTCCGAAGAAACGGGAATTTACGGCGCACCACCCAAGGGTGACGGCAAATTCGCCGCCGACCTGCCCACCGGCGCATTGCCCGACGGCGGCCCCTATGCGGTGACCGGTGCGGGCACCTGGCATGTGGTGCCGGGAACCACGCAGCAGGTCGGCACCGGCACCGAACGGGTATTCACCTACACCGTCGACATCGAGGACGGAATGGACACCTCCGGAATCGGCGGCGACGCATCGGTGGCCGCGATGGTGGAGGCCACCCTCGCCAATCCCAAGAGCTGGACCCACGATCCGCGGTTCGGCTTCCGCCGCGTCGATTCCGGCGAACCGGATTTCCGCATATCGCTCACTTCCCGCGAAACCACCCGCACCGCATGCGGATTCGAGATCCCCATCGATTCCTCCTGTTACAACTCCGATCTGGGCCGGGTGGTGCTGTCGGAGGTGCGCTGGGTGCGCGGCGCACTGTCCTACGAGGGCGATATCGGCTCGTATCGGCAGTACCTGGTCAACCACGAGGTCGGCCACGCCATCGGCTACCACGAGCATCAGCCGTGTGAGTCCGACGGCGGCCTGGCCCCGGTGATGATGCAGCAGACCTTCGGCACCAAGAACAACGAGATCGCCGCGCTCGATCCGCACGGGGTGGTGCCCATGGACGGCAAGAAGTGCCGCTTCAACCCCTGGCCGTATCCGCGCGGGTAGCGCCGCCTAGGCTGGGGAAGAACGCCCCGGTCCGCCGTGTTGCACTACGGTGTGCTGCCGTGTCGCGGCAGGCGTGATCGGTGAATTCGATTCGAGGAGTCCAGGACGTGTCATCCACCAAGTCCCTGCCGCCGCTCGTCGAGCCGGCCGCGGAGCTGACCCGGGACGAGGTCGCCCGCTACAGCCGCCACTTGATCATCCCGGATCTGGGCGTCGACGGGCAGAAACGCTTGAAGAACGCCAAGGTGCTGGTGATCGGTGCGGGCGGGCTCGGCTCCCCGGCGCTGTTGTACCTCGCCGCCGCGGGTGTGGGCACCCTCGGCATCGTGGAGTTCGACGAGGTCGACGCCTCCAACCTGCAACGGCAGATCATCCACGGTGAATCCGATATCGGCCGGTCCAAGGCCGATTCGGCGCGCGACTCCATTCTGGAGATCAACTCGGGCATCACGGTGAATCTGCACAAGATCCGCCTCGAACCCGAGAACGCGATCGACCTGTTCCGCGACTACGACCTGATCGTGGACGGCACCGACAACTTCGCCACCCGCTACCTGGTCAACGATGCCGCCGTGCTGGCCGGGAAGCCCTACGTGTGGGGTTCGATCTACCGCTTCGAGGGCCAGGTCTCGGTCTTCTGGGAGGACGCCCCCGACGGGCGCGGCATCAACTATCGCGACCTGTACCCGGAAGCGCCGCCGCCGGGCATGGTGCCCTCCTGCGCCGAGGGTGGTGTGCTGGGCGTGCTGTGCGCCTCCATCGGGTCGATCATGGTCACCGAGGCCATCAAGCTGCTGACCGGTATGGGCGATCCGCTGCTGGGCCGCCTCATGGTCTACGACGCACTGGATATGACCTACCGGACCATCAAGCTGCGCCGCGACCCGGACCGGCAGCCGATCACCGAGCTCATCGACTACGACGCCTTCTGCGGTGTGGTGTCGGAGGAAGGTCAGGCGGCGGCGATCGGTTCCACCGTCACCGCCCGCGAACTCAAGGACATGCTGGACGCGGGCAAGCCCGTCGCCGTCGTCGACGTGCGTGAGCCGGTGGAGTGGGACATCGTCCGCATCGAGGGCGCGACGCTCATCCCCAAGGACCGCATCCTCTCCGGCGAGGCCCTCGCCGAACTCCCGCAGAACACCCCCATCACCCTCTACTGCAAGACCGGCATCCGCTCCGCCGAGGCCCTCGCCGCCCTGAAGAACGCGGGCTTCTCCGACGCCACCCACCTCCAGGGCGGCATCGTGGCCTGGGCCAACCAGGTCGACACCTCCCTGCCGGTGTACTGACCCACCCGGCCCGCAGATCCCGCACCTCCGTGGGCCGATCAACCCGGGTCGGGCACTCGCGGGGACCCAGCGACACCGACCCGCACAGGTGCCGTCGACCGTGACCGACGGCGGCCCGCGCCGCTGCAGCGCGGCGCGGGCTGTGTGCGTCGGGCTGTGTGCGTCGGGCTGTGTGCGTCGGGCTGTGTGCGTCGGGCTGTGTGCGTCGGGCCGTGCGCGCAGGCGTGGTGCGCGCAGGCGCGGTGCGCGCCGGGCGGCACTGCCGGTAAGCGTTCGTGATCGTGGCGTCATGTCCACGTACCGCGTGGCCCGCCTGTCACCTCGTCGGCTTCGTGTCGTGTGGGCTTCGTGCCGCGGTGTCTAGGGTGGTGTGGGCTGGACCGGGTCGGCCGCGGGTGATGTGGCGATCCCCAGCGCGGTCCTGATCACCGTGTCGAGGTCCGCGTGGTTCCAGTGGTCCCGGATGCCCGGCAGTTCGGCGGTGTACGCGCGGATGCGGTGGTGGGGCCAGCCGTGGGTTTCGTGCAGGCCGGTCGCGATCAGGCTCAGGTAGCGAGCGCTGGGCGGGCGAAGTTCGACGGCGGTCGGGGTCCCGGGGGCGGTGCAGGTGAGGATCGGGTGGCCGTCGAGTTCACCGACGCGGACCAGGGTTTCGTAGCGGCCGGGGCCGAGGGCGTCGCGGCCGTCGCGCAGCACCCGCGTCAGGTCCAGTTCCGCCCGCGCGCAGCGGTGCATCTCCTGCTCGACCAGATCGGCGAACTGTCCGACGGTGAGCAGGTAGCCGCGCGCGGCGGCCTGCCCGGGCCAGCCCGCGCACCGCTGCGGCGCGTAGAACGCCATCCCGCCGCCCCACACCCGCGACTCACCGCTGAAGTAGACGCACCCGGGCAGCGTCATGGGTGCGCTGCGCACCGGCGGCCGCCGATTCCGAAAACCGGAGTACACCCGGGTGGTGCCGTCCGGCGTCCCGCCCTCGAGATAGAAGCGGAACCGCGCCGCCAGCAGATTCGACCCGTAGGCGGCGTACCAGACCAGCGTGTCGTCCGTGTTCAGTGACCCGGTCCGATCAGACCGAGCGCGATGCCCGAACGGCTGCGGCTGATGGTCAGCGATGGAATCCAGACCTCGCCCCGGTTCATGCGGCCGAGTCGCGGGAGCGGCGGCGCGCATCGGCTGCGGCGGCCAGCAGATATGCCTCGGCCTCCCGCGCGGCGGCCAGGTCGACTTCCGAATCGACCGGCGTCACCCGCTCGAGGCTCTCTCGGACGGCCTCTCGTGTCAGGGCAGCCTCGCTCATGAAACCAGTCAACCAGATTCCGCAGGCGGCCCGACCAGATTTTCCGAGTGCGGGGCCGCGCGAAACGAGCGCCGATGTGGGTCACAGTGCGATTGCGTGCCGGTTCCGACCGGGCGGTGTGTCCGGTGTGGCTCCGATTTTCGGTTCCGTTGCGCGGGTACGGTACGCGCGTGACCATGACTGCTGTGGAACCTCCCGAGCATGTGCGCGCCACCTTCGGGCTGCGCGAGGTGGTGCCGGTTCCGCTGGGGACCTGGGACGGCGGCTGGCGCTGCGCGGATGTGGTGCTGAGCCCGGTGACCGATCACGCGCGGGCGGCCTGGAGCGCGAAGGTGCGGGAGGGCCTGCGGGTGGACGGGCTGCGCCTGGCGCGGCCGGTGCGCGCCACCGACGGCCGCTACGTCGTCTCCGGATGGCGCGCGGACACCTTCCTGGACGGGGTGCCCGAACCGCGGCACGACGAGGTGGTGTCGGTCTCGCTGCGACTACATCAGGCGACCGCGCAATTGGAGCGTCCGCGTTTCCTGGCGCAGCCCCCGATCGCGCCCTGGGTGGACGTGGACGTCTTCGTGGCCGCCGACCGCGCCGCCTGGGAGGCGGTGCCGCTGCGCAGCCTGAAGATCGGCGGCATGCTGCCCGCCACCTCCCCGGACGGGGAGCGCAGCCTGGAGTTGATCGGCCAGCTGGCCACCCTCCGCAAGCCGGTGACCGCGGCTCCGCAACTGGTGCACGGCGACCTGTTCGGCACCGTGCTGTTCTCCGGTTCCTTCGCTCCGGGCCTGACCGACATCACGCCGTACTGGCGACCCCCGTCCTGGGCGGCCGCCGTCATCGTGGTGGACGCGCTGTCCTGGGGCGGCGCGGACGACGGCCTGCTGGAACGGTGGTCGAGCCTGCCCGAATGGCCGCAGATGCTGGTCCGTGCGGTCATGTTCCGCCTCGCGGTGCACGCCCTGCACCCGCGCTCCACCCCGGAAGCCTTTCCGGGTCTGAACCACACCGCCGACATGATCCGCCTGCTGCTCTGAACCGATTCGGGGACGAGTGGTCGGGAGCCGGATACCCGGCGGTGTCGGCGAATATCGTTCGTCGCCAAATGTTTCGGTACACACCGCAACGCCCGTCCCGTCGAGGGTTCGACGGGACGGGCGTTGACGCATCACGGGGCGGGGGCGGTCACGAGGGGGAGGCGACGGCCGCCCCCGCGCCCGGATATGTGATACGGACGCACTCGTATCACACGTCGGAACAAGCGACTACACGCTCGCGTAGGCCAGGGAGGGTGCCTGCTGCACCGCGAACGAGGTGCGCAGGTAGTACCACCAGGTGACACCGGCCATCACCAGGAACGCCACCGCGTAACCCCAGAAGGCGGGCGCCATGCTGCCGAAGTTGGTGTTGGCCAGGCGCAACGCCTGCTGGAGCAGGAAGCCGCCGAACGCGCCCACCGCGCCGATCACACCGATCGCGGCTCCGGCCTGCCGCTTGGCCGAGGCCGTCATCTCCTCGGCGCTCATGCCGAGTTCCTCGGCCCGCTTCTTGGTCTCGGCGCTGAAGATCATCGGGATCATCCGGTAGGTGGAGCCGTTGCCGATGCCGGTCAGGATGAACAGCGCCAGGAACGACAGCAGGTACAGCGGGAAGCTGTGCAGTTCCAGCGAGGCCATGATGCAGGCGATGCCCACCGCCATGCTGACGAACACCCACAGCGTGATCTTGGCGCCGCCGCCGATGCGGTCGGAGAGCCAGCCGCCGAACGGCCGCGTGAACGAGCCGACCAGTGCGCCAAGGAAGGCGAGGTTGCCCAGCGCCACCAGGATGCCTACATCCTTCAGCTCGGGGAAGTTGGCCTTGATCAGGGTGGGGAAGGCGAACGAGAAGCCGATGAAGGAGCCGAAGGTGCCGATGTAGAGGAAGGCCATCACCCAGGTCTGCTTGTTGGTCATGGCCAGTTTGTAGGACTGTCCGTCCGGCTTGGCGGCGGTGATGCTGTCCATGTAGCGCAGCGCGGAGAACACGGCCAGGGCGATGAACGGCACCCAGAACAGCGCGGCCAGGGTGAGGCCGAGGCGGTATCCGGCCGGGTCCTTGGCCAGGACGGTGGTGCCGAGGGTGATGAGCAGCGGCAGCGCGAGCTGGGTCACGGCGACGCCGAGGTTGCCGCCCGCGGCGTTGATGCCGAGCGCGGTGCCCTTCTTGCCCTCGGGGAAGAAGAAGGAGATGTTCGCCATCGACGAGGAGAAGTTGCCGCCACCGAAACCGGCCAGCGCGGCCAGGATCAGGAAGACCGCCATCGGGGTGTCGGGCCGGTTGATGAAGAAGGCCAGCCCCAGGGTGGGGATCAACAGCATGCCCGCGCTGAACGCGGTGAAGGCCCGGCCGCCGAACTTGGGGATGGCGAAGGTGTAGGGCACCCGCAGCGCGGCGCCGATCAGTACCGGCGCGGAGGTGAGCAGCAGGGCGTTGGAGACGGCCTGCGGGTTCTTGTCACCGAGGCCCTGCATGAATGCGAAGCCCGCGTTACCCATATTGGTGACGACGATTGTCCAGATCACCCAGACGTTGAATCCGAGATGTTCGGACAGCACCGAGAAGATCAAATTCTTCCAGGCGGTTCGTTTTCCGCCGTTCTCCCAGAATTGCTCGTTGTCCGGCTCCCAATGATCGAGCCAACGGCCTCGCTTCTGATACTGGAAAGTGGTCTTTTCCGGCGTTTCGGGCGCGGCTGTGGATGTCATGGACGCATTCCTCTCGAGATGTGACCAGCCCTCATCGGGAACTCCGGGTGCCTGGAAAGAAAGTGGCCCGGATCGGTTCCTCGCGGTCGCATCCACCGTACGAATCACCCGTTACAGCGACGTCGCTTTCGATGACAACCGGAGTAATTCCGGCTCACTTCTCGCACATCGCGATGGTGACCTGTCGGTTACCTGGCGTCCGGATACTCCGCGAGCAGGGTCGACAGGAAGCAGTCCGCCGCGGCGGCGGCGCGGTCCGGATCGCCCGCGATCACTGCCTCCACCAGCTCGACGTGTTCGGCCTCGAAGGAGCCGCCGGATTTGGCTGTCCGGGAGCGGATTCCGGCCTCGATGACCGGTAGCAGGGAATCGTAGAATTCCAGGTATACGGCATTGTGGCTGGCCGCGACGATGGCGCGGTGCAGCTGCAGATCGGCCTCGATGGCGACGGGATTGTCGTCGTCCCAGGACAGTCGGCGCTCCTCCAGCAGCCGCCGCAGGTCGGCGATGTCGGCCTCGTCGCGGCGTCGGGCTGCCAGCGCGGCCGCGGTGGTGTCCAGGGCGCGGCGCAACTCGAGGATGTCGCGTTCCTGAGCGTCGGCGAAGTACTGGTTGAGCGTCGCGCCGAGGTTCGAGGTGGAGATGACATAGGTCCCGGAGCCTTGGCGGCGTTCCAGCATGCCCGCGTGCACGAGCGCCTGGACGGCCTCGCGCACGGTGTTGCGGCCGGTTCCGGTGAGCTCGGTGAGCTCCGGTTCGGTGGGGATGCGGGAGCCGACGGGCCAACGGCCGGAACGGATTTCGGCACGAAGCTGCTCGGTCACCTGGGCGATGAGGCTCGTGCGCCGGACTGGTTGCACGCATGACAGCGTACCGTGCCTCACATTCGTTGCATCACATCATCGGGTCATCCTATGATTTCTCGGTGACTGCGACCCTGGATGAGACGACCCTCGAGGTCGGAGACCGACCGACAATCGACCGCATCGCCAAGCGCCACCTCACCGAGGGGCGCTTGCTCGTGCTGGCGGCCATTGTCATGTCGGCGCTCACGCTGCGGGTCGCCGTCACCGCCTTCACGCCGCTGGCCACCCAGATCGGGGAGGACATCGGCTATTCGACGGCGATCATCGGCGTCTTCGGCATGATCCCGACCGCCATGTTCGCCGTCGCCGGACTGCTGACCCCCGTCCTGGTGCGCCGCTTCGGCCTGGAGAGCACGGTGCTCATCGCCATGCTCATGACCGGCGTCGGCTCGGCCATTCGCGCGCTGGTGCCGCAGACCTGGGAGCTGCTGGCCTTCTCCGCGCTGGCGCTGACCGGGATGGGCATCGGCAATGTGGTGATCCCGCCGCTGGTCAAGCGCTACTTCCCGGATCGGCTGGCGCTGCTGTCCTCGGTCTATATCGTCATGGTGCAGTTGGGCACGGTGATTCCGGCGCTGGTCGCGGTCCCGGTGGCCGAGGCGCACGGCTGGCGTATCTCGCTGGGCCTGTGGGCGCTGCTCGGCTTCGCCGCCGCCCTGCCCTGGCTGGGGGTGCTGCGCGACCGGCGCGGCCACGCCAAGGCCGATGTCACCGCACTGCCGACCACCGCGCAACCCGACGGCAAGGTGTGGCGCTCGCCGGTGGCCTGGGGGATGGCGTTCATGTTCGGCATGACCTCGCTGATCACCTATTCGGTGTTCACCTGGCTG
This sequence comes from Nocardia sp. CC213A, assembly GCF_030766805.1. Taxonomy (NCBI): domain Bacteria; kingdom Bacillati; phylum Actinomycetota; class Actinomycetes; order Mycobacteriales; family Nocardiaceae; genus Nocardia; species Nocardia sp. CC213A. The sequence goes on from NZ_JASFXA010000002.1 coordinate 66,788, forward strand.
CCGACGATCCTGCACGACGCCGGGGCCAGCCTGGCCTACGGCGGCAGCATGGTGGGCGTCTTCGCCCTCATCGGCCTGGTGGCGGCGCTGGGCGCGCCGCTGGTGGTGGGCCGGGTGGCGAATCCCTTCCCGGTCGCCGTCGCCTGCGCGCTGTGCTACTTCGTCGGTTTCGCCGGTCTGCTGATCGCGCCCATGACCGCCACGCTGGCGTGGGTGCTGCTGCTGGGCCTGGGCCCGTCGACCTTCCCGATGGCGCTGACCCTGATCAATATGCGCACCCGCACCGCCGCCGGTTCCGCCTCGCTGTCGGGGTTCACCCAGGGCGTCGGCTACACCGTGGCATGCGTCGGCCCGGTGGTCTTCGGCCTGCTGCATTCGGCGACCGGGGGCTGGAAGATTCCTTTCGCCATGCTGTCGGTGGCGGTGTTCGTCATGCTGGCCGGTGCGTGGCACGCCTGCAAGCCGCGCATGCTCGAAGACAGCTGGAATTGATTCACCGTTCGAGTTGCCGACGCGTGAGGTATCGGAGATGCTGGTGACGGCCATCTCACCTCACGGTCGGCCATTCGGGATTTCTGTGTTCCGTGACACGCGGAAACCGTTGTGTCACATGGACGAAACATAGCGGTAGTTCTCACGGCCGAATCCGGAGAATCGTGAGCAACCGTTGATTCTCCGGTCATTTGGCGCAGCATTCGCGCAATACCGGTTTCCTACCTTGGGGCCTATCCAGATTTCAGGAGGCCCCTTGTTCCGCACGTTGACGCGCAATCACGACATCGAGCACTGGGATGCCGAGGACGTCGCCGCTTGGGAGGCAGGCGGCAAGGACATCGCCAAGCGCAATCTGATCTGGTCGGTCTTCGCCGAGCACATCGGGTTCTCGGTGTGGTCGATCTGGTCGGTCATGGTGCTGTTCATGCCGACCGAGCAGTTCGGCATCGACACCGCCGGCAAGTTCTTCCTCGGTGCGGTCCCGACGCTGGTGGGCGGCATCATGCGCATTCCGTACACCGTCGCCACCGCGAAGTTCGGCGGTCGCAACTGGACCATCTTCAGCGCGCTGGCGCTGCTGGTGCCGCTGCTGCTGACCCTCTACTTCATCAACCAGCCCGGCACCTCGTACACCACGTTCCTGATCGTGGCGGCGTTCGCGGGCCTGGGCGGCGGCAACTTCTCGTCGTCGATGTCGAATATCAACGTCTTCTACCCGCAGCGGCTCAAGGGCTGGGCGCTGGGCATGAACGCGGGCGGCGGCAATATCGGCGTGCCGGTGATCCAGGTGATCGGTCTGGCGGTCATCGCGACCCTGGGCAACGCCTACGGCAATGCCTCGGTGGTCTGCGTGGTGTACCTGATCGCGGTGGTGGTGGCGGCGCTGGGCGCGGCGCTCTACATGGACAACGTGAAGAACCAGAAGGCCGACATGTCCTTCATGATCACGGCACTGAGGGTGCCGCAGTCGTGGGCCATCGCCTTCCTCTACATCGGCACCTTCGGCTCGTTCATCGGCTACAGCTTCGCCTTCGCGCAGGTGTTGCAGATCAACTTCAAGGCGGGCGGGTCCACTCCCGCGCAGGCCGCGCTGCACGCGGCATCCATCGCCTTCATCGGCCCGCTGCTGGGTTCGCTGGCCCGCCCCTACGGCGGCAAGTGGGCCGACCGCATCGGCGGTAGCCGGGTCGCCCTGTACATGTTCGGCGCGATGACGGCGGCCACCGTGGTGGTGGCCACCTCCAGCGCCATCGGCGACAGCGCGGGCAGCCTGACCGGCGGCGTGCTGGCGGCCATGATCGTCGGCTTCGTGGCGCTGTTCATCATCTCGGGCCTGGCCAACGGCGCGGTCACCAAGATCATCCCGTCGGTGTTCGAGGCGAAGTCCCGCAGCCTGCCCGGTGACGCGAAGTCCCGCACGCAGTGGGCGCAGAACACCTCGGGCGCGCTCATCGGCTTCGTCGGCGCCATCGGCACGCTCGGCGGCGTCGGCATCAACCTGGCGCTGCGCTCCTCCTACGCCGCCACCAACTCCGCCACCACCGCGTTCTGGGCGTTCATGGTCTTCTACGTGGTGTGCGCGGCGGTCTGCTGGACCGTCTTCCTGCGCCGTCCGAGCTCCGGCCGCGGCGGCGATGTGGTCGCCGAGGCCGAGGCGCTGGTGCTGAAGGCCGAATCCGAATCCGCCACTACCTCTTCCACGTCCACGTCGGCGCGAGCCTGACCGGAAACCACCCACCGAAAGGACAGACTGTCATGACGCACACAGTCGAACGCAAGACCGCGGTGGTCGTCGGCCACGGCATGGTCGGACACCGCTTCGTGGAGGCCCTGCGCTCCCGCGACGAGGCCGGGACCTGGCAGGTCGTCGTGCTCAGCGAGGAAGCGCTGCCCGCCTACGACCGTGTCGGTCTGTCCTCCTACGTGGGCAGCTGGCAGGCGGAGGGACTCGCCCTACCCGGCAACACCTACGACGGCGACGTGCTGGTCGATCTGCGCCTGGGGGTGCGCGCCGACACCATCGACCGCGATGCCCGCAAGGTGGTCACCTCCACCGGCGACGTGATCGCCTACGACGCGCTGGTGCTCGCGACCGGTTCCTACGCCTTCGTGCCGCCGGTGCCGGGCCACGATCGTCCGGAGTGCTTCGTCTACCGCACCATCGAGGATCTGGACGGCATCCGCGCCGCGGCCGAGGCCGCCGGTCCGGGTGCGGTCGGCGTGGTGGTCGGCGGCGGTCTGCTCGGCCTGGAGGCCGCGAACGCGTTGCGGCTCATGGGCATGACCCCGCACGTGGTCGAGTTCGCCCCCCGGCTGATGCCGGTGCAGGTGGACGAGGGCGGCGGCGCGATCCTGGAGCGCCTGGTCACCGATCTCGGCCTGCACGTGCACACCGGTGTCGGCACCGCCTCCATCGCGGAGGCGGAAGACGGTGCGGGTCTGAAGGTCACGCTGTCGGACGACTCCGTCATCGACGCCTCCCTGGTGGTGTTCTCCGCCGGTATCCGGCCCCGCGACCAGATCGCCCGCGACGCCGGGCTGGAGGTCGGCCCGCGCGGTGGCGTGATCACCGACCTGGGGCTGCGCACCTCCGATCCGCACATCTACGCCGTCGGCGAGGTCGCCGCCGTGGAGGGTGTCTGCTACGGCCTGGTGGCTCCCGGCTACACCACCGCCGAGATCGTGGCGGACCGGCTGCTCGGCGGTGCGGGCGAGTTCCCGGGCGCCGACCTGTCCACCAAGTTGAAGCTGCTCGGCGTGGACGTGGCCAGCTTCGGTGACGCCTTCGGCACCACCGAGGGCGCGCTGTCGGTGGTGCTGCACGACGCCGCCAAGGGCACCTACGCCAAGCTCGTCGTCTCCGACGACGCCAAGACCCTGCTCGGCGGCATCCTGGTCGGTGACGCGTCGGCGTACGCGGCGCTGCGCCCGCTGGTCGGCAGCCCGCTGCCCGCCGATCCGGCCGCGCTGATCTCCCCGGCCGGTGCGGAATTGGGCGCCGACGCGCTGCCCGACGACGCCCAGATCTGCTCCTGCAACAACGTGTCCAAGGGTTCGATCTGCGGCGCGATCGCCGAGGGCGCGTGCGACGTGCCCGCCATCAAGAGCTGCACCAATGCCGGAACCTCGTGCGGCGGTTGCGTTCCCATGCTCAAGAAGCTGCTGGAGCAGTCGGGCGTGGAGGTGTCGAAGTCGCTGTGCGAGCACTTCACGCAGTCGCGCGCGGAGCTGTTCCACGTCGTGCAGTCCACGGGTATCCGCACGTTCTCGGAGCTGATCGCCAAGCACGGCACCGGCACCGGCTGCGATATCTGCAAGCCGACCGTCGCCTCCATCCTGGCGTCCACCTCGAGCGATCACATCCTCGACGGCGAGCAGGCCGCGCTGCAGGACACCAACGACCACTTCCTGGCCAACCTCCAGAAGAACGGCACCTACTCGGTGGTGCCGCGCATGCCCGGCGGCGAGGTGACCGCCGAGCAGCTCATCACCATCGGCGAGGTGGCCAAGGAATTCGGCCTGTACGTCAAGGTCACCGGCGGCCAGCGCATCGACATGTTCGGCGCGCGCGTGGAGCAGCTGCCGCTGATCTGGAAGCGCCTCGTTGACGCGGGCATGGAGTCCGGTCACGCCTACGGCAAGTCGCTGCGCACCGTGAAGTCCTGCGTCGGTTCCACCTGGTGCCGCTACGGTCAGCAGGATTCGGTGGGCATGGCGGTGCTGCTGGAGAAGCGCTACCGTGGCCTGCGTTCCCCGCACAAGCTGAAGCTGGCCGTCTCCGGCTGCGCCCGCGAGTGCGCGGAGGCGCGCGGCAAGGATGTCGGCGTCATCGCCACCGAGCACGGCTGGAACCTGTACGTGGGCGGCAACGGCGGTCTCACGCCCAAGCACGCGGTGCTGCTGGCTGGCGATCTCGACGACGAGACCCTGATCAAATACATCGACCGCTACCTCATGTTCTACATCCGCACCGCGGACCGGTTGCAGCGCACCGCGCCCTGGCAGGAGGCCCTGGAGGGCGGGATCGACTACCTGAAGCAGGTCATCTGCGAGGACAGTCTGGGCATCGCCGACGACCTGGAGGCCGCCATGGCCTCCCACGTCGCCGGTTACCGCGACGAGTGGGCCGCGGTGCTCGACGACGAGGAGAAGCTGTCGCGCTTCGTGTCCTTCGTCAACGCCCCGGACGAGGCCGATCCGACCATCTCCTTCGACGACAGCGGCGAGCGGAAGGTGCCCGTCCTGCTGGGTATGCCGGAGATCTCGCCGGAATCCTCGACCGCCACGTCGGGGAAATGACTGCTTAACCGCATGGAAACAGGACGCCGGTACCAATGGGTAAGGCGTTCGGAGGAGAGTTACCGATGACCGTGATCGACACACCCAGCTCAGCAGTCACCACCACCATTGCCGGTTGGACGCAGGCGTGCCGACTGGACTACCTCATCCCCGGCCGCGGCGTGGCGGTTCTGTTGAAGGGTGGCCGACAGGCGGCCCTGTTCCTACTGCCCGACGGCTCGCTGTACGCGGTGGGCAATATCGACCCCTTCGGCCGGGCGGCGGTCATGTCCCGAGGCATCGTCGGTGACCGCGGTGGCGTGCCGGTGGTGGCGTCGCCGCTGCTCAAGCAGGCGTTCTCGCTGATCGACGGGCGCTGCCTGGACGACGAGTCGGTATCGCTGCCGGTGTACGCGGTGCGGGTGGCCGACGGTGTGGTCGCGGTGTCGAACGAGCCGCTGGACATTCCCGGTGGTACCGCATGACCGAGCTCGATTCGCCTACCCCGCTGGCCGGGTTCACCATCGGCATCACCGCCGCGCGACGGTCCGAGGAACTCGCCACCCTGCTCCAGCGCCGGGGCGCGAATATCGTTACCGCCCCGGCGATTCGAATCATTCCGCTGTCGGACGACACCGAACTGGAGCGGGTGACGCGCCAGCTGGTGGCGGAGCCGCCGCAGATCGCGGTGGCCACCACCGGCATCGGCTTCCGGGGCTGGATGGAGGCCGCCGAGGGCTGGGGCCTGGCCGAGGAACTGCGCGAGACGCTCTCGGCCACCCGCATGCTGGCGCGCGGACCCAAGGCCAAGGGCGCGATTCGCGCCGCGGAGCTGCGGGAGGAGTGGTCGCCGGCGTCGGAGTCCTCGGCCGAGGTGCTGGATCACCTGCTCGCCCAGGGCGTCGAAGGGGTGCGCATCGCGGTGCAGTTGCACGGTGCGACCACCGAATGGGAGCCGGTGCCGGACTTCTGCGAGGTGCTGCGCATGGCCGGGGCCGATGTGGTGCCGGTGCCGGTCTACCGGTGGATTCCGCCGGAGGACCGCACGCCCATGGACCGGCTCATCGAGGCCATCGTCACCTCCGGCCTGGACTGCGTGACCTTCACCAGTGCGCCCGCCGTGGCGTCGCTGCTGATGCGCGCCAAGGAGACCGGACTGCTCGAGGCGGTGCTGCACGCCCTGCGCGGGCGGGTGCTGGCCGCCTGTGTCGGACCGATCACCGCCGCGCCGCTGGAGGAGCTGGGCGTGCCCACCTCCATGCCCGGTCGAGCCCGTCTGGGCGCGCTGGCCCGGCATGTGGCCGAGGAACTTCCCCGGCGCGCCAATCGAATTCAGGCCGGTGGCCACAATCTGAGCGTGCGCGGCGGCTGCGTGGTGGTGGACGGCCAGGTGCGCCAGCTCGCCCCCGCCCCGATGGCGCTCATGCGCGCGCTGGCCCGCCAGCCCGGACGCGTCGTCTCCCGCGAGGACCTGCTCGCGGCCCTGCCCGGCGGCGGTGAGGACACCCACGCCGTGGAGACCGCCATCGCCCGCCTGCGCGCGGGCCTGGGCACCCCGAAAGCCATTCAGACCGTGGTGAAACGCGGCTACCGCCTGGCCCTGGACCCCACCGAGAGCTACGACAACCCGCGCCCGGCCACCCCCGCACCCCGCCAGCCCTACCCGGGCCGCGGCGCGAATCCCGGTGCGCGCCCGGTCTTCCCGCCCCGTGCTCCGGGGCCGGACCAATCCTCCGCATCGGCCAGTTTCCGCCCGGCCCACTCCGTCACCGCCCACACGGAATTCCCCGCCACCCCGGCCTCGGCCCGCCCCGTCCGTGTCGCGGATTCTGCTGTCGCACCCGCTCCGTCCCGCTTGGCTCGCGGCGCGGAGCCCCCGGCTCGTCCGGTGGACGTCCAGGCGGCGGCCCGCCCGGTGCGGGCCGCGGATTCGCCAGTCGCCCCGGCTTCCTCGCGCTCGGCGCACGCCGCGAATACTCCGACTGCCCAGTCGGTGCGTGCCGTGGATGCCGCTGTCGCATCGGCGTCGTCGGGCTCGGCCCGTCCCGCGGATACTCAGGCTCGTCCGATGGACGTCCCAGCGGCGTCGCGTGCGGTTCGGCCCGCGGATCGTCCGACCGCGTCGGGCGTCCACTCGGCGGACGTCTCGGCCGCGTCGACGCGACCCGGTTCGCCTACCCGCTCGGCGAGTGCCGCACCGGCCCAAGGGAATCCGCCGGTCACGGGTTCCGGCGTGCCGGTCCGCCCCACCCGCCCCGCACCCAGTCTGGGGGCGTGGTGACCACCCCGGCCCTGGTGCTGGTGGCGCACGGCACCCGCAGCACCAAGGGCGTCCAGATGATCGCCTCCCTGGCGGAGGCCGTGGCGCGCGAACTCGGCGCGCCCCCCGAGACCGGTGCCGGTGCCGTTTTCGGGGCAGCACCGGCACCGCTGACTGAAACCGCCCCCACCGCAATGCCTTCCACCCGCACGACGCGGGTCACGGGGCCGGGCGGCTCGGCTGTCCGGGGCGTGCCAGTGCACGACCCGGCCACCTGCGGCTGGGGCGTACCGGGGGCGGCGGCCGACGGCTCGGTCGTCGGCGACGGAGCCGCTGCCGATCGGACGGGCCACCGTATGGGCGCGGGCGCGGTCGATGCGATCTGCTTCGACTCCACGCGTGCGGGTGCGGCGCGCGGCGCGGGAATGCCGACGGGTGAGCCGGCCTCTCCGGGCACGCACGGTGCGCGGCCGTGCGGCTGCGGTGTGGGAACCGCGGTGTCGGCTCGGCCCGCTATCGACGCACCGCGGGTGCGTACCGCGTTCGTGGATGTGCTCGGGCCGTCTCCAGCCGAGGTGTTGCGGAATCTGGATGCGGTTCCCGCGGTGGTGGTTCCGGCCTTTCTGGCGTCGGGGTACCACGTGTACCAGGATGTGCCGCGAGAGGTGGCCGCGAGTGCGCACGACGCGGTCGCGGTCACCCACGCGATGGGTCCGGATCCGGCGCTGGCGGCGATCATGCGGATGCGGCTGCGGGCTGCGGGGTGGCGGCCGGGTGACGCGGTGGTCTTCGCGGCCGCCGGTTCGTCGGACGCCCGCGCCCGCCAGGATGTGCGGCGCGCCGCGGGGCTGCTCGCGGAGCAGATCGGCGGCCCGGTCCGCACGGCCTACATCGCCACGGGCGCGCCCCGGGTGCCGGAGGTGGTCGCACAGGTCCGCGAGTCCGGCGCGCGCCGCGTCTTCATCGCCTCCTACCTGCTGGCCCACGGCCTGTTCCACCAGCGCCTGCACGAGTGCGGCGCGGACGGCGTGGCCGACCCGATCGGCGTCCACCCGGCCGTGGTCCGCCTCATCGCCGACCGCTACCGCACCGCGGCCCGCACCCTCGCCACGGTGCCCGCGGCCTGACCCCGAACACCGCGATTCCCGGTGGGAGCCACCGGGAATCGCGGGCGGGAACATCGACTAGCGCGCACCGTGCGGGCCGGGCGCGGCGCTGCCGGTGTACTCACCCAGGTCGGCGACCAGCTCGGTCAGCTCCGGATCGCTGTCGTAGCGGCGCTGGTGCAGGGCCGCGATCCTGGCACCCATCTCCGGGTCCGGGTCGTCGGTGATGTCGAAGCTGGCGAACTTGTCGACCAGCGGCAGGCCGACCCGGTCGGTATTGCGGTGGGCCGGGTGGATCAGGTACTCCCAGTAGCCGTCCAGATCGTCGATGGCGAAGACCGCGCCCCATTCGTACTCGCCGCCGAAGTCGCGGCCGACGACGAAGGATCGCACCGAGGGAATGACGCGCCCCTGGTTGCGCAGACTTTCCAGGGCTTCCTCGACGGCCTCGGGGGTGGCGTCGGCGCGAAGCGTGAAGCGGTTGCCGTGATAGATCATTTCTCTTCCTTTTCTGTGCGTGAAACCGCGGGTGCGGCTTCGGATCACCTGGTGCGGATCAGGGCGGGGGCGGCCAGCGCCGCGCCCACGACCATGGCGAGCCCGGTCCAGCGGAACGCGCCGTCGATGCCGGTGACCGCGATGAGCGGCGCGACGACCAGCGGTGAGAGGAACTGGCCGAGGAATATCCCGGACACCAGACCGCTCAGCACGCGACCGCGCCGGGCGGCGGGTGCCAGTTCGCTCAGTCGCAGATTCAGGGTGGGTACGGCCAGGCCGACGCCGAACCCGCCGATCAGCAGGCCGATCACCACCGGGGGCACCGTCGCCGCGGTTCCCACCAGCAGCCAGCCGATGCCGAGCAGCGCCACACTGGCCGCGGTGAGCACGCCCGCGGTCCAGCGTCGCCGTAGCGCGGGAAAGGCGAGTGCCCCGAGGACGCTGCTGAGCGTGGTCGCGGCGACCACCGTGCCCACGACCGCCGGACCGCTGCCGAAGTCGGCCAGCAGGAACGGCAGTTGGGTCGGGGCCATGTAGAACGCCAGCGTCACGCCGAAGGCGAGCAGATACAGTCCGGTGACCGGCCCGAGGACGCGCTGCGGCGTGCCGTCCGCGGTACCGGCGTCCGCGCCGGATCCGCTGTGCCGCGGCGTTTTTCGCAGGGCCACCAGAGCGAAGGGCACGATGACGGCGGATGCCGCGTAGAGCCAGAACGGGGACTTCCAGTTCGAGGCCGCCAACAGGCCCGCGAGCGGCAGGAATACCACGCCGCCGACACTCGCGAAAGCCTGCTGTAGGCCGAGGAAGGACGCGCGCCGCGGACCGTCGAACCAGTCGGTGATCGTGGCGCTGACCGCCGTCATGATGCCGCCGACGGCCACTCCCAACAGTGCTCTGGTCGCCAGCAGGACGGCGAGGTCGTCGGTGAAGTATCCGCCGACGCCCGCCACCGCGTACAGCGTCAGGCCGCCGATCAGCAGCGGTCCGCGCCCGACCCGGTCGGCGACCGCCCCCGCCAGCGGTGCGCTGATGGCGATGGCCAGTGAGGTGATGGTGAGGGCGAGCCGCACCAGCACCTCCGCCCCGGCCGTGTCGGCGAAGACCGCCCGCATGGCGGGCAGGCTCGGCGCGATGACGGCCGGTGCCATGATGGTCAGCGTGGCGGCGGCCAGCAGGGTCGCGCGGGCGACTCGCGTCGGTACGTCCGTGCCGCGCGCCTGGGTGGTCTTCGGTGCCGCGGTCATGATGTGCCTCCCGGATCTGCCGTGTTCGACGTGCTGACATCGAGAGTTCCAGCGGGGCGGCGGCGCTCGCGTCGGCGAAAATCGCCTATCTCCCTACAATCCGGTCATGGCGGTGGATATCGGACTGGTGGGGCGGCGGGAGTCGATCCGCTGTCTGGCGGACGTGCTCACGTCCGCTCGCACGGGTTCGGGGGCCGCGCTGCTGCTGCGCGGCGACCCCGGAATCGGCAAGAGCGCCTTGTTGGCCGAGGCCGAGCGCCGCGCGGACGGCTTCCGGGTGCTGCGGGCGGCGGGGTCGGAGTTCGAGGCGGAACTGCCCTTCGCCGGGCTGCACCAGCTGTGTGCGCCGGAGCTCGATCGGCTGGCCGCCCTGCCCCCGGCGCCGCGCCGTGCCCTGGAGGCCGCGTTCGGTCTCGCCGACGCCGCCCCCGACCTGTTCGCCATCGGCGTCGGCGTGCTGGCGCTGCTCGGTGCGGCGGGCCGGGAGCGGCCGCTGCTGTGCGTCGTCGACGACGCACAGTGGCTCGACGATGCCTCGGCGCGGGTGCTGTCGTTCGTGGCGCGGCGCATCGGCTCCGAGCCGATCGCCATGCTGCTGGCGGCCCGGATGTCCGGCTGGACGGCGGCTCTGGACGCGCTGCCCGTCGTCGAGGTGCACGGGCTCGACGATGCGGACGCCCGCGCCCTGCTGGCTGCCGGTGTGCCGGGGGCATTGGACGACCGAGTGCGCGAGCGCATGCTGGCGGAGGCGCGCGGGAATCCGCTCGCCCTGCTGGAGTTACCCCGACATGGGGTGATGGCAGGCGGTTTCGCCGTTCCGGACGAGTATCCGGTCACCGCCGCCATCGAGCGCGGTTACCGCGCCCGGCTGCTGGCGCTGCCGCCCGCCAATCGGCTGCTGCTGACGATCGCCAGCGCCGATCCGACCGGTGATCCCGGGTTGTTGTGGTCGGCCGTCGACAGCGCCGGTCTGGATGCGTCGGCCGCCGCGGACACCGGCGGACTCGCGGATTTCGATGTGCGCGTGCGCTTCTGCCATCCGCTGGCCCGCTCGGTGGTCTACCGGGCCGCCGATCCGGAGCAGCGGCGGGCCGCGCACGGGTGGTTGGCGGCCGCCACGGACGAGGTCACCGATCCGGATCGGCGGGCGTGGCACCGCGCCCTGGCGTGCGCCGGTCCCGATGACGAGGTCGCCGCCGAACTCGAGGTCGTGGCCGGGCGCGCCGAGACGCGCGGCGGGGTCGCGGCCGCCGCGGCCTTTCTGGCGCGGGCGGCGGCCCTGACCCGGGACCCGGATCTACGGGTGGACCGCAGTCTCACCGCGGTGCGGGCGCGACTGGCGGCCGGTGCGGTGGAGGCGGCCGCCGATCTGCTGGCCACCGTGGACGAGGGGCGACTCGAGGTGGCGCGGCGGGCTCGCGTGGATCAGCTGCACGGCCAGCTCGCCTTCGCGCGCGATGCCGACGGTGCGGGACCGGCGTTCATGCTGCGCGCCGCGCAGCGGCTGGCCGCCGCGGATCCGCGGCGCTCGCGCGCGTATTTCCTGGACGCGCTGGAGATGGCGCTCGATGTCGGCCGGGCTACCGGTGTGATGGACATGGTGCTGGAGGCGGCCCGCGCCGCGCCGCCCGCGCCCGCGCCGTCGGGCGCATCGGACGCACTGCTCGACGCCATGCTGTCGTTGTCGGCCGGAGACCATCGCACCGCCGCCGCGCTGCTGCGGCCGATGCTGTCCGAGGGTGCCGCCGAGATGTGGACGGAGCGGCCCGCGCTGGGCGTCATGCTGGCCGCCGAGCTGTGGGATATCGACGCGCATGCCCGGCTCACCGCCCGGCTGCTGCGGGTGGGCCGGGAATCCGGGTCGCTTCCGCTGCTGCGCCTCGGTCTCACCCAGGTGGCGACCGCCGCGGTGCATCGCGGCGATCTCGATGCGGCGGCCGCGGCGATCGCCGAGGAGGAGGCGGTCGCCGATGCCTTCGGCGCGGCGCCGCACCTCTACCCGCGACTGCATCTGGCCGCGATGCGCGGCCGTCGCGCGGAGGTGGCGGCCCTCGCCGACGCGGTGCGGTCGGCGGCCCGGCAGCGCGGTGAGGAGCATCTGCTCGCCAATGTCCATTGGGCCACGGCGATATCGTGCAATGCCGCGGGGGACTACGCGGCGGCGTTGGACGCCGCCCGGCGGGCGACCGCGCACCGGGCGCTCTTCGTCGCCGGTATCTCGCTGGCGGAGTTGGTGGAGGCCGCCGTGCGCGCGGGGGAACCCGCCGCCGCGCGGACCGCCAGCGCCGAGCTGACCGAGCGGGCCGCGGCGGCCGGTACCGCGTGGAGCCTGGGTGTGGCCGCCGGTGCGCGCGCCCTGGTCTCGGACGCGGAGGACGACTATCACGAGTCCCTCGCCCAGCTGGACGCCGCGCCACTGCTGCCGAGTCGCGCGCGAGCGCGGCTGCGCTACGGGGAGTGGCTGCGTCGACAGGGCCGCCGCAAGGAAGCGCGCGAGCACCTGCGGGCCGCCCACGAATCGCTGTCCGATATCGGTATGGCGGCCTTCGCCCGGCGGGCCGCGGCGGAGCTGCGGGCCACCGGCGAATCGGCGCGCAGCCGCACCAAACCCACCTACGACCAGCTCACCATGCAGGAACTCCATATCGCGCGCCTGGTCGCGACCGGCGCGACCTCGAAAGAGGTGGCCGCACAGCTGTTCTTGAGTCCGCGCACCGTGGACGCCCATCTGCGCAACATCTTCCGCAAGCTCGGCGTGACCTCCCGCAGACAGCTGCGTACGCTGCCGGACCTGGCTCCGAACTCCGACACGTAGTCCGCCCGGACGCGGCTCGGCAATCCGGCGAACTCCCGGCGAATCCCTCGCGGACCTGGCATCCTGGAGTGCGAACACCATGATCCGCACCGGGAACACCATGATCCGCACCGGGAGGGGACTGCCATGAAAAGGTTCACCGCCACCGCAGTGCTCCTCCTGGCCACCGCCGCCGCCTCGCTGACCCCGGCCACCGCCGCCCAGCAACCCAGTCCCTGGGTGCGGGATCAGATCGACTGGGCCAACTGCCTGCAATCCGGCCATACCGCCGCCGAATGCCGCGAGATCCTCGACGGCCCGGCCACCCGGCCCGCCCCCCGCTGAGCCCAGCCGCCCAACCAGCTACCTGGCCTGCAGTCCCATCGCCCGATGAGCGCGTGCGCCCTGACCGCTGCGGTGCGGATGCGTATATCCGGCGACGGTGCGGGTGTGCCTCGTGCCGGTCGCCGTACGACCCGACGGGGGTGGGGCATCGCGGCCGGGACGCCATCGCGGCGTTCTGGGACAAGGCCATCGCGCGCAGTGTGATCGAGTTCCGGCATGCGGACTCCTTCGCGTGCGGTGACGAGGCGGCGTTCGTGACCACCATTCGCAACACCCGTGACGACCTGGTCGTGGAGGTGGACGCGGTGGTCACCTACCGGGTCGACGCGAACGGCAGAATCCTTGCCCTGCGGGCATTCTGGGAGCTGGAGCGAGCGCGCACCAGCGCCCCGTAGCTCACGCGCCGGGCGTGCGCAGCGCCGGGAACCAGATATCGGTGAGCACCTCGGCCGCCTGCTCGGCGGTGACGTCGATGGTGCCCTGCATGGCCCAGCGGGTGAAGAACCGCTCCAATTGCGCCACCAGCAACTCGATGCGCAGTCGCGCCTCGTCCTGCTGCGCCTCGGGCCAGCGGGACAGATAGGACGTCATCACATTCGGCAGGGCGAGGATGCCCGCGCGGGCGATCTCCCGGAATTCGGGTTCCAGTGCGGTCGCCTCGTCCCAGGCGGGCAGTAGGTCCTTGTATTCCTGGAACCAGGCGATGGCCCGACGCATCCAGGCCGCGAATTCGGCGCGCGACCCGCTGTCGAGCACATGGTCCAGGTCCTCGTAGAAGTGCTGGACGCTGGGCAGCGTGCCCTGTTCGGCGATGGCGCGCAGCACGTCGGGCTTGCCGGTGAAGTGCAGGTAGAAGGTGGCGCGGCTACAGCCGACGGCGGCGGCGATGTCGTCCACCCGGACCTGGGCGTAGCCCTGGGTGACGAACAGTCGGGTGGCTGCCTCGATCAGTCGGTTGCGGGTGAGTCGCTTCTGTTCGTCGCGCAGCGAGGTGCGCCGCGCGGGTGCGGGGGTGTGCTCATCGGTCCGGGTCACGCCCCCCATGATAGACGTACGTTCACTCACTAGACACGCTGTCAAGTGAGTGTTAGCGTGTGTGGCACATCACGTCCGGCCCGACGATGCGACCCGCGGCCGAACAGGGAGAGTGAATTGGATACACGCGCATTGCCCCGGGTCTGTGTGATCGGCGCGGGCCCGTCCGGAATCACCGCCGCCAAGCGGCTCGCGGAGTACGGCATCCCCTTCGACTGCTACGAAGCCTCCGACGAGGTGGGCGGCAACTGGTACTTCAAGAACCCCAACGGCATGTCGGCCTGCTATCAGAGCCTGCATATCGACACCTCGAAGTTCCGGCTGGCATTCGAGGACTACCCGGCACCGGCGGAATGGCCGGATTTCCCGCACCATTCGCAGCTGCACCGGTACTTCCGGGACTACGTGGACCATTTCGGGCTGCGCGACCGAATCATCTTCAACACCAAAGTGATCGACGCGCGCCGTGCTGCGGACGGATTGTGGACCATCACCACCGACACCGCCCGCACCGAGGTCTACGACGCGGTGGTGGTCTGCAACGGCCACCACTGGGATCCCCGCATGCCCGACTACCCGGGCGAATTCGACGGCGTGCTCATGCATTCGCACGCCTACAACGACCCGTTCGACCCCGTCGACATGCGCGGCAAGCGCATCGTGGTGGTGGGCATGGGCAATTCCGGCCTGGACATCGCCACCGAACTGTCGCAGCGCTTCATCGCCTCGGAGTTCTACCTGTCCGCCCGCCGCGGCGTCTGGGTGCTGCCGAAGTACGTGAACGGTAAGGTCGGCGACAAGTCGTCCATGCCGGCGTGGATGCCGCCCAAGCTGGGCCTGAAGCTCAAGCAGCGCTTCGTCGTCAAGAACCGCGGCCATATGCGGAACTACGGGCTGCCCGAGCCGGATCACCTGCCGTTCGAGGCGCATCCGTCGGCCAGTGAGGAATTCCTGCACCGGGCGGGTTGCGGTGACATCACCTTCAAACCGGCCATCACCCGGCTGGACGGCCCGCGCGTGCATTTCGCCGACGGCAGTGTGGCGGAGGTGGATGTGATCGTATGCGCCACCGGGTATCACATCTCCTTCCCGTTCTTCGCCGATCCGGCGCTGAAACCCGACGCGCGCAACGTCTTCCCGCTGTTCCGGCAGATGATCAAACCCGGCGTCGACAATCTCTTCTACCTCGGCCTGGCGCAGCCGCTGCCGACCCTGGTGAATTTCGCCGAACAGCAGTCCAAACTGGTGGCCGCCTATCTGACCGGCAACTACCACCTGCCGTCGCAGGCCGAGATGCGGGCCGATATCGAGGCGGCCGAGGCCCACCGCACCGGGCGCTACTACGACTCGCCGCGACACACGATCCAGATCGAATTCGAGCCGTACGTGCGCGATCTCATGAAGGAAATGGAGCGGGGGGCCAGGCGCGCCGCCGCCTCGGGATACGCGCTGCCGGTACCGGCGCGCGCCGCCATCCGGGTCTAGGAGGACGGAAATGGGCACTGTCGCCGGTTTCTGTGTGGACGAATTCGAGCGTGTGCGAACGGCTTTCACCGAACAGGTGGAATCCGGCGCGGAATTGGGCGCCTCCCTGTGCGTCACGGTGGACGGTGCGCCGGTGGTGGACCTGTGGGGCGGCTGGGCCGACCCCGGGCGAACCCGCCGCTGGGGTGCGGACACCCTGGTCAACACCTTCTCCATCACCAAGACCATGACCGCGCTGTGCGCCCTGCTCCTGGTCGATCGCGGTGAGCTGGACGTGGACCGGAAGGTGGCGCACTACTGGCCGGAGTTCGCCGCCGCGGGCAAGGCGGATATCGAGGTGCGCCACCTGCTGTCGCACACCTCCGGGGTGTCCGGTTGGGAAGCGCCCATCGAACTCACCGATATCTACGATGTGGCGGCGTCGCAGCAGCGGCTGGCCGCGCAGCCGCCGTGGTGGGAGCCGGGCACCGCCTCCGGCTATCACGCCCTCAACTACGGGCACCTGGTGGACGCGCTCATCCGCCGTATCGACGGCCGCACCCTGGGCCGCTTCTTCGCCGAGGAACTCGCCGGACCGCTCGGGGCCGACTTCCACATCGGCACGGCTCCGGAGCATTTCGACCGAATCGCCACCCTGGTACCGCCGGACTGGATGCAGTTCGACCAGTCCCAGCTGCCACGGGACAGCGTGCTCTACAAGACGCTGTTCCAACCCCTGCTGGATTTCGACGCGGTCGCCACCCCGGCCTGGCGGCAGGCCGAGATCGGCGGCGTGGGCGGGCACGGCAATGCCCGTTCCATCGCCCGCGTGCAGTCCATCGTGAGCGCCGGCGGGGTACTCGGCGGCCGGAAGTTCCTGTCGCCCAGCACCATCGACCTCATCTTCCGGCAGCAGTCCGACGGTGTGGATCAGGCGATTCTGCTGCCGCTGCGGTTCGGCATCGGCTACGGTCTGCCGCAACCGCAGACCGCGCCCTGCGTTCCGGAGGGCCGGGTGTGCTGGTGGGGAGGTCTGGGCGGGGCCATGGTCGTCAACGACCTCGACCACCGCATCACCGTCGCCTACGCCATGAACCGCATGGCGACCGGCCTGATCGGGTCGGAGCGCTGCGACGCCTATCTGAGAGCCGTGTACGCGGCCGTGAACGACAGTCGAGGACGTGACTCATGACGAATGCCGTCGATCTCCAGGCACTCGCCGCCCAGGTGGCCGCCAAGCTGACCGGTCCGGGCGGACCATTCGAGCTGACCGTCGAAGAGGTGCTGGGCGCACCCGTCCCGCTGCTCGCGGACCGGGCCCGGTCGTTGCTGGAACTGCTGGAAGGCTCACGCGCCCACGGCGATCGCGACTATCTGGTCACCGCCGAACGCACCGTGACCTTCGCCGAGCACGCCGAGGCGGCCGGTGCGCTGGCCGCCGCCCTGGCACAGCGCTACGGCATCGGCAAGGGTGACCGCATCGGCATTCTCGCCGCCAACGATCCGGACTGGGTGCTCACCTTCTGGGCCGCCCAGTGCCTGGGTGCGATCCCGGTCGGCTACAACGCGTGGTGGGCCCCGCGCGAGATCGCCTACGGGCTCGAGCACACGCGGCCGGTGGTGGTGATCGCCGACGCCAAACGCGCGGAACTGCTGGCCGAGACCGGAACCCGCATTCCGGTGCTCACCATGGAGCGCGACCTGCCCATCCTGGTGGACGAATACCGCGGCGAGTTCCCGAGAACGGCCGTGGCGGAAGACGATCCGGCGGTGATCCTCTACACCAGCGGCACCACCGGTCGCCCCAAGGGCGTGGTGCACACGCACCGGAACCTGGTGGCCATCAGCAACTATCACCGCTTCACCGACGGCATGCTGGACGGCTTCCTGGGCCGCGACTACGACCCCGCGCCGCGCGGTCGCCGCTACCTCATGACCTCGCCGCTGTTCCACATCGCCTGCCTGCACAACCTCGCGGTGCCGCGCATCGTCACCGGTGACACCGTGGTCATCTACCAGGGCGCGTACGAGGTCGACCGGCTGTGCCGGCTGATCGAGTCCCAGCGCGTCACGCACTGGGCGGCGGTGCCCACCATGGCCAGCCGCATGCTGCACCACGATCTGTCGCGCTACGACCTGTCCTCGCTCACGGCCTTCTCGCTCAATACGGCCCCCTCCTCACCGGCCCTGCAGGCGCGGCTGCGGGAGCGGTTGCCGGTGGCGCAGGTCGCGCTGACCACCAGCTACGGCTGTACCGAGAGCGGCACCGCCGCCACCGTGGCCAATCCGGTGGAACTGGCCGCGCATCCGGAGACGGTGGGCCGCCCCATCGTGGGCGTCTCGGTGGAGATCCGCGATCCCGACGGCACGGTGCTGCCGGACGGGGAGCCGGGCGAGATCTGCGTGCGCAGCCCCTACGTCATGCTCGGCTACTGGAACGACGAGGCCGCCACCGCCGCCGCCATCGACGAACACCGCTGGCTGCGCACCGGCGACTTCGGATTCCTCAGCGACGGCAGGCTCCAGATGGCCGGTCGGCGTTCGGATCTCATTCTGCGCGGCGGGGAGAACGTCTACCCGACCGAGATCGAGAATGTCATCGACGAACATCCGGCGGTGCTGGAATCGGTGGTGGTCGGACTGCCGCACGACGACCTGGGTGAGCAGGTCGCCGCCGTGGTGGTGGTCGCCGATCCGGCCGCCGTCACCGAGGAGCAGCTGCGCGAGTTCGTAGCGCGGCGCCTCGCCTACTTCAAAGTTCCGGCGGTGTGGCGGATCACCTCGGATCCGTTGCCGCGCAATGTGACCGGCAAGGTGCTGCGTCGCGATGTGACAGTGGGGTGAGTTCCGTGTTCGACACCGTCATCAAGGGCGGGCGCTGGTTCGACGGCACCGGCGCGCCTTCGGCCATCCGGCATCTGGGCATCCGGGACGGCCGCGTCGCCGCCGTCAGCGCCGAACCGCTCGACGAAACCGGTTGCGGCACCGTCATCGACGCCACCGGCCACTGGGTCATGCCCGGCATGATCGACATCCACACCCACTACGACGTGGAGGTGCTGCTCGATCCGTCGCTGTCGGAATCGGTGCGGCACGGGGTGACCACGATTCTGCTCGGCTCCTGCTCGCTGTCCACCATTCACGTGAACGGCTCGCAGGCCGGTGATCTGTTCGGCCGGGTGGAGGCCATTCCGCGGCGGCACGTGGTCGCCGCCGTCGACGGGGCCAAGACCTGGAACAGCGCGCACGGCTATGTGGCGGCCCTCGAAGCGCTGCCGCTGGGCCCGAACCTCGCGGCCTTCATCGGGCATTCCGACATCCGGGTCGCGCTCATGGGGCTGGACCGGGCCACCCGGCCCGAGGTGCGGCCCACCGAGGCGGAGCTGCGCGCCATGGAGCATCGGCTCACCGAGGCCCTGGACGCGGGCTTCGTCGGCATGTCCTCGCAGCAGCTGCTGTTCGACAAACTCGACGGCGAGGTCTGCCGCTCCCGCACGCTGCCCTCCACTTACGCAACCACCCGGGAACGGCGGCGGCTCAACGCGATTCTGCGTCGCCGCGGGCGGGCGCTGCAGGGCGGCCCGGACGTGGCGCGGCCCCAGAGCCTGGTGGCCATGGCGGCGAGCAGCCTCGGCATCATCCGGCCCCGCCTCAAGGTCAGTCTGCTGTCGGCGGCCGATATCAAGGCCATTCCCGGTGTGGTGCACATCTTCCCGTGGATCGCACGGGTGCTCAACGCGCTCGGGGGCGACTTTCGCTGGCAGCATCTGCCGGTTCCGTTCGAGGTGTACTCCGACGGCATCGACCTGCCGGTCTTCGAGGAGTTCGGTTCCGGTGCCGCGGCGTTGCACCTGTCCGATCAGCTGGAGCGGCGGCAGGAGCTGTTCGCGCAGGAGGAGTATCGGCGCCGGTTCCGCGCGGACTACGAGAAGAAGTGGGGGCCGCGGGTGTGGCACCGCGACTTCTTCGACGCCGAGATCACCGAATGCCCGGACGACAGCGTGATCGGCAAGACCTTCGGCCAGGTGGGCGTCGAGCGCGGTGGCGTGCACCCGGTGGACGCCTTCCTGGATCTGCTGGTGGAATACGGCTCCAAGGTGCGCTGGCGCACCACCATCTCCAATCACCGAACCGAGGTGCTGAACCGGCTGGCCGCCGATCCCGGTGTGCAGCTTGGATTCTCGGACGCGGGCGCGCACCTGCGAAATATGGCCTTCTACAACTTCGGGCTGCGGCTGTTGCGGCGGGTGCGCGACCACGAGCGGGCCGGGCGGCCGTTCATGACCGTGGAGCAGGCGGTGCACCGGGTGACCGGCGAACTCGCGGACTGGTACGACCTGGACGCCGGTCATCTGCGGGTGGGTGACCGCGCCGATGTACTCGTCGTCGATCCCGAACGGCTGGACGCCGGGCTCGAGGAGTACGCCGAGCAGGCGGTCCCGGAGTACGACGGCCTGTCGCGCATGGTGAATCGCAATGACGACACCGTCACGGCGGTCCTGGTGAACGGACGGTACGTCTTCGGCGCGGGACGGCGGTCACCGGCGCTCGGCGTCGAACGCACCGGCCGCTTCCTGCGCGCCGGACGACGAAGGGAACAGGCGTGAGCGACGGTGGATTCGACGACCGCACGGCGGTGGTGACCGGTGCCGCCTCCGGTATCGGGGCGGCCGTCGCGGCCGCCCTGCTGGGCGCCGGCGCGCGGGTGGTCGGGCTGGATATCGACACCGACGGGCTCCGCGAGCGCGCCGCCGACTTCGGCGACGCCTTCGTACCCGTCACCGCCGATGTGACGGTGGAGGAACAGGTCGAGGCCGGGATCGCGGTGGCGGCGGCGCGGTTCGGCGGCCTGGACATGGCCTTCAACGTGGCGGGCGGCTCCCGTATCGGCGCGATCACCGATATGGCGGTCGAGGACTGGGATTTCACCGTCGACCTGGTGCAGAAGAGCGTTTTCCTGTGTACCAAGCACGAGGCCCGGCTGATGCGCGACACCGGGCGCGGCGGCAGCATCGTGAATATCTCGTCCCTGGACGGGCGCATCCCCATGCCCGCGGGCAGCGCCTACTCCACCGGCAAGGCGGGGGTGGTCATGTTCTCCAAGAGTGCCGCGGTGGAGCTGGCCCCGTACCGGATTCGGGTCAATACGGTGCTGCCCGGACTCGTGGACACACCCCTGGTGGCCCCGGTGCTGTCCTACGAGCCCGCCGAACGCATGTTCCTGGAACGGATTCCGCTCGGCGTGGCGGCGACACCGGAGCAGATCGCCGCACCGTGCCTGTTCCTGGCGAGTGACGACGCCTCCTACATCACCGGCACCGAACTGGTGGTGGACGGCGGCTGGGAGATCAGCAACTTTCCCAATCTGGCGAAACTGTCGTCGGCCTGAACGGTGTCACCGGTGCGGACCTCCGATCTGTCGGGGGTGGCGGCTACCGTCGAAAGGTGGCCGAGAACGTCGCCTGCGAAAGCGTAATCGATTCCCTGAGAGACGATTTCGACGCGCTGCTGGATGCCTGCTGGGCGGAGATCGAGGAGACGGCCGCGCCGGAGCTGCTCACCGCCCTGCACGCCGACGCGCTGCGCGAACCTCGCGTCAACGCGCTCTACTACTGGGAAACGCTGCTCATGCGGGACCTGTGCCTGCTGAAACTGCGGGGCGGAAGCCGCCGGGAGCGTGCCGAACTCGCGGAGTTGGAGCACCGCGCACAGGCACTGCGCGTCGCCGCCCTGGCCCGGCTGCGGGCGGGCCGGCGGCCGCCGCGGCGCACGGGTCCCAAAGGCTACGAACAGGTGTGCGCCTGGGTGCTGTCGCTGCTGCTGCCTACCGAGTACGAGGCGGCGTTCGCGTCGGCCATGCGCGCCTGCTGACTCGATCCGCTGCGCACCCGGCTGCCGTCGCGCGACTGGTGGCGATGGGCCGTGACGCACGGCTGGCTGACCGATACGCCGACTCCGGCGGCGCTGCGCCTGCTGGCTCTGGACGAGGCGGGTTTCGTGGCCGTGGTGCGGCGCGCGCTGGGTGGTGCGCGGGTGCCCGGATCGGACCATCCGGCGGTGGCGGAGCGCTGGTACGCCACCTTCAAGGCGCTGGAGCTCACGCTGCGGGCGGAACTCGACGACGCGGTGGCGGCGGCGCGCCCGCTGTCGGGCGCCGCGCTCGAGGCGGCGCTGCCGCGCGTGGTCGAGGGGTACGAGCAGCTGGCCGAACTGCGTGTGCAGCGGCGGGAGGCGCTGCGCCGATATCTGGACTCGCGCGACATCATCGTCGAACTGGTCGACGCCGCAACCGATTCCGTGCGGGAATGGTGCGGTACCGCCGCCGCCGACGCGGTGGGGCGGGCGCACCGGGCGCTGTGGGACCGCGTGCGGCGGGTGGTGTGGGAGCATCGCGACAGCTGGGACCGAGCAGGATTCACGCTGTTCGGCACCGGCGGCGGTGAGCTGGCGGACCGGCTGCGGCTGGCCGTGCGGTCGACAGCGCCGCCCGGACCCGGCGGCGAGCCGATCACCCCGCGCCCGGTGGGCGGGATACCGTCGGGACCGCTCACCGTCGCCACCGACGCCTCCGGATACGGTGAGGTGGGTGGGTACGGCTGGGCGGCCGAGGACGGGCGCAGCCGCGGCGGGCGATGCGTGGACGGCCGGAGTTCGGTGGAATCGGAGATCATCGCCATCTGCGAAACCGCCGCCGCGCCCGAGTTGTTCGAGCGGGAACTGCGTATCCTCTCCGATTGCGAGCAGGCCGTGGCCGCCGTCAATACCGCGATCCGGCGCCGTGCCGCCGAAGGGCTGCCCTTCCCGGTGTCGGATCGGGTG
Source organism: Nocardia sp. CC213A (assembly GCF_030766805.1). NCBI lineage: Bacteria > Bacillati > Actinomycetota > Actinomycetes > Mycobacteriales > Nocardiaceae > Nocardia > Nocardia sp. CC213A. The sequence goes on from NZ_JASFXA010000002.1 coordinate 89,126, forward strand.
CTCGACCATGTCGATCGCGCCCTGGGCAGGCCACTGCCCTTCCGTGCGCAGTGGATTCAGGGCCACGGCGGTCACGCGCTCAACGAGCAGGCGCATCGACTGGCCCGCGCCGCCCGCTGGTGAGCGCACCGGCCGTTCACCGGGTGTTCGTTTTCCGGCAAGGCGGCAGCGGCAATCTCTATTCATGGCGTACACCGCCACGGTGGGCGCCGACTCCGAACTGTTCACCTGCCGGAGTTCGCGATGACACAGAGTCCTGTCGATCATGCCGCGCATCCGCGCGGCGATCTTCCTCTCGATCAGAAACTCGCACTCGAGGCCGCCGCCGCCCGCCTACTGCGGGAGTTCGGCGACCACACCGACGAACACACCATCGACCACCTCCTGTACTCCACCTACAACCGGGTGGCGCGGCAGGCCAAGGTGGAAACCTTCCTCCCCCTGCTGGCCGAGCGGTTCACCAGGGAACGCCTGCTAGCCATGACCGCCCCCGGCTGAACTTCCCCACCGCCGACGGGGCTCGTCCGGGGTGCTATGAGTGGCGACCACTCACAGTGCCGCGCGAATATCCGTGTGCACGAAGTCATTTCCCTTGTACAGCAGCGGTCTGTCGGTGGCGACCGCGAGGGCGTAGGCGAAGCAGTCGCCGAAGTTCAGTTGGGCCGGGTGCCCACTGCCCTTGCCGAAGTCACGATAGGCGCTGCGGGCGATGGCAGCCTGCTCGACGGATACCGGCTGGAGTTCGATGCGCAATCGCCGGATGAGCTGATCGGTGCGACGCGCGAAAACCGGATCCGGATGGCGATCCGCCTTGATGACGACTTCGAGATGGTTGACCACGGACATCATCGGATCGGCCGCGACCAGGATCGCGTGGGTGAAGTCGGCGCACTCCGGTTCATCGAGCACGATGGCGAGCAAGGCTGACGCATCTATGATCACGCGGGCATGCCTTGCTCGTCATACAGATCGTCCGTCGTGAGCACGGTGCGGCTGTCCGGTGTCAGCCGCGAATGCAGGTCGGTCAAGATGTCCTCGACCTCCTGCCATTGGACGGCGGCGGTGACCGCGGTGCTGGAATCGAGTTCCCGTAGCAGACGCCGCATGGCCTCCTCGACCACGCTGGTCTGCGACATCCCCGTGCGGCGCGCGGCCTCGCGCACGAGGGCGTGTACATGTTCGTTCTTGATATTGAGGCTCACCGCGTGTTCCTCTTTCCCACGTCTCGGGCGCGTTTCTACCATTCTATACCGCTGAGGTAGAAGTACCCACGCCCGTGGTGACGGCTAGCGCGGCGGCAGGACCGGGGAGTCCCAGGCGCGGGCGTAGCGGCGCTTGTCCGGGGCGGTGTCCGGCTTGCTGCGGTAGACGACGTAGGGGCGGACGAAGTAGCCGATCGGGGCGCTGAACATGTGGACCAGGCGGGTGTAGGGCCAGACGCCGATGAGGGCGAGCACGATCAGGCCGTGCGCCTGGAAGGTCCAGGGGGTGCCGACCATGAGCTCGGGCTGCGGGTGCAGCGTGAAAAGGCTGCGGAACCACGGGGATACGGTCTCGCGGTAGTTGTAGGTGCCCCACAGCAGGTTGCTGCCCACGGTATTGAGCATGCCGGTGATGAGCGCACCTGCCAGCAGGACGTACATGAGCTTGTCGTTGCGGGTGGTGGCCTTGCGGACGGCGGGCACCGTGACGCGGCGGTAGAGCAGGATGGCGATGCCGACGATCACCGCGACGCCGGCCGCCGTTCCGGCGGAGACGGCGGCCACGTGGTACAGGTGGTCGGAGATGCCGATGGCGGCGGTCCAGGACGCGGGAATCAACACGCCCACCACATGTCCGCCGATGACGCCGAGCATGCCGAAGTGGAACAGCGGGCTGCCCAGCCGCAGCAGGCGCGATTCGTAGACCTGCGAAGACCGTGTGGTCCAACCGAATTGGTCGTTGCGGTAGCGCCACAGGTGGCCGAGCAGGAACGAGGTGAAGGCCACGTACGGCAGCGTCATCCAGAGGGTGGTGGTCATCGGCGGCCTTCCGATCCGGCGAACATCATGGGGTCCATGGCGAAGGGCTCGAGGCCGGCAGGAGCGGAGCCTGCGGAGTGACCGATGCCTACAGCTTCCTCCGGCGGACCCTGGGCGGCGAGCTCGGCGATGCGGCGGCGGTCGGCGGTGGTCACCGGCGGCAGCGTGGCCGTCACGGCGGCGAGCACGGCCGCATAGGGGGACCCGTTGTCCGACAGCGACAGTCGCAGCAGCTCCAGCACCGGCACGTGCTCGCCGAGCAGCCGTTCCCCGCCGATGGGATCCACCGTGGCCGCGAATTCCAGCAGCACCGGGAGGTGGTCGGGCAGCTCCTCGTCGCCGAGTTCGACGCCCGCGTGCCGGTAGGCGTGCTTGAAGCGCAGCAGCGCCATCCCGCGTTTACGGGTGTCGCCGTAGGCGTAGAAGGTGAGGTGCAGGCTGGCGCGGCGGCGCATGTCGAAGGTCTCGACATAGCGCTGGGCCAATTCGAGCGGATCGGTGTCGCGCAGGTGGGCGAGGAATTCGCCGAGCTGGACGCGCACCTCGGTGGGCAGTTCATTTACCGCGCCGCCGAACTCGTGCACGGTGCGCAACATGTCCTCGGACGGGTAGTCCAGGCACAGGGCCGCCATCCGCCAGACCAGGCGGCGGTCCCGCTCCGACATCCGTACCGTCGGTTCCGGCCGCCGCCGCAGGGTGAGCAGCTTCATCGACGAACTCCGCTCGGCTCGGGTGTGGGGTCCGCGTCGGTGGCGGCGTGCGCGCCATCGCCGTGGGGCTCGGTGCCGTTGTGCCCGTTGCCGTCGGCCGCAGACCCATTGCCCCCGTCACGGGTCGGCACCAGCCCGTCGGTCTTCTTGCCGTCCCAGTTGAGCAGGTTGATCCGGTTCGACTTCTCCTCCGGCGCTGCGCCATTGGTATCGCTCAGGTGGAACTTGTCCGCCATGTAGTCGTAGGCCGTCATGCCCGGTCCGCCGTCGGTGTCCAAACTGCATCCGGTGGCCAGCGAATCCAGTTCGTGCGCACGGGAAGTCGCGCCGCTGGGGATCACGTACCGATGCTCGTACTTGGCGATGGCGAGCAGCCGGTACATGGCCTCGATCTCCTCGGGCTCCAGTCGCACCGCCTCCGGGATCGAGAGATCCGGCTCCTGCCCGAGATTGATCGACCGCATGAACGACCGCATCCCGGCCAGCCGTTGCAGCGCCGCCCGGACCGGTCCGACCTCACCGGCGGTGAACAGCTCCGCCAGGTACTCCACCGGAATCCGCAGCGCGTCGATCGCGCCGAACAGATTCGAATGGTCCTCCCCGTCGTGCCCGGTCTCCGACAGCACGTCCACCACCGGCGACAGCGGCGGCACGTACCAGACCATGGGCATGGTCCGGTATTCCGGATGCAGCGGCAGCGCGATCTGGTAGTCGACGATGAGCTTGTAGACCGGTGAATCCTGCGCCGCCTGAATCCATTCGGTGGAGATGCCCGCCCGCTCGGCCTCCGCGACCACCCGCGGGTCGTGCGGATTCAGGAAGACGCCCAGCTGCGCCGGGTACAGATCCTTGTCGTTCTCGACCGAGGCCGCCTCCAGCACCGCGTCGGCGTCGTAGAGCATGACGCCGATGTAGCGCAGCCGTCCCACACAGGTTTCCGAGCACACGGTCGGGATGCCGACCTCCACGCGCGGATAGCAGAAGGTGCATTTCTCGGCTTTGCCGGTCTTGTGGTTGAAGTAGATCTTCTTGTACGGGCAGCCGGTGACGCACTGCCGCCAGCCGCGGCACTTGTCCTGGTCCACCAGCACGATGCCGTCCTCGGCGCGCTTGTAGATGGCACCCGAGGGACAGGATGCCGCGCACGAGGGGTTCAGGCAGTGCTCGCAGATGCGCGGCAGGTAGAACATGAAGGTCTGCTCGAATTCCAGCTTGACCTGGTCGGACAGCTTGGACAGCAGCGGGTCCCTACCGACCTGTTCCGGGCCGGAGCCGAGGTCGTCGTCCCAGTTCGCGCCCCAGGTCACCTTCGTGTCCTCGCCGGTGATCAGCGATTTGGGCCGCGCCACCGGAGTGGTATCGATTTGGGGTGAGGACAGCAGATTGTCGTAATCGTAGCTCCACGGATCGTAGTAATCGCTTACCGTGGGAAGGTCCGGGTTGGCGAAGATGTTCAGCAGCCTCTTCATTCGCGACCCGGACTTCAATGTGAGGCGGCCCTTGCGGTTGAGCGTCCAGCCGCCCTTCCACTTCTCCTGATCCTGGTACTGCCGCGGATACCCCTGCCCGGGGCGGGTTTCCACATTGTTGAACCAGACGTACTCGGTGCCGCCGCGATTGGTCCATGCCTGCTTGCAGGTGACGCTGCACGTATGACAGCCGATGCACTTGTCCAGGTTCATGACCATGGCGAGCTGTGCCATGACGCGCATGTCAGTACTCCACTTCCTGCGAGCGCTTCCGAATAGTCGTCACTTCGTCGCGCTGATTTCCGGTGGGGCCGTGGTAGTTCAGGGCGAAGGACTGCTGTGCGTAGCCGCCGATGAGATGCGAGGGCTTGATCATGATGCGGGTCAGCGCATTGTGGATGCCGCCGCGCTTGCCCTTGCCGACGAAGCCGGAGCCGTTCGCCCCGTTGCCGTTCGGCCCACTGCCATTCGAGGCTGCTCCGGCGCCGTTCGGCGTGCCCTCGATGCGCGGCACGTCCACCGCGCGGTCCTGCGCGTGGTACATGAACACCGTGCCCTCGGGCATGCGGTGCGACACGATGGCGCGCGCCACCACGACGCCGTTGCGGTTGACGGCCTCGATCCAGTCGTTGTCCGCGACACCGATCTTGGCGGCGTCCTTGTCCGACATCCAGATCGACTGCCCGCCGCGCGAGAGCGTCAGCATATGCAGGTTGTCCTGGTAGGCGGAGTGGATGGACCACTTGGAGTGCGGCGTCAGATAGCGCACGGTGACGCCGTTCTCGCTCACATTGCCGACGCCGGGCTCGCTGAACAACGCGGTCATATCCAGCGGCGGCCGGAAGATCGGCAGCTGCTCGCCGAGTTCGATCATCCAGTCGTGGTCGAGGTAGAAGTGCTGCCGGCCGGTCAGCGTGTGCCACGGCTTGAGCCGCTCGGTATTGATGGTGAACGGCGAGTACCGCCGCCCGCCGGTCTCACTGCCCGACCATTCCGGTGAGGTGATCACCGGCACCGGCCGGGCCTGGGTGTCGGCGAAGGAGATCCGCTTGCCCTCGTGTTCGGCGGCCAGATCGGCCAACCGGGTGCCGGTGCGCTGCTCGAGCGCGTGGAACCCCGCCACGGCGAGTCGGCCGTTGGTGGTTCCGGACAGCGCCAGGATGGCCTCGGCGGCGTGGGTGTCCTTGGCCAGCGACGGACGTCCCTGCGCCACACCGGAAACCACGGTCCCGTTGACGCCCTTCAGGTACTCCACCTCGGCATCGGGCAGGGTGGTGACACCCTTGACGGTGAGCCCGGCCGTCTCGACCAGCGGTCCGAGCGCGGCCATCTTCTCCGCCACGCTGGGGTAATCGCGTTCGACCACAACCAGTTTCGGCATGGTCTTACCGGGGACCGGTTCGCATTCCCCGGCCTTCCAGTCCAGGACGCGACCACCGGCCTGGGCCAGCGCGTCGGCGCTGTCGTGTTGCAGCGGTACCGCGACCAGATCCTTGCGCTTGCCCAGATGCTTCTCCGCCAGCCAGGAGAATCCGCGGGCGATGCGGTGGAACGCGTCGAAGTCGGTCTTGGCCTCCCACGGCGGGGAGATGGCGGGGGAGAAGGCGTGCACGAACGGGTGCATATCCGTGGAGGACAGATCGTGCTTCTCGTACCAGGTGGCGGCCGGGAAGACGATATCGGAGAACAGTGTGGTGCTGGTCATCCGGAAGTCCAGCGACATGAGCAGATCCAGCTTGCCGGTGGCGGCCCGCTCGCGCCACACCAGTTCCTGCGGGCGCACCCCCGTGGTGTCGGTGGTCTGCAGGTTGGAGTCCGCGCCGAGCAGATGCTTGTGGAAGTACTCGTTGCCCTTGCCGGAGGACCCGAGCAGATTGGCGCGCCACACGGTCAGCACGCGCGGGAAGTTCTCCGGCGCGTCCGGATCCTCGCAGGCGAAGCGCAGCTCGCCGGAGGTGAGGCCGTCCACCACATGGTCGGCCGGAGTCTTGCCCGCGGCCTCGGCCTCGTCCACCAGGTCGAGGGGGTTCCGGTTGAGGGTCGGGTAGCTGGGCATCCAGCCGAGCCGGGTGGCGAGCGCGATATTGTCGGCGGCCGTGCGCCCGGCGAAGCGCCCCGCACCCAGCGGCGAGGAGAACGATTCCGCCGTGAACGGGTCGTAGCGCCACTGGTCGTTGGCCAGGTACCAGAACACGGTGCCCTGCATCTGCCGCGGCGGGCGCTGCCAGTCCAGGCCGAAGGCCAGTGTGGACCAACCGGTGACCGGACGGCATTTCTCCTGGCCCACGTAGTGCGCCCAGCCGCCGCCGTTCACGCCCTGGCAGCCGGTGAGCAGGGTCAGGGTGAAGAAGGCGCGGTAGATCTGGTCCGAGTGGAACCAGTGGTTGGTGCCCGCGCCCATCAGAATCATGGAGCGGCCCTGGGATTTCTCCGCATTGTCGGCGAATTCGCGGCCGATGCGCTCGGCCTGCTTGGCCGGAACGCCGGTGATGGTCTCCTGCCAGGCGGGAGTGTACGGCTCGCTGGCATCGTCGTAGCCGGTCGGCCAGCTGCCGGGCAGGCCGGTGCGCGCCACGCCGTACTGCGCCAGCAGCAGATCGAAGACGGTGGTCACCCGCTTGCCCGCGACCACGGTGGTGGGCACGCCGCGGGTGATGACGCCCGCGGTGCCGTCGTCGAAGCGGGGAAGCTGCACGGCCGCGGCGTCGCTGACGCGGCCGTGCAGAGTCAGCAGGGGATCGACATCCCCGAGATCCAGGTTCCACTTGCCCTTGCCCGCCTCGGTGAAGCGGTGACCGAGCGACCCGTTGGGCACCGTCGGGTCGCCGTCGGCGTTCAGCAGCACCGTCTGGAACTCGACGCCCTCGCCCGTGTGCCCGAGGTCGGCGGCGGTGAGGAACTTGCCGGGTACGCACACGCCGTTCTTGTCGTCCAGCGTGATCAGATACGGCAGGTCGGTGTAGCGCTTGACGTAGTCCCGGAAGTACGGGGTGTCGCGCTCGACGAAGAACTCCTTGAGCACCACGTGGCCCATGGACATGGCCAGCGCCGCATCGGTTCCCGGGCGGGCGGGCACCCATTCGTCGGCGAACTTGGTGTTGTCGGCGTAGTCCGGGGAGACCACGACCACCTTCTGGCCCCGGTAGCGGGCCTCGGTCATGTAGTGCGCGTCCGGGGTACGGGTCACCGGCACATTGGAGCCCCACATGATCAGGTAGCCCGCGTCGAACCAGTCGGCCGACTCCGGCACGTCGGTCTGGTCGCCGAAGACCTGCGGCGAGGCCACCGGCAGGTCGGCGTACCAGTCGTAGAACGACAGCATGGATCCGCCGATGAGCGAGATGAACCGCGCGCCCACCGCGTGACTGACCATGGACATGGCGGGAATGGGGGAGAATCCGGCGACCCGGTCCGGCCCGTACTTCTTGATGGTGTACACATGGGCGGCGGCCGCGATCTCGGCGGCCTCCCACCATTCGGCGCGCACGAAGCCGCCCTTGCCGCGGGCGTGCTTGTAGCGTTTCGCCTGCTCGGGATTCTCGACGATGGACTCCCAGGCCAGCACCGGGTCCTTGAGTTCGGCCTTGGCGGCGCGGTAGAGCTCGAGCAGGACGCCGCGCACATAGGGGTAGCGCACCCGTGCGGGCGAATACGTGTACCAGGAGAAGGACGCGCCGCGCGGGCAGCCGCGCGGTTCGTACTCCGGCTTGTCCGCGCCGACGGACGGGTAGTCGGTCTGCTGCGATTCCCAGGTGATCACGCCGTCGGAGACGTAGATCTTCCACGAGCACGAGCCGGTGCAGTTCACGCCGTGTGTGGAGCGCACCACCTTGTCGTGCGCCCAGCGATCCCGGTAGAACTCGTCGGCATCGCGTCCGCCCACCTTGTGGACCGTGCGCAGGTCCGCGGACACTTCACCGCGGTTGAAATACTTCCCCAGTCGAAGCAGTGCATCGGCGGACGAGCTATCGGTCCCCGGGTTTGCCATGACGCCCCCTTCGAGCTGTGGAAATTGGGCTGCTGCATCGACTGTAAAGACGTCATAGCGGGCGTCAAAACGATTCTCTCACAGTGCGCGAACCCGCGTTGTGAGTTGTGAGATCGCCGCAACGTGGCGGTCACTGTGCGATTGCGGCCTGCCTGCCGCCGACGCCGTTCGACCTGCGTTGATCCATGATGACCGGCCGAAACGTCTCGCCCCGAGGAGGTTTCGGGGCGGTATCGGTGATGCTTTGGAAACGTTCGGTTCTCGGCCGCTTAATATTTGTTAACACACTGATGGTGACCGGTGACACGCGATTATCCGCCATTCCGGCTAACTCCGTGCGCCTTTCCGACCAGCCCGTTCTCACCTGGCCGATCGGTTTGCTGCAGGATCGCGGAGGCAATCCGGTGCCCTGCTCGATTGTGCGCGATATCGTGGATTTCATGCTGCGATTCGAGGGGACGATCCGCTCCGCCCGGGGTGGCGGGGCGTATATCCCCATTCCCCCGGAGGCGGTAGCGGTGCTGGGCGGGGGCTGCGCGACGCCTTCGACGCGTGCGGTTACTCGAAGCGTCGGGGGTGGGTTCGAGATGTAGTGGCGGCGAAGCGTCCCGAGACCCGAGTGGGCCGGATCCAGAAGATCATCGACGCGTTGCGCGGGTGAGGTGCGCGCGGATGTCGACGTGCCGTCAGCCGTCGGCGCTCGGACGCCAATCCGGGTGCGCCGCCGCGAGGTGTCGGGCCAGGGCCGACTGCACGCGGGCCCGCCAGATCTCCGGCGGGCTGTCGGTGCGGTCCTCGTGCAGATGGGGGCAGCCGGGGACCGGGCAGGCGAAGGTGTAGGCGCGCTGCATCAGTCTGTCCTCGGTGTCGTAGACCCGGCCCGCGAGGAAGGGCAGGTCGGTCGGCGCGCTGTCCGCGCCGTCACCGTCGACCGTGCCGTCGTGCTCATCTCCCACGCGGACCACCCGATCACATGCGCCTGATCTCGAACCACTCGCAAACCGGTTGGTATGCAATAGCTTTCTCGGCGGAAGAGGCCGCGAAGGTACGGGCAGCGACCCATTCCGGTGGACCCGCCCCCACGGGCCCGTCCCCGCCGCAGTGGCCGAACTCACTGCGCCGCATGGTGCGGCGGCGGATCGGGCGGTGCGGTAGCCGATCAGTCGGGCAGCGGGATGAACTCCACGAGGTCGCCGTCGCGGGCGTCGGCGGGTACCACCACGAGGCCGTCGCGGTGCAGGAGTCCGGCCAGGTGCGCGGTGCGGATGCTGGCGTCGCCCTCCCAGCCTCCGGCGGGCACCGCGCGGGCGGGGACGATGCGCGCCACCGGACCGGAGATCGCACCGGCATTGACCAGCGGCCCCCGGAGCACTCGCTCCCGCGTGGTCCCGGTGAGGCCCGACACCAGGGCGGGCGTCAAGGCCAGCAGCGTCGCGACGGCGGCGAACGGATTGCCCGGCAGGCCGAGAATCACCGCACCGGAACGCAGTTGCGCCACCACCGTGGAACCGCCGGGCCGCAGCCGCAGCCTGCGCACCAGCATGCTCGCCCGCGCGCGGTCCAATGCCGCGCGCAGCTGATCGGCCGCGCCGCCACCGGTCGCGCCCACGATCACCAGCAGATCGCAGTCGGAGGCGGCGGTCAGCACCTCGTCGAAGGCGTTGGCGGCATCGCGCAGATGGACCCGGTCCTGGGTCTGCACGCCGTGCCAGGCCAGCAGATCGGGCAGGATCGGGCCGATCGAATCGCGGGTCTGTCCCGCGTGCAGCGGCCCTTCGCTGCGAATCTCGTCCCCGGTCATGACGATTCGCGCCCGCACCGGGCCGCGCACCAGCGCCGTGCGCACCTCGGCGCTGGCCGCCGTCGAGATCAGCGCGGCGTTGACCACCGTTCCGGCGGGCGCGATCTCGGTCCCCGGCAGCCAGTCCTCGCCGCGGCGGCGCACATCGTCGCGCGGCGGCGTGTCCGGCAGACGATGCAGCACGCCGTCCTCGTCCACCCGGACGAATTCGTCGCGCACCACGGTGGTGGTGCCGTCGGGGACGTGTGCGCCCGTGGCGATCCGGACGGCCTCGCCGGCGAACAGCCCCACCGGCCGCTGTCCACCCGCGAAGCCGATATCGCGGCGCACCTGCCAGGGGCCGTCGCCGGAGACGGCGTAGCCGTCCATGGCCGAGACGTCGAAGCGTGGCAGGGCGTCCGCGGCCAGCAGCGGCTCGGCGAGTGCGGCGCCGCGCGCCGCCCGCACCGCGACGCTGCGCGGTGTGAGCTGGAATACAGTGTGGCGCAACGCACTACGCGCCTCGTCCAGGGTCATCGGAGCGTTTGCCGCGGTTTGCTCGACCGCCTCGCGCGCATGGCGCACTTGGTCGGGTGTGTCGCAGTCGGCGACCCCCGCCAGCGGCACCATGACGGTGTGCACCGGAACCAGCGCCTTCATGGGCTGATTCACCAATGACTCCAGCCGACTCACCGCGGCGGTCAGCGCCGCGCGCCGCCACACCCCGACCAGATACTGCGGCCGTCCCGACTCGTCGGCCGCGAAGACCGCGTCACTGCCGGATTCGAGTGCGTGCCTGAGGAGTTCGTCGACCGCGGGAGCCGTGAGGAAGGGCATGTCGGCCGCCAGCACCACGATCAGCCCGGCGGGGAAATCGCAGTCCGCCAATATGCCCAGGCCAGCGGCAATGGCAGCGACCGGTCCGGCCCCGGCCGGAATCTCTTGCGCCTGCAGGATTTCCGGCGGCAGCTCCGGTCGCTGCGGCCCCACCACCACCGTGCGCGCACAGTCGGCGACCGCGCCGAGGGCGGCGTCGAGCATGGACTGCCCGCCGACCACGATGGCGGGTTTGTCCACGCCGCCCATCCGGGTGGCGCGCCCGCCGGCGAGCACGATCGCGTCGACGGTCGTCACGGGGCGCGGTCCGGAACGAGGCTGGTCATGGCTGCCGATGGTAGCGGGCGGGCGGTGGCGGACCCGAACCCGACGCGGATCGACGGTCCTGGATTCTCGATTGCCCTATGTTCGCGGGCTACTGTTCGACGTGGGCTTGCCAGCGGCGACACAGTAAAGAAACAGCCATGTTTTGGTCTTATGTACAACAAAATGTGGCACTATCCCGAAGCGGAACTGACGACGGGTGAGGCAATCACCGCAGTTCTTCGACGTTGTGGTTCGGGTGTCCGGCTGTATGCGCCGCCGGGTCCACGCGGGCATCGAACGTGATTGCTGAGAGTTTGTGGAAGGGGATAGTCGTGGTTACGAGCGCGAAATCCAGGCGTGATTCGGAGAATGTGCGCCCGCCGTCGTTCGGCCTGCTGCTGCGTCGCCTGCGCGACGACCGAGGAGTATCCCGGGAACGCCTCGCCTTCAACGCCGGAGTCAGCGCCAGCTATATCAGCCATCTGGAAAAGGGCGACCGCGACCACCCCACCCGCGAGGTGGTCGACGCGCTGGTGCGCTATCTCGACCGCATCGACGCCCTCTCCCAGGTGGAGCGCCGACATCTGCTCGACCTGGCCGGACTGGGTGCCGGGGAATTCCCCTCCGTCGATCGACTGCGCGACGAGGTCGGCCCGGATATGCGCCGCGCGCTGGAATTGCACGAACCGCATCTGGCGGCCTATATCGACACCCGTTGGAATGTGCTGGCCTGCAATGACAGCTACAACCGCGCATTCCCGGGATTGGCCGAGGACGTGAACATGCTGCGCTGGTTCTTCGCCAATCCGAGATCCCGGCAGGTCATGGTGGAATGGGAAGCCGAGGTGCGCACCACGGTGCGCTGGCTGCGCGGGCTCATCGGCAGCACCGGCGACACCGCCTGGTCCACCGAATTCCTCGCCGAACTCGGCCGCTACGACCTGTTCCGCGAGCTGTGGGACGAAGGGGTGGCGGCCTACGGGCGAGACCGGCCCATCATGCATGTGCGCGACGCCGAGACCGGGCGCTGTCGCTCCATCGCGGTGCAGCTGTTCAAGGTCTACAGCGCCAGCAATCCGGACCAGATTCAGATCTTCCTCGGACTGCCCACCTGGTGTTCGGAGCGGACGCATCCCGTCGACGTGCGTTCCTGAGCCCGGCCGCGCCGCCGCGGCCGCGCGTCACATGGGCCGCGGCCGCGCGTCACATGGCGATGGCGGCGGGCGGCACGGCGACTCGCGCACCCCGGCTCGGCGCGGTGCGCGGCGTCCGCACGGAATCGATCTCGCCCTCCGCCCGGCGTACCAACTGAATCAGCAGGGGTGCGATCGATTCCGGATGTGTCCACATCGCGCCGTGCCCGGCGCCGCAAATCGTGACCACGCCGTCGGCTCCCGGCAACCCCGCCGCCAGTGCCTCCGATTTCTGCGCGGTGCTGACGCCGTCGTGGCTGCCGCGCAACACGAGTGCGGGTGCGGTGACCTCGGGCAGTCGATGCAGGAGTGAGCGGCGATCCATCAGGCATCGCGCCGCCGCGCCCACGGCCGTGCGATCGGATTCGCTCCAGCGCACCGTCCATTCCCGCCAGGCGCGCGGGTCCTGGCCGCCGATGAGCTGCGGGGCCAATTCCGCGATGAGCGGTGCGAGCGGTTCACTTCCGCACCAGCGTTCGAAGAATACGCGGTACCAGGCCAATTCCGCCGGTGTGCACTCACCCGCCTCGGTGTCCATCAGCGCCAGGCCGCGAACCCGGTGCGGTGCGGCGAGGGCCAGGCGCAATGCGGAGCATCCGCCCTGGCCCATACCGCCGATCACGGCTTCGTCGATATCGAGTTCATCCAGGACCGCCAAGATATCGGCGGCCAGATCCCAGTAGCTGAAGATTTCACCGTCGGGTGTCCGAGTGCGGCCGTGGCCGCGCGCGTCGATCGTGACGAGGTTTATCCCGGCCGCCGCCAGGGGTTTGCGCAGCGGTTCGAACGCGGACCCGTCCAGGAAGAATCCGTGCGCGCCCACCAGGGTGGGTCCCGATACCTCTGACGTGCGGAAGTGGACGGTTGCCGAACCCGAGTGCACATATGGCATGAGGAGACCGTAAGGTCTGAACGCGGTGCGCGACAGTGTTTGCCGGCAGAGTGCGGTTCTCCTTCGAGTGGCTACTCGCATCGGTACCACCACTGGTCAGTGTGGGTACTGCTAGGGGTTTGCTCAAACCTGAGCTGCGGGTGGACAAGTCGGTCTTGTCGCTTTTAGATCAATCACATGCATTGAAGCCGCAACCAGAAGCGGTTCACCAGAATGCATTTCGATGATCCGGGCGGTCACGTCATCTTTTTGCGGGGCGGCCGTGTTTCGAAAGCGAGTCACCGATGTCGAGAATGATCAGGCTGGTGCCGCACATCGCGGTCGCCGCCGCGGGGGATCCGAGATCCGGAACGTTCGCGGTATGTGATGGCGAAGGTACCGCCCTGTGGTATGGACCCTATTCCGACTACGAGCACGCCCATCCGCGTGGCCCCCGGGTGGCCGCCGGTATGGCCGCCGCGTCCCGCGCGGTGTGGCTGGCCGGGCGGGCGTGCGCCGAAACCGGTCTGCGCCAGGCCGATGTAGGGCTGACCGTTTCCGATCGCGAGGTGGACGCGGCGGTGCTGTTCGGCATGGCGACCATGGCGGGAATGACACTGCGGTTGTTCTCGACCTCCGACAATCCGGCCCGAGACTGGTGCCGGGTACCCGGCCGCCGGGATTGGCAACCGGGAACATTGGCGGCGCTCGTGGAATACCGGGCCACCGCGGCGCGGACCGCATCCGGAATTCCGGTGCGTCAGGCCGAAACCTCTTGTCTACCTTGATTTTCAATTCCTACGTGCATTATTGCGAAAGGAACGTCATGTTCGAGTTCACCACCGCCGAGCGCCGCACCGATTTTCGAATCGATCACGGCGCGGGCCTACGGGAGGCCCTGGAGGGCCTGCTGCTGCACAACGGCATCGGACTGGATGCCCGTATGCGCCACGCCGTTTCCGCCGTCGTCCACCTCGCCGTGGACGCCCCGAACGGCCCGCCGGAGGATGCCGAGGAGTTCCTCGGCCGCCTCGACGCCGCCTGGCTGCTCGCCGCCTGGACCGACCACGACACCGAGATGTCGCTGCTGGGCACGCTCGCGGGCGGGGAGGTGCCCGCGCTGTCCTGGTGCGAGCTCATGTTCACCACCGCGCTCGCGCCCTGGTCGTCCACTCCGGCCGCCGTGCACGCCCGCCGCATCTTCGCCGCCGGTGAGCAGTCCCGCCCGCTCAGCGCGGTCGCCGATTGCGCCATGGGCCGCCAGTAGTCCCGTCGAAAACCACCGCTGTCGCTACGCATGCTTGGAGGCACACCATGAAGTTGATGTTCACCAAGTTCGACGCCGCGTTCGAGGCTCTCGCGGACAAGGCCGAATTCGACGATACGGGCTGGCGGGAGCGCGGCCTGTGCACCCAGACCGATCCGGAGGCGTTCTACCCCGAGAAGGGGGGCTCCACCCGGGAGGCCAAGCGGATCTGTTCCGGCTGCGAGGTGCGCGTGCAGTGCTTGGAATACGCCATGGCCCGGGACGAGCGCTTCGGCATCTGGGGCGGGCTCTCGGAGCGGGAGCGACGGCGGCTGAAGAAGGGCGAGGCGGCCTGAGGTCGACGGCGGCGTTCGGGGCCGGAGGCGGCCGGGGTCCGATGCCGGGATCTCTGCCGCTGACCGCCCGGTGGTCAATCGGTGGGCGCTCGTAGTAGGCAGAACTCGTTGGTCTCCGGATCGGCGAGGACCACCGGGGCATCGCTCTCGTCACCGGAGCTGATCGGTGTCGCACCCGCGGCACGCAGCCGAGCGGTCTCCGCGGCCGGATCGTCGGTGGGGAAGGCGACCAGATCCAGGTGCAGACGGCCGCGGTCGGGGCACACGGCCGGGGTGCGGAGAAACTCGAGCCAGGGGCCCTGCCCGGTCGCCGAGCGGATTCCGGCGTAGCGCGCGGTGTCGTGGGTGAGCGGCCATCCGGCGGCGGCAGACCAGAAATCGGCCAGCCGCAACGGGTTTCGGGTGTCCACCACGATTGCGGCCACCGCGCCGGTGTCCACGTACTGCTCACGCGGCTCGAGGACGCAGAACTCGTTGCCCTCGGGATCGGCCAGCACCGTCCACGGCACCGTGCCCTGCCCGATATCCAGCCGCCGCGCGCCCAGCGACAGCGCCCGATCCACCTGCACCCGTTGATGATCCAGCGACCGACTGGCCAGGTCCAGGTGGATGCGGTTCTTCGTCCCCCTGGGTCGCGGGGCCGCCAGGAAGGTCAGCGCCACCTCCACCCCGTCCGGATCGGGCGCGGCCACGTCCACCTCGGCGGCCCGGTCCAGCGTTATCTCCCAGCCGAGCAGTTCCGCCCAGAATCGAGCCGTCGACCGGGGCTCGGTCGCATCGAACACCACGCATGCCAGACGGGTGGACATGAATCCACGGTAACCGCCGCAGGGGGTGGCGCGTATCGGGTTTCGTCGGATGTCATCGCCGAACGGCCGGATGACGGCCCGCGACGATCAGCTCACCCGCTCGGATCACTCGGCTCCCGCCGGTCCAGCTGTCGTCGCCGCCGGTCCACCGCATGCGTGAACAGCCGCAGCGCCGCCCCGATCAGCACGAGATTGCCGATCATCTGCACGAGCACGGCCGCGCGGGCGGGCTGCGAGTCGGCCACGATATCGCCGAAACCAACCGTCGCGAAGACTGTCACGCAGAAGTAGAGCGCGTCCAGCCGGGTCAGCGCTTCACTGAAGTTGGCCGGATCGACCTCGGAGAGTATCGAGTACACGGTGGCGAAGCCGACGAGATGCAGCCCGAACACCGCGGCCAACCCCTCCAGGCCGCGGGCGAGCGGATTCTCGGCGTGCAGCACTCGCCGCAACTCCCAGCCCAGCGTCACGCACACCAGCAGCCCGCCGATCACCAGCGCGACGAGCGCGCGACCCGCGATCACGCCGGTGAAGGGCAGCAGGAAATACGCCAGCAACAGCACCGTGGAGGTGAGCAGCGGCGGTAGCAGCGCGCGCCACGCGTCGCCGGGCCACTGCTCGGCCGGGACAGCGGGCGGCACTTCCTCGTTCGACACCTGACGGCTCCTCCGCTCGGAATCTGATTCGACGCTACGCCCAACCCCGCGCCCGGTGATTCACCTCGAACGGATGACACACCGGGCGACGGCCGGTGCCACGGTGACGGGGACGCCGGTGACAGCGGAGTCGTCACCCGCCCACACGACCGCGCACTCGACAAGGAGCACCTGTGGACGACTACCCACCCATCGCCGATCACGGTCTCATCGGCGATACGCAGACCGCCGCGCTGGTAACCCTCGACGGCACCATCGACTGGTGTTGCCTGCCGCGTTTCGACGCCCCGAGCGTCTTCGGTTCGCTGCTGGACCGCCGCCGGGGTGGGCACTGCCGGATCCGCCCCGCCCGGCAGCCTTACCGGAGCACGCAGTTGTACTTCCCCGATACCGCGGTCCTCATCACGCGTTTCCTGACCGAGACCGGTACCGGGGAGGTCGTCGACTTCATGCCGCCCATCACCGACCGGGTCGCCACCGACCGGCACCGGCTGGTGCGGATGGTGCGCTGCGTGCGCGGGCAGCTCGCGTTCGAACTGGATATGGTGCCGCGCTTCGACTACGGACGCCGTCCGCACACCACCCACGTCCTCGAGAACGGCGCGGTCTTCGACAGCGGCGAAACCGCCCTGACGGTGCACGCGGTGCGCGATCCCACCGACTGGCCGCTGGTACGGATGGAGGTCGCCGAGGGCGGCCGCGTGCACGGCTCGATCGTGCTGGCGGCGGGGCAGGTGCGCGGCATGGTGGTGGAGTCCGGCGCCGCACTCACTCCGCGCGCCGTCCCGGTGGCCGAGATCGAGGAGTTGTTCGCCGACACCGTGCGGTTCTGGCACACCTGGCTGGCGCGCTCCACCTATCGGGGTCGCTGGCGGGAGATGGTGCACCGATCCGCCATCACGCTCAAACTGCTCACCTACGCGCCGACCGGCGGCATCGTCGCCGCTCCGACCGCGGGGTTGCCCGAACAGATCGGCGGCGAACGCAATTGGGACTACCGCTACACCTGGATCCGGGATGCCTCGTTCTCGGTGTATTCCCTGCTGGCCCTGGGCTTCACCGAGGAGGCCGAGGACTTCGCCGGCTGGCTGCGAGCCCGGTACCGGGCCCACGGCGGCCCGATGAAGATCATGTACCGAGTGGACGGCTCCTGGGATCTGACCGAGCGGAGCATCGACCACTGGGAGGGCTACCGCGCCTCCTATCCGGTCCGCATCGGCAACGACGCATCCGACCAGCTGCAACTCGACATCTACGGGGAGATGCTGGACAGCGTCTACCAGGCCGACCGACGCGGCCTGCGGATCGGGCACCAGGGCTGGCACGATGTGGTCGAGTTGCTCGGCTGGCTTGCCGATAATTGGGATCAGCCTGAGGAGGGGATCTGGGAAACCCGCGGCGGCCGTGCCGATTTCACCTACGGCCGCCTGATGAGCTGGGTGGCCTTCGACCGCGCCGTCCGGCTCGCCGGTGAGCACAGTCTGCCGGGTCCGGTGGAACTGTGGCAGCGCCACCGTGACCGGATCTACGAGCAACTGTGGCACCGTGGCTGGAATCCGCACCGGCGGGCCTTCGTCCAGCACTACGACTCCGATGTGCTGGACGCGTCGCTGCTACGTATGGCCCAGGTCGGGTTCGTCGCACCTCGCGACCCGCAGTGGCTGTCCACGCTGGACGAGATCGGCGCGGAACTCGTGACCGACAGCCTGGTGTACCGCTACGATCCGCTCGCCGCACCGGACGGGCTGCGCGGCACCGAGGGCACCTTCTCGCTGTGCACCTTCGGCTACGTCGGGGCGCTCGCGCGGGCCGGGCGAATCGCGCAGGCACGGTTGGTCTTCGAGAAGATGCTCACCTACGCCAACCATGTCGGCCTGTACGCGGAGGAGATCGCGCTCACCGGTGAGCAACTCGGCAACTTCCCGCAGGCGTTCACCCACCTGTCGCTGATCGATGCCGCGCTCGCGCTCGATCACGCCATGGATCACGGCGAGAGCGACGAGCGGGTGGATCCGGTCGGGGCGGGCGTGCGCGACAGCTGACCGCTCTCCGGCGTCCGGGACCGGGCGGCGTTCACAGCAGACCGATGCGGCGGCCCCGGCCGATGGCGTCCATCCGGGAGTTGACCCCGAGTTTGGCGTAGAGGCGGTGCAGGTGCGTCTTCACGGTATTGACCGACACCCCGAGATCGGCGGCGATCTGCTGGGCGGTGCGCCCGGAGGGCAGGTGGGTGAGGACGGTGATCTCGGCGGCGGTCAGCGGCGGCTCGGCCGCCGTGCGGCCGATCCCGGGGTGCCGACGGATGCGGTTCACGAAATCTTCTCTGCGCCCGAAGGTTCCGGCTCGGTCGTCCAACATCTCGATCACCCCGGGAACATCCAGGAAGGGCCGTACGAGCTGCTCCGGCGCGGCGAGTTCGACGGCGCTGCGCAGCCGGTCCCCGGCCGGGTGCGGAGCGCCGGTCAAGGCCGCGGTGACCGCGTCGAGCAACCACAGGGTCGTCCGCTCGGTGGTCGCGAGTTCCGCACTCCGCTCGTGCGCCGCCGCGAGCATCGGCAGCGTCGCGGCGGCTCCGCCCGCGACCAGTGCCAGCGCCGCCTGTGCGAGCGCCACCTCGGGTTCGTCGCCGCGGGTGGTGCGGGCATACTCCACCAGCAGTCGCGCGGTACGCGGCTCACGCACCGTCAACAGCGCCCACACCACCGGCAGCAACAGTCGCCGCCCCGGCACCGGCAGCGGACCGCCGCGCTCGAGCAGCGCGAGCATGGCGGAGCGGAGATCCTCGGCGGCGGTGTGCCGCTCGGGTCCCCGATGGAAGTCCAGCAGCCGCCCGACGACATGGGCCGACCACCCGGCCGCGGGCCGCGGGGTGCCGTCGGCGTCCTCCAGCGTTGCCAGCAGTGCCTCGGTCTGGTCGGTGGGCCCGGACTCGCCCTGGAGATACGCTCCGAAGGCGGCCATGCCGGTGGCGTGCAGGGCGTCGACGGACCGATCCAGGTCGTGCTCGGCCGCGACGGCGATGGCCTTGGCGGCGCGATCGCGCATGGTTCCCACCGCGTCGGCGCGGCCCGCCGCGACGGCCAGACCGGTCACCGCCCGCAGCGCCAGCCCGGGGCGGTTGGCGCGTGTCGCCAGGGTGAGCCCGTGCCGGAGGCGAGCTTCCCCGTCCTCGCGGTCCCCGTGCAGGACGCGCGCCGATGCCAGGTGCACGGTGAGATAGCAGTCGAGATCGAGATGGCCGGTGGTCGGCGCGGCGACCTGCCTGCCCACCGGGCGGTCGGTGCGCAGCGCCATATCGATATCGGCCGCGCGCGCCAGCGGGGCCAGCCACGGGGCGGGCGCCACCGACGTCGCGCCGTGCCGGTCGGGCGGCGATGCCGGCGGCGTGGTGTCGCCGCGACCCAGCGCGTCCACCGCGCGTAGCAGCGCGAGGTAGGGATCGCCGGACAGCTCCGGCCGCGCGCGGTCGAGGTGCGCGAACAGGGTGGGACCGTCGCCGTCCAGCACCATTGTCATGCCGTGCCGACGCAGGCAGTCGGCCAGGCGGTCGGTCGCGGTGGCATCGAGCAGGTGCGGCAGCGCCGGCAGCGGCAGGCCGGCGTCGTCGAACCACCGCGCGGCCCGCGAATCCAGCTCGGCGACGAGTTCCGCGCCGAGTCGCGGCAATTCGGCACGGAGCTGGGCGTGCAGCAGGGGGTGGTGCTCGAACCAGAGACCGTCGTCGCGGACGATTCGGGTGATCGGAATATTGCGACGTTCCAACTCCCGCAGCAGCAGCTGTGCCGAGGGTCCACCCAGCACCGCGGCCAGTTCGGTGGTGAACGCCGCGGGGGCGCCGGTGCACAACAGGAATCGGCGCAGTTCGGCGGGCAGCGGATCGAGCACCTCCCGGGTGAGGAAATCCGACAGCGCTCGCGGCGGATGCGTGCGCAGGTCCGCGACCGATCGCCCCGCGGGGTGATCGAGCGCGAGCCGCGCGGCGAGGATTCGCGTCGGTGCCGCCCAGCCGCCGGTCGACTCCCGCAGCGCCGCCAGCTCGCCGTCCTCGGGGTGGTAGCCGTGCTGGGCGCACAATGCCCGGGTCTGCGCCACGGTCAGCGCCAGTTCGGCGGCGCCGATCCGGGTGACACGTCCGCGCAGTTCCAAGGCGTGCCAAGGCAGCGCCGGGTCGATGCGGGCGCACAGCACGACCGTCATCGTGCCCGGCAGTCGGCGCAGTCGCGCTTCCAATGCGGCCAGTGCGGCAGGATCGGTGATTCGCTGGGCATCGTCCACGACCAGCAGGCTCGGCCCGCCGGAACCGCGCGGCGCGGCACAGGGATCCGCGGCGGGCTCGGTGACGTCCACCCAGGTGACGGTCGTACCGGCCGCTGGCGGCCGACGGCGAATCCAGTCCGCGACGGCGACGGACTTGCCGGTTCCGGCCGCCGCGCTGAGCAGCACCACCCGGCCCCCGGGCGCGGTGGCGGCATCGAGCCGGTCGTACAGGTCGGGCCGATCGATGGCGGGATAGGACAAGTCCGCGGTGATCCGGTCGCTGGTGATCGCGTCGCTCATCGGCGCCGCAGCCATACGGCCACCGGGGTGAAGGGCGCGAAACTGCGCAGGGTGCGGGCGATATCCGCCTCGGAGGCGAGCACTTCGAGAGCCGCGCCGGATCGCAACCACAGTCGCCACCCGTCCGCATGCTTTTCCCAGAGCGCACCGAAGCGGTCTCGGTACAGCCCGTCGGGAGCGTCGGACTCCTGGGGAGCGAACGCGCGGGCGATCACTATTCGATCGATGCGCCGGGCAATGGTTTCGGTGAGGTCGGACAGATAACCGAGCAGTGTGGCGGCGAAGCCGTTCTCACGCATGACAGACAGTTTCCGGCTCTCGGCTTCTCGGTGACTTTCTGTGTGGTTCTCTCTGAAAGATTCGGGCGGACAAGGGATTACTTCCACGGATGTGATTTCGAGAATTGCCCGCGACACGCCAACGGGACAGTACGACTTGGCAGTTCGGCAAATCGTTAATATTCAGCAAACGGCCGAGTTGCGGCCTCGAATGCGTGAGAATACTTGGCGGGCCGGAAAAGTGATGAACGATCGGCGGATACGAGTGCTGGGGCCGCTGCATGTCGCGATCGATGGCATGCCCGTCACCATTCGCGGTCGTCTTCCGCGTGCGCTGCTCGGACGGCTGGTGGTGGCGCACGGCAGGGCTCTGTCGGTGGACCGGCTCGTGGACGACATCTGGGAGGGGGCTCCGCCACCGAGTGCCGCCGCCGTGCTCCAAGTCCAGATCCACAAGCTGCGAACGGTTTTCGAACCGCGACGTCATCGGCGCGCGCCGGCCACCGTACTGGTGTCCGAGGGCGGCGGTTACGCGCTGCGACTCCCGGTCGAACAGGTCGACGCCTGGTACTTCGAGGCACTGCTGCGCGCCTACCAGGACCGGCTCCGGGAATCGGGGATCGGCGTCGCCCCGGCCGACCGGTGCCGACTGCTCGATACCGCGCTGGCCTGCTGGGACGGTGCGGCATTGGAATCGTTCCCGGATGCGGGATGGGCGATCGGCGAGGCCGACCGGCTCACCGACCTGCGCCTGTTGGCCGCCGAACTGCGCGCCCAGGCCGCGCTCGAGCTGGACCGGCCCACCGAGGTGGTCACCGGGCTGCGGCCGCTGCTGGACCAGCGACCCGGTCGGGAGGAGGGCGCGCGCCTGCTGGCCATCGCGCAGTACCGGCTCGGTCAGCAGGCGGAGGCGCTGGCCACATTGCGGCGCGCCGGTGAATATCTGGTGCGGGAGATCGGCGTATATCCGGGGCGGCGGCTGCGGGACCTGGAGTCGGCCATCCTCAACCAGGCCGATGCGCTCGAGTTCGGTCCGGTGATTCGTCCGATCGCGAAATCGGATGCCGCGGAGCCTGGTTCGGCGCTGGATCGAGGCGTCTCGGGCGGTGAGAACACCGGGTACCCGCGGCAGTACGCCGCCGTGCTCGCGGCCGCCGCCGAAGCCTGGGCGCGCGGAGCCCGCCCGGTGTGGCTGGCCGGTGCGGCGGGCATGGGCAAAACGTATCTGGCGGAGTCGGTCTCGGCCGAGCTGCGGCGGCGATCGTGGATCGTGGCGACCGGTCGCTGTGTGGACGGTGGGCCGCCCGCGCGGGCCTGGGCCGATATCGCCGCGAGCCTGGACGGCCCCGCCGGATTCGCCGAATCGCTCTCGTCGGCACGTTATTTCGAGGTCGCACGGGCGATCGCGCAGCGCTGCCGGACGGTCGCGGCCGCCCGGCCGGTCGCCCTGGTGCTCGAGGATCTGCACCACGCCGACCCGGTGACCCTGCACCTGCTGCGCCTGCTCACCGCGTGGCTGCGTCGCGCGCCCGTCCTGCTGGTCCTGACGCTGCGCCCGGCCGAGGCCGGTCCGGAACTGCGCGCCACCGTGACCGCGCTGGCCGACCGCACCGTGTCCTGGGAGGAACTGGGCGGGGTCGACGCGGATACCGTGGCGCGCATGGTGCGGGCGGCCGGCGGGACGGCCGTGGATCGCGCCACCATCGCCGCACTGCGCGAACGCACCGGCGGCAATCCGCTGTTCGTGCGCGAACTCGCCGGAATCGCGGCACAGCACGGCGACATTCGCGAATTGCCGCCGCGTGTCCGCGACATCGTGCGCGCCCGGATCGAGCGGCTGCCCGCCGAGGTGGTCCGGACGCTGCGTTATGCCGCCCAGCTCGGCGACGATGCCGACGTGGCCGGACTGCTGGCCTTGCTCGGCTGCTCGGAAACCGCGCTGCTGGACCGCATCACCGCCGCGCAGGCTGCCGGAGTCATCCGCTTCGACCCGGGCGGGCGAATCGGGTTCGAGCACTCCCTGATTCGGGAGGTCCTCGAGTACGGAATTTCGCAGGAGCGGCGGACCGCCGCGCGGGCAAGCCTTCCGCAACGCGGCTCCGGGGGGTAGCTCGAAGTGTTCTGCGTTGTACTGCCACGAAAATTTACCGGCCGACCGCCGCTATACCGTGAAAACTCTTAGTGGACAAGTAAATACGGGTGACTTATATCTAGGTACGACTGGCGATGGGTCGTGACGGAGGAGAACCATGGCAGCGAATTCGGGGTGCGTCGACAGAGCGGGGGAGGTGCAGCCGCCGACACTGGGAAACTTACTGCGGCGGTTGCGGGACAATCGTCGGGTCTCCCGCGAAAGGCTGGCATTCAATGCCGGGGTGAGCGCGAGCTACATCACCCATCTGGAGAACGGCAATCGCGAGCGCCCCACCCAGGAAGTGCTCCAGGCTTTGGTGCGCTGTCTGCACCAGATCGGCCCGCTCTCCGCCGTGGAGTATCGGTATCTGCTCGATCTCGCCGGATTCGACGTACGCGAGCGCGTTACCGCCGACGAGCTGCGCGGCGGGCTCAGCGACGACCTGCGCCAGGCACTCGTCCTGCACGAACCGAACCTCGCCGCCTACCTCGACATCGGATGGAATGTGCTCGCCTGCAACGGCAGTTTCGCGCGGGCCTTTCCCGGAATCACCGACGACGGCAATATGCTGCGCTGGCTGCTCGGTGACGAATCGGCGCGGCGGGTCCTGGTGGAATGGGAGCAGGAGACCCGCCTACTGGTGCGCTGGCTGCGCGGCCTCATCGCGGGGTCCGGGACCGGTGTCGCCGCGAGCGAGCTGCTCGCGGATCTGGGCCGCTACGAGTTCTTCCGGCGGATCTGGGACGAGGGCATTCCAGCCTACGGCCGGGACCGGCCGCTGCTGCACCTGCGTGACCCGGAGACCGAATGCCCTCGCACGGTGGCGGTGCAGATGTTCCGGGCCGACTTCCCGGACCGCTCCGAGAGCGTGCAGGTGTTCCTCGGGATCGCGACCGATCGGGATCAGTCGCCCGAGGACTGATCGCCGGCGAGATCGAAGCGTGCACGGCGCAGGTCCACGCGGTCGTCGAGGATCGGGCACCCCTCCGCGGCCAAGCGTCGGAGTTGCCGACCCGCCAGGTGCGGAGCCGGGCGGCCGTCGGCACGCAGCACCCGGTGCCAGGGCAGGTCGGCGGAATCGGTGCGCATGATCCAGCCGACGGTGCGCGGCGTGGACAAGCCCGCCGCCGCGGCGATATCGCCGTAGGTGGCCACCCGGCCGGGCGGAATCAGGGCCACCAGCTCGCGGACTCGTTCGATCTCGGCATCGGTCGTCGCCATCGCATGCGCCCCCGGTCGTGTCGGAATTCCTTCGTAGCTGCTGAGGTCCGCGCCCGCGCGGTCACGTGGTCGTCAGCGCGGTGCGGATGAGCGCCGCGGTCTCGGCGGGCCGGGCCAGGGAGATCATGTGGTCGCAGTCGAAGTCGTGCACCGTGAGCCGGTCGCCCAGATGCTCGGTGAGCGCGGCGCGGAACGCGGGCGGCACGAACGGGGGACGCACCTTCGCGGCCTGTACCAGGACGGTCGGCAGTCCTGCGGGCGGCAGCACGAAATCACGGGCGAGCTGCCCCCAGTACGACATGATGGCCGGAGCGAACAGCCGCCAGCCGACCCGGCCGCCGCCGGTGGGCACCAGGTGCTCGGCCAGTTCGGCGTCCAGCAACCGCGGTTCCACCTCGGCCCAGGCGGTCTCCAACTTGTCGAACCGCGCGGCCTCGACGCTCTCGTAGTCGGGATGCTCGAGCGTGCTGCGGGCGATGTCGCGCAGCAGTACCGGGTCGATGCCGATGGCCGGATCGAGCAGGACCAGCGCCCGCACCAGATCCGGGCGGGCGCGCGCCAGATGGATCGCCACCGCCCCGCCGAACGAATGCCCGACCGCCACCGCGGGTTTGCCGGTCTCGCCGGTCAGCACGGTGACGAGATCGGCGACGATGGTCTCGAA
Organism: Nocardia sp. CC213A; assembly: GCF_030766805.1. Lineage (NCBI taxonomy): Bacteria > Bacillati > Actinomycetota > Actinomycetes > Mycobacteriales > Nocardiaceae > Nocardia > Nocardia sp. CC213A. Next base: position 114,222 of record NZ_JASFXA010000002.1, read on the forward strand.
GTCCCACGGCGGCAGCGATGTCGATCGCCCGTGTCCCCGCAGATCCGGAGCCACCATCCGGACCTCCGGCAACTGCTCCTCGGCCAGCGCCCGCCAGCGGTTCCCGTGCCCGGTCAGGCCGTGCAGCGCCAACACGAGCGGCCCTGTCGAGGGCCCGAAACGATATACCTGGAGATCGGCCACCGCCCCATTCTGCCGGGCGGGTACGACAGGTGCCGGGTCGGCGGAGTGTGCGAGAACACTCGGCGAAGACCGGGCAAACAATGGTGTCGGGGGCGTCTGTTGAAATAGCCCGCGTGATGCGATCGGATAGCTCGGTGCGATTGGTACGCCGGGTGCAGACCGCGTCCCACTCCCCGGAGTGGGACGCCGATGTCCGGGAGCTGTTCGACGGCGTGGGGCCGGAGCCGGGGTGGCGGCCGTGGCAGGTGCTCGGCGGTCCCGGGACGGGCAAGACCGCGCTGCTGGTGGATCTGGCGGCGACCCGGATCAGCGCGGGCGAGGATCCGGAGTCGGTGCTGGTGCTCACCTACTCCAAACGGGCGGCCACCGCGGTGCGCAACGCGTTGACCCTCCGCATCGCCGCGCTGGCTCCGGAGCTGGGCGGGGTGCCGGGCGCGACCCGGGCGCCGCTGGTGCGCACCGTGCACTCCTACGCCTTCGGCATGCTGCGCACGCACGCGGCGGCGCACGGCAATCCGCCGCCGCGGCTGCTCACCGGATCCGAACAGGACATCGTGCTGCGCGAGCTGCTGCGCGGAGAACTCCTGGACGGCGCGAAGTACTGGCCCGAGCGACTGCACCCCGCCCTGCCCACCGGCGGCTTCGCCGAACAGTTGCGCGATCTCATGTTGCGCGCCACCGAACGCGGACTCGGACCCGAAGACCTGGTGGAACTGGGGCGCACCCAACAGCATCCGGAGTGGGTGGCCGCGGGCCGCTTCGCCGAACGGTACGAGCAGACCATGCTGCTGCGCTGGTCGGTCGGCATGGAGACCCCGGAGGCCAGCGCTCCCGCCCTGGACGCCGCCGAACTCGTGGGCGCGGCGCTGGACGCCCTGGTGCTGGACCCGGAGCTGCTCGCCGCCGAACGCGACCGCGTCCGGCACCTGCTGGTCGACGACGCCCAGCACCTGGATCCGCAAGCGGCCCAACTGGTTCGCGCCATCGGCAGCGGCCCCGCCACCACGGTGATCGCCGCCGACCCGGACCAGTCCGTCTTCACCTTCCGCGGCGCGGACGCCCGCTTCGCCGCCGACCCCGGCGCACCCGAGGACCGCCGCGTCATCCTCCGCGACAACCACCGCAGCGCCCCCGCCATCCAGGAGGCCCTGGCTCGCATCACCGCCCGCCTCCCCGGCACCGGCGTCCACCGCACCCCGCCGGTCGCCCTGCGCGTGGTCGCCGCCCCCGCCACCGAGCCCGACGCGGCCCGCGACTCCGCACCGGCCACCACACCGGCCGGCCCCGCGACCGACCGAGTCGCTGCGCCTGGTACCGACCGAGCCGCCGGGCCGGGTACCGGGTGGGTCGCCGGGCCGGGCCCGGTTGGGTCTGCCGGGTCGGCGGCCGCGACCGACTCCGAGACGAATACCTTGCCGTTCAATGGGATTCCCGCGGACCGGGATGTCGGCGCGCGAGACGACCGTGCTGCCGCGTCGGACGCGGCGGCGAGTGCGTACCCGGATACGGCCCGCACCGCGGATACGGGTGCCGGTCACCGTGCCGGACCCGGTGCGCGGGAGTCCGGCCGCAGTGGCGACATTCCGGCCCCCGAGGGTGAGGTGCGGGTCCACGTCCTCACCACTCCGGCCAAGGAGGCGGCTCTCATCGCCGACCACCTGCGCCGCGCGCACCTCACCCACGGCGTCCCGTGGTCCCGGATGGCCGTGATCGTCCGCTCCATCCCGCTGTCGCTGGCACCCCTGCGGCGTGCCCTGCTGGCGGCGGGCGTCCCCGTGCGCCAGCCCCCGCCGGAGGTCCCGCTCGCCCGCCGGCGCGGCGCGGCGTGGGCGCTGCTCACCCTGCGCGCCATCATGGCCAGCGACCCCAGCCGCCACCCCGGCCCCCGCCCCGACGCCTTCACCGCCGACGACGCCCTCGATCTGCTCGCGGGTCCGCTCGGCGGCGCCGACCAGATCAGCCTGCGCCGCCTGCGCCGCGGCATCCGCCGTTCGGTCCTGGAACTCGGCCACCCCACCCGCCGAGCCGAGCCGGATGCCGACGGGAACGCTTCCGCTCCGGACGATTCCGGTTTTTCTGGTGCACAGGGAAACGGCTCGGACAACACCGCATCGCGCGATGCGGAATCGGCGAGCGCCTCGACGACGAGGCGGGGCTCGGTGCCGCGTTCCGATGAGGTTGCGCCCTCGGGGCGCGCGGCTGCGCTTGCCCACCCTGCGCCCCTGGCGCAGACTGCCCAAGCGCAGGTAGGTGACAGCTCGCTACCGAGCGATAGCGTGCGGGACGCGCAGGGCGGCACATCGGAAGGTGCGGTGTCGAAGAGTCCCCTGTCGGAGAGCCTCGTGTGGGCGAACGAGGTGCGGCCAGGCGCCGGGGCGGCAGTATCCGGCGGCCGGGAAGATGTCAGCGTCGGGCAGGCCACCGGGCTGGACGGTGCGCAGGAGGCGGAGCGGTTCGCCGATCTCGATCGATCCTCGGCGGAGATTCTGCGGGATCTCATTATCGGCGTGGGGGATCGGGCGATTCTGGGGCGGCTCACCGACGTCGAGTCCGCGCCGCTGCGGCGGGTGCTGAAGGCCGTGGGCCGGGGACGCGCGGCGCGGCGGCGCGGGGAGGGGCTGGAGGAGACGCTGTGGGCGGTGTGGACGGCATCGAGTCTGGAGCGGCGGTGGGTGGGGCAGTCCGAGCGCGGGGGAGCGGTCGGGATGCAGGCGGACCGGGATCTGGACGCGGTGGTCGGGCTGTTCGAGGCGGCCGGGGCGTATGTGGACCGGTTGCCGCACGCCACCGTCGAGGGCTTCGTGGAATACCTGGAACAGCAGGAGATTCCGCAGGACGGCGCACCGCACACCGATCCGGGCGAGGCCGTCACCATCGTCAGCGCGCACGGCGCGGCGGGACGCGAATGGGATACCGTCGCGGTCGCCGGTGTGCAGGAGGGCATCTGGCCCAACCTGCGCCCGCGCGGCACCCTGCTCGGCGTCGAGGAGCTGGTGGATGTCATTGCCGGAGTTGGGGATACCGGCGAACGTCTCAGCCGCGCCGCGCCCCTGCTGGCCGAGGAGCGGCGGCTGCTGCTGGTCGCCTGCGGCCGGGCCCGCCGTTCCCTGCTGGTGACCGCCGTCGAATCCGTCACCGGCGACCAGGATCTCACCCCGTCGCGCTTCCTCGCCGAACTCGACGCCGATACCGACCACGGTGCGCCGGGCCGCATCCCCGCCCCGGTCGATCCGGGTCGCGCCCTCGCCATGCACGCCCTCATCGCCGAATTACGCGGCGCCGTCTGCGATCCCGATTCCGATCCGGATCGCGCCGACCGCGCCGCCCGCCAACTGGCCCGCCTCGCCGCCGCCGGCGTGCGCGGCGCACACCCCGACGAGTGGTACGGCACCGCCGACCTCAGCTCCGGGCATCCGCTGTGGGAGATCGAGGACGGCGCCGTCGGTCTTTCCCCGTCCACCGTCGACCAGCTGAAAACCTGCCCGCTGCGCTGGGCGCTGGAACGCCACGGCGGCCAGGACGGCGACAATGTGCACGCTCTCAAGGGCAATCTGGTGCACACCCTGGTGCAGGCCCTGGCCGGACAGGTCGACGAGGCGCAGGTGAAGGCGGCACTGGCCAAGGCGTGGAAGAAGGTCGACCCCAGCTCCCGGGAGGGCGAGAACTGGCATTCCCGCCAGGAACTGCGCCGCACCGAGACCATGGTCGACACCTTCCTGGCCTGGCTGCGCAATACCCGCGACGAACTCACCGCGCTGGGCGTCGAGGTGCCGATCGACCTCACCCTGCCCGCGCGCGGCCCCGACGAACTGCCGGTGCGCATCAAGGGCCGCGTCGACCGCGTGGAACGAGACGCCCTGGGCCGCTTCGTGATCGTCGATGTCAAGACCGGCAAGACGCCCATCTCCAAACAGGCCGCCGAGGACCACGCCCAGCTGGCGACCTATCAGGTCGCCGCCGCCGAGGGCGCGCTCGGTGACGGCGAACCCGGTGGCGCCCGCCTGGTCTACGTGGCCAAGCCGTCCAGTAGGGAGGGTGCCACCCAGCGTGCGCAGCCGCCCCTGGACGAGGCGGGAATCGACCGGTGGCGCGGCGTGATCCACGACGCGGCCGCCGCCACCCGCGGCCCCAGCTACCTCGCCATGCGCAATGACGGCTGCCGCCACTGCAAGGTCTCCGGCAGCTGCCCGGTGCAGGACACCGGTCGGCAGGTGACCGACGAGTGATCACCCCCCGGGAACTGGCCGACGCGCTGGGCCTGCCCCCGCCCACCGACGAGCAGGCCGCCGTGATCGCCGCCCCGCCCGGTCCGACCCTGGTCGTGGCGGGGGCGGGCGCGGGCAAGACCGAAACCATGGCCGCCCGTGTGGTGTGGATGGTCGCCAACGGCCTGGTCGAACCCGAACAGGTGCTGGGCCTCACCTTCACCCGAAAAGCCGCCCAGCAGTTGACCACCCGCATCCGCACCCGCCTGGCCCGGCTCGCCGGAGCCCCGCTGGTGCGCGATATCGACCCCACCGGGCACCTGCGCGCCCTGCTCACCGGCTCCGAACCGGAGATCAGCACCTATCACTCCTACGCGGGCCGGCTGCTCACCGAACACGGCCTGCTGCTGCCGGTGGAACCCAACGCCACCCTGCTCAGCGAGACCCAGCTCTGGCAGCTGGCCTATCGGCTCGTCTCCACCTGGGACGGCGACCTCGACATCGACCGCACCCCGGTCTCGGTCACCGAGGCCGTGCTGGCGCTGTCCGGGCAGCTGGCCGAGCACCTGGTGCGGCCGGACCAATTGCGGGACGCCCACCGGGAATTGGACCGCCTCATCCACACCCTGCCCGCGGGCCCCAAGCAGCGCGGCGGACCCAAGAAGGCTTTGCTCGACCTGCTCGCCGTGCAGGAGGAGCGAATCTCGCTGCTGCCCCTGGTGGAACGGCTCGCCGAGGAGCTGCGCCGCCGCGGCGCACTGGATTTCGGCGCGCAGATGTCCCTGGCCGCCCGGCTGGCCGCCGAACATCCGGAGGTCTCGGTCGCCGAACGTGAGCGCTTCCGCTTGGTGCTGCTCGACGAATACCAGGACACCGGCCACTCCCAGCGCATCCTGCTGGCCGCCCTCTTCGGCGGCATCGGACCCGATCACGACGACGACCCGGCCGAGCGCGGACGGCTCGCGGTGACCGCGGTGGGCGATCCCATGCAGTCGATCTACGGATGGCGCGGCGCGTCGGCGGCCAACCTGCCCCGCTTCGCCACCGACTTCCCCTGTGCGCCGGGCATTCCCGCGCCGGTGCTGCCGCTGCTCACCAGTTGGCGCAACCCGCCGGAGGCGCTGGAACTGGCCAATCTGGTGGCCGATCCGCTGCGGCGGCGGGCGGCGGAGGGCGGGGGCGTCACCGTGGACGCCCTGCGCCCGCGGCCCGACGCCACCCACGGCGTGCTCGCCTTCGCCCTCACCGAGACGGTCGCGGACGAACGGGAGTGGGTGGCCGAACGCATCGCGGCCGAATGGGAGGCCGCCGCCGACCTGGGTGCGCAGCCGCCCACCTCGGCGGTGCTGGTGCGCCGCAACGCCGATGCGGCCCCGCTCGCGGAGGCCCTGCGGGAGCGGGGATTACCGGTGGAGATCGTCGGGCTGGGCGGGCTGCTGCATACGCCCGAGGTGGCCGACGTCGTGGCCACGCTGCGGTTGATCGCCGACCCGTCGGCGGGCAGCGCGGCCATCCGCATCCTCACCGGCGCGCGCTGGCGCATCGGCGTCGCGGATATCGCTGCCCTGTCCCGGCGCGCCCGAGAGCTGTCCATTCGACAGCCTGCCGGACAGCAGGCCGCCATCACCGACACCGGGACACTGGACGACGCACTGCGCGAGGTCGCGCCGGAGCCCTCCGAACAGGCGGGCCTGGCCGACGCCATTGCCGATCCCGGTGCGGCGGAACAGTATTCGCCGCAGGGTTGCGCGCGGATCAAAGCCCTGGGCGCGGAACTCACCGCCCTGCGCGAGCGGAGCGGACAGCCGCTGCCGGAACTGGTCGCGGATGTGGAGCGCACCATCGGGGTGGGCGTGGAGACCCAGGCCCGGCGCGCCGCCGCCGGGGCGGGCGCGGGCCGAGAGCATCTGGACGCCTTCGCCGAGGTGGTCTCCGGCTACGCCGCCGACCATCGCGCCTCGCTGACCGGGCTGCTCGCCTTCCTCGCCGCCGCCGAGGAGGTCGAGAACGGTTTGGAGCCGGGCGAAGTCGAGGTCGCCCGGGACCGGGTGCAGGTGCTCACGGTGCACGCCGCCAAGGGCCTGGAATGGGAGGTGGTGGCGGTCCCGCACGTGGTGGACGGCACCTTCCCGTCCGGCACCGGCACCACCACCTGGATGGGCGCGCTCGCGGAACTCCCCACCACGCTGCGCGGGGACCGCCAGCGCGACGACGCCGGTGAGGGTGTCCCGGTGCTCGACCTCACCGATATCCACGATCGCGCCGATCTGGAACGCGCCCTGGATGCCCACAAGAAGGCACTGGCCGCCCGCCGACTCGACGAGGAGCGCCGCCTCTTCTACGTGGCCCTCACCAGAACCGAACGCGCCCTGTTCGTTTCGGCGCACCACTGGGCCGAGACCGGCTCCAAGCCCAAGGGTCCCTCCGACTTCCTGCTCGACCTGGCGCGCGCGGCGGAACAGCCCGGCACGCTGGCCCGCGCCGTGCGCATCGACCGCTGGGACGATCCACCTCCCCCCGACACCCCCAACCCGTTCACCGACAACCCGCCCACCGCCACCTGGCCCCGCGACCCCCTCGGCAAGCGCCGCGCCGATATCGAACACGCCGCCGCCCTGGTCCGCGCGGCCCTCGCCGACTTGCGCGAGGAGCAGCGCCGCGCGGCCCGGGGCATCCAAGCCGAACTGGACCTCGGCCTCGACCTCCGTTCCGGCGCAACCGCTGCTGCCGAGCCGACGACGGTCCCGTTCGCCGACCTATCCGACGACATCGAAACCGTTGCGGGCGAATCGGACTCCGACGACCCCGACCCCGAGGGCTGGGCGGCCGATGTCGACGCGCTGCTCGCCGAGCACGCCGCCGCCGCGCAGGCCACGCGGGAGGTCGAGCTGCCGGGTCAGCTGCCCGCCACCGCCCTGGTCGACCTGCAGGCCGATCCGGCGAAACTGGCTGCCCGGCTGCGGCGTCCGCTGCCGTATCCGCCCAGTCCGTACGCTCGTCGCGGCACCGCCTTCCACGCCTGGCTGCAACGCTGGTTCGGGGCGTCGCGCCTGCTCGGCGTCGACGAACTCCCCGGCGCGTCCGACACCGGCGACACCGACGCCGACCTGGTGCGCCTCCAGGAGGCGTTCCTCGCCTCGCCGTGGGCCGACCGCAATCCCGTCGAGGTCGAGGTGTCCTTCGAAACGACACTGGCGGGCACCGTCCTTCGCGGTCGCATGGACGCCGTGTTCCGGGAACCGGACGGTCGCTGGGTGGTGGTCGACTGGAAGACCGGCGCGGAACCGAAGCCCGCCGAGGAGGCCGCCGTCGCCGTGCAGTTGGCCGTCTACCGTGTGGCCTGGGCACGGCTGCTCGCCCAGCGCACCGGCGCCACCGAGGCCGAGATGCTGGACCGGATCGGAGCGGCCTTCCACTACGTGCGCACCGGCCGCACCATCGCCCCCGAACATCTGCCCGGCCCAGGCGAATTGGCCGGACTCATCGGCGCCGCCGCACCGCTCGACCCCGAGCCCGACACACCGGAGGACACGGAACGATCTCCGGACGCGCCCCGTCCGGACATCACATCCCGCCGATCGGACCGGTAGTCTGCCGTCCTGTGCCGCAGCTAGACGCTTTCGGATGGGCCGGTGGTTTCCATGTTCGGTGACTCCTCGCCCGGCCTGGGCAGACTCACCGAGCGCCCCGACTTCGCCCTGGTGGGCGTCCTGCGCATCCCGGAGGCGCAGACCAGTCCCTGGCGGCTGCTGTGGCGGCGGATCGGTATGGCCGTGCTGCTGCTGGCCATCGCCACCACCGTCGTCTACGTCGGGCGCGACGGCTACAACGACAACACCGACGGTGAGCTGTCCCTCATGGACGCGCTGTACTACTCGACGGTGTCGCTGTCCACCACCGGGTACGGCGATATCGCGCCCGTCACCGACAAGGCCCGGCTGGTCAATATCCTGGTCATCACCCCGCTGCGGGTGCTGTTCCTGATCGTCCTGGTCGGCACCACCCTGTCCGTGCTGACCGAACGGTCCCGGCAGGCTTTCAAGATTCAGCGATGGAGGCACACCGTGCGCAATCACACCGTGGTCGTCGGCTACGGCACCAAGGGCCGCACCGCGGTCGACGCCATGCTCGGTGACGGCGTGCAGCCCGCCGAGATCGTCGTCGTCGACACCGACGCCGACATGTTGGAGCGCGCGGCCAACGCGGGCCTGGTGACGGTGCACGGTTCGGCCACCCAGTCCGATGTGCTGCGGCTGGCCGGTGTGCAGAACGCGGCCTCGATCGTGATCGCCGCCAACCGCGACGACACCTCCGTCCTGGTCACCCTGACCGCCCGCGAACTCAACCCCAAGGCCAAGATCGTGGCCTCCATCCGCGAGGCCGAGAACACCCACCTGTTGCGCCAGTCCGGCGCGGATTCGGTGGTGGTGTCCTCGGAGACCGCGGGTCGCCTGCTCGGTATCGCCACCACCACTCCCAGCGTCGTCGACATGATCGAGGACCTGCTCACCCCCGAGGCCGGTTTCGCCATCGCCGAACGCGACGTGGAACCCGAGGAGGTGGGCGGCTCCCCCCGCCACCTCCGCGATATCGTCCTCGGCGTGGTCCGCGAAGGCCAGCTCATCCGCGTCGGCGAACCCGAGGTCGACGCCCTCGAAACCGCCGACAAACTCCTCTACCTCCGCCGCGCTTGAGTGACACAGGCCCGCGGCCTTCGGGCGCGAGAGCCGCGGCGGCTGGTTTGAGAATGAGAACAGCTCCACGATCGCCCCTTGCGGTGTGCTTGCGCTCGGGCACATTCTCGGTTGGGTCGGCGGGCGCACTGGATATCCGGCCGGTCAACTCGCCGCGAATCCGCCCGGAGCGAAGCGAAGGGCAAAATAGACGCTGTGTCCGTATTTGATCTCAATGCCGTGCCCGTGCTCTCGCGTTCCGCGCTCGATCGGGCGGAGCATCTCCGCGCCGATGAGCAGGCCCTGAAGGAGGGGTGGGGGCGGGCGAAGCTGGTGCGCATGAACCGGCGCGGCCAGGTGCGCGTCGAGGGCAATGCGGTGGTGCTGGAGGAGGCGGTGACGCTCTCGGCCGAGCCGTCGCCGCATGCGGTGTTCCTGGGTGTGGACGGCGAGTTCCACCTGTGGGCGGTGCGCGACAATGAGATCGAGGGTGAGCTGACCGATCTGCGTGCGGTGGGGGCGACGCTGGATCTCGACGATTTCGGCGCGGGCCTGCTCTCCACTGCCATCGCCCTGCTGAACTGGCACGACAAGGCCCGCTACAGCGCGCACGACGGTACGCCCACGCGCGCGTCGAACGCCGGGTGGTCGCGCACCAGCGATTCCGGCCATCAGGAGTTCCCCCGCATCGACCCGGCCGTCATCTGCCTCGTGCACGACGGTGGCGACCGGGTGCTGCTGGGCCGCCAGCACACCTGGCCGGAGGGATTGTTCTCGCTGCTGGCCGGTTTCGTGGAGGCCGGGGAATCCCTGGAGCGGTGCGTGGAGCGCGAGATCAAGGAGGAGGTGGGCGTCGATGTGCGCGAGGTCCGCTACCTGGGCTCGCAGCCGTGGCCGTTTCCGCGCTCGCTCATGCTGGGTTTCGCCGCGCAGGCCGATCCCGACCAGCCGCTGCATTTCTCCGACGGCGAGATCGCCGAGGCGCACTGGTTCACCCGCGCCGAGGTGCGCGAGGCGCTGGCGGCCGGTGCGTGGGGCAGTGGCGGCGGCGATGCGCGGTTGCTGCTGCCGGGATCGATTTCCATCGCGCGCACGATTGTCGAATCCTGGGCTGCCGCAGGCTGATTCCCACTATTCGGAACTTGTTGGACAAATAGGACTAATCCCCGTCAAGATCACTGGAACGGCTTTCACGTCGGAAGCCGTTTTCTGATGGGGAGATTTTTCGATGGGTTTTCTGAGTAAGGCCGCCATGAGTCTGGTTGTCTCGGCGGCCGCACTCACGTCCGTCGGCATGGGCACCGCTGCGGCGGAGCCCGGCCCGGACGGATACTGGGGTGCCATCGCCGTCGGCGCGTTCAGCGACTTCACCTCCTACGGTTCGGCCTGGAACTATCCGGACCGGGCGTCGGCCGAGCAGGCCGCGCTCGCCGAATGCGGCTACCGGGGTTGTGAGGTGCTGGCCAGCTGGGCCAATGGCTGCGGTGCGGTCGCCATGAGCGAGGACACGATGCGCTTCCACGGGGGGACCGGGGTGACCCGTCCCGAGGCGGAGCGGGCGGCGCTCGACAAGCTGGCGGCCGTCAAGCCGCCGCTGCCGTTCCCGTTCACCGGCAGTTCCAGCCCGGAACGCGGTGTGATCAAGGAATCGGTCTGCACCGACTGACCCGGTAGCGCGAAGCCGCACATCCCGTTCGGGATGTGCGGCTTTTTCGTGGACCGTCCGCGCCGAACCCGGTGCGCGTCGGATCAGCTGATCGCGGCGAGGGCCTGCTTCACGGCGGCCAGGCTGGGATTGGTGGCGGTGGACCCGTCCCGATATTTCACGGTCGGCACCACGTGGTTGCCGTTGTTCACGCTGCCGACGAATTCGGCCGCCGCGGGATTCTCCTCGATATCGATCACCTCGTACGTGATCCCCGCCTCGTCGAGTTGCTTCCGGAGTCGGCGGCAGTAGCCGCACCAGGTCGTCGAGTACATGGTCAGGTCCGTTGCAGTCACGGGTCGTGCAACGCGCCGGGTACGGAGCCTGTTCCCGGAGCGCCGCGGTGCGACGGGTCCGCGCGGTGTCGGAGGCGGCTGCCATGATGGAGCGCGTGCCGGCCACCACCACCCAGTCCAGCGATCACCTGCTCGACGACCTCGATCCGGAGCAGGCGGCGGCCGCCCGTGCCCCGCGCGGTCCGGTCTGCGTGCTAGCGGGGGCCGGGACCGGCAAGACCCGCACCATCACCCACCGCATCGCCCACCTGGTGGCGGCCGGCCACGTGCGCGCCGATCAGGTGCTGGCGGTGACCTTCACCGCGCGGGCCGCGGGGGAGCTGCGCGGGCGGCTGCGGACGCTCGGACTCGGCGGTGACGCCACCCAGGTGCAGGCCCGCACCTTCCACGCCGCGGCGCTGCGGCAGTTGCGCTATTTCTGGCCGCAGGTCATCGGCGATGTGCCCTGGAAGCTGATCGACAGGAAATTCCCCATCGTGGCCCAGGCCGCCCAGCGCGGCGGACTGCCCGCCGACACCGACAGCGTGCGCGACCTGCTCGGCGAAATCGAATGGGCCAAGGGCACGCTCGTGGCCCCCGAGGACTATGCCGCCACGGTGGCCCGCCGCCACCGGGAGACCCCGTACGACGCGGCCAAGGTCGCGGCCGTCTACGCGGCCTACGAACAGCTCAAGATCACCCCGGACGGCATGCTGCTGGACTTCGACGATCTGCTGCTGCACACCGCCGCCGCCATCGAGGATTTTCCGGCGGTGGCCGAGGAGTTCCGGGGCCGCTACCGCTGTTTCGTGGTGGACGAGTACCAGGACGTCACGCCGCTGCAACAGCGGGTGCTCGACGCCTGGCTCGGCGAGCGCGACGATCTCACCGTGGTCGGCGACGCCAACCAGACCATCTACTCCTTCACCGGGGCCAGCCCGACCTATCTACTCGACTTCTCCCGCCGCTTCCCGGAGGCGACGGTGGTGCGGCTGGAGCGCGACTACCGCTCCACCCCACAGGTGGTCTCGCTGGCCAATCGCGTCATCGGCGCGGCGCGCGGCCGCATCGCGGGCACCCGCCTGCAACTCGTCGGCCAGCGCGCCGACGGCCCGGAGCCGGGCTTCGCCGAGTACGACGACGAGCCCGCCGAGGCGGCGGCCGTGGCCCGCGCCATCGCGAAACTGCTCGGCACGGGCGTGCCCGCCGCCGAGATCGCGGTGCTCTACCGCATCAACGCCCAGTCCGAGGTCTACGAACAGGCGCTCACCGAGGCGGGCATCCCGTATCAGGTGCGCGGCGGCGAGGGCTTCTTCCTGCGGCCGGAGGTGCGCCAAGCCGTCAGCACACTGCGTCAGACCGCCGGTCGCGACGACCTGCCCGATGCGCGCGGCGCGGACCTGGTCACCCTGGTGCGGGCCGCGCTGGCCCGGCTCGGGCTCACCACCGAGGAGCCCACCGGCGCGCAAGCCCGCGAACGCTGGTCCTCGCTGGTGGCCCTGGTGCAGCTCACCGAGGAGTTGACCGCCCACGACCCGGACCTGGACCTGCCCGGCCTGCTCCGCGAACTCGCCGCCCGTTCGGAGGCCCGGCATCCGCCGACGGTCCAGGGTGTCACCCTGGCCTCGCTGCACGCCGCCAAGGGACTGGAGTGGGACGCCGTCTTCCTGGTCGGTCTCGCCGACGGCACGCTGCCCATCGCGCACGTGCTCGGTCCGGACAACACCGTCGCCGACGAGGCGGCCCTGGAGGAGGAGCGGCGGCTGCTCTATGTGGGCGTCACCCGGGCCCGCGAGCATCTGCGGCTGTCCTGGGCGCTGGCTCGCACCGAGGGGGGACGCAGGGTGCGCCGCCGCTCCCGCTTCCTCGCCGGTCTGGTCCCCGACGACTCCCCGGCCTCGCGCATCGCCCAGCACACCACCGATCGCCGCGGTCCCAAGCGCGTTCATCCCACCTGCCGGATCTGCGGGCGACCACTGCTCAACACCACCGCGACCATGCTCGGCCGCTGTTCCCGCTGTCCGGCCGATCTGGATCCCGCACTGCTGGAAGCTCTGAAGGAATGGCGCAAGGAGAAGGCCGATGAGCTGTCGCTGCCGCATTTCGTGGTTTTCAGCGATACGACCCTGACCGCCATCGCGGAACAGCAGCCGACCGACGACCGCGCTCTGGTCGCCATTCCGGGTATCGGGGCGAAGAAGCTGCAGGCCTACGGCGCGGAGGTGATCGCCATCGTGCGGTCGCGGCTGCGCGCCTCCTCGTAGTTCCCGCGGCGGTGCCCCCAGCTTCGGGGGCTTGCCTCGCAAGAGGTGCGACAGGGCACAAAAACGCAGGTCAAAAATAGGTTGTGCACTGATGTATCGCCCGCTTAGGGTGGTTGTCATGCACCCGGGGTGTCACCCCGCGTGCATGAACACTTTCGATCGCAACGAGTTCAGGAGGGAGGCAGACCAATGACCACGAACGCAATGTCGACGACTTTGTCGATGCAAGCGATTGCGCCGTCCGTCGTGTCGGCCTCCCGGGGGATCCTCGCGCAGGGGATTCGTCTGTCCAGCGTGCGCGGCAGTGGCATCGGCGTCTCCGAATTCCGCAAGGTTTTCGAAACCGGACGTTATGCGCCGTCGCACATCGTCATGCAGGACAAGCCCAAGGGTGACTGGCAGCCGACCGCTGATCAGCCGATCGCTGATTTCGCCGTCTTCGGCGCCACCGCAGAGGCCGGACTCCGTCCGGTGCATCTGCCGGCGGCAGCCCGCACCCGCAATGCCCACCCAGCGACCGTGATCAGGCGTCGACACCGAAGTCGACCCAGGTAGGGAACACTCCCTGACCTCCGGCCACGGATCGCCCAGAAGCGAAACCGTGGCCACAGATTCAACGGCCCTTCAGCCACAGGCACCGGTTTCGCGGAAGACAACGCAACGACCGCTGCACGAGCTGAAGGAGAAGACGTGTCCACCACGGTCATCCGTGAACGCGCGACATGCCGAAACGTCACCCCGACCACCCGCACCCGCCGGGGAGTCGCTCTCAACATCCCTTGCCGGGTCGGCAACCCCGACCTCTGGTTCGCGGAGAGCCCCGCTCAGCTGGAAGAGGCCAAGGCGCTGTGCGCCTCCTGCCCGATCCGTCAGGGCTGCCTGACCGCCGCCCTGGATCGCGGTGAGCCGTGGGGCGTGTGGGGCGGTGAGATCTTCGACCAGGGTGTCGTGATCGCCCGCAAGCGGCCGCGTGGCCGCCCGCGCAAGGTCGCGGTGGCGTGAACGGCTCAGGCCCGGAGGCGGCAGCTTGCGTAACCACGCAGGGCCGTCGTTCACGCCGAGTCGAATGGGGCGTGATGCCCCTCCGCGACGGGGGAACGGAACACATACGACCCGCTCACTTCGCAGTGAGCGGGTCGTTGTACGTTCGGGGTCCGGTCGCGGCCGCGATGGCTGTATCGCTGTGGGGGAAAGTCTTTTTCAGCTCGCCCGACGGTTCTCGGCGTACCCCGGCACCCAGTCGTGCATGAGTTTCATGAACGGCACCTCGGCGTCGAGCTGGGCGCAGATGCCCACCGAGCCGCCCAGCACCCGGAAGATCATCACGTGCTCCGCCGGAAGCTGTAGGGCACGAGCGGTTTTCATCTCCGCACTGGTGATGTCGGTGGCCTTGCCCGCCACCCGCTGCATCCACCGCCGGGTGAAATGGAAGGTCTCGGTCTGGATGGGATCGGTGAACGGCCGCAGATAGTCCTGAATCTCCTGATGGCTCAGGCGCTTTCCGGGAATCACCCAACCGTGGGCGTGCAGCAGTTCGGTGAGTTCGTCGAAACGCTCCTCCACGGCCAATGCCACCATTTGGCCCAGAATCGGCGGGAAGCCCTGTGGCAGTGGCGCGCACGCGCCGTAGTCGATGACCGCGAGCCGACCGTCGGCGAGCATCATGAAATTGCCCGGATGCGGGTCGGCGTGCAGCAGCCCGGCGATCGCCGGGGAGGAGAAGTGGAATTCGGCCATCAGCCCGGCCACCCGATTGCGCAGTTCCAGGGTGCCCGCCGGATCCTGCTCGCCCTGCTTGATGATGGTCGAGACCGGGGTGGCGTCGTCGAGCCATTCGGTGACCACCACCTTGGGCGCGCTGGCCACCACCTTGGGCACCAGGAAGCGCGGATGCCCGTCGAAAGCCTTGGCGAACTGCCGCTGATTGCCCGCCTCGATGCGGTAGTCGAGCTCCTCTTCGGTGCGCTCGCTGATCTCGGCCAGAATCGGCTTCACATCCGCGCCCGGAATGAGCGAGCCGATCATGCCAGCCATGCGGTTGAGCGTCTTGAGATCCGCGCGCAGCGCCTCGTCCGCACCCGGATACTGCACCTTCACCGCGACGATGCGGCCGTCGGACCATTCGGCCTTGTGCACCTGACCGATACTGGCCGAGGCGGTGGGCTCGTCGTCGAAATGCTTGAACCGCTGCCGCCAGGCGGTGCCGAGCTGCTGGTCCAGCTGTTTGTGCACGGCGGCGGCGGGCATGGGCGGCGCGGCGGCCTGCAACTTGGTGAGGGCCTCGCGATAGTGCTCGCCGAACTCCTCCGGTACGGCGGCCTCCATGACGCTCAACGCCTGGCCGAACTTCATCGCCCCGCCCTTGAGCTCACCGAGCACCGCGAACAGCTGTTCGGCGGCTCGCTGGTTCAGCTCGGCGTTGATCTCCTTCTTGTCGCCCCCGGCGAGTTTGCGACCGAACCCTACGGCCGCCCGGCCCGCGATACCGAGTGGAATCTTGGCCAACTTGGCATTGCGGGAGGAGCGGCGGCTCACAATCTCAGACACGTCCCCATCATTGCCGACGTACCAGCCGATGTGCCATGGGAATTGGCTGATCTTCATCGACTCCATAGATAGTGTCCTCCATCACACTTCGGCCTGAACTGGGCTTTTCCGGCAATGGCAGGACGGGTGGGGCGGCCAGGTGCGGCGGTCGAGCCGTCGGGAATCCAGATTCAGCTCCAGGGTGGCGTTCAGTACGGTGGGCGGACGGTCGGGCTCGCCCGCCGCGACGGCCTCGATCTCGGCCAGCGCCAGGCCCGCGGTGGCCGCGATACCGGCCGCGCTGGCCTGGCCGACCCGTCCCAGCAGCTGCGCCGCCAGGTGCGGCCACTCCGGTTCGCGGTCGGCTCGATACCGGTCCGCGCACGACAGGCAACTGGTGACACCGGGCAGCACCAGTGGGCCGATGATGCCGCGACCGTCCCGAACGCAGACCTGTACATGTGGAATACGCAGCCGCACCAGCCTTTCCACCAGATCCGGAGCGGGCACCAGGGTGTCGGCCAGCACCACCAGTTGCGGTCGCCATGCGGTGGGCGGTGACTGCCCACGGGAGTGACTGGGACGCATGCCCATCCGCCGCAAGCCGAGCAGCAGGGCGTCGGACAGCGGGCCACGCCCGTGCAGATGCACCCCGCCCAGGAGCCGGATGCCCCCGACCCGCTCGGTACCGGCGCCGGCGAGCAGCCCGGCCGTCCGCATCTCCGCCAGCACCCCGCGCACGGTATCCGCCTCGATGCCGAGTTCGCGTGCGCGCCAGAGAATGCGCGGATAGCTGCACAGTCCGTCCAGCAGTCGCAGGAAGGCCAGCACCCGCTGGGTGTCGACCCCGGGTAGCCGCAGGATCAGCGCCCGACCCGGATCCCACCCCACCTGAACCCCGCCGTCGCGCCGCACCAGCACCGGATAGCGCGGGTGCAGCATCGGCCCCTGAACGCGCATGCTCATGCCCCGAAGTATGCGCGCCCCGGCCCCGACGCCAGCCAGCGAAAACACCTGCTGATCAGGCACTCGAACGGCTATCCACAGACCGATAGCCCGCCCGGGACATTGTGCACAACACCCCCGGATTCCACCTACTCGCGCGCCGCACGGCGACGGCCGCCACGCCCAACGCGCGGTACCTCGCTCCCGCGGAGACCTACCCGCCCGCCGCTCGCCGTCCGCCGCGCGCCTGTCACTTTCGCCGTCCACCGAAACACGAACGGCCGGAGCGCTGTCCGCTCCGGCCGTAGTCGCTGTGCTGTCAGGCGTCGCCGTTGTCAGGCGTCGTCGTCGCCCTTGCGCATGTCGATGTCCCCGGCGTCGCGGTCGTTCCCGCCGTCGCCCCGCTTCTCGTCGCGCTCTTGTTTCTCCCGGGCCTCGGTCTCGGCCAGCTGTGCCAGCGGATCGTCGAAGGCCGCGGTGCCGCCGCCGATCACCGAGTCGATGAATCCGGCGGGGGAGTCCAGGTCCGAGGAGTGCGGTAGCAGGTCGGGATGCGCCCAGACCCCATCGCGCTTCTCGATGCCCGCGTCGGTGGTCAGTCGCCGCCACAGCGCGGCCGCCTCGCGCACCTTGCGCGGCCGCAGCTCCAGCCCGACCAGGGTCGCGAAGGTCTGTTCGGCCGGACCGCCGGTGGCGCGGCGGCGGCGCAGCGTCTCCGCGAGCGCGCCCGCGCCCGGGAGCCGGTCGCCGACGGCATCGGTCACCACGACCTCGACCCAGCCCTCGATCAGCGCCAGCAGCGTCTCCAACCGCTCCAGCGCCGCCTTCTGTTCGGGCGTGGTCTGCGGTTCGAAGGTGCCCTGCGACAGCAGTTCCTCCAGTTTCGACGGATCCGCCAGCGACATCGGGTCGATGCTCTGCGCGGCCTGCTCGATGGCCGAGAAGTCCATGCGGATGCCGCGGGCGTAATCCTCCACCGCGCCCAGCACCTGCTGGCGCAGCCACGGGACATGCGCGAACAGGCGCTGATGGGCGACCTCGCGCGCGGCCAGATAGACCAGGGTCTCGCTCTCCGGCCGCTCCAGGCCCGCGCTGAACTCCGAGACGGCGGCGGGCAGCAGCGCGGCGGTGCCGTCCGGGCCGAGCGGCAGGCCGATATCGGTGGAGGTCAGCACCTCCTTGGCCAGCTGGCCCAGCGCCTGGCCCAGTTGCGAGCCGAACGCCAGCCCGCCCATCTGGCTCAGCATGCCCATCATCGGCCCGGCGAACTGCTTGGCCTCCTCGGGCAGTGTGGAGGTCCACATGCCCGAGATCTGCTCGGCCACCGGATCGCACAGCCGCTTCCAGGTGGGCAGCGTCTCCTCGAGCCAGTCGTTGGCGGTCCACGCGACGGCCTTGGTCGCGCCCGCGGGCAGCGTGGTGGCGGCATCCAGCCACAGTTCGGCCAGGTGCGCGGCATCGGTGACGGCGCGGCGGGTGCCCTCGGTCACCGGGCTGACGCCCGCGCCCAGCTGCTGGCGGGCCAGCCGCTTGGCGACGTCGTAGTTCACCGGACCCGATTGCGCGCCCGGCTGACCCATCCCGCTGAACATCGCGCCCAACTGACTGAGCATCTGCCCGAGTTGCGACGGGTCGAAGCCGCCCGCACCGCCCGGTCCGCCGATCATGAAACCGAACGGATCGTTCGGTCCGGACCCCGACTCGTCGCCCGGCTTCTTGCGCTCCGGATCGTCGTCGCGGTTCGAGAATCCGAACGGATAGTCACTCATACCCACTACGGTACTGGAGCCCGGCGGAGGTCGATCCGCGCAGCGGTGCGTCGCGATCGTGCCCATCACCAGTACCCTTGGCCCGGTGAACCGTCGGATATTCACCCTGCTCGCCGCTCTGATCCCCATTCTGATCCTGGGGGCTGTGGGTAGCGCCGTCAACGTCCCGTTCGTGGCGCTCGGTCCTGGCCCGACGTTCGACACGCTGGGTGAGGTCGGTGACAAACCCGTGGTCGAAGTGCGGGGAGTGCCGGTCGACGAGACCACCGGGCACCTGAATATGACGACGGTCTCCGTTCGCGACGGGCTGAATATCTTCGAGGCGTTCGGGCTGTGGCTGAGCGGTCAGCAGGGCCTGGTGCCGCGCGCGGAGGTGTACCCGCCCGGTATCTCCCGCGACGAGGTGGACAAGTCCAACAAGCTGGATTTCAAGCGCTCCGAGGACAATGCCGAGCTGGCGGCGCTGCACTACCTGGACATGCCGACCGTGGTGACGGTGCGCTCGGTGGCGGAGGACGGCCCCTCCAAGGATGTGCTGAAGGAGGGTGACGAGCTGATCAGCCTGGACGGCAAACCCCTCACCGCGGTACAGGATCTGCTGGACGCGGCGGCGTCCGCCAAGCCCGGGTCGACGGTGCCGATCGTGATCAAACGTGACGGCGTGGAGCAGACCGTCCAGCTCACCGTCGGCGCGCGGCCCGACGACGCCGAGAAGGGCTACCTGGGCGTCACCCCGACCGAGGCGGCGGTCGGCCCGCTCGAGGTGGACTTCAACCTCTCCGAGGTCGGCGGCCCCTCCGCCGGGCTCATCTTCAGCCTGGCGCTCATCGACAAGCTCACCCCGGGTGAACTCAACGGCGGCAAGTTCGTGGCGGGCACCGGCACGATCGACCCCGAGGGCAAGGTCGGCCCCATCGGCGGCATCCAGTACAAGATGATCGCCGCCCGTGAGGCCGGTGCCGAAACCTTCCTGGTCCCCGCCGCCAACTGCAATGAGGCCACACAGCGCACGCCCGACGGCCTGCGCCTGGTCCGTGTCGAAACCCTCAGCGGCGCAATCGAATCCCTGGAGAGCATCAACGCGGGCAAAGACTTCCCCACCTGCGAGTAGGGCCGGTCGGCGTCAGTCCTCCGGCTCGTTCTCCAGGGTGTGCCGCAGCGCCTCGATGATGTTGGGGGCCAGGTTGGGTGTGGTGCGCAGGTCGAGGTCGCCGAACGGGTCCTCCTCGTCCTCGGTGGGTCGCACGTGCAGCAGCGACAGCGCGGTGCCGTCGCGGAGCACGCCCGCGAAGAGGCGGGCCTCGCGGCGGTCGGGGTGGTTGTCGGCGGCGCGGCGTCCCGCGGCGTCGGCGGCGTCACGGTCGGCGAGCAGCGGCGCGATGGCATCGTCGAGGGTCTGCTCGGCGGTGGGCGGCAGCACCAGGATCTCCTGCACCAGCACCACCCCCGCCACCGCGGGCGGCCAACTGGTGGTGGCGAGGAACTCGTCCAGCGCCATCGGGTCCCCGGACACGTCCTCCGGCAGCGGGTCCTGCGCGATGGGGGTGTAGGCGTTCCCGCCGTCGAGCTGATCCAGCAGCGCGGGCTCCGCCGCCACGAGATCCTCGGTGGGCACCAGGGCGAACAGCCGCGGCGGCCGATCCCACCCTTCACCGTCGACGAACTCGGCCACTTCGCGGATACACCGGTACAGGGCAGACGCTGACCATTGCTCGGGATTCACACGCCCAATCCTCGCATCGGATACCGATTGTCCGTTGCCGGGGTCGCGGCCCGCCGCGCCGCCTGTCGCCTCGCCGCGGCAGCCGCCGCCGGTGCCGCCGCCACGTCCCCCCGCGCTCACCATCGCGTGCCCCGCGTCGTTGCCGTCCCCGTGCTCGCGCCGCACGACGGCAGCGGGAGCGCAGTATTTCTTCTCATGTGGGGTTCGCGGCACGCGAACATCGGGTGTGCCCCATCCACTGCCGGGTGTTTTACGTAGAGTGGGGCGCGAAAGGTCTCGTGGGACCACCATCGATCACCGGACTCAGGAGCGTGGCACCGTGGGCATGCGCCCCCCGACAGGCTTACCTTCGCTGTCTCGACGCAGCCGAGTACTGCTGGTCGCAGCACTCGTCATGGCCGCACTGCTGCTGGTGGGCCCCCGGCTCACCGACGCGTACACCAACTGGCTGTGGTTCGGCGAGGTGGGTTTCCGCGACGTGTACCACCGCGTCCTGCTGACCCGGATCCTGCTGTTCCTGGCGGTCACCATCGCCGTCGCCGCCATCATCTGGGTGGCGCTGCTGCTGGCGTACCGCACCCGCCCCATGTTCCTGCCGCCGGCCGGCCCCGGCGATCCGATCGCCCGTTACCGCACCACGGTCATGAGCCGACTTCGCCTGTTCGGCGTCGGCATTCCGCTGGTGATCGGTCTGCTGTCCGGTCTGGTCGCGCAGTCGAGCTGGGTGACGGTGCAGCTGTTCCTGCACGGCGGTTCCTTCGGCCAGAAGGATCCGCAGTTCAATCTCGACATCGGCTTCTACGCCTTCGACCTGCCGTTCTACCGCTGGGTCCTGAACTGGCTGTTCGTCGCCGTGCTGATCGCGTTCTTCGCGAACCTGGTGACCCACTACGTCTTCGGCGGTCTGCGCCTCACCGGCCGGGAAGGGTCGCTGAGCACCGCGGCGCGCGTGCAGCTGGCGGTGCTGGCCGGAATCTTCGTGCTGCTCAAGGCGATCGCGTACTGGTTCGACCGCTACGCCCTGCTGTCCAGTCAGCGCAAGGAACCAACCTTCACCGGTGGTTCCTACACCGATATCAACGCGGTGCTGCCCGCCAAGCTCATCCTGCTGTCCATCGCGGTGATCTGCGCGGTCGCCTTCTTCGCCGGCATCGTATTGAAGGATCTGCGGGTTCCGGCGATGGCGGCGGCGCTGCTGGTGCTGTCCTCGGTGCTGGTGGGCGCGGTGTGGCCGCTGCTGGTGGAGCAGTTCTCGGTGCGCCCGAACGCGGCCACCAAGGAAGCCGCCTATATCGAGCGCAATATCGAGGCGACCAGGCAGGCGTACGGAATCACCGACGACAAGGTCGAATACGTCGACTACAAGGGCGTCGCCCAGAACACCAACGGCGCCAGCATGTCGGCCGCCGACCGCGCCACCATCGCGAATATCCGCCTGCTCGATCCGAACCTGATGCAGGCCACCTTCATTCAGCGCAACCAGCAGCTGCAGAACTTCTACGGCTTCCCCGATCCGCTGGACGTGGACCGCTACGAGGTCAACGGCGAGATGCGCGACTTCATCGTCGCGGCCCGTGAATTGCAGCCGCAGAACCTGTCCGGCAACCAGACGGACTGGATCAACAAGCACACCGTGTACACGCACGGCAACGGTTTCGTGGCCGCGCCCGCGAACCGCGTGAACGTGGCCCCGCCCAAGGAGTCCGAGCAGGCGCAGCAGGCGGCGGGCGAATCGGGCGGCTACGGCTACCCGGTCTTCGACGTGGACGGCCTGTCGACGGTCAGCGATCTGTTCATTCCGAAGGAGCGGCAGGCGATTCCGGTCGACGAGCCGCGCATCTACTACGGCGAGCTGATCTCCAAGAGCGACGCGGACTACGCCATCGTCGGTGCCAACGGTCAGCCCGCCCGCGAGTACGACAAGCCCGACTCGCAGTACACCTACGACGGTGCGGGCGGTGTGCCGCTGGGCAACTGGGTCAACCGCTTGGCCTTCGCGGCCAAGTACGCCGAGCGCAACATTCTGTTCTCCGGCGTGATCGGCCCCGATTCGAAGATCATCTTCAATCGCAATCCGCGGGATCGCGTGGAGCAGGTCGCACCGTGGCTGACCGCCGACAGCGACGCCTACCCGGCGGTGGTCGACGGCCGCATCGTGTGGATCGTCGACGCCTACACCACCCTGGACAGCTACCCGTACGCGCAGCGCACCTCGCTGGACGGCGTGCTCGAGGACAGCATCGACCAGACCACCGGGCGGCTGCTGCCGCGCAAGGAGGTCAGCTACATCCGCAACTCGGTGAAGGCGACCATCGACGCCTACGACGGCACCGTCAAGCTGTACGAGGTCGACTCCACCGATCCGGTGCTGCAGGCGTGGCGCGGCGTGTTCCCGAACGCGGTGACGCCGGAGAGCGAGATCTCGCCGGAGCTGCGGGCGCACTTCCGCTATCCCGAGGATCTGTTCAAGGTGCAGCGTGAACTGCTGTCGAAGTACCACGTGAACGATCCGCGCGAGTTCTTCACCAACAACGCCTTCTGGTCGGTGCCCAACGATCCGACGGTGGAGGGTGCGGCCGCCAACGCCCATCAGCCCCCGTACTACCAGCTGCTCGGCGACCCCGAGACCGGCAAGCCGATGTTCACCCTGACCAGCGGCATGGTGGGTTTCCGCCGCCAGTTCCTGTCGGCGTACCTGCAGGCGCATTCGAATCCGGAGAACTACGGCAAGATCACCGTGCTACAACTGCCACCGGGTTCGGAGACACCCGGCCCCGGCCAGACGCAGACGTCGATGACCACCGCCGACGAGGTCTCCCGCGACCGCAACCTGCTGACCGGTGGCAATGTCAACAAGATCCGCTACGGCAATCTGCTGACCCTGCCGGTCGGCAACGGCGGCATCCTGTACGTCGAGCCGTGGTATCTGGAACGCAATGCCGGAGCCGGTGCCCCGACCTTCCCGCAGCTGGTGAAGGTGCTGGCCAGCTACCGCGACAAGGTGGGCTACGGCTCCACGGTGCAGGAGGCCCTGGACAAGGTGCTGCCCGGCACCGGCAGCGCCGCCACCAACCAGCCCGGCCAGCAGGGCGCCACGCCGCCGCCGAACCAGGGCACGACACCGCCGCCCGATCAGGGCACGACGCCACCGCCCGCGGGCCGGGACGCCGCCGTCGCCCAGATCGACGACGCCCTGAGGTCGGTGCAGGACGCTCAGCGCTCCGGTGACCTGGGCGCTCTGGGCCGCGCCCTGGAACGCCTGCAACAGGCCGTGGACGCGTACGAGAACTCGGGCGGATAGCCACTATTCGCCGCTGACCGAGAAGGGCGCTGTCGTCGATGGACGACAGCGCCCTTCTTCGTGCACTGGTCGCGATGACGCCGGACCCCGAGGGCTCACCGGCCGCCCGCGCGGCGCGGGGTGCGGACGGTACGCGGCACCAGCAGGCGCTCGGGACAGCAGAAGGCGCTGCCATCGCTACGAGATGGCAGCGCCTTCGCGAGTCCGCTGCAGCGGGAGGAGGTCCGCTTCCGGGACGCACCGTGCGTCGAAGCGGCGACCTATCCGCCGATGGACTCGATGAGACCGGCGTTGTCGGCGAGGATCTGGTGATACTGGCCCTCGACGCCGAACTGGCGGGCCAGCTCGCCACCGGCGGCCGTGGCCTGGTCGATGAGGACCTGGGCATCGTCGACGGGCGCGGGGGCGGGGGCCGGGGCGGGAGCGGCCGGTTCCGGGGCGGGTGCGGGCTCGGAGGTGCCCGCGCGCAGGTACTGGCCGCACACGGGCCAGGCGCCGACGCCCTGGGTCTGGAGCACGTTCTCGGCGACGCGGATCTGCTCCGCCTTGCTGGCCTGGTGGGCGTAGCCGGTGCCGCCGTTGGCGACCCAGGTGCTGTGCGAGAACTGCAGGCCACCGTAGTAGCCGTTACCGGTATTGATTCCCCAGTTGCCGCCGCTTTCACACTGGGCAACACCGTCCCAGTCGTGGGTCGGCGCGGCCGACGCGGAGGCGGAAAGACCGAACGGGACGGCAACAAGGGCGCTGGTCACGGCCGCGAGGCCCAAAGCGCGAGTGTTGATCTTCCGGTTCTGTTTCATGGTGGTGTCC
Organism: Nocardia sp. CC213A; assembly: GCF_030766805.1. Classification (NCBI taxonomy): domain Bacteria; kingdom Bacillati; phylum Actinomycetota; class Actinomycetes; order Mycobacteriales; family Nocardiaceae; genus Nocardia; species Nocardia sp. CC213A. The sequence goes on from NZ_JASFXA010000002.1 coordinate 138,601, forward strand.
CTCCCTGCGCCCACCGACTCCGCCGGATCGCTCCGTCGTGTCCCTGTCCCCAGGAGGTCGGGGTGCCCGTACCGCGGGACAGGGTCTCCGGCGTGCGGCGGTTCGGGTCGGCTGCCCATCACGGTTTGATCCGGGCCGAACATGACGATAACGAGTAAATCTCAACAGATCACGTCTTGATAACTCTTGAATTGCATGATGCGAATAACGTGAAAAACGGCATTGATGCAGCGCAGCTATGCTGCATTCACAAATCCCAAACGGTCTGTTATCTACCCGTGATGTGTTCTATATCACTCCGAAATTGTGACATGCTTCACGTTTCCGACGGGGACCCGCCTGGGAACCGCGCGCGGGCGTGCGAAAGATATAGCCCCCAGCGCCCCTGCCTCATGCGCTCGCCCCTCCCTCGGGTCCGCAACCCTCGCGACCCGCCCGCCCCGTCTCATGATCATCTTCGCAACCATGAAAACCCACTCTGAACAGTAGATTTGCATCCCTTCCACAACCGTGTGTAATGTTGTGTTCACCGACGCGGGGTGGAGCAGCTCGGTAGCTCGCTGGGCTCATAACCCAGAGGTCGCAGGTTCAAATCCTGTCCCCGCTACTAGGGAAACGGCCCGGAACCAACTGGTTCCGGGCCGTTTCACGTTGGTCTGACATCACGTTGGCATCATCAGCCGAACTCAGTCTCGGGACTGCGAGCGGCAAGGCCACGGTAATCCGAGCATGAGCGGCCGGTCCGATACCTACCTATCGGACTACTCACACTTCCCGATGTGCGGCACATACCTATACCGAGAAGATCGTCGCATCGATCGTGGCGCGAGGGCGCCGGGTAGTCTGCCGAGGTTGCGATGTTCGATGGATGGTATGGGGATGTCGTCGGGAGCCAGCCGTATCCGACGCTCGACCCTTGGTCCGACTTCCCGCTGCTCACCAAGCTGATACTGGTCGCGGACGGTTCCACGACATTGCTGCTTCAGGTGCTCGCGGGCTCAGTGATCTCCGCCGAAGCGCTGCCGACCCGGTCTACGGCCATCGGCGATTGTCCTGAGGCTCGCGAGGTGTTCGGCGGCGACGAGCCGCTCGCGACGCGCCGATCACGGCTCCGGGATCGTGCGGGCACGATCGTCAGCGAGAACTTGATCACCTACCGGCAACGCGACCGGGGCACGCTGATTCCAGCCGAGGGAGTTCCGTTCGGTTTGCACACCCGCCGTATGGGTCTCTACGAACGCCGCCGCATCTTCAGGGCAGGCGTCACACGCTCCAGCTTCGGTGCGCTGCCGGCGCGTTCGGCGGGCCGTGTCTACGAGATCGCCTTCTCGACCGAGCAGCGGGTGCTGGTCCACGAGGTGTTCGAGCCGGGTTTGCTTCCGATACAGAGTGATTCTTTCGATCGCGCCGCCGTGCCACGTGCCGGCCGCCCGGGGCGTACACGCCACGAGCTCATCGGCAACGCTGTCCCTTCTGGTGGCGATCGTGACTAGCGTCGAGCGATACGAGATAGCACGAAACTGGCGAGATTCGAACAGCTGTGCATCACTGCGTGCAGCCCCACGATTCGACTTCGGCCCGCGATTCGTACTGGACCTCGGGGTAGTAGGGTCCCATCGTCGCCCGTGGGGCAGCGGGGTCGGCCGCTTGAATCGAGTGTGCGAAGTCGCTCTCCGGCAGCAGATTTCGCATAATCAGCAGATCCGATCCACCGTCGGTGGGTAGCCATCCGATGCCGCACCCGTCAGTGAAGCCGGTCGGCCGGTCGGCCGAGGAGGAAACGACCACGGTATAGCGGCCCTCGGCGTCGATTGCCAGCTCATCGTCGACTACGCACGCCGTGACGGCCGTCGAGATCGGATTATTGGTGCACAGCGACCAGTAGCGCACCTCTCCCGACCGCATCGTCGGTTGCCCCTGATGCGTCGGCGCGGCAGTCGGCAGCTTCCCCCGTACAACGGCGACCCTGCCGGGATCCAGGAGGGTGGCAAGGTACTTGTTGTCGGGATTGGGGAAATAGCCTCCGCCGGTTGTCGATTGCCAGTCCGGAGCCTTCGGCACCTGTGTGAGTGAGGGGTAACTCAGTCGACTCGGTGGAAACGTCACGTGTGGGTCGAAAGGCGTTTCGGTTGCAGCGCAATCGGAAAGGTCGAGTTGTGAACCGCGCGCCGAGACCACCGTGAGCCGGGGTAGTCCCGCGCCGCCGGTGGCGTCCGATCCCGCATCGGGGCGGTACACCCGGTAGACGACCGGGATGAATCCTGTCGAGTCGCCGGTATGGAGAGTGTTGGGCTCCGGCTGTGGAGGCGTTTCCCCCACCACGACCCGAATTGTGTACTCACGGCTGGCCGCATTCCGGTCGGCTCCGTCGACGAACGGGTTGACGCCAGCCGGATCCGCGTTGATGAGCTGATCGTTCAGCGCACCCGATACGTGCCCGCGCCGGGTGTAGGCGGTGAACGACATGTATCGAGCGTGCGGAAAGGTGCCGCGAATGGTCAGTGTGGTGCCGGGAACGGCGGGCACGAACGTCACCCAGTAATTGGCGAAGGTGTCGGGGTAGGCGATGTTCAGTGTGCCTGCCCCGATTCGTGGGCTCCACCCGCACGCCGCGTTCGCGCTGAGTTCCGCGACCGGAGCGGCCGTGACCGGCGCGGGTCCCGTCATCGTCGGCGATATCGTCGCGCACCCCACCAGTAGGCAACGAACCGCCTTGGAGAATGCGGACACCTCATCCTCCGATGGTGTCGACGACGAATTGAGTTGCCTCGACGCTGTACTTCGGGAGATAGGAGTAGTGCACCGGCCAGATCTTGCCCGAATCGCAGAATACGTCGCCCGCATCGCAATACGAGCGAATCTTCGCGCCGAACGATGTCAATCGCTGATTCTCGCCGCGTGGGAATCGACCGTCCCTGCGAGCCGTGCCGACATCGAAGGGCTCGCCAGCCATGAAACGCGGGTCGCCCATGTGGACGACCGCTTGCACGTTATCGCTCACCTCGGTCGGCACCGGCATCGTCTCCGGCCCCAGCTTTCCGCCGCCACCGCCCGCGATGGCATCTCCGGTGATGTGTGCGCCTTGCGAGTACCCCAGCATCACGATCTCGCGATCGGGGCACGCGGCCACGGCGGCGGTGAGCAACCGGCGCACCTCGGCGGCGCCTTTGGCAGCGCTGGCCGCGTAGTTGGGAATCGATTCGGCGGTCGCCGGGTAGGCTACGGAGACGTCCTCGATCGGCCGATCGGTCGCTTCCTTTATTCGAGTCACCAAACGCGCCATCGCTCCGGGACCCGGATCCTCATTGCTGCCGCGAGCGACGATCAGATAGACCGACGAACACCGATCACCGGCGTTCAGCGGAGCCGCAGTGGCCGGCGCGGCACCGGCCGACAATGCTGCGGCAAGCATCGACGTCGCGATCGCCGGCGCGGCGCGGCGGGGTTTCTTCGAATGCGTCATCAGGAATCCTTTCGTGGGAGACGGGGGATTTGTTCCGCGGCAGCGGCTCCGCTGAATCGACATCAGATTACGCAAGGCCCTTGTCAATCTTCAAGTGGCAGACTATGAGGAATGACTAAGTACTCGGCCGCAGATATGCCACCTACACCGCCGGCTTTGGTCTACCTCCTTGCCCAGTCGAACAGTGCGAAGCTGACCGACGTCTTCGTCGAACAAGGCATGGCCGACCTGCTGCCTCGTCACGCGCTGCAGCTTTTTCCGTTGTTGCTGGGCGGCGGGTTGCGCGCGTCGGACCTGGCGGCCCGGCTCGGGGTCTCGCGCCAGGCTGCGGCGCAGGTCATCGGAACGCTGGAACGCGCCGGCTACGTCACCCGCGTCGACGACCCCGGCGACGGCCGCGCCAAGCTGGTCTGCCTCACCGCCCGCGGCCGCGCGGCGACCCGAGTGCTGGGAAGCAGCATGCGAGCCCTGGAGCGCGACTGGGAGAAGCGACTCGGCCGGGAGCGCATGGCCGACCTCCGCGAGATGCTCACTCTGCTCTTGACGATCGAACGCTGAGATCGCTCGTAGGGCGGGCGCCGCGCGTTGATAGGCACAACAGCGCTGGATCGCGGATCGGGGGCCGCGTGCGTGAGTCCGGCTCATGGTTGCTCGGGCTCACCTACCGTGGAAGGCACCTGGACCGTCCGATGGCATCGGAGCCGAATATGGTTGTCAACCTGGAGGATTGGCCGTGGCCGGAGCGGACCTTCATGGCTCGGTTGAGCCCGCAATCGAGAAAAGCGCTGCTCACGTTGGGAACTGAAAGTTGCGGCCGGAGCCGCCGCCGAAACGGCGAGCGCCGGAAAAATCAGGCGTCCACGCTTCGTGCCGCTGCCACTCTCGGCCCTGAGGCAACTCATCAGCCCAGGGAGGTCGCCAATGTCGGCACCGGATCATCGTCCCGAACCGATCACAGCTGATCTGCTGTACTTCACCTTGATTCAAGCGCACAGCCCCTACGCCGCCGCCCTCATGACGGCCGCCGTGATGGCATCCCGCGACGACGCGGGCGCGACACCGTCCGAACGCTCACGATAGCCGCGTCCATTGCGTACATGACGAGTCGATACGGTTGATCGTGTGGCCCTCGTCAGACGATCGTCCTGGTTCGAGTGCGGATGACGGTCTGCTCCGGCAGCCCATCCCGGTCGACGAAATTCAGCAGCTGCTCCTCGGTGCGGGAATCGATCCACTTCGTGGCGATGTCATAGCCGGTATCGAACAGCTCCCCGGTTGTTCGCGCTGGAGTTTTGAGTGCTGCGCCGTAGGGCTGGTGGGCGAATATGGTCGACTCGCGCAAGGTCTCGTCGTGGAACGGACGCGGGCGACGGGGAACGACAGGTAACGATGGATGGAGCAGGGGGAAGATCAGGCCGCCTCGGCTGTCGTATGGTCGCGGTCCGTACAGATCCAGGACCAAGGCGCGGTGCGGGGTGAAGATGTCGTGCGGAACCCGATACTGGCAGCCCCCGTCGAAAAGGTCCTCCAGCCCCGCGGCGGCGGGCAGAGCTCCCGGTATGCGGGTGGCGGCGACGAGTGCGTCGGCGACGGGCAGATCGGACAGGCCCAGGACCGGCAGGTCTCGTGGCAACAGCAGGGTGCCGTATTTCGCCGAGTAGACGGGTATCAGCAGCGATGAAGTGAACCGATGTGGTTGTTGGCCAGCGAGTTTCGGATCGAAGGCGAAGTCGGCGAAGGTGCGGTCACCCGCGATGGCGTGGGCGAGTTCACGAATCCGAGCCTCGGGGTAGAGGCCCCGGCGGCTGAGCATGGCGCGAAAGCTCCTCGGGCCCAGCACATGCTGCTCGGGATGTGCTGTCGCCAGCTGTCGTGCTCGGTCGCGGTCGATGCCGAGCGCGACCGCCGTGGCGGCGAGCGCGCCACCGCTGACGCCCACGACGATCGGTTGCGGAATGGGAACAGGATGGGCGCTCCTGCGGGCCAGCCGGGTCGTGAGGGCGTCTACCGATCCGACGGCCATTCCCACCATCATCGGCAGACTGCGGCCGGCTACCCCGGCGAGAATCCGAATTACTGGCCTTCGCTGTGTCAACGACTGCCCTTTCGTTGTGTCACGCCGAACTCGTCGACGGCCGACCTGATGAAGCGCCGCCGAAAGCGGCCAAATGTGCGATCGGCCCGGCGAGTCGATGCATCGGCTGCGGCCAATGCGGTGCGCAGGCCGCGCCGCGCGCCGGTGACCGGGTCGATCGTCGGCCGGACGGGCTGACCGCTCGATGTGAGAGAAACCCCGAAGAACTTCCGTTCGGAGCGAGTCTCGGCGGCATCGTCCGACGTCGAGCGAAGAAATCGGTCCGGTAGCGCGAGCTTCCACACGGTTCGGTAGGCGAGCCAGAACTGTGCCGGGAGCGATCCGGTCGTGTATGGCAGGTCATACTTCTCGCACAGTGCGCGGACCCGCTCGGCGATCTCGGGATAGCGATTGCTGGGCAGATCGGGGAACAGATGGTGTTCGATCTGGTAGCAGAGGTTGCCGCACAGGAAAGCCAGCACCGGGCCGGCGGTGAAGTTGGCGGTTCCCAGCAATTGCCGCAGATACCACTCTCCTCGGGTCTCCCGCTCCAGTCGTTCGACGGTGAACTTCTCCGCTCCATCGGGGAAGTGACCGCACATGATCACCAGGTAGGACCACAGATTGCGCAGCAGTAGGGCCGATGCGTTCGCCGCGAGCGTATGTCGGAACCCGCGTCCGCTCAGCGCTGGGAACAGCAGGAAATCCTTGCTGATCTGGCGAGTGAACTTTCGCGCGAAATCCCGGTTCGGCTGGGATCGCAGGTTGTGTCGGGGAACGTCCAGCTGCCGTCGTTCGAGCGCCCAGTTGTGCACGGCTATGGCCCATTCGAACCCGGCCGCGACGGCCAGACCGCTGATCGGTTGAACCAGGTGGACGGGCCGCCACGGCTCGTCGCGGGTCATCCGCAGCACCACGAAGCTGAGGTCCTCGTCCATCCCGTACACGTTGGTGTAGGTGTGGTGAACGTAATTGTGCGAGCGCTGCCACTGCTCGGAGGGTCCGGCGAAATCCCACTCCCAGCTCGTCGAGTGGATTTCGGGATCGTTCATCCAATCCCACCGGCCGTGGGCGATATTGTGGCCGAGTTCCATCATCTCGATGGACTTGGCCGCCGCCAGCAGCACTGTCCCGACGATTCGTGGTGCACGGTATCTGCTGGCGCACAACAACAGACGCGCCGCCGTCTCCAGTCCCCGATGAATCCTGATCACCCGTTGGATGTAGTCCGCATCTCGTTGTCCGAGTGAGTCCTCGATGTCTGTTCGGATCTGATCGAGTTCGCGTCCGAAGGATTCGATATCGACTGCGGTCAGATGGGAGTACGACTGAATATTTGTGATAGCCAATACGATTCACCAGGTTATCCGGATGCCGCCGGAGATTTCGTCGAATTTTCTCGAGCACTATGAGAGCTACCGGCGGTCGCTGCCACGTAATCTGCCGTAGCTGGGGCGTTCTGCCGTCCGGAGCGATGCAAACCTAACCGGTGCAGCGTGATTCGCCAGCAGCGGGAACTATTCATGACAGCGCATGGATCCGCCTCCGTGCGGTGTATCACGGCTCGACCGGCGGAGTCGACGGGTATCGCGATCCCACGGTCAGTGTGTCAGCGGCCCGGCGGCTTCCCGAGGCGCTGGCGGCGTTCCCAGCGGTGGGGATGTTCGACAATGGGGTGGTCGGAAAGGAAGTCAAGGTGTAGTCGGGATGGGGCGCGTGCGTCGCGTGCTGGTCCGGACTACGCGGTCGACACAGTCCACCACCGGGACGGATCAGGAACTGCCGATGACTCGAGACCGTGACGGGATCGATCGTGGACGGGTGTTCACCACCGACCGTCTGACCCAGGGCGGGTGAGCCCATGGGCTTTTGGGACGGCGTCGGTGACTTCTTCAGTGAGTACGGCGATGACATCCTGGTCGGGGCGGCCGGTGTAGGAGGGTTCCTCATCGCCGGTCCGGCCGGTGCCGCGCTGCTGGGCGGTGCTGCCTCGGGGCTCAATTCCTGGAGACAGGGCAACAGTTTCGGCGAAGCACTCGGGGACGCCGCGCTGGGTGGAACATTAGGTCTGATCGGCGGCGGGATCGGTTCGCTCGGTTTCCGGGGGGCGCTGTCGGTGGCGGGTGGCAAGGCCGTGGGCGCGAGTCTCAAGGAGGGCGGAAAAGGGCTTTTCACCAACGGTTTCCGTGGGGCGCTACCCGGCGCGTGGAACGGTGCCCGTACGGGGCTGAACGTCGGTACCGGCAGATACATCATGGGCGGACTCGGGTCCGGGGCCGGCACGTGGGGAGGAATGAACGCCAGGGAAAACTATGGCGCCCTCCAGGCTGGAGGTGCCGCCGGGCCGGTCCCCACGATGGACTACACGTCCAAGCTCATCAGAGACGGTCGGCTCACCGTGGACAGCGCCTACACCGCCCATGTGTACGGCCCGGATCGCTCCAGCGCGAACTGGCCGGACGGGCTGGACCTGCTGTCCACGGGTGGTGAGAAGAACTACGAGGACTTCACCGAAAGCGTCTACACCAGTTGGGAGATGTTCGGCCGCGGCGATACGGAGGACGCCCCCGCCAGATCCCGCGTCCAGCAGACCTCCGGTGAGGACAGCGCCGCGATCATCAGCTACGTGTCGAGCGCGCAGGAGCTGAAAACCAAGTACGACGACCTGCTGGCCGCGGATGCGGCGCTCGGCCTGACCGAGGAGGAGCAGTCGATCCTGCTCGAGGAGGTGGCCCGGATATCGAAAACCTCGCGGACTCAGGTCGAGACCGCGGTCGCCGGGTTGCAGGACTTCGCCACCGTCAATCCGACGAATGTCGAGCAGTTGTCGCTGCTGATATCGCAGGGGGCGATCGCGCGGGCGACCGGTCCGATGGATGAGGACGACTTCGTGACGCAGCTGATCGACACCCACCTGGCCGCGATCACCGGAATCATGGACGCTGCCACCACCGAACTGCAGGCGCTCGCGAGCGAGGTGGAAAAGCTCAAAGCCGATGCTCCCGGGGCCGACGACAAGAAGGACGGGAGCGAGGGCGACGGTGACAAAACCGATGGTGACGAATCAGGCAATGGCAACGAGACGCCGTATCCGTACCCGTATCCCTACCCGAATCCGAACCAGTACCAGAACGGCGGTACGACGGGCAGCCAGTTCCGGCCGATCGATTTCGGTCTGAACGGGACACCGACCGCCATCCGCGACGCCAGCCGGAGCAGCGGTGCGGACAATCCGAGCGCGATCCGTGAGGGCGTCGGCGGCGACGACCGCACCCCTGCGGAGGCTCCACCGCCGCGATCGACGACGCCGCCCACGTCGAGTCCGACGCCGGTATCGAGCCCGACACCGACCGCGGCACCGTCGACCGGGACGGGACTGGACCCGCTGTTGCTGTCGAGCCTGCTGAACCAGAAACAGCGAGAAGAACCGACCGAGGGCGACGAAGAACGCGAGCGGCGCGACACCGACCCCGGTCCGGAACAGCCGGGGATCGTGCAGTCCGGCCCGGCCGCGCCGCCGACGTCCACCACGGGCCAGCAACCAGCCACCACGACGGCGAATACTCCGGCGACGAACACCCCGGCGACGAACACCTCGGCCACGACACCACGTACGCAGGTCTCCAGCAGCCAGCCGATGCTGCGGCCGAACACGGACAAACCGATGGTGTACACCTTCCCGGACGGCCGCACCCAGGAGGTGTCGCCGGTGGTCTACGCCGCATTGGACGCCGCGTTCGACAATGCCGCGACCACCGACGCGCGGGCAGCCTACGAGAGCGCCGCCGTGGCGCTGAACGAGCAGCGTCTCGGCGCCCCGGTGGATCCGTATCAACTCATCACCGGCGATGTCGCGCGGTGGGATCAGCGGACCGCTCTGGTCGTCGCTTTCGATACCGAGAGCAGCGGGACCCTGGAGGTGATCGTGGCCGGTGAATTGCTCTCGTTCTCCGCTGAAATGCGCGACAACCAAGGAGATTTCGGACCCTTCTCCGGCTTCTTCCATCCGCCCGGGATCGACGTCGCCGGTCCGGCGGATCGGACGGCGGGAACGGTGCCGGAGGCCGATACCTCGGCCGTCGCTTCGGTTCCGGCGTAAGGAGACTCGATGAGCAGCTGGTGGCAGACGGGTCTCTCGCTCGGCGTCAGTGTCGCCGCACCCGTGGTCGGCAATATGATCGTGCCGGGTGCCGGTGGACTCATCGGGGGAGCCGTGGGCGGCATGGCGGGCAGTTTCATCCAGGCCGGGGAGATCGACTTCACGTCGGGCAATGCCTGGGTGTCCGCCGGGCTGGGTCTGGTGGGGGCCGGGGCGGGCGGCGGGCTGTCGCGGGTGCTGCGCAATGGGTTCGAAGACGCGGGCGTGGGCAGGCGGTTCTTGCAGAACCGTGCTGGCAGAGCCGCGGCCAACGGTATGGATACACGGCTGGACCGACTCGGGAACCGGGCGCATCAGCGAGTCATGAACCAGCCCCTGAGCGATTTCGGCGGTCGCGCGCAGAACCTGCGGTCCAGGAATCCGTTCGGCAATACGCCGAGCAGGCAACAGCTTCGCAGCGACGCCGCCGACCAGGCGCGCCGCGATATCAGAGCGAGAGCCCAGCAGCGGTTGGAGGGAACCGCTGCCAACAGTGCGAATACGAGAGCGGATCGGTATCGGGACCTGTTCCGATCGGGCGAACGCAGTGGTCGCTGGGGTACGGCGACACGGGCGGGGATGGGGAACAACGTCCTGCGTGGTCTCGGCGGGCTGGCGGCGTGGTCGGTAGCTCCCGGCCGCTGGGACTCGGATGATCCGGCCGGTGTCGGCGGTTCACCGGAGACCGACCGCACTGCGGCGCCGGGGATTTGGGTCGGCGGCCACGTCGAGTCCATGGGGGAGGGGGAGTTCAAGCCGGGGCCGGGCAGCGGCCCGCCGGGGCAACCGGTGGGGTTTCTGTTCCAGCCGAAAGGTATCTCGGCCGATCTGCAGGCTTGGCACGGCGCTCGAGGTGGTTTGTACGGCAGCGGTTCGCTGGCCGATGGGCTCAGCGACGAATGGCAGTTGTTCGGTGATGCAAGTAATTTCGATACCGACAAGGTGACCGTGCCGCCGTTGCCGACGGTGCCCATGCAGATCGGCGCGAAAACGCCCGCCGCGTATCAGGAGGCGGCCAGCAGGCTGGTGCAGACGGCGGGGCGGTTCGACGCCAGGCAGCGGGAGGTGGCGAAATCGATCGTCGAGACCGCCGAGAACACGAAACTCGGTCGGGACCAGATCTCCGCCCTGATCCGCGGTATAAATCTGAAGGCGCAGACATCCGACGGCACCGACGCGAGTTTCGTCGATCTGCTCGGGCAGGCGTTCGCCGAGAGCCTGTCGATCATGGAGGAGCGCTCCGGCACGAATTCCGAGATCGCGAAGTGGATCAAGGATCAGGAAGCGCGGACGGCCAAGGAACTGGAGGGCATGCGCAAGGCACTCGAGGAGACTACGAAGAAGTGGCAGAACCTGCCGCAGGATCCGAGCAATCCCTACAAGCCCGGCGTGCCTCCCGTTCAACCGCAGCCGAATGATCCGAGTTCGCCGTTGCCGGGTTTGCCCACGCCGAATACCCCGGCCCCCAAGGACCCTTCGGACCCGTCAGACCCCGGACGCCTCCCCGGAACTCCTGGAAGTCCGTCCGCACCGGGTGGCCGGGATCCGGTCTCCCCGAATCCGGGCCGGCCGAACGACCCCACCTCGCCGTCGGTTCCGACCCCGGTGTCACCGCCGACCGGTGGCATGGGATCGGGCCTGGCCGGTATGGGGTCGAACCTGATGAGTTCACTGTTGCCACTGCTGATGGCGCAGAACGGGTTCGGCCAACGCGGACTGATGGGCAACGAGAACGATCCGCGCCGCCTCGATCGGGAGCGATTGTCACCGGTGCAGCCGCCTCAGGTGCAGCCGCCGCAGGTGCAGCCGACCACACCGCCGGGACAGCAGAGCCCACAGACCCCCCAGAACACGGGCACGCCGCCGGGCCAGTCCACACCGCACACCGGACCGACGCCGGGTGCGACCGCCCCGCAGGATTCCGGAACCCCGCCCCGAACCGCCCGCGAGGACGGCAAGGTGCTCTTCGATTTCAAAGACGGCCGCCACCAGTACGTGTACCCGAAGGTCTACGACGCGTTGGAAGCCGCGTTCGCCGACACCACGGGCACCGACGCCCGGGCCGCCTACGGCATGGAGTCCGGGAAGTCGGGGGAACCGAAGGACAAGTACCCGGGCAGTCGGGTCGATCCGAACCAGTTGATCACCGGCGATATCGCGATGTGGGAGGACGGCCGGACAGCGCTGCTGGTGGTGTTCGGCCCCGAGGATGGCGGTTCGTCCGGAGACGGCACGCTGGAGGTGATCGTCGACGGTGTGCTGCAACCGTTCGGCCCCGAAATGAGCGACTCCGAAGGCGATTTCGGGGCGTTCTCCGGATTCTTCCACCCGCCGGGCATCGAGGAGAGCGGGTCCCGTTCGACAGCGCTGGACGCCGTCCCGGCGACCGACCCGACGGTGCAACCGGTGCCCGCGATGCCGATTTCGGCGGTCGGCTGATGCCGAGTTCCCAGTGCTGGGCAGACCCATAGAATATCTCTATGGTGCAACCCACGCCTTGGGGACCGAAGGCGGTTCAGCACTCCCCGGAACAACCGTCGGGACGGCGAATCAGCGGAGCGGCATTGGCGCGGGCCGGTCACCCGGTACTTCGAGTGTTGCGCGCCGCGTTGGCGGGCAAATGGGGTTATGTGCTCGCGGTGGCCGGCAGTATCGTCACCTTTCTGCTGTTGTTCCAGCCGTGGATCATTGCATCCGGTCCCGGGGGAAAGGTGCGTGCGAATGCCTTCGGCCGGATCGACGCGACCACCAATTATCTGACCGCTTGGTCGCAGCTCAAATCGCCTACCGCGGATGTCACCGGAATGTGGGCGCTGTTCACCAGTGCCGCCCTCACCATCTCGGTCGTCACGGTGCTGATCTATCTTCGTCTTCGATCCGATCTGATGGACCGGCTGGCGACGATTGCCACCGTCGCCGCCGCGGTATTCGTGCTGGCGACGCTGGTCTACCTCAACAGCAAGGGATCCGACCTGAAGGCCATGACGACCCGCCGGTGGGACCTGGGCGGCCAGGTCGGTTCCCTGATGGCCTGGGCGTTCGGAAACGGGCAGCTCATCCTGCCCGGCATGCGTGAGGTCGGGTACTCCTCCGCGAGCCTCACGCCCGCCGCGATGTTCGCCAGCATCACCTCGATCGGCTCGGCGCTGGCGTGTATCAGCCAGCGCATTATCGGTCGCAAACCGAACAAATATCGATCGCCGGACGGCGATTCCGGAAAAAGCTAGCAGGCTCCATCCAAATTACTCGCGCCTACTGGCGAGTAGAATTCGTGTTGATTGTGACCGGGGTCGCAGTGTGCTTGTTAATAGGGTCACAAGCCTTCGATCTGCCTTGTTCTCATGTTCCGGCCAAGCTAACGTACTCAATCGTCAGTGGCCGATGGCGCCCATTGCAGAACAAATTATTCGACACTCGCGTCGGTGTTCGTAATGGTGATCGACACGGGTATTGCAGAGCCTGGAGAAATGTCCACTCAAACGCCTTGGCAAGTTCAGGAAGATCCGACCCGTCTGTACGCGGGCGACGAGGAATTCGTTCGAGCGGTGACCGTGCGCCGCTTCGATCTCCGATCCGGCTGGGGCTATCTCTGTATCGCGGTGACGAGTCTGGTCACCCTGGTACTACTGTTCCAGCCTTGGCTGTCCGCGACAGGACCGAACGGCACCGTCACCGTCGACGCCTTCGGGAATATCGTCGACTGGCCGATCGCCTACGGCCGCCCGGAGGAGAACATCAGTGGCGCATGGGCTTTCCTGGCCGTCGCCGCGCTGGTCGTGACCGTGGCCGCGGTCCTGCTGCGACTGTGGATCCCGGTTCGGACGCTGTCGCGCCTGGTGCTCGCCTCGGCCTCGGCCTCGGCGCTGCTCGTCGTGGCCGTGCGGTACTACCTGGACGGCAAGGGGCCCGAACTCCGTGCGCTCACGGAACGGACCGATGCCCTCGACGGCAGTCTCGGCGATCTGCTCGATACGCTCCTCACCGGCAACCAGAACCCGGCGGCGGATGCGGTCGCGCCGACCGCCGCCGGTTCGAGCTTCGAACTCGCGGCGACGCTGAGTTGTGGCGCCGCTGCGGTCACGGTCTTCGTCGCGCTCCTGACCGTGCTGTGGCATCCGGGTAGATCGGTCGCTACGGTCCGGTCAGCCGAAACGTTCGAGGGATTCGACTATGGAGGACCCGGCGGGTCCGGAAAAGGCGCGTCGGGAAATCGGAAGTCGGGCAACCGCATCGACGCCCCGATGATCAACTCGGCGAGCATGGACCCGTCCGAGTACGTGACACCCCGGACGAAGATCATGGCGCCGGGCCGGACGTCCGACACCTCGGTCCCGCCGAGGACGAACACACTGGTGTCGGTATTCGTGTGAACCGCGGTCGAACCGCCGTTGACGCCGCGGACTCGCAGCAGCGCACCCTCGGCCGCGACCACCGTTCCCAGTGTGCTGCCGCGACCCGTCGGAACCGGTGTCTCGGCCGGTCCGCCGGACCTGTCGGTGGCCCAGCAGCCCACGGCGACAATCAGTAAAGCCACGACGATCCCGACGATCGAAATCCCGGCACTCGGAACCTTTCTCAACGGCCGGCCGGGCGGCGATGGCGCATCCGGACCCGGCCGTGCGGGCTCCGGAGCCCCCGCGGTGCAGACCTCGTCCCGTCCGTCGCGCAGGCGCGACCACGGAGTCGGGCTGGGGTGACTCATGGGAGTCGACGGTAGCCCGCGGCGGCCACCGGCCTGTCACCATCGACGGGAGCACCGGCTCGGCCACGGGGCCGGTGCGTCGGTGATCACTGTGGCGATCCACCGGCCCGGTCGTGATCGGCGTTCCCACGGTTGGGGATGTTCGACAATGGGGACGTCGGATGAGGAAAGCCAGGGAGTGGCTCGACGGATCAGGAACCGCAGATGGCACGAGACCGTGACGGTGTTCTCCGAGAGGCTCGCGACATCCTCTCGCAGAGCGAGGATCTGGAGCGCAAAGCCGGCCTCGCCGTGCAGGTGCACGAAGCCGACCTGGCCTATCACGAAGCCGCCGAACGACTGTCCGCCGCCTACGACGCCGCACTGGACGGCGGCTGGTCACCCGCGCAGCTGGGTGAACTGGGGCTGTCACGTCCGCGCCACCCCGAGCCCATCGGGAAGCGTCCGACGCGGATAGCGAGGCGGCAATAGGCGGGAGGAGGAGGCCGTGGTGCTCAATGTCGATCCGGAGGAACTCGTCGGAGCGGCCGCCGCACTCGCCGACCTGGTGCGGGTGACCGGCGCGGCCGTCCCGTCCGAGTGGGTGACGCCGGCCGGCTCCGACCCGATTTCCGCCGGAATGGTCCCACAGCTCAACAACGAAGCGGCGCAACTGCTCAACGGGGTGCGGGGTCTGTTGAGCGTGGTGCAGCGATCCGCCCATGAGGTCGGCGCGGCGGCCGTGGACTACGCGGCCACCGACTCGACCAATTCCCGGCTGCTCGGCGGGACCTCCGGTGCCGAGGTCGACAACCCGGCGGAGCTACCCGGCAACCTACCGATGCTGGTGCCGCCCGTCATCACGTTTCCGGACCCCGGTGCCGCGGTGGACACGCTGACCTTCGCACAGATGTTGCACGCCGGTCCGGGTCCGGCGGCCCCGGCTCGGTTCGCGGAGGTGTTGCGCGCCTTCGACAACGGGGCCGCCGCCGACGCCGGTCGCCGCGTCGGTGCGGCCGCCGAGGTGTTGCGGAACTGGACACCGGTCGGCGCGCAGGCGTCGGCCGAACTCACCCGGCACAACGACTGGCTGGACCGGATCCGGCGGCAGCTGAATCGGCTCGCAGAACGCGTCGACGCCTACAGTGACGCGTTTCGGATCGCCAAGGACAAACATCCCACGCCGTCGGAGATCCTCACCGCCCGCAAGGAACTGCTGCGGGCCATGCGGTCGAAGAACGAGGCCGCGACCTCGGCCGCGCTCGCCAAGTGGGAGGAGCTGAATCTGCGTTCCGCGGAAGCGATCGGCGGATACGAGGGGAGCATGATCGAGGACGCCGCCAAGGGCAATGGCGAGGGCGGCGGCGAGGGTGATGCCAGCATGCTCCAGGCGCTGCTGCCGGCACTGATGTCGGCATTGAGCCAGGGCGGGATGCTGGCCGCCGACCAGACGCTCACCGAGGGCTCCTACGACGGCTCCTACGACGACTATCCCAGCTACGGTGATTACGGCGACTACGGCAACTACGACGGAGTCTCGCCGAGCACCAGCCCACCGGGATCGTTCGACGGCTCCGGACCCGGCGTCGATCCGGCGTACACGCTCGGTCCGATGCCGATGAGCGCCGCACCCTCCGCCACATCCGGAGGCGGCGCGGGCACCCCCCGCCCTTCGGCCTTCGAACCCATCCGGTCCGGGTCCTCCCCGACGGGAACGATGATGGGCCGCGGTGGCTATATGCCGATGATGCCGATGATGCCGGGCGCGGGCGGCGCCGGGGCGGGCGGCGGTGGGGACCGGGGCCGCGTCGTCGCCTGGCATCCGGACCGGCTCATGTACGTCGACGACACCCCGCACACCGAATCGGTGATCGGCGAACGACCGGTGATCGCCCCCACCGTGACCCCGCCGACCCCGGCCCCGGCTGCCCAGACCCAGAACAATGCTGGAGGCTCCGCATGAGCGAAATCCATCCCGATGTGCAAGCGGCGCTGGACATGGCCCGCGATCTGCGCCACCGCATCGCCGATATGCGGGAACGGATCGACCAGATCCGCGCTCGCCGGCCCTCACCCGGTGGTGATGTGATCCCGGAAGTGGACGCCATGGGCCGGCTCACCGACCTGTACCTGGCACCCGGGACCACGATGCGATACACCAGTGACGAACTCGTCCAGGAGATCATGGCGGCGGTCACCGAGAGCACCGCCGACGCCGCGCGCCAACACCGCGCCATCATGGACCGCACCGTGCCGGAAGACAGTGGCGCGCAAGCGGAAACGGTGCCCGGGGCCGTGGGGCCGCGATCGTGACCGAGGTCGGCGGGACCGTCACCGTCACCGAGACCCTGCGGTGGCTGTACGAGGAAGGTTTGCAGCGGCTGGCGGGTGTCGGTGCGCGACAATCGAATCCGATCGCCGCGTACACGGTGGCGGTGGCCACCGGCACGGTCACCGTGCATCCGGCCACCGGGGCCGAGGGCGGCTCCGACGCGATCACGCTGTCGGCCGAGGATCTGCCGCATCCGGCGGACAGCTCGCGGCGACTGGTGGTCGTCGGGATCACCTCGGCGGAGGCGGCGCTCATCGTGGATCTCGAGTCCACGCTCGGCATGGCGATCAATGCCGACCGCCCCGAGTGCGTGGCCCGCTCCTGGGCCATGCAGTTGATGCTCAACCCCGAGATCACGCTGACCACCAACAGTGCTGCCACCGCCATCGGGGGCAGCGACCGATACCGGCACACCTTCATTCCCGGTGGCGGAGCCACGCTCATCAATATCGACGATGCGCGGCCCCCGATCACCACGGTCACGCTCAACCCCACGACCGAGAGCCCCGATCACCTCGACGTCGAGGCCGACGGCAGCGGTGAATGCTATCTCGGCACCCGGTTCTGGCGGCTGCGCAAGGTGATGACCATCGACGACACCACCTGGTCGGCGCTGTCGGCGACCCTGGACCCACGGATGGCGGAGGACAACAGCTGATGAACGACACGCACCTCGGCGAAGACGAGGAAACCCCTGCGGCTCCGGACTGGGGCAAGCGCACCTACGAAGTCTTCAATCCGGACAATACGGTCGGTGTGGCCTGCAACCGGGACGGTGAGATCATCGGCCTGCACCTCACCGACGACGCCCGGGAGTTCGGGGAGACCTGGCTGTCCGCCGAAATACTCAAATTGGCGCGGCTGGCACATCAGAAATCACGGGTCGGGCTGCGCACCGAGATGGAATACAAAGGGGCGCGGCCCTACACGATCGACGCGTTCGATCTGCCGACCGAGGCGGCCTACCGCGCCATGGAGGACGCCGAATTCGGCACCAGGTCCTGACTCGAGCACGCCACCTAGGAACGGAGTAGCCGATGTCGGACAGCGGCGGACCGATACTGGACATCGACGATGCGTCGGAGATCACCTCCGCCGCAGGCAGATTCACGACGGCCGTGCACACGGCCACGGAGGTGGCGAGCGGGTCCGCGGACACCCTGCGACCGGAGACCAAGCCGGAATCCGACCTCGACCGCGCCATGTGTGATCAGCTCGAATGGGTGCGATCCACCTTCGCGGCGGCCGCCCGGTCCAGCGCCGGCCGTGCGGACGATGTACTCGTCGACGCCCTGTTCGGCACCTCCGAGCTGGACGCCGCGGACGTGCACAACGGATCTCGGACACGGTACGAATCGATCTGATGTACGTGCGGTAATGGCACCGGAACAGCACAGCGCGCACTGGGACCAGATCGTCGGCGGGAACTGGCCCGCGATCGGCCCGGCGGAGTGGAGTGCACTGGAAGCCGCCGCTCGGGAGGCATCGCGGGCGATGAACACCGACGATGCGGCCCGAGCGCGTCTCGACTTCGATGAGCGGGTGCGCTCCAGCGGCCGATTGCAGTCGGTCAAGGATCGGATGCTGGCCCAGCGCAATGATCCGCAGGCCTATTCCGATGCTCTCGCGGCCACCGCCGATGTGCTGCGCAGCTACTCGGATGTGGTGTACCGGACCAGAAATCAGATCCTGGATATCGTCGAGCGCGCGGACCGCGACATCCGCGCCGAGCAGCGTGCTGCTGCGGCGCAGGACGACGAGGACGAGGACGGCGAAGCGGAGGCGGACCGTGCCGCCGAGCGGGAGCGACGGATCGCCGCCGTCATCGCGCGGGCTCGGGCGGACGTCGACGATATCGCCGCCGCCGCCCTCAACTCGATCAGTCCGGTCTCACTGCCGGAATTGACCGCTATCGCCGACCATTTGGGGCAGCCTGGGCCGCTGGCGCCGAATCGGCCGGTGGCACCGGAACCGCAATCGCCCTCGGCCACACCGTCGGCGGAGACCGAACCGGATATCGACGCTCCGCCGGGGCCGGACGCGGCCGGGCCTCCTGGGAAGCCGCGAGGTCCGGATGCCCGCGGTCCGCATGCGGTATTCCCGCTGCCACCGGCGGGCTGGGGTGAGCCGGATTCCACGATGCCCATCGGTGACGACGCGCGTGCCGGCGAGGATGCGCCGGGGCGACCAGAACGTCGCGAGCCCCCCGGTCCGCCGGCCGAACGGGTGGGCGGGCCGGAGGTGGTCGACCCGATGCCGGGTGTGCCGCCCGTCGGGCCGTGGCACGACCCGTCGGTCGATACGGGGACCGGAGGTCCGACCGGGGCGGGGATGGGCCGGACGGCGCCGGCCGTCACCGACCCGGACAACGACGAGACAACCTCGGACACTGAGGATTCGGCTGTGGGCCGGGCCGGTGAGCGCGCCTCCGGGAGCGAGGACGGCACCACGGGGTCCGGAAATGTCGGCGGCACCGACAGGTCGGGAGACGTCGGCGATACCGAGGGGGCCGGAGACACCGGCGGCGAGGGGGCCGCGGACATCGGCGGCGACGGATCGGCGCTCGGCCTCGACGTCGCGCCGAGCGGGGGGACCGGGTGGGCGGACGGACCCGTCGCGCCGGGCCAGGTGCTGCCGCCCGCGGTGGTGACCGCGCCGCCGCCGATGCCGGCGATCGCTTCACAGTCGACGGTGGCAACCGCTGGTGCGGCGAGCACCGCCGCAGCGGCGGCATCGGCCAATGCGACCGCTGCGGCGCGGTCGCCATCGGGCGTGTTCGGACCGAATTCTGCTGTTCCTCAGAGCACTTCGTCGGGTGCGCCGCCACAGCGAGCCGATGCCCGGCCGGACCGGCCGTCGACCCCGCTCGGGCGGGACGACACAACGGCCGAGCGTGACGAACCGCAACGCGCCGAAGAGGTGGTCGGCGCCGCGATGGTCGCCGCCGCCGCGCCGTCGTTCCTGGTGGGCGAACGTGTCGACGGCGATCTGGTTTTGGCCCGGACCCTGTTGGCCGGAGTGCTCGCCGCCGTCGGTCCCACCGTGCTCGGGCTGGACTGGGCGGTCGCGACGCTGCGTGGACCCGCCGGCCTGAGCGCCTTCCTGACCTCGAACGAGGGCCGGGGCTGGCTGCCCACCGGACTGTTCCTGCCGGAGGCTGCCTCGATGCCGTGGCTCTGGTCGGAATCCGAACGGGCCGGTGCGGCCTGGGAGGGGATAGCCGATCCGGCCCGGGTGCTCGTCGAGTTCGGCCTGGCGTGGGGGCAGCGTTCCGCGGCGGGCTTCACCGCGCTGGCCTCGTCGACAACGATCGGTCCCGACCTGCGCGCCCGGTTCCGGGAACTGCCGATGGCGGATTCGGTCCCGGCCTCGGCACGGTGGGACCTGCGGGCGCCGGCCCCGGGACTGGTCGACCGACTCGGCGCGGTCGGCGCGCGGGAACTGTCCGTGCGGGCCGACGCGATCCCCGGGGGTGAGAGGGCGGCACGGTGCGCCGGGCTGGCGTGGGATGCGCACACGAAGGTCGCCGCACTGACCGCTCCGGGGTCGGAGGCAGTCATGACTCGTGAAGTCCGAGAACGGATTCTGGCTATGGTGCGCCGGGACGAGCCCGTGCCACCGGAGCTGTGGGACGAACTGCGCGACGCCGACGACTTGCTGACCGCCGCCATGCTGACCCGCCGGATGGACGCCTCCCGGGTGGACCTGGGCGAGCTCAAGGCCGGACCCGACAGTGCCGTGCTGCGCGCCATGGTCTTCGAACGCCGGTGCGACGAACTCGTACTCTTGCTCGCGGAGGCCGCGGCAATCCCCGGCGGGGCCGAGGCCACCAGACAGCTGATGCGGGACGCCGTATACGCCCACGCTCAGATCATCGGGCATCCACAGTTCATCCCGGAAGCACCCGCCGGTCCCGCCGATCCGGGCGGCGGGCGGCCGGTCGTCACGGCACCGCCGCGCTGATCCGCGCCGCGGCCGAACCTCCCACGACTGGGAAGGTCGGAGAATGTAGGCCACAGGCGCGGGAAAGGACAGAGCGAGCATGCCGGACCGGATGGATATCGACCCGGAAGTATTGCGTCAGCTCGCGAATCAGCACGACCGGGTCGCCCGCGACACCCGGGAGTGGGCGCAGCCGCCGTCGGCCTGGCTCGACAACTTCCTGCCCACCTACGGCAAGATCGCTTTCCCGGTGTACAAGGCCCTCGTTCAGTATTACAACGCGCGCCAGCTCGCCGGTGAGCGTCTGGCCGATCAGCACGACCAGACCGCCGCGTCACTCCGGGCCGCCGCGAACAGCTACGAACGCACCGATGACGACATCGCCTCCGGATTCCGCCGGGCCGGTGACGAATTCGGTGCGCCATCGCAGCTGCCCGGGACGCCCGGAGCCGGTCAACCGACTCCGATCAACGGTGCCCCGTCGGCCGATGCTCCCGCCGTCACCACACCGGCCGCCGCGAATACCGACCCCGGTCTGAACGGCGCACCGATCGGCACAGGGCTCGGTGCGGGTGCCGCGACCACTCCGGCCGCGGAACCGACGGCACCCGCGGCCACAGCCACCTCACCGGCGGCCGCGGCCCCTTCGGCCGCCGGAAGCCCGACAGCGCCCGGCGACACCACGCAGTCGACCACCCCGGCCACCACGGGCACGGGAGCGCAACCGTCCGGAACCACGCCCGGCGCGTCGACGCCGCCCGGCGGCGTGGTGCCACCGGCGGTGATGACGCCCGCCGCCGGCATTCCCGGCGGCGCGGACCAGACCGCTTCCGGCACACCGGGCGGGTCGACCGCCAATGGCGTGGGTCTGCCGATGATGCCGATCGCGCCATTCGCCTCCGCCCTGGCCAATGCCAGGGACAAGGCCGCCGGACCCGCCTTCGTGGTGGGCGGGCAGCCGGATGACGACCTGGTGCTCGCCCGCACGCTGCTCGGCGGAATTCTCTCCGCCGTAAGGACTTCCGCGCTCGGCCTGCAATGGGCGGTGTCGGTGCTGCGCGGGCCGGGTGGCGCCATGGTGCTGGTGACCTCGAACGAGGGCCGGGGTTGGCTTCCCGCCGGGGTTTACGTGCCGCAGGGCACCACGCTGCCGTGGGCCGTGGCCGGCGCCGAGACCGCCTGGGAGGGCATCTCGGACCCGGCGCGGGTGCTGGCCGAGTTCAGCCTCACGATCGGCGCCGCATCCGGTGCCAGGCTGACGGCCCTGGTCTCCTCGGCGGAGATCGACTCCGGTCTGCGGGAACGTTTCGGCGACGTCTCGATGCAGTCCGCGGTCCCGCCCTCCGACGAGGTGGATCTCAGCGTGCACACGCCGGATACGGTGGACCGTCTGGCGCTCACCGGCATGCCGCGGTTGCAGGACAAGGTCGGCGGCGTGCCCGACGACAAGCTCCGCGACCACTGCCTCGGGCTGGCGATCGACGCCCACTCCCGGGTCGGGCAGACGAGCGCTCCGACACCGGAAGCGGCCGCGGTGCGCCGGTTGCGCACCAAGATCCTCGACCAGCTGCGGGAAGGCGCCGAAGTCCCACGCGAGTGGTGGGACGAGCTGCGCGACGCCGACGACCTGCTGGCGGCGGCCATGCTCTCCCGCCGCGTCGATGTGCGCCGGGTCGAACTCGGTGAGCTGCGGGTGGACGACCAGGCCGCGCTCCTGCGTGGCCTGGTGTACGAACGCCGCTGCGACGAAGTGCTGATGTTGTTGAGCGAGAACGTGACCCGGCAGGAACTGCGCGACGCGGTGTACGCGCACGTGCAGATCATCGGCCACCCGCTCTACACCGCGACACCGGAGACGGTGGCCGCGCCGGACGCGGTCGTGGCACAGCGGTACGAGGTGCTCGTCTCCGAAGCCGATCTCGTCGGTGGCGAGACCGGGCAGCCGGGCGTCAGCGCCGGGTCACCGGATGCCACCGCCACGCCCGCTACGCGGGTGGGGTCGCCCACCGAGGTCGCACCGCCTGCTGGGACTACACCGCTTGCCGGGGCCGCACCCCCCGCGGCGACCGTGCCGCCCACCGCGTCCGCGCCGCCTGCCGGAGCGGTACCGCCGGTGCCCCCGGCCGGAGCGGTCGCACCGGACCCGCGCCGCGACGATCACAGTGCCGGAAAGAACGGCGCGCGATGACCGCTCGACGTCGTGAGCCCCATCCCAATGTGCGTGCCGCACAGGCCATGGCGCGGGAACTGCGGCACCGCGCGCTGGCGATGCGGGAGAAGTTCGAGCGCATAGTCGCACGCCGTCCATCCCCGTCCGGCATGGTCATTCCCGAGGTGAATGCCAAAGGGCAGCTGCTGAACCTGTATCTGGCACCCGGAACATGTGCGCGTTTCGACAGCCGGGAGCTCGTGGCCGAGATCATGGCCGCAGTGTTGGAGAGCACCAACGACGCGCGGCAGCAGTACCGGATCGCGACGAGCGATCCGACCGATCGGCCCCGGCCGCTGGGCGAGATCGTGCGCGAGTGGCGTTCCGGAAACGGTCCGAAAACCCAGATTCCCAACTTTGGGAAGCAAGGAGAATGAACGGCAGGTACGTCAGCGGAGGGAGACACCGGGATGGTGAACCAGCTGCGCCTCGATCCGGATAACCTGCGCGCGCTGGCGGACCGGCACGATCGGGCCGCCGCCAAAATCCGGGAGGCTGGCCGGATTCCGGAGGGCTGGATCGGCAGATTCCGATCTCAGTACGGAACCATCGCCGAACCGATGCGTGCCGCGCTGGCGGACTATTTCGACCGGCGGCATCGACGTGCGGAAAAGCAGGCCGCCAGACATGAGCGGACTCGGGACATCCTGCGGGCGGCGGCAAATGAGCTCGAACATCGAGACCACGATTCCGGGCGGAATATCGGTGATCGCGGGCGAGGTTTCGACACCGTGCCCACATCCGGTGGGCCGGTGCCCGTTTCGACAGCTCCCGCCGCCACGAACCCGATAGTCACGCCTCCGGTGGTCACGAATCCCACCGCCGTGACTCCGGGGCCGTCGGCGTCGAACTCCGTGCCGAGCGGCCCCGTAACCGGTCGACCGGTTGCGCCGCAACACCTTCCGGACGACGGTTCAGCCCCGGCGGTGATCCCGGGAGCAAGTGCCCAGAACCGCTCCGATTCTCAGCACTCCGGACTTTCGACTCGGCCTCCAGTGTCTGGTGAGCCCCGTCGGGCACAGGAAACCACCGGGCGGGCGGGCGGCAGTGGGACCGCACCACCGCCGGGCGGTCCGCCCGGACTCGGCGCACAGGCTCCGGCGGGGGCGACCGTTTCCGGTCCGGGAGCAGGCCCCCCTCCGGCGGCCGCGCTCGCGGCCGCCGACGCACACTCCAGCGCCCAACCCGCCGGTGTCGCCAGGCCGGCATCGGCCGTGGCCGTGGGAGCGGCCGCGACCACCGCTGGCACACGGCAGCGCCCGCAGCCTGGGGACTCGGCGGCCGGCAATCCCGACCTGGCCGCCGCCCGCACCCTGCTTGCGTCGATACTGCACGCCGTGGGGCCGACGGCTCCCACGGTGACATGGTCGGTCGCGGCCCTGCGCAGTCCGGTCGGCATGGCACTGTTGCTCACCACCAATGAAGGTAGGGGCTGGCTGCCACCGGGTCTGTACCTGCCCCGGAAGCTGTCCACGCCGTGGCGACGCGACGATGCGGTGGGTATTGGGGAATCCGAGTGGACCACTTGGGAGCAGTACACCGACCCTGCGCGGATTCTGGTGGAGTTCGCCGAGATCTACGGGCCGAAAGCGAATGCCCGGCTGACCGCGCTGGTGAGCTCGGACCGCATCGATTCGCAACTGCGAGCGGATATCCCGGATACGGTGGTCGGTGAGTTGGTCGCACCCGCGAACGAATTGAACCTGCGAAGTCCCGGACCTCGTGTCGTCGACCGTTTGGGCTTCGCCGGTTCCGCCGGAGCGCTAGCCGAGGTATTCGGCGTACCGCCTGCGATGCGCGCGGCCCGGGGTCTCGCATTGAGTGTCGAAGCCCATCACCGAGTGCGGCGAGCTGACGCCACGCCGGTGGCTGCGGTTCCGGTCGAACAATTGCGGGAACGGATGCTGGCCCTGCTCGAAGCCGGGGAGCCCGTTCCGAAACAGTGGTGGGTCGAGCTGCGGCGGGCCGATAACACTCTTGCCGAAGTGATCCGATCCCACACGGCAGGGGATCGGGAAAACAGGCGGACCCTGGCATTTCAGCGCCGATGCACCGAATTATTGCTGCTGCTGAACGGAGAGCCGGGATATCGCCGACTCCGGAACCAGTTCTACGCATATGAGCAGATTGTGAAGCATCCGGCCTTCGTCGATTCCCGGATGGCAACTGTCGGACCGGAGCGTGATGTCGGACGACCCGTCGCCGTCCCTGATCTCTGTGTCGGACCGGACAGCGGGCTGCTGCGCGCCGAATAGCGAGGAGAGATCGTGGCGAAGGACGAACCCTATACGGTTTACGCTAATGATGGGGGGCGCTCCGACTCGGACACCCGCCCGGAAGAGGGGTTCTATTACTTTCAAGACCATGCCGCCGGGGAGCTGACCCTCTATGAGGTGGTGGGCGGCCAGCACGTTCCCATCGAAGTGTGGCCCAATTCGGATGCCGTCGACTATCGCGTATCGGAAGACGGTACCGCGTACTCGGCTGAAGACTCGGCCGATGCCGACGGTCTGAAAGACAAAGAATATGCAATCGACGAAGGCAGTCCGGACGCCGAGAGCGATATCGAGAAAAGCGACACGCTGGCCGATCTCGATCTCTGGGGAGACTTCGGCGAACAGACGCGCCTGACCCCGGAAGGGGATCGCTTCGAAGTGGTGAACTTCCCCTTTCCGCGCGGTTCCAGTCCGGACCTGAAGCTGTTGATCAAAGATTCCCAGGACACCATGCAGGAGGGCTTCGACTCGATCCCCGTGGAAGATCCGGAGTCGGCTCCGGAGTTCACCAACGTTCTCCAGGATATCGGGACGACGGATGGCTGGAAAAATGTCATGGGCATTGAGGATAAATCTGCGACCAATGACGGGCACGAGACATTCGCCGAACGCATGGATGAGCGGCAATCCTTGTTCGACGACAAGAACGACAATGTCAAGTTCGACGTCGAGGGCCTCCCGGCCAAGAAGAAAGAGATCCTGGCGGCCCTGAGGAAGATCAAAGACGACTTGCGCGCCCACCTTGAAGTTGATCTCCTCGTCGAACTGGAGGAGAGTAAATATTCGACGATCGAAGTCGATGACGACGGAAATATCGTCGCAGACAGCTACGAACCCATCGGCAACACTCATCGAGAGTATTACACCAGTGTCGTGTACGAGTTGACCGAAACCGAGTCGGGTCACCGGCAGTATCAATTGACACCTGAAAAGGAGCAGCTTTACTACGTCCAGAAAATCATTGACGCTTCCGATTTGTGGGATACGGAATATGATCGCGCAGTCAAGGAATTTCAGGACCAGGCCGCGCGTACCGACGATGACAAAGATGGTGATGGTGATGGTGATGGCAACGGGAACGGGAACGGGAACGGGAACGGCAACGGGAACGGGAACGGCAACGGCAACGGCAACGGGAACGGGAACGGCAACGGGAACGGGAACGGCAACGGGAACGGGAACGGCTACACCGACCCCTTCGCCGGTAGCGGTCTGAACAACGGCAAGGACCTATTCGGAGATCTGATCGATGGCCCAACCGGTGAGACCGGTGCGAACGGCGAGACCAGTGGGCGCAGCGGGATCACCGCCGAGAAACTGGAACAGATAATCAGCGAACTGGAGGCTGAACGCGGAACCGATAGTGTCGGCTCGGGCGACACGGGCACCGGTCCTGACGGCTCGGATTCGGGTACCGGCCGTACCCCGTCCCCCGCCGCGAGTGCCACCCAGGTCCCCGCGCAGAGCACCAACTCCGGCATGGGCGGTATGGAGAGCATGCTCCCGATAGCCGCGCTCATGTCGGGGTTGTCCGGCAACAACAGTCCGTTTGCGCGCAAGGAACCCGAACCCGCGCCCGACGAGGACCCTCGGAACACCGACCCCGGTGGGAATCCGTATGCGCCCGACCAGAATCCGGTGCCGATTCCGGGGAGCGAGATGCCCGAAGCGGTGACCCCGCCCGAGGGCGTCGGCCCTCCGCCGCAGACATTCACCCCACGGGGTGGGATGGTGGACGTCAAGCTCCCGGACGGTACGACGCAGAAAGTGCCGGCGGTGGTCGCCGAAGCGGTGAACAAGGAACTGCACAACCCGAACGGCAGTGACGGGCGGGGTGCCTACGAGGGGACGGTCGCGGAGGCGTCGGCGGGCAATTCGTGGATTCCCGTGGGCCCGACACCCGGGGGAACCGATGACGAACCTCGCCCCGGCATTCAGACCGGCGATGTGGTGCAGTGGGAGAACCGGACGGCGCTGGTGGTGGTGACCGACGAGGGCCTGAAGGTCATTGTGAGCGGGCAACTCGTACCCCTGGATCCGAACAATCCCCCCGATGACGGCAATGGGCCGTACGGTGACTTCGTCGGCTACTTCCATCCGACCGGAATCGACCAGACCACACCGAATCCCGATCCCAGCGACGATGCCGCCACGGCCGATCCGCCGCCGGTCACCGCCTCGGACCGGACCGCGCCGGAACCGCCCGCCGTGGAGGCTCCGACGTTACGGTAATAGCCGGAGCCTGAGCGCCCCCGCCTGCAAGGGGTTCCACCGGATGCGGGCGGCAGGGGGTGTGCGTCTGTACGGCGACCGGATCGGCCGAGCCCGCTGCGGCATGCGAGAACGCTGGAGCAACGGCGGCCACCGGACCGGCGGGCGGCCCCCGGATCGGCTGGAAACAACGGCGGCCACCGGATGTGCCGGACCGGGGCAACCGGAACTGCCGGACCGGCGGCGACTGGACCTACCGGATCAGCGCGGACCCGCGCACGGCCCATCGTCGCTCTCTCCTGCCCGCCGTGGGCACCGGCTGGATCGCCGACGAGCGCCCGCACTGCACGAAGATCCGCTTCGCCGAGGAGGGATTCCACGCTCCCCTCGGTCTCGTCGACGGCGCGGCGCGCGACTACGACCCGATCGTCCAAGGTGAGGCGGGCGCCGACGCGCTGTACGCCCCGTGCGTACATCGCATCCGATGGCGGGCCGAATCCCAGTCCGCACGGTGTGGGCGACGGTGGCCGGGGCGTCGATCCGCTTCCAGTGACGCGCCGGTCAGACGGATCGTGGTGGGCCGATGTCGGGTGCGGTGACGCCGCCGGGTCTGCGCGGACTGCCGACTACTCCGGGTCCGGCGGGGCCAGGAGGTCCGGCAGGTCCGCTGGGTCCGGCAGCCCCGCGAGATTCGCGAGGCTCAGTGGGTTCGGCGGATTCGCGAGGCTCGGTAGGTTCGGCAGAATCGCCTGGCTCGGCATGTCCGTCGGGTGCTGCATGTTCATCGGGTCCACCAGGCCCGGCAGTTTCCCGAGGTATGGCCGGTCCGGCGGTGTCGGCTTCGTCCTTCGGTGCCGCGGTCGCCCCGTGACCGGCGGTGACAGGCCGCGTGGAGACGGCTACACCCGGTGTCGGCTCGCTCCTCCGGATATCGGGTACGGCCTCGACGGGTGTGAATGTCGGTGCCGGGCGGGTGGTTTCGGCCGCGGAGACCCGGGCTGGGGTTTCGGTGGCGGGCCGGGTTCTCGACCAGGGCGTCGCGAGGGGAGTGTGTTCGGCGGGCGGTGCCATGGGTCGGGTCGGGTCGGCGAGGTCCGGCTCCGGTGGGGCCGTGCCAGATCCGGCCGGTTTCGCCTTGCGTGTCCACGGCGTTGCCCCCGTGGAACGCGGTGGACTCGCTCCGGCGGATGGCGCGAGGTTCCCGATGCCACTACCGCCCCGCTGGCCATCTCCGGATGCCGACACCGACGCCGATGCTGTCGCTGGTGCCGGCGAGGCGGTGAATGCGGTTGTGTCGGAAAGAGAACCGACAGTCCGAGAGGCAGCCGGATCGGATGTCGCGGTGGCGGGGGGCGTATCGGCGGCACGGATGTCGGGCTGCCCGTCCGACCGTGGTTCGGCTCCGGGACGCTGGCCGGCGGGCTCGGACGATTCGGACATTGCTCGGGCCGGTGCCGGAGTATCCCCGGCCGACTGGTCCGGCAGGCGTCCGGCATTGCCGCCGTTGTTCGCCGCGGCTGGTTGTTCCGGAGCGCCGCTGCCGTTCTGGTCCGGTGTACCTGGGGCCTGTCGCGCGGCATCGGTCGACTGTTCGCGTCGGCCCGTGTCGTCCGGGGCGGACGCCGTCGGATGCTGTGCCCGGGACTCGGATGCCGCGGCGGATTCCGACGGCGTTGTGCCGGACAGTTCTTCGGGGCCGATGGTCAGCGGCCGCGCCGTCGGTGCTGCCACGGTGGCCGGGGAGGCGGCCGTGGGCGGGCTACCGGAATACCGTGCATCACCCTGATTCGAATCCGGTGCGCCCGCGCCCGCTCCGGGGTCGGCTGACGCCGAGGTGCGGGGGATTCCGGCAGGCTCGTCCATTCCGATGTCCGGCGTGGTGAAGTCCAGATCGGCGACATTGTTCGCGAAATCCTGTGCGTGCCGGGTGATGTCGGCCGCGTGGTCGTCGAGCACCTTCGCGTATCGCAGCACCTCGTCGGGATCGATACGGAGCGTCTGTGCCGGTCCGGCCTCCGACGGGACCCCGAGGGCACGACGCGCGGACTCGTAGGCGAACCCGTTGACCACCCGGGCGACGGTTTCCTCGAGCGGTTCGACCGCGCGGCCGATCACCTCGGCGAGAAGGTAGCTCAGCAGGGTCTGTTCCATGGCGACGAGCAGCCGACGGGCCGCGGCGGCGATGGCCGGACCCATGGTGGCGGACAGTCCGGAGGTGGCCACCGCCGCCGACATGGCCGTGGCATACGCGACCGCGAGTGCCGCGAGTTCGGTCAGGACCGCGATCTTGACCGAAACGATCACCACCGCTGCGGCATCCAGCGCGGTGGCGACGACGGTGCAGGCCTGATCGAGGTCGGCCATATTCGTCGCGCTCATGCGCGCCCAGGTGGTGACGAGCTGTTCGTAGGAATAGCCGGAATACACCGACCCCATTTCGTTGATCGTGCCGGTCGCCGCGGTGTGCGTGTTCCGCACCTTTTCGGCGAAGGTGCGTACCTGGTCGGCGAGTTCCCGCACGTGGTCTTCGTTGATATCCGGATACGGATATCCCAAGAAGTTCAGGAAGAGCGCGACTTCGCTCGGAATCTGAATCGCCACGGGTGCAGCCTCATACGGCCCGGTTACAGCACCCGTACGACGACGGAGTTGCGGTCCATATCGGACCAGCGGACGCGCGCCCCGGCATACGGGGCCTCGATCACCTTGCCGCCGCCCGCCGCGAGCTGCACGTGCTCGGGTCCGCGAGCGCTGAAGGAGTTCCCGGGGAACACCAGATCACCCGGCTGGGCATCACCGGGGTGTATGCGGATGCCGCTGTAGATCTGCTCGTAGGTGGTGCGGGGCAACACCACCTCGCCACCGGAAGCCTGCGCCACCGCGTACTGGGTCAACCCCGAGCAGTCGAAGCCGCCGCCGCTCGGACCGCTGGCGTCGCCACCACCCCAGACATACGGCGTGCCGAGCCAGCCACTGGCCGCGGATACCGCGTCACTCCCCGGTGTTCCGTCCGACTGCCGGCGCGGACCGCGTGCTGGTGCGGGATGGGAGCCGAGGGCCGCGGCTACCGGGCGGATCCGTCGACGCCGTCGCACCCGCCGTACCCGGCGGTCCGGAGGCACGGTGCGCGGGCGTGACGGCGCGACCGCCGGCGGCATGATCTGCGCGGCCAGGCGGCGGGCGGTGTCCATATCGGCGGCGACCTGTCTGGCCGCCTGTGTGATGGTCCGCTGCGCGGTGTCGAGCAGCGCGGGGCCGCTGAACCGAGCGTCACCCACCGAGACGAGAGCCTGCACCCGGGTCCGGAATTCGGTGAGCTGGTGCGCGAGTTGCTGCCTGCCGACCACGGAACCCTCACCGGATCGCGCCACGGATGTGTGCACGGTGCCGTCGCGGCGGGACTGGTTGTCGGCGGTAACCGTATGCGCGCCGAGGGCTTCGGTGTATCCGGCCAAACCGGACGCGCTCTGCGCGCGCATACCTGCGGCGATATCCCGCATCATGACCGTCGAATGACCGACCGCCGGCCGTCCTTCTCCATACAGGGCGGCAAGCATACGCATTGTCTCGTCTACATCAGCAGTCAATTCCGACACCATTCGATCGCTTCACCGCCCGCCCGCCTCTCGGATCGCCCCCGGTTCATTGTCGGCCCTTCCCACGGTAGGGGATAACCGACAATGGGGCGGACGGGGCAGAGAGGTGGTGGCGCGGCATGGCGACTGAGCTGACCGACGAGCAGGTAGCGGATCTTGAGGAACGGCTGTTCGCGCTGTTGGCCGAGGAGACCGACAAAAAAGAGGACAAGAACTTCTGGACCGTCGAGCTCGTCCGGCCACCCGGCGCGTCGACCGGTCTGCTGGCATACATCGCGTTGGCCGAGGCCGCCATTCAGGGCTGCGTGAACCTGCTCGGCATCGGCACGACCAGTCCGCCGCCGAAGGTCGAAGACCTGATCCGCCCGGTGGTCTACGAGAATCTCGGCAAGGGTGAGTCCACCGAGGCGTATAAGGACACCCTGACCAAGGTCGAGGCCCGCCAGGGCGCGTTGCTGCGGGCGGACCGCAATGTCGTCGAGATCGCGAAATACGTTTCCAGCGAAGAAGATCAGACACTACGCGCCATCAAGGACATCGTCGGCGACCTCAATGGCAAACTCGAGGCCGTCGGCAAGGCCGAGCTGAAGCCCGCCCAGGAGATGGAACTGTTGCGCCATCTGGCGGAGGCCGTCGCCGCCGTGCAGAACAAGCTGACCGCTGTCGCGGAGCTGAACAAGGATATGGCCGGTTCCGAGGATGACGGTGACGGCAAACCCGCCGGCGGTGGTGCGGCCGGTGCCGGTGGCGGGGGCGGTGACGGCGGCGGAATCGCCTCGATGCTCCCGATGCTGGCCATGCTTCCCATGATGGCCATGCCGCTGCTGAACATGGTCCCCGATCTACTGGAGAACCTCAACGGCGAGCCGGAGGACGGTGAGGGCGGCGCCCAAGCGCCGGAAAGCGCACCCGCGCCGAGTGATTCGCCCACCCCGACCGATCCGCGCAATGCCGAGGCGGAGCAGCCGAACCCGGACGGGACCGAGGCCGAGGGTGAACCGGAGTCGCCACAACCCGATTCGTCGGCGACGGGCGAAGCGGTCGGGCAACCGGCGGCCGACCCGCTCGGGCCGCTCGGACCTGTGGTCGGCGCACTGGGCCGAGGTGTCCGCTCCGCGCTGCAACCGGCGGCGAGACCGGCAGCGGACGCCGAGGACGGGGCGGACGACGCTCCGCCGGCCGACGATGTGTCCGACGACGGCCTCACCGAGATCTAGGCGTAGCGGGTCCGCACGCCATCGCCGCACGTCCGGACCTGTTCCCACCGGTGGGAATGAGTCCGGTGAGACGTTCGGCGGGGTGACTTATGGTGCGGGGGAACGAGATCGGCGGAAGGGACGGGGCGAGTGTCGGGTCCGGAGGACGCGTTCTACACCGGTGTGCAGGCTTTGGGTCTGATCGCCGGCGGTATGCGCAATGAGGAGCACGCGGCGGCCGCATTCAGGGCGGCGACAGATCTGGACCCGGACATGTGCGATGCCTGGCTGGGGCGCGCGATGGCGGGTGAGGTCACCCCCGAGGTGATCTACGGTGCCTATCGGTCGGTACACAATCTGTACCGGGACCAGCAGCGGGCCGGCCTGGTCGATCGGGCCCTGTGGTGCCAGGTCGAGATCGGTATGTACGGGCTGCGGGTGGCCATGGCCGACCGGGACCAGATCGCCATCGCGCAGGCCGCCGCCTACGCCGAGGCGGGGGAGTGGCGGGAGGCCGCCGCGATCCTGGACGAGGTACCGGGTGACGAGGTCGCCGAATTCGTCCGAATGTCACTGTACTTCCGCACGGAACGCTGGACCGATGTGCTCGAGATGCGGACCCGGCGGCCGGTGCTCGACGACGGCCTGCTCGATATCGCCGCCGAATTGATGGCCGCCCAGGCCATGGCGCACCTGGGCCGGTTCGGCGAGGCGCTGCCGCGCGCGCGGCGGCTGGTGGAGGACAGCTCGTCGGGCAACCAGTCGTATATCTGGGCGGACGCGCACTTCCTGTACGGAATGCTGTTGCGGCATACCGGCGAGCACGAGGCCGGCGACAAGGTGCTGAAGGGGTTGCAGGGCTCCGGACTCTGGTCCGCGCGCCCGGAGTGGCAGCGCGCGGTCGAGGACAAGTCCTATCGGCTGCCGCAGACCACACCGGCCGTGATCGCTTCCCGCACCGACGAATGGGATCCGAAGTCCGGTGACGATCCGGTCGAGGTCGCGGCCGCGGCGGCCCGGGAGGAGCGGGCGTCGCTGCTGGCCGAGGCATCGGAGCTGTTGCGGGCGCAGATCGGGATGGAATCGGTCAAAGAGCAGGTCGACCGACTGAAATCCGGTGTGCAGATGGACCAGGTCCGGGCCAAGCGCGGCCTGGCCGTCGACTCCAAATCCCAGCACCTGATCTTCTCCGGCCCGCCCGGCACCGGCAAGACCACCATCGCGCGGGTGGTGGCCAAGATCTTCGCCGGTCTCGGGGTGGTGGAGAAGGCCGATGTGGTGGAGGTGTCCCGCAACGATATGGTCGGCACCCATCTCGGCCACACCGCGCCCAAGACCAATGCGCTGATCGACTCGGCGCTGGGCGGGGTGCTGTTCATCGACGAGGCGTACACGCTGATCCAGGAGGGACTGTCGGGCGGCGACGCGTTCGGCAAGGAAGCCGTCGACACGCTGCTCGCCAGGATGGAGAACGACCGCGACAAGCTGGTGGTGATCATCGCCGGCTACGAGGACGAGATCGACCGGTTCCTGGCCTCGAACGAGGGCTTGTCCTCACGATTCACCAAGCGGATCCGCTTCCCCAGCTACGACCCGGACGAACTGGTGCAGATCGCGGATCACATCGCCAAGAAGAAGGATTCGCTGATCTCCGAGGACGCCCGGGAGATTCTGCGGGAACGGTGCGCGGAGATGTCCCGCCGCGACGCCGGGGGTCGGCGGATGATCGACCTGGCCGGCAACGGCCGCTTCGTGCGCAATGTGGTCGAAGCCGCCGAGGCCGAGCGGGACTACCGTTTCACCCGCGACAATGTGGACATCTCGGCGATGACCGACCAAGAGTTGATGACCGTCGACGCCTTCGACATCACGGCGGCCCTGGCGGGTTTGACACCCACCGCGCAGAGGTAGCACACCGTGGCCCGCTTCCGGGTGGTGTCCAAACACCAGGTGTCCGGATGGCGCTTTCTGCTCCGCCGGATCGAGCACGCGCTGGTGCGCCGCGACGCCTCGATGCTCGACGATCCTCAGCGCGGCCGGTCGACCGCCCTGATGATCGGCCTCGCGCTGGCCTGTGTCGGCGTCGCCGGAGCCGCCGTGCTGGCGTTCTTCTCGCCCGCGAAGAAGGTGGGCGACTCGCCGATCGTGGCCGACAAGGACTCCGGGGCGCTGTACGTGAACATGGGCGGCCGGATGTATCCGGCGCTCAATCTGACCTCGGCGCGGCTGATCACCGGGCAGGCGGCCGATCCGGTGCGAGTCGACGCGGGCGAACTGGCGAAGTACCCGCGCGGGCCGTGGGTCGGCATTCCCGGCGCACCGGGCCGCATGGTGGGCAGTTCGGATCGCGACTCGTACTGGGCGGTGTGCGACCGCGCGCGGGGCGGGGCCGCCGCTCCGGTGGACCCGGACACCGGCGTGCCGACGGCGACGACGGCGCCGGTGCACACCACCGCGATCGGCGGCCCGCTCACGGTGGACGGCGACGGCGCGCGGGAACTGGAGGCGGACGAGGCGCGGCTGATGCGCAACGGGCGCACGATCTGGCTGGTGTACCGTGACGGTGCGAACGGCGCGGTGCGCGCCATGATCGACCTCGCCGACTCCGCGGTGACCCTGGCCCTCGGGCTCGACGCCACCGCACCCGTCATGCCCGCCTCCGACGGACTGATCGAAGCGATACCCGAGGTTCCGGCTCTCCGGGTGCCCGAGATTCCCGATTTCGGCGCCAGCATGACCTTTTCGACCGGCCTGACGGTGCCGGTCGGGTCGGTGCTGACGGTCTCGCAGCCGGACCGGGGCGCGGAGTACTACCTGGTCTCGTCGTCGGGCGCGGTCCGGGTGAGCCCGGTGCTCGCGGCGATGGTCCGCAATTTCGATGTGCGCGGCGCCATTTCGTCGCAGACGGTGAGCCCGAGCGTGATCGCCGCGAACCTACGGCCCGGGGACTGGCCGGGGACCGAGCACTACCCCCGCCGTCCCGTCCACCTGGTGGACACCTCGACGCACGCGGTGACCTGTTTGTCCTGGGAGCGTCTCGACACGGAACCGAGTGCCATGATCGATCTTCTGGTGGGCCGGCAGTTGCCGCTCGCCCCCGATGAACAGCGGCTGCCGGTCGGGCTGGTGACCGCGGCCGGTTCGGCGGGCACCACCGCCGATGCCGCCTACCTGCCGCGCACCAGCGGGCGATTCATTCAGGTGACCGGTGATGATCCCGGATCCGGGCTGCGGGAGTCACTGTGGTGGGTCTCCGACAGCGGAGTCCGCTACGGCATCGCCGTCGAACCCGGCCGGGAGCCGTCGGCGGACCCGACACTGCGGTCGCTGAACCTCGGTTCGCCGGTGCCCGCACCGTGGTCGATCGTATCCCTGTTCGCGGTGGGGCCGACGCTGTCCCAGGTGGATGCTCGGATCCAGCACGACGGCATTCCATCCAACGCCACCGGTGTCGGCTTCGGCGGGGACGGACGATGACTACGACACGACGGTTCGTACGACCGGCGCGAATGGTGACGGGGCCGAAGGCTCCGGCGGTGGCCGAGCTGAAACTACAGCCGCCGACCGAACTGCCCCGGCCGGTGCCGCCGTCCAAACTGAAGATGATCCTGCCCGTCGTCATGGTGGCCGCGATGGTCGGCATGATGGTGATGATGTTCCGCGGCGGGCGGGCCATGTCACCGATGATGCTGTTCTTCCCCATGATGATGATGGTGTCGATGGTCGGCATGATGAGCGGCGGGCTGGGCGGGGGCGGTAACAAGGGCTCCGCCGCCGAGGTGAACGAGGACCGCAAGGACTATCTGCGCAGTATCACCGACCATCGCAAGACCGTGCACGACGCCGAAGCCGAACTGCACCGCTTCCTGCGGTATTCACACCCGGGGCCGGACGAGATCGGCAAGCTCGTCGGCGGCAAGCGGATGTGGGAGATCCAGGCGCCGCACCCGCAGTTCCTGCGCGTGCGAATCGGTTTGGGGCGCATCGCCAATCAGGTCCGGGTGATCGTGCCGGAGGCGGCGCCCACCTCCGACCTCGATCCGGTGGGCGTCGTCGAGATCACCCGCTTCGCGAAGGCGTACTCCACCGTCGGCGGGATGCCGGTGGCGATGAACCTGCTGTCCACGCCCCAGGTGATCTTCGAGGGTGACCAGGACGCGGTCGCCGCGCTGGTGCGGGCGATGCTTGCCGAGATCGTCGTCCTGCACGGACCGGACCAGGTGGCGGTGGCCGCCGCGTTGCAGGATCCGGACGCGCCGGAGTGGGGTTGGCTGAAATGGTTGCCGCACAGTCAACATCGCGACGCCACCGACGGCATCGGCTCCGGCCGGATGGTCTACCGCACCGTCGGTGAGATCAGGACCAAGGTGCTGGCCCAGTTCAACCGTGGCCCGTTCTCCACCACCGCCGAACCCGCCGTGGACAAGAAGCATCTCGTGCTGATCGTCGATGTCGGCGGCTCGGCGAACGAACGCGATATCTCCGGTATCGACGGCTGCACCTGGATCCGGCTCGGTGCGACGGAACAACCGCTGCCGCGCTCGCTGCGATTCACCGTCGACGCCGACCGGACCATCCGGGAGGTGACCTCGCGGTCCACCCGGCAGGTCGCCATCGCCGACCGGATATCGGTGTCCGCCATGACCGCGTTGGCCCGCAGCGTTTCCCCGTACCGGCTGTCGTCGGTGGTGGAGGCCGTGGCCGCCGAGCAGGCCAGCGGTGGCACATCGTGGCAGGAGATGGTCGGCATCGCCGATCCCGGGGCGATCCGCATCGACCGGCAGTGGCCGCCGCGGCGGGACAGCGACCGCGCCCGGTTGAACATCCCGTTCGGCCACGATCCGGCGGGTGCGACGGTGTTCCTCGATATCAAGGAATCCGCCGAGGAGGGTATGGGCCCGCACGGAATGTGCATCGGCGCAACCGGATCCGGCAAATCCGAGTTCCTCCGCACCCTGGTGCTGTCGGCTGTCGCCACCCATTCGCCGGACGCCCTCAATCTGCTGCTGGTCGACTTCAAGGGTGGCGCGACCTTCCTGGGCTTCGACCGCCTCTCCCACGTGACGGCCGTGGTCACCAATATGGAGGAAGAATCCGACCTGGTCACTCGTATGGAGGACGTGATCAACGGCGAAATGGCGCGCCGGCAGCGGATTCTGCGCGACGCGGGCAATTTCGCCAATGTGGCCGACTACGAGAAGGCCCGGGAACAGGGCGCCGACCTGGCGCCACTGCCCACCCTGTTCATCATTCTCGACGAGTTCGCCGAATTGCTGGAGCAGTACCCGGATTTCGCCAAACTGTTCGTGGCGATCGGGCGGTTGGGCCGCTCGCTGCGCATCCACCTGCTGCTGTCCTCGCAGAAGGTGCCCTCCAATCGGATGGGTGAACTGGAGGCGCACCTGTCGTACCGAGTTGCGTTGCGCACCAACCAGACCAGCGACTCGCGCGATGCGATCGGCACCGCGGACGCCTACCACCTACCGAAGAAACCCGGTTCCGGGTACCTGCGCGTCGGTGCCGGTGAGCTGCAGCGATTCCAGGCCGCGTACGTCGGCGAGTCGTGGACCGCGCCGACCCCGGCCTCGGCCGGTTCGGCGGCCTCGAATCGGGCCCGCCGACCGGGCGGCGGCTATCGGCCGCCGCAGCTGTTCACGGCGGCCGCGGTCGCCGACATCCGGCCACCGGCGCCCGAACCGGAGCAGCCGACGACGCCGGAGCCGGAGCCCGAGGGCGAAGCGGTCACCGTGATGGAGACGGTGCTGCAACAGCTGGCCGGGCACGGCCGGCCCGCGCACAAGATGTGGCTGCCGCCACTGAATGTCGCGCCCACGCTGGATCGGCTGGTCCCCGCCGTCGAGCCGGGCGGACTGCGCATCCCGCTGGCGATCGTGGACAAGCCGCGCCAGCAGCGCCAAGACGTGTGGTCGATGGATCTGTCCGGTGCCGGTGGGCACGCGGCCATCGTCGGCGGCCCGCAGTCGGGCAAGTCCACCGCGTTGCAGACCCTCATCCTGTCCGCGGCCCTCACCCACACCCCCGAACAGGTGCAGTTCTACTGCCTGGACTTCTCCGGTGGTCTGGCGGCACTGCGGAACCTCCCGCACGTGGGTTCGGTGGCGCTGCCCCGGGACGCGGACCGGATCCGGCGCACCATCGCGCTGGTGAACAATCTGCTGGCGAGTCGGCAGGCGTTGTTCGCCGAGCTCGGCATCGACAGCATGCGGGAGTTCCGGCGACGACTGGCTTCGCCCACGGAGTCGGCCGAGCTGACCGGCCGCGATCAGCACGGTGATGTCTTCCTGGTAGTCGACGG
The DNA here is from genome assembly GCF_030766805.1 of Nocardia sp. CC213A. NCBI lineage: Bacteria > Bacillati > Actinomycetota > Actinomycetes > Mycobacteriales > Nocardiaceae > Nocardia > Nocardia sp. CC213A. The sequence goes on from NZ_JASFXA010000002.1 coordinate 177,035, forward strand.
CTGGGATATCGGATTCACCGTCACCGGTCCGTACTACGACGAGTACATGCCGACGCTGGAAGCCCTCGCCCTCCAAGGTCTGAACTACGGCATTCATTTGGTGATCAGCAGTTCACGCTGGGCCGCGATCCGGCCCGCCATGAAGGACATGCTGCAGACCCGGGTGGAAATGCGGCTCGGCGATCTCACCGATACCGCCTTCAACTCACACCGCGCCCTGGTTGCCGCGATTCCGCCGAATCGGCCGGGGCGCTGCATCTCCACCGACGCCCTGCACATGCTGACGGCCCTACCGCGCATCGACGGGGTGGGGGAGTCGGAATCGGCCGCCGAGGGGCTGGCTGCTGCGATCGACCACCTGTCCGGTGTCTATGCCGGTCGGAAGGCACCTGCGGTCAAGCTGCTGCCGTCCCGGATCAGCTGGGCGGAGATCCATCCCGGCCCATCGCCACAGACGCTGGCGCAGCGGTTGGTGGTACCGTTCGGGCTTCGCGAATCCGATCTGAGTGTGGCCGCTGTCGACTTCGGCGTGTCCACACACATGATCGTGCTCGGTTCCTCTGGCAGCGGGAAGTCCACTGTGATAGCGGCATTCCTGGAATCGATCAGGCGCCAGTTCACTCCGGACCAGGCGCGGGTCCTGCTGGTCGACTACCGCCGCGCGCACATGGACGCGATACCCGCGGAGCAATCGATCGGGTATCTGACCTCCGAACGCGATCTGGCCGAAGGGCTGCCCGCGTTCGCCGCCAAGATGCGCAGCCGCCGGGCACCGGATGGCGTGACCTCGCAGCAACTGCGGGATCGGTCCTGGTGGAGTGGACCCGAGATCTTCCTGGTCATCGACGACTATCACATGGTGGCCCAGCGCGGAGCGATGAATCCGCTCGACCCGATCAAGGACATTATCGTCGACGGGCGTGATACCGGTCTGCACGTCATCGCGGCTCGCAATATCGCCCAGGCCGACATGGCGCTCTACGACAACATTCTCGGTCAGGTGAAGAACCTCAATTCCTCCGGCCTCATCATGGACGGCTCGAAACTCGACGGCGTGCTGATCGGTGACGTGAAGCCGATGAAGCAGCCGACCGGGCGCGGCATATTCGTGGAACCGCTGCACGCCCGCAAGGATCTGGTGCAGGCCGCATGGGAACCGGAACGGCAGTGACAGCAGGCGATTCGGCACCGGTGTCATCGAGTATCCCCATCAGTGGGGATGCCTTAGTGTTCTGATTGTCCCCCCGGTTGGGGTGGTATCCGTTTGGTATAGGAGTTCATGCGATGGCTCTGCATGTTGTCCCGGAACATCTTCCAATCACCACTGCCGAATTGTCCCTGGCGGAAACAACCCTCGGCGGGGTACTTTCGGCTGCCGCAGGAGTCGCTGTGCCGGTACCGGCCGCGATGGACCCGGTCAGCATGCTGGCCTCCGCGGCGTTCGCCCAATATGCCGCACCCTTCTTCGAGACGACCGTGGCAGGGATGCGGGAACTGCACGCCGGCGCCCAGGAACTGGTGCCCGTGGCTGTCAGTTATCGGACCACCGACACGGCGGGCGGTGCGGCGGTCGCGCCGCATGGTGCCGGATTCGTTCGCTGAGTTCCCTGGAGCGTGCCGTGTTTCCGCTGCTCTTGTTTCCGCTGGGTCTCGATTTCGCGGCATTGCCGCCGGAAGTGAACTCGGCGCGGCTCTCGACCGGCCCGGGGCCGGGGCCCATGACCGCCACGGCGGCCGGGTACAGCGGTATCGCGGCGGCGCTCTCGGGCACGGCCGCATCGTCCGACGGCTCGATGAACGCGATGTCGGCATCGTGGCAGGGTCCGTCGGCAACGTCGGCCACGAGCGCGTTCCGCGCGCACGCGAACTGGCTGCGGCAGCAGGCGCAGGTCGCCGAGGCGGCCTCCGCGCACGCCACCGGGGTGGGGGAGGCGTACACCGCCGCCCTGTCGTCCATGCCGCCGTTGCCGCTGATCCTGGCCAATCGGGCTGCCAGTGCGGCATTGACCGCGGTGGCGAGTACCGGCGGCCCGCTCGCGACGGCTACCGCACCTTTGCTCGCGGCCAATGAAGCCATGTACATGGCCATGTGGGTGGCGGCGGCGGCCTCGATGTACGGGTACGCGGGACAGACGATGGCGCATCTGGCCGCGCTGCCGCCGCCACTGCCCGCGCCACCGATCGTCGCCGGCGGTGGTCCCGCACCCACCCTTCCCGGCGGCTCCTCGAATTACGTTGCGCCGCAAACAGGCGGTTCGCCTCCTGTTACAAGTTCGACAGCCGTGACCGGTTCGGGCGGTGCTGGTGGTTCGGGCGGTGGCGGCGGTGGTTCCGGCGGCGGTGGTTCCAGCGGCGGTGGTTCCAGCGGCGGTGGTTCCGGCGGTGGCGGTGACGCGGGTGGTTCGATGCCGGATCCCACGCAGCCCATCGGTGACCCAGGCCAGCCTGGCTCGGAGATCCAGAACGGTATCTCGGATGTGGAGCGGGCGATCTCATCGATGTCCGACCCCGGCCTGGCGGAATTTCCCGGCGATCCGCTGGCGCATATGGGATTTCCCGGCACCTCGATGGAGTCGACCACACTGGCTGGGCTCAACGGTGGCGCGGGCAGCATGGTGGCGATGGGACTCGTACGAGGTGGCCTCGGCGCCATGTCAGGGGCATCGACCGGGTTCCGCATGCCCCCGAGCTGGCCCGCCGGGGTCGGTACCGCGTTCGGGGCCGCGCCCGCGACCACCTCGAGCGCGCCGGTCGCCCGCGGAGCTCCGCGTCGCGGGGTCAGCGCCCCCACGGCGCGGATGCGGCGCCGAAGAGAGGACGAGAAGCAGCGGAAGCCGAAAGTTTTCATTCCCGGCGCACCCGTTGACGTGCCGGTGCTCGAGCGGCCGTTGAACATCGGTGTCATCGAGACATCCAGCAGCGACTTCGATGCCGACCGGGAACCTGACCGCGAAGTGAATTTTTCGATCGGTGTCATCGGCGCCGTCGACGACGAAAGGGATGGTGTAGTGCCATCCGCTTCGAAGCACCCCCGGTGAGTAACACCGAGGTCAATATAGTGAACCGGGAAGGGAAATTCCATGTCATTGTTCGACGCCGAACCCGAAGTTCTCACCAATAATGCCACCCACGCGGCGGCATGTCTGGGCGAACTCGAAGGCAACCTCAAGACCCTGGCCTCCTCGCAGGACGAACTGCATACCGCGGTCGTCAGCGCCGGTGCGGGCCAAGCGATCTACAACACCCTCGGTAACGCGCATGCAGCCGGTGTAAAACTCGCTGGAACGCTGCAGCAGATCATCGATGCGCTGACCGATTCGGGTGGCAAGATCGAAATGGCCGACCTGGACGCACAGGCGCGGGTCTACGCGGCCGCGGGAGCCGATGGGATTCTGGATGGCGGCACCGCCGCCGGTACCTGGACCGTGGCCGACACCGCTGTGAACAGCAAGGTCGATACCAATACCTGGTGATCGACACCGCAATAGAAATTCTCAAATAGTTGAAAGGTAAGAAATCATGGCCGGCGGAATGAAGTACAACTTCACAGCGGTCGATGGAGCAACCGCGCAAATTGGTGGGATGATCTCCGCGATGGAGCAGAATCTCGCCAACCTGCGGTCGCTCAAGGCGAACCTGGAGAGTATTACCGCAGGTGATATGTCGACGGCTGCCTCGAGCATCTGGACCAAGTTCAACACCGACATGCAGAACTACGAGAGCACGATGCGCTCCGTAGCCAGGGCGATCTCGACAACCTCGGGCAGTTCAGGCGACATGCGGAACGTCGATATCGCCCAGGGCAATCGGTTCCTGTCGATTGGTTAGCTCCTCCGCGTCGATCGCGGGGGCAGGTGATCCGGTGGCAGGTGACACGGAGTTCGATCCGGTGGCGGTCGACCTGAATGTCGATGCCGCCCTGTTGCTTCGGCAGCTGGTCGGCATCGACTCCTATCCGCTCGTACTCGCACTGATGCCCAACATCTACCGAGTCGAGGATCGGGACAGGGTGCACGCTGTTGTGCGCGGGCAGCTCGTCGAGGCGGGTGTACTCGTGGACGACCGGGTGCATCCACAGGTCGCGCACTGGTTGGAATGCCTCTATCGACCGGATGTGGAGCTCGCCGCGCGGATCATCGACACCGGAGCCGACGAGGTTCCGGCGGGCATGCTGCGGATGTCGCTGGTCCGCCGGGACGAGACCCATGTGCTGGCCTTGCGGTACGACGACCACGTGGTGATTCAACCGATCTTCAACGAGGCACGCGACCTGTCTGCGGTGGCCGGAGCGCTGCTCGCGGCATTGGGACCCTGCCCCGCACTGGATTTCGAGCCGGTTACCGCCGAACCGGAGGCATTCGGTGGCGAGCCGTCCGATGGTGCGATCGAGTGGAAGCAACGGCTGCTGGAGTTGGGTGCGGTTCCGCACACCGCAGGTGTGCTGAGCCGGGTGTTCGAAGAGGTGCTGCGGCGTGCGGAGGTGGTGGTCCTCGAACATCACGACGGCGGGACCGCGGAGGCGGGAGTGTGTATGAGCGTGTTCGACACCGAATTCGGCCGGGTCGTCGCGACGCCCGGCGTCGGTTACGACGGGCAGCAATGGGCGACCTTCGCCCCGGGTGACGACGCCACCGTCGCGGCGGGTGTCGCCGCCCTGGTCGAGATGTTGCCGAGCCGCAGCTGGTTCGACACCAGCCGGGTCTGAACGGTGGCGGCGGCGAGGGAACGAATGATCGTGCGAGGAAGAGGCACATGGTGAATCGACCACCGACTGTGAATGGACGGGGAGCCGACTCGGCTCGTCCGTTGGGTGGGTACGGCACGTACCTGCTCCCCGATGCCACCGGTCCCGATGCCGCTGGGCAGCGGGCGGCTCCTTCCGGACCGGGCGATACCCGGTCCGGTGCCGACTCGGCCGTCGCCCCGGACATGTCCGCCGCGCCGCCGAGTCCACAACCGCCGAGTCCACAACCGCCGAGCCCCTCGCCGTCGAACGCTCAGGCGTCGAACCCCCAGCCGAACCCCCAGCCGTCGAACCCGGCCGCTAGCGCGGCTCCCACGTCTGCGCAGGCGGTGACGCCGCCGCACGCCACCGCGGCGGCTGCCCCGCGGGCCGTGGCGCAACCGCCGAACCCGCCCGGTGCCGCCACACCGACATACGCCGGAGCCTCCGCCCACGCGTCCACCTCGCAACCGCCCGCCGGGGCGTACCAGCAGGGTCACGCATCGCGAGACGCGGGCCACGGCACGGCCGGGTGGTCCGCTGGCACCGCCGCCGCCGCGGCCGGTACCGCCGCATCGGAGGCCTCCGGCACCGCCGAGCAGGCGGGACGAGACGTGGCGAAGTGGTCGGCGACCGGTGCGCTCGAGCCCGACGTCACCATGGGGGTGGAGCCGATCGCCCAGCGGTCCGAGCCCGCGGGCCGCGTGGAGGTCATCTCGGCCGCACAGGCCGCCTCGCATCTGCTGGCGGAGATCACCGCGACCAATCGAGCGACCCTGCGGGCCTCCACCGGCGTGCGCGGCGCGCTGAACAAAGTGGGTTTCCGCTTCGGTTTGTCACCGGCCGAGCAGCGCGCCGAGGACCGGCGCACCCGGATCCGGCGGCAGATTCCCGGCACCTATCAGATCGCGGTGGTCAGCGTGAAGGGCGGCGTCGGCCGGACCACGACCGCGGCGACCCTGGGATCGACCTTCGCCTCCATTCGCTACGACCGCGTAGTCGCGGTCGACGCCAACCCGGACTTCAGCGATCTCGGCACCCGGACCGTCCGGCATCCGTACGGGCTCACCCTCCGCGATCTGGCGCAGGCCCGCGATCTGCGGGCCTTCTCGGCGGTGCAGGCGTACACCACCACGAACAACGCCAATCTGGTGGTGGTCGCGTCGCCGTGGGCGACCGATGCCACCCGGGCATTGAGCGGCGAAGAGTACGCGGCGGCCGTGCAGACCCTCCGGGTGCACTACAACCTGGTCCTGGTCGACTGCGGTACCGGTGTCTTCGATTCGGCGACCAACAGCGTGTTGGCCAGCAGCGACGCCGTTCTGGTTGTCACCCCGGCCACGGTCGGCGGGGTGACCGGGGCGGTGGCCACCCTCAACTGGCTCGGCTCGCACGGCCTCGAGCGCCTGGTCCACCGGTCCAGCGTGGCCATCGTGCACCAGCATCCGGTGAAGCCGAATGTCGATGTGGCGGCCATCGAGCAGCTGTTCGCGACCGCGGAACGGCCCACGTACACACTGCCTTACGACGCGCATCTGGCCGAGGGCGGCGAGATCGACCTGCGGCTGCTGGGCAGCGACACCGTCCTGGCCTTCGAGGAGCTGGCCGCGGCGCTGTCCGACGGGTTTCCGACATTCCGGGGGGCGACGCGGTGACCGCCGTTGCCGCACCGGCCGCGGACGCGGCGACCTCGGCGGACGTGGCCCGGGTCCGGGTGGCGATCATGGTGGCCACCTACCAGGTGGACGTCGTGGTGCCCACCAAGTTCGCGGTGGAGACATTCATCGACGATCTGCTCGAGGTGCTGGCCGCGGCGGTCGAGGACGATGACGTCGACTTCACCCCGCCGGTCGGGCAGTGGAGTCTGGCCCGGCCCGGACAGCTCCCGATTCCGCGCTGGCGCAGCCTTGCCGACCACGACATCGCCGACGGCGCCGTGCTGGTGCTGACGCCGGTCGAGTCCGCGGAGGTGTTCCGGCCGATCGTCGAGGACATCACCGATGCGCTCGCCCTGATCAACGAGCGCGAGTTCGCCGAGTACGACGCCGGAACGTCGGCGGTGGTCGGCTTCGGCGTGCTGGTGGCCGGTGCGACGGCGGCCGCGAGCATGTTGACGTGGGCATGGCTGCGCAGCGGATCGATCCTGTGGTGTGCGGTTCCCGCCCTACTGCTGGGCGCGGTGTTCCTGGGGGCGGCGGTCGTCGCCGGCCAGCGGTTCGCAGCACCCCGCGCCTGCTTGGGATCGGCCCTCGCCGCGCTGGTGCTGCTGTTCGCCGGCGGCGCCATGCTGGTGCCGACGGAATACGACGAAACCGGCCGATTCACCGCGGCCAACCTCGCGGCGGGCGCCGTGGTCGCCGCCGTCGCCGCGGCGACCATGATGCGCGTGACCCGGGTGGGCATCGCGACGCTGATGTCGGTGACCGCGCTCGGCATCCTCGGCGTTCTCGCAGCGCTGCCCGCGGCCTACCTGGAGCTGTCGGCGAGCCAGGTGGCGGCCGGTGCGGTGCTGGTCATCGTGATGCTGCTGGGATCGGCGCCGCGTGTGGCCGCGGTGATCGCCCGGATCCGGCCACCCGATCTGCCCGACCCGGGCAATGAGGTGGCGCCCGCGACACTCACCGACATCTTCGACGCCGAGACCGGCAACGAGAGCGAACCCGACGACCCGCAACGCCGACGCATCGAGGCCACCTTCGAATCACGGGCGCGTCTGGCGGTGACGAGCCTGCGCGGATTGGTCGTGGCGCTGTCGCTGTCGCTGTCCGTCGCCACGGTGCTGGCGGCCGCGACGCACCCCGGCAAGATCCGCGAGATCGTGCTCGCCGTGGCGGTGGCGGGGATTCTGACGATGCGGGCCCGCTGGTACCCGGACCGCGTGCAGGCCATCGCGTTGGTGACCGGATCCGCGGTGACGGTGATCGGGCTGGGAATCGTGCTGGTCGGCGTGCACGATACGGTCGGCGTCCGGCTGCTGGTCGCGGCCCTCGTTCTGGTGGCGGCGGTGCTGGGTTGTCTCGCGGCGGTCCGGTTGCCGAATGTCCGGCTGTCCCCGGTGACCCGGCGGGTGACCGACCTGTTCGAATACCTGCTGCTGCTGATCGTGCCGATCCTGGCGTTCTGGATCATGGGCATCTATGCGGCGATGAGGGCGATCTGATGCGTACGACCGGATGCGCCGTGACGCTGGTGGCGGCCGCCCTGTTCACCGGTGCGGCGCCCGCGGCGGCCGTCGAGCCGCCACAGGTCGTCGTAGGACCGCCACCGGCGGAAGAGCCGCCGAAACCGGAGTTTCCGATGAAACAGGACAAAGGATGCGTGGCGGCCGGTATTCTTCCGGGAACCGATCCGGCGCGGCAGCCCCCCGTCGACACCGCCTTGAACTTGTCCCGAGCCAGGGAACTGAGCCGGGGCGCGGGCGTCACCGTGGCCGTGATCGATACCGGGGTGAAACCGAGCCACCGGCTGCGCGATGTCGTCGGAGGTGGGGATTATGTCGCCGACGGCGGCGAGGGACTGTCCGATTGCGACGCGCACGGCACCCTGGTGGCCGGAATCATCGCCGGCACCGCCGATCCCACGGATGGATTCATCGGCGTCGCCCCGGAGGCCCGGATCCTGTCCATTCGCTACCGGTCCGCGGCGTTCACCGCCGAGGATCCGCAGCACTTCCGACCGGGGGCCGAGGCAGCCGTGCAGGTCCGTGCGCTGGCCCGCGCCATCGTGCACGCGGCCCGGCAGGGCGCGGGTGTGATCACCGTGGCGCTGCCGATATGCGTGCCGGTGCGGGAGGCGGTCGATCAGTCCCAGCTCTCCGCGGCCATCGGCTATGCCGTCCGGGTACGTGGCGCACTGATCGTCGCCAGCGCCGGTGACACCGGCGGATCGGGATGCAACCAGCAGAATCCGGGTGTCGATCCCACCGATTCGGTGGATCCGCGCGGCTGGCGGAGGGTGCAGACCATATCCACACCCGGCTGGTTCACCCCCGAGGTGCTCACCGTCGGCGTCACCACCGCCGCCGGTGCCGCGTTGGACAGCTCGCTCGCCGGACCCTGGGTCTCGGTGGCCGCACCGGGGACCGGCATCGTATCTCTCGGTCCGGGCGGTGGCGTCGTCAGCGGGGTCGGAGATCCGGCCGCGCTGTCCGAGATCGGCGGTGCGTCCTTCGCCACCGCGTATGTCAGCGGTGTCGCCGCCCTGCTGCGGTCGCGGTTCCCGGGCGAGACACCGGCCGAGATCGCGACGCGCCTGCAAGCCAGCGCCCATTCGCCGGCTCGCGGTGTGGACAATGTGGTCGGCGCCGGGCTCATCGACCCGCTGGCGGCGCTCAGTTACCGGACACCGCCCAGCCGACCGGAGGGGCTCTTCCAGTCCGCACCGCTGGCGGTGAAACCACCCGAACGACCGCGGGACCTGCGCCCCGCGATCACCGCGACAGTGGTCATCGCCTGTGCCGTACTGCTGGGTCTCGCGGCCGGCTTCGGCCCCGGGTTCGCCGGGATCCGGCGATCCGGCACCCAGTCGTCGAGGTCGCGGTGACCGTATCGTTCCGCGGCGCCGGTCCGAGCGGCACCCCGGCCCCGCGGCTACCGTTCGGCGCCGAACCCGGCCCCGTCGCCGGGGCGGTTTTCATCGCCGTCCTCATGCTGGTCGTGCTGTCCCGGACCCATCCGTGGTGGGTCGCCGCACTGGTGCTCGCGCTGTGGTCAACCGTCGTCGTGGTGCCCGTGGGCCAGCGCACCGCCTACCGCTGGTTGCGCGACTGGATCGGGTACCGTGCCGGCCGGTCGGCTCGGGCCCGCGAACTCGTGCGCCCGGAGTCGGTGGTCGACGTGCGTGTGGCCGCGGGCGTCTGCGGTATCCGGCGTGGGGGTGACACCCTTATCGCGATGATCCAGCTGGCTCCGAACCTGGATCTACCGACGATCATCGGCGCGGGCACCACCTACACCGAGGACACGGTGCCGGTGCCGGTGCTCGCCGAGATGCTCGACCAGTACGGCATCGCGATCGATATCGACATCGTGACGACTGGCCGGCGGGTTCGGTCCGTGGGAAGCTACGGCATGCTGTACGACCAGCTGATCGGCACCGACCCGGCGGTCGGGGAGCGGTTGACCTGGTTGGTGCTGCGCCTGGATGTCGAACGGAACCTCGAGCCCCTCGCCCGGCGTGGTTCGGCGGCGGCCGCGGCGCCGAAAGCGCTTGCCTCCGCGGCACATCGCATCGCGGCCCGGCTGCGCGAGATAGAGATCGCCGCTCATCCGCTGCCCGCCGAGGCCATGCAGGCGGCGACTCGGTCGCTGCACACCGGATTCGAACTGACCGATCTGCGAGAGAGCTGGCGCATGCTGGTCGGACCGGTGCCGACTCGCCACGTCACCAGCTATGAGATCGATCTCGCGCGGATCGACGATGCCCTCGATTCCTGCTGGACGTGGCACACCGGCCGGACGACCCTCACCGTGGCATTGACCAGCCGGGGCGTTCAACACGGCGGTACGGGCGCTGCCGAGGACCGCGAGGTCGAGGTGCGTGCCATGGCGCGCTATGTCGGCCCGGGGCCGCAGGTCGGCCGACCCGATTACCTGCATCCGCTGAGCGGTCGTCAAGGCGCCGCGCTCCTGGCATCGCTACCGGTCGGTGGCCGCGAACGGTGGCACCGTATCGGCCGCCCCCGCCGCGTCGATCCGGTCGTGTGGCAGGTCGGAGAACAGCTCGAGGTAGCGGCGGAACAACTGCGCATGGCCATCGGTCCCAGCGGGCAGATTCTCGGTGCGATCAGAGGGCGGGCCGAACACAATCTCGCACTGCCCCTTTACGATCCGGTGCGGTACAACCCGCGGCGGCGCACCGTCGACGTGCACGCGGAGCTGCCGATCGCCCAGCAGATCGTGCTCCGGACCGTGGCCGTCGGCGCCGATGTCGAGGTCCACTCGAGCCGCCCTGGGCGGTGGCAGCACCTGGTGGACGCGGTCGGAGATCCCCGGTCGTTGCGGCTGGTCGGTGCGCACGGCCCGATCGGGGCGCGCAATGGTGCCGAGCCCGAAGTGGGCCCGGCGACCGTGGCGGTCTTCGACCAGCTCGTGCCGAGTTCCACGGCCGCGCCCACCACGATCGTCATCAGCGCACCCGGCGGACCGCGGCAGCGATCCGCCGACCTGTCCATCGATCAGACCGGCGCGGCCGCGATCGATGTCGGTATCCCGATGCACACCGTGCGGATCGATCTGATCGAGCCGATCGGCGAGGACCGGTTCCTGACCGGTGTCGACGAGTCCGCCGGTATCTCGTCCCCGGACCGGCGGGGTCCGGTACCCGAACTAGCGGGCGCCCGTTCCGCGTCCAGCTCGGATGGAAAGTAGGTCGAATATCGTGTCAGCGGAGGCGGAACCCCGAAATGGTAGCGGCGGTGAGGAACTGACGCCGCGACAGCTGGCGGCGGCGGTGTTCTCCAAGCGGCTCGCCGAACTCGTCGCGGAATCGGTCGTATCCACCGAGGACGACGGTCCGGTGCGGTCGCTGACGTTGTACTCACTGGCGCAACACCTGGAACTGGCCTACCCGGACGTGCCGATATCGCAGTCCGGCCTGTACCGCCTCATCCACGGTGAGGCCATACCGCGCTTGGATCTGATCGTCGCGCTGGCGCGCGTATTCGATGTCGCGCCAGAGTATTTCATCACCGAGCCCAATCAGTAGCCGGTGGCGTTCTCACGCTTGGGAACGGGCGGTGACCGAGAAATCGATACGATTCCCGGCATGCCCGACGAGGAACCGGGAGATGTCTTCCTCCGCCATCGGAGCGTGGTCCTGGCCGCGCTGTTGCCGGGCTCGTCCGGGGCGAAGCCGGAGGCGGAAAAGGAAGCGCCCGAACCGGTTTCGACTGGCTCGGCCGCGACGGGCCCGGATGCCGCGGACCGTGAGCTGGCGGAGGCGGAAACCGTTCCGGAACCACGGCGCACCACCGGGGCGGGCAGCCCGGCGCCGGTCCGCCCGCGTTCGGCACGGAGGTCCTCGGCCAGTGAGCAGATCAACGCGCTGTTGAACGGCTCGGGGCCCATCGAGCCCAGAGCACAGGGGTTCACCGATCCGGCTCGGATGCCACCGGAGCGGCGCGATACCGAGGCCCCACCGAAACGGCGGGAGGAGCCGGTCGGCAAGGACCGGTTCGACGACCTGTTGCGGCCGACGCCCGGCGGCCGTCTCGGCGCGTTGACGCAGCGGATCGCTCCACAGCTGCGCAAACCCAAGGTACTGCTGTCCGTCGGTGCGGTGCTGGCCGTCCTGCTACTGGTCGTGCTCATCACCACCGGTGGTGAGCAGCAACAGGCGGGGCAACCACTGGTCGTGACGTCGGCGGCGCCGACGCCCGCGCCGCCGCCCGCCGAGCCGACCGAGGCGGTGAGCCGTGGGAAGCCGATCGAGGTGGTGTCGGCGACGAGCCACTGTCCGCCGGGCAGCACCGACGGTATGGATGCCTTCTCTGGTGAGGCGGGCAAGGCATGGTCGTGTGTGCGGGCCTATAACGTCGACGGCCAGGTGCTGACCATCGACCTGGGCGCAACCTATCTCGTCGAATCCATCTCGATCGTGCCCGGCTGGGACCACATCCGCGCCGACGGCGTGGACGAGTGGGCCAGGCACCGGACGGCGAGCCGGGTGTCGTACCAGTTCGACAACGAGAACTTCACCACCTACACCCAGGAGACCCTCGACCAGCGCGGCGTCGTGACCACCGAGATCAACCCGCCGGTGCGGGCATCGGAGATCATTCTGACGATTCTCGAATCGAGTGGCGATCGATCGCTGAAGGACACCGCCGTGTCCTCGATAGTGATCACCGGGAAGCAGCAGGGGTGAGTCGAGATGTCCGCGGTGACGTGCGGCTACTGCTCGCATCGCAATGACGGCGACCTGGCGCGCTGTGCGTACTGCGGTGCGCCGCTGGCCGCCCCGGCCGCCGGACCGGCGGCGGATCCGCGGCCGAGCGAGGTGCCGCCGGTTCCGGAGCACCGGCATCCGGGGATCGGTACCGCCGCCGCCCGAATCGCGCACGATGCGGAGTCCGCGGTCCGTTTCGGCGGAGCGGCTGCCCGCGGTGGCGCGGACGCCCTCCGCGCGGTGGGCGCCGTCGAACACGGTCTGGCCTCCGGGGTTCGGAGCCTGACCGAGCGGAAGCGGTATTCACCGCGGCACTGGCTGCTGACCGTCGGGGGCCTGGCCGTGCTGCTGGTGTGCGGCGTGCTCATCGCGGGCAGGTTCTCGCCGCCGCTCACGCCGATCGCCGCCACGACCGCGTCTGCCCGGCTGCCCGAACCGCTGCGTGCCGCGACCTGTCGGCCCTACCACGCCGAGTCCGGCGAACGGTGCGTACTCGCGGCCGGTGACCCGCTACTGCGGGGCCTGTCGGCGGGCCGGGATCTGACCTTCCATGTGCGCACGCCGCCGTCCGATGCGCTCGCGGCCACCGTCGAGCACTGGCGTTCGAGTGCCCGGACGATCGTCGCCGACGGCGACGTGTTCGCGGCGGTGGGGCCCTCGGCCACCGTGCGCTACGCCGACATCAGGACCGGTATCGTCCTGGAGACCGGGGCCTTCGACGGGGACCGGAGCGCCCGGAGCTTTCTGGAGCGGTCGGGGCTGCTCGATCAGGACGGTTCGTGACGTAGCGCCGCCGTCAGATCCGCCGGATCGTCGTAGAGTTCGGCCAATTCCGCGGTGTCGTCCTCCAGGTAGCGCAGCACCAACTGGCTCACCAGCGCCACCGTCGCGCGCCCCGGAACGACGCGGGTCGCGGCCAGTTGCTCGGTGACCCTGGCCAGATCGTCCGGGGTGCGCTCGGACTGCTGGAAACGGGCCCAGCCCATCCGGTGGAAGAGGTCGACGTGCCGGCGCGCGATGCGGTCGCAGTCTGCGTAGAGATTCTCCAGCTCGTCGACGACCTCGCTCAGCGGCAGCCCGGCCTCGGTGAGTCGACTGCCGATGGTGATCAGCCGAGGATTGGCGATCCGATAGGTGACGGCGTCGACGGGTTGGTAGAGCCCGATGGCGACGATTCGGGCGAGGCCGTCGGGAACGTCGCGGTACCGCTCCTGTAGTTCGGCGGCCGAGATGGTCTCATTGGGGAACTTGCCGGATCGGGCGGTCGTCTCGTCGATGACGCCGAGCACGTCGGAGAGCCCGTCGCCGCGGTCCCAAGCCTTCAGCAGTTCCTTGATACCGCTCAGCTTGATCCCTCGGTTGAGCAGGCGGCTGATGGTGCGCACCCGGCTCAGATGCTCCGGGCTGTAGTAGCCGGTTCGGCCCTTCACCATCGGTGGGGGAAGAATGCCACGCTCGTGATAGACACGCAGGCTGCGGACGGTGGTGCCAGCTTCCCGCGCCAACTCGTCGATCGTGTACTTCGCCTCGACTGCCATCCTTCAAGGAAACCACAGTGGCATTTCCTTGAAAATAGAACGACACGATATTCAGCGGTACGTCAGGAAGTGTCACACCGAAGTTCAGACCGGTTGGGTCAACGGTCGGCGGATCGCGTGCCGCACGCACCGCAGAACCGGGCGTCGGGCGGCAGCGCGGCCCCGCAGCCGGTGCACGACCGCTCGGTGCTCATCCGCTCGCCGCAGCTGGTGCAGAACGCCGTCGATGCCGGGTGCACGGCCCGGCACCGTGGGCACGCGGAACCCGAATGCCCACGGTCCGCCGTATTTCCGGAAGCACTGTACCGGGGCCTCGCCGCGAGTTGCGGGTGGACGGCGCTCAGGCCGAGCCCGGCGCCGAGGAAGGCTCCGCCGAGAGCGGCGTCGCCGCCGTGCGCCATGCCCTGACCGGCTCCGATCGCCAGCTCACCCGCCGCGTACTGCCCGTAGTCGCCCACCAGCTCGAGGTATCGGGTGTCCTTGGCCAGCCGCTTGAGCCGATCGGCATCCTCGGGTGCCAGGTTGATGTCGAAGTTGCCCATGCGGGTGATCAGCAGCCCATACCTGCGCAGCTGCCGGTTCGTCACCGCCAGCACGTCGGTGTCGATCTCGGGCATGTGCGCCGAGAGACCGAGCACCGGCCACCGGCCATTGGTGATCCCGGATGTCACCGCGATCTTCATCGAGCGCAGCAGCAGGTCCGAGCACCACGCGGTGATCTGGTCGGGGTCGGCCAGGTCGACGGTGCCGATCAGCCCGGTGACCAGGGCGGCCGGGTCCTGGACGGTCAGCGCGTACTCGCCGAAGACGCGCAGGGTGACGACCTGCTCGCTGCGGGGATCCAGGATGTCGTCGAGCCGGCCGCCGAACCTGTTGCCCGGGAACTCCCTGGTTCCCACGAAATACAGCTCCGCACGGTAGGCGTTGCCGCCGGTGACGGCGTCCAGCAGGGCGCCCAGGCCCGGCAGCTCGGTGGCGTCGACCCGGTGCCGACCGGGGGTCATGAGACCCGCGACCTGTCCGGTGTGCACGAACAGCGCGACCTCGCCGGAGTTCACGATCACGCGGGAGAAGCGCCGGATGTTGACGTCCGGCCACTTGTACACCAACTGGTTCTTGCGGCTGTCGGGAACAGCGATGAATTCCCGCTCGAACCAGGCCATGTCGTCGAGGATACGGTCGCTTCCCGGGCTGTCCGAGCGCCGTATTCCCACGGTGGGGAAGGGGCGCGTGGCACATTGGTGACCGGGCGCGCAGAATGCCGAGGCACACGCCGCCGAGGCAGACCGGGAGAGGGCCGAATGCTGGACCACGGCACCGAATCCGCACCAGAGCTGTCCACCACCGGGTTGGTCGCCGCGCTCGACGATGCCGGGCTCGGTGCCGGACGCGGCCCGCGTTCGCGGCCCAGCGTCCGCCGACTGGGTGGGGGCTGGGTGGAACTGCCGCCCGCCGAGCCGATCGATCCGCGTACCGCGGTCCTCGCCGAACCGGTTGTCCGAGAAGAGAAACGGTTCTGCTGGCGGTGTGACGAGCCGGTCGGCCGTTCCACGCCGGCCGTGCCCGCCACGGCATCGGGCGAATGCGAGATCTGTGACGCGCCATTCGATTTCCGGCCCGCGCTGGCGGAGGGCGATCTGGTCGCGGACCAATACGAGGTGCAGGGCTGCCTCGCCCACGGCGGTATGGGCTGGGTGTATCTCGCGATCGACCGCAATGTCAGCGATCGGTGGGTGGTGCTGAAAGGGCTGATGACCTACGGCGACTTCGAGGCCCATGCGGTCGCCGTCGCCGAGCGGCAGTTCCTGGCCGAGGTGTCGCACCCCAATATCGTGAAGATCTACAACTTCGTTCAGCATCAGCCCCCGCACGGGCAGCCGTGCGGCTACATCGTGATGGAGTACGCCGACGGCCGATCTCTGGACGACATCCTGCACGCGGCCGCCCCGCATCGGCTCTCGGTCGCCGAGGCCATCGCCTTCGTCCTGGAAATCGTTCCGGCGCTGGAGTATCTGCACTCCAACGGCCTCGCCTACAACGACCTGAAGCCCGGCAACATCATGGTCGGGGAACGGGTCAAGCTCATCGACCTCGGTGCGGTGGCGGCCATGGATTCGGCCGGATATCTCTACGGCACACCGGGTTTCCAGGCCCCGGAGCTCACCAGCACCGGGCCCACGGTCGCCTCCGACATCTACACGGTCGGCCGGACCCTGGCCGCGCTGACCCTCGATCCAGCCCGCCGGGCGCGCGGTGGCAACGACGATCTGCCCACCCCGATCGAGCAGCCGGTGCTGCGCCGCTACGAGGCGTTCTACCGGCTGCTGCTGCGGGCGACCGATCCCGATCCGGCACTGCGGTTTCCGACCATGCAGGCACTGCACACGCAGCTGACCGGCGTGCTCGCCACCGTGCTCGCGACCGACACCGGCGAGGAGTACCCGCAGGCGTCGACCCTGTTCAGCGCGCAGCGCACCAGTTTCGGGACCACGGCGCTGATCGCGCCGACCGACAGCCTCGCCGACGGCGTGTACCGGCACGGGACCTTGGACGCGTCCAGTGTGGTCGCGGCGCTGCCGGTGCCGCTGACCGATGTCGACGATCCGAGCGTGAATCTGTCGTCGCGGTCACTGCCCAGTGATCCGCAGCAGGTGCTCGACACGCTGCGGATGGTCGCGGAGTGGTCGCAGGCCGGCAAGATCGACACCCCGGCCTCGTACGAACTGGAGGGCGCACTGGCAGAGGTGCGTGCGTATCTGGATATGGGCGATCCGGTCGCCGCCAGGCAGCGGCTGGACCGGATCGCGTCCGACAGTCGCGCGGACTGGCGTATCGCCTGGTACCGGGGTGTCGCGGCCTTACTGGCGGAGGACTTCGACGAAGCATTCACCCGATTCGACACGGTGCACACCAGGGTGCCGGGGGAGCTCACGCCCTCTCTGGCTCTGGCCGCGACTGCTGAACTCCTTCTGCAGGAACGGATTTCGCGGTCGGAGACCGAACCCGCCGATGATCACGCCGGGCGCTGGCACGAGGTGGCGCTGCGGTATTACACGATCGTCTGGCGCACCAACCGCAGCGCGGTCAGCGCCGCTTTCGGCATGGCCCGCCGCTTGGCGGCCGCCCGCGATCCCCTCGCGGCGGTAGCGGTCCTGGACGAAGTGGCACGGACTTCGAGCCTGCACGCGCTGGCCCGGATGACCGGCTGCGTGCTGCTGGTGTCCCGGCCGCCGGCCGAGCTCGAGGAGTCCGACCTGCACGCCGCCGCGACTCGGGTGCGGGAGTTGCCCGCGGACGAACCGCGCGCGCAGCAGATGCGCGTGCTGGTGTTGAACGCCGCACTGATGTGGCTGACCACGCGGCGCGGTCCGGAGCGCCCGCAGACGACGCTGCTGGGTGTGCCGTTCACCGAGGACGGCGTGCGCCACGGCGTCTCGGAGTCCCTGCGACTGCTCGCGCGCAAATGCGACGACCGGATGCACCGCTACCATCTGGTCGACCTGGCCAACCAGGTGCGACCGCGCACCTGGTGGTAGTGCTGGGTGAACCGATGACACGCCTGATCGACTACACCTTCGACGGAACCTGGCTGACCTATGTCGACGAGCGACAGCTGTCGGCGCAGCTGCGGCAGCGGCTCGAGCAGCGGCGCGCCGCGGGATATCCGCCGGTCCATCAAGGGATCACCGGGGGCGGCGATCCCGTCGTTGTGCTGGGTGCCGCCGGTGTACTCGGGGCGGGTGCGCTGCTGCTGCTCCTCATCGGCGCGGGACCGCCGTGGCTGTGGGGCCTCGTGCTCGCCGCGGCGGTCGTCGCCGCCGGTGCGACGCTGCGCCGCACCGCGCGTTCCACCGTATCGCTGACCGCGAGTGACCGGCGCGCCGTGGCCGCCGCGACCAGGCGGTTGTATGTGCCCGATCCGAGCGATGATCGGGGGCTGCGCGGCGATCCGATCGAGGCGTTCCCGGTTCCCGAACTCATCGCGCGCGCCGTGGAATTGCGGGACAGCATCGCCGATTCGCCCGCCTGGCAGAGCGGCTACCTGATGTCGCATCGTCTGCGGCTGGACCTGGACGCCGAGCTCGACGCGATCATCCAGCACGCATTGCGGGTGGAGTGCGCGTCCAGGCCGCTCACCGACGTCGTCGGCGATTCCACGACCGCGACGACGGCGCGGCAGGCCACCGAGAACGCGCACGCGGCCCTGGCTCGGGTGTGGACCGGTCTGGTCGCTCGGGTGAGCGCATTGACCGCCTACCGCGCGCATCTGGCGGAACTCCAGGCCGAATTGACCAATGCCGAGATCGCCGAGCGCACGGTCGGGGTGGGCCTCGACATCACCGCGCTGCTGGCGGTCGCGACCGACGCGGAACTGGCGGCCGACCACATCGATGGTCTGCGGGTGGAGGTTCGGGCGACGGCGCTGGCCATCAACGAGATCGTCGAGACACTGAACGGCGACCTGAACACGCTGGCCGCGCTCTCGGCGCCGCGTGCCTGAACCGATGAACCGAGGACGAACAGGCGAACAGCTGGATTGGAGCACAAACAATGACGGTTCTGGCGTTGGAGATCGGCCCGACCCGGTTCGCGGCCGGTCGGGTGGCACCGGACGGGAAGGTGCAGGACGTCCGGGCGATCCCGGTGACCTCGCGCGCGCCCTGGAACAGCTGCCGCGATCTGCTGGGCGAGGTGGCCGCCGGCGGTGATGTCACCAGTCTGGGCATCGGCACCACCGGGCCGATCGATATGGCCGCCGGGGTGGCGGCCCCGCCCGATATCGCGGAATGGCAGGTTGGCTTCGGCCTGGTCGAGGCCGCGCGTAAGCAATTCCCGTCGGCCACCGTGGGAATGGCGCTCGACGGCGTCTGCGCCGCGCTGGCCGAACAGCGCCACGGCCTGCTGCGCGGTGTTCCGGACGCACTGGTCGTGTCGGTGTCCTCTCGGATCAGCGGCGGCATCGTTGTCGGTGGTTTCGTGGCGGTGGGACGTACCGGAAACGCGGGCAATATCGGTCATATGGTGATGTCCGGCTACGACGATCTCTGCGACTGCGGCGCCCGGGGGTGTGTGCAGGCCATCGCCAGCACGTCCGCGGCCGTGCGCTGGGCCGAGAAGCGCGGCTGGCAGGGGGACGGTTTCGCGGCGCTCATCGCCGCGGCCGGCGCGGGTGACGCCACTGCCGGTGCGGCGGTGGAGCGCATGGGAACCGTTCTGGGACAGGCGTTGTCGTCGGTGGCGGCACTGTTCGACGTCGACCGCGTGGTGGTCGGCGGCGAGGCCGCGACGGCAGGTCCCGCGCTCTGGAAGTCACTGGGTGCGGCGGTAGGCGCGCATGCGCGGATCGGATTCCTGTCCGGCCTGCGGGTGATGCCCTCACAGTTGGGCGATACGGCGGTGCTGACCGGTGCCGGATTGCTCGCACTACCGCCGGATGGACAGTAGCGGCAGCGCAGCGGCGCTGTTGCAAGAGCGCAGCGGCGCTGTTGTAAGCCAGCACAGCTGCCGCGGTCTGCGGGGACGACAGCCGTGCTGGCAAGGCCGGTGGTGATGAGGGGAACCACCGCCCGATATCCATCTTAACCACATATGGTGGTTCAATCAATAACGTGCACTCAAACAGTGGCAAGAAAATCGCCGACACGACTGTCACCGGTCCTGGAACCACCGCGGAGACATCGACCGAGTCGTCACGGGTCTGGTCCCGCAACGAGTGGGATCCGTTGGAGGAGATCATCGTCGGGGTCGCCGTCGGTACTGTCTTCCCCGTGGAGGCGCGGCGAATGGTCGAGGCCACCATGCCGCGCCGGTACTGGCAGCTGTTCGAGACGGCCCGCCCGTTCCCCGCCCGTATCATCGCCGCTGCACAGGCCGAGCTGGACAATCTCGACAGGGTGCTGACCGACGCCGGTGTCGTCGTCCAGCGCCCCACCTGGGTCGATCCGGCGAGCCTGGACGGCTACACCTCGGCACTGCCCCGCGACTCGCTCCTGGTCGTCGGCTCGACCATCATCGAAGCGCCGACGGCCTGGCGGTCTCGGCGCGGTGAGGTACTGGCGTATCGCCCTCTCCTGCAGCACTATCACGAGTCGGGCGCGCGGTGGGTGTCGGCGCCGCGGGTGCTCGACCACGACCGCCTGCTCGACGGTGCGCCCGACGCCCGGTGGGCGATCAACGAAACCCAGCCCGCCTTCGCCGCCACGGACTTCCTGCGCTTCGGCCGCGATATCGTCGCGCAGCGCAGCCACGTCACCAACCGGGCCGGTATCGACTGGCTGCGCAGGCACCTCGGCGACACCTACCGAATCCACATACTCGACAGCGACGATCCGCACGCCATGCGGTTGGACCGCACGATCATGCCGTTGCGTCCCGGAACCCTGCTGTTCGATCCCGACCGGGTCGACACGGACTGCCTGCGGCGCTGCATGTTCGCCGAATGGGATCTCGTCCCGGCGCCGCGCACCACGCCTCGGGAGTGGCCGCCGCTGTATATGGCCGACGCGGGAGCGCAGATGGATGTTCTGGTGATCGACCGGGAACGAGTGGTGGTGGAGGCGCAGGACAACCAGGTCGCCGACCTACTGGCCGACCTGGGTTTCGACCCGATCCGCTGCCCGTTCCGCAATGTGCGGAGCATTGGCGGCTCATTCCACTGCGCCACCACGGACATTCGGCGTCGCGGCGTCCCAGACTCCCCTGGAAGCTGACTTCCGGTCGAGTTCCCGGCGCTGGGAATCCGGGAGAATTCCACTGTGCCGAGCGGGAATCGAGTCCGCACCGGGCTCGAGGAAGGCATGTTCGAGGAAGGACGGACACGACGTTGCGCAGCCGCGGGAATCACGAATCGCGAGCGACAACGCTGGGTTGGTCGCCACCGGCTCGCCTCCGCCGCCTGGTGGTGGCGTTCGTCTCCGCGGCGGTGTGTGGCACGGCGGGCACCCTGTTTCCCGCGTCGACCGCGCATGCCACCGATCCGGCCGTCGTGGTGCACCCCGGGCTGGCGATTCGGACCATGAGCGAGGAGGACGGCAAGGTCGTCGGTTTCCAATGCACTGTCGGGTTGACCGGATTCGTCGGAAAGGCGCGCTACGCCGTCACGGCCGGGCACTGTCGGCGGCCGGGGGTCGTCACCGATGCCGACGGCAATCCGATCGGCTGGTACGAGTCGTATCGACCCGATCGCGGACTCACCCTGGGGTTCGGGCTGATTCGCCTGTACGAGGGGGTCGGTGTATCCGCGTCCATGGGCGCCTTCGGTCTCAGCTCCATCGACATGGACCCGCGCCGCGGCCAGCAGGTCTGCAAGATCGGCGCCAGCACCGGCTGGAACTGCGGCACCATCACCAAGGTCGAGGACGGCGTCATCTACACCACCCGGGACCTCTGGTTCGAACACGGCGACTCGGGCGGTGTCGTATACCGCCAAACCTCCGACGGCCACGCGGCTTTCGTCGGCATCGCGATGGCATACGTCAACGACCGCGACCGCGAGGCGATAGTCGAACCGGCCAGCTGGCTCTTCGACCAGATCCAGCGCTACGGCCCGACCGCGAACGAGCCGTTCAAGTGGTACCGGGTGCACTGAGAACGGCGAGTCGAGTTCGGCTCCCTTGCTGCCATCGCGCGGCTCTTCCCAGCTCCGGGGATGCGCGAGACTGGAACGGTCGGGAGAGTCGGGGCCGGACGGCGGTGCCGACGAGTCGATCGAGGAGCTGAGCATGCTGATGATCGTGCGCGCGCCGGCCACGGGCTCGTCCGGATCCGAGAGTCGGGTGCCGACATGGTGGTGAACGGCCAGAACGCGGCGGTGGCGCACTATCGAGGCTGGACCGTCGAGCTGCCGCATCCGCGCGGTGGGTCCGCGGGGCTCGATTCGGTGATCGACGCGGCTGAGCGGGCCATCCAGCTCTCGGTGGACCTGTTCGGGTCCGGGGCGGGAGCGCAGGCGCCGGATCTGGTGGAGAAGTTGGCGGAGCGGGGACTGGTCGACGATTCCGGGAATCAGTCGGTCATGGCGGACGATTACGCCTCGAACAAGGACGAGATCGACGCGATCGCGGCCGAACTGCACCGGCAGAACAAGGAAGTGGACACGTCCGCCTACGCGACCTCCACCAAGACCAGTTCGGCGATGTCCGATATCGATCACGAGGTGGACGGACTGAAGTCGACCCTCGCCGCCGAAGGACCCGCCCCGGGCGAGGAGCGTCTGTCGGTGGCGGCCGAAGCTCGGCTCCTGAGTGCCATTCTGCGGACCGTCGACGCCGTCTCCGACATCATCGAGTCCGCGTCGGACGGAGTCGCGGAAGAGGCTGAGCGAATCACCTATTCGTCGCCGACCTACGGGGCGCCGACACTGCCGATGATGATGAATACCGGCGGCTACGGCGGCTACGCCCCCGCCGGGAATGATTCCGGCGGTGGTGGATACGTACAGACGGTGGGTGCCGAGGCGATTCCCGAAGGGCAGCGCGCCCGGGTGGACGAGATGTATCAGCGGCTACTCGACAACGGCTTCACACCGGCGCAGGCGGCGGGCATCCTGGGTAATCTCCAGGCGGAGTCGGGTTTTCGCACCGATGCCTGGAACGCGGGGGAGGCATCCCTGGGCTTGGCGCAGTGGCGAGGCGACCGGCTGGAGGGTCTCGAGCGATTCGCGGCCGCGCGCGGCGGTTCGGTCACCGATTGGCGTATCCAGATCGATTACATCTCGCATGAGCTCCAGAACAAGGAATCGGCTGCCTACGCGCATCTTCGGAATGCGCGGACACCCGGTGAGGCTGCCGCGGTATTCGACCAGTACTACGAGCGCAGCGACGGTTCGGCGCGTGCGAAGCGCATTGCCAACGCGAACAGCATCGCGGGTGCCATGACGACCAGCGTCTCGGTCTGATCCGCGGGCGCCGTGTAATCCGGTTCGGTGTCACAGTATTCGGTGACGCCGGCCCTGCCGCACCTGGTTCGCGGGCTTGGGCCGGCGTCAGCGATTCAATGCCTGTCGCGTTCCAAAGAGCCTTGGTAGGAAGGGATTTGGCCCTCCAAACGCTCATGCAGCGATCGCGCTACCAGTTCCGCGGTGGCCGCGATCGCCAGCTGCCGGGCGTGCTCCACGGCCCGCTCCTGTCCTTCCCCGTCGGCGTCGACGGATGCCGGCCGGTGCTCGGCGAGTCGGCGGACGATCTCGGCCTGCCGGGCGGCGACCCGGCTGCAATCGGCATGCAGGCGGATGAGCGGCCGGAATATCTCGTCGGCGGGAAGTCCGGCGTCGATCAGCCCGGCTGCCAGGGCGTGCAGTTTGGGATGGGTGGCCTGTAGCGCGCTGACATCCGGTCCGGTCTCGCCGGTCGTGCGCAGCTGTTGCAGCGTTGTCGCCAATCGGCTGTCGTCGTCGGTGGATCGGCGGTATGCGGTGCCGCCCGCGAGGGCATTGCTCCGTATCTGGAGGACCTCATCGAGTCCTTCGCCGCGATCCCAGGCGTCGAGGAGCTCTTTGATACCGGTCAATTTCATGCCCTTGCGCAGCAGCTGGCCGATGGTCTGCAGCCGGACCAGGTGCTCCGGTCGGTAGTAGCCGATCCGGCCGCGGACCTGCGGGGCCGGTAGCAAACCGCGCTCATGGTAGACGCGCACGCTGCGCACGGTGGTGTGGGCGGCACGGGCCAGTGCATCGATGGTGAATTCGGACTCCGTCGTCATACGACAAGGAAACCACATCGGATAGAGGTACACTAGGCAATGTGCCGCTAAATGGCGGGACGCTAAGGGTTGCTCGGCGGCTCGGCGTTGGGCTACTGTTCACGAACAGCTCATCCGCAGCTGGTTTCCGGGGACTGTTGAGCAGCCCTGATGAGGACTTGCGCTTACTCGCGCGCCACGGGGAAGGCATCGCCCGATGCTCCCCGGCGTACCCGGAGACTTGCCATGACTGTTACGCAGAATCGCTCACTGGACCGAGATACCCACGCGGAGAACACATCGATACCGCGTCCGCCGTGCGCTGAGCATCCCGACGGCTGGGACCTGGACACCGGCACGCCGGACGCCTGGCGCCAAGCCGTAGCGGCCTGCCACGCGTGCCCGCTGTTCGTCCAGTGTCAACGGATGGCGACCGCCCTGGTCGAAGCCGGTGAAGGGCCACGGGCCATGATCTGGGCGGGAGTCGGCTACGACAACTCCGGAAGGGTCATCCCGAATCTGGATCGGCACCGCATCGCGCCGGTCGATCGCCAACGTCCCACCAGGATCGTTCGTACGCAGGCGGTGTGCAAGAAGGGTTCCGGCGAGCCGCTGACCACGGCACGGGCCGCGTCGATGACGCCGCGGGGCGGAATTCAGCGGCAGATCGTGCTCGGCCGCAGCGTGATTCGCTGTTCGGACGGCGAATAACCGGGTGCTGACACCGCAGTCGCCGGTGCCGTGTCCCCGGACACGGCACCGGCGATAGGCGATCAGGTCCGACGCTCGAATTCGGCCGGCCCGCTGGCCATGCTCCTGATCTGTCGAGCCGCCACCGAGAGGGTCGCGAGATCGTGGCCCGGTCCGGTGTGGATCTCGTCCAACATGGCCCGCGCCCGGGCGATCCTGGAGCGGTGCGTCGATTCCCAGTGGGCGATCTTCTCCGCCGCGGACTCGTCGGGTCCGGTGAGATCGAGGACCGTGATGGTCAGCGAACGCAGCGCCGCGTAGATGTCGTCGGAAACGGCCAGCCGGGCCAATGAGGACCAGCGGCCGGCCCGTTCCAGACGCCGCACCTCGTTGAGCAGCTGTTCGATCTTCAGATGATCGTCGAGCACGTAATGGATTTCGGCGACCTCGGAGCGGTCCCGGTGGGTGATCTCCGCGATATCGATGACGTCCAGCAGCGGGAACAGATAGATCAGCCGACCCACCTCGTCGGCCAACTCCGCGGGCGCCCCCAGGTCGATGGCCGTTCGGGCGCGTGAGGTGAGGTCGGCACGGTGGTCGGCGCCGAGCCGATCGGGCACCGTGGCGGCGAGCGCGCGGACCCCCGGCGCGTACCGGTCGATCTCCGCGGTGATGTCGAGCGGCTGCGGCCGACTGCCGAGCAGCCACCGGGAGGCGCGGTCCAGCGTCCGTTTGGTCTCCATCTCCAGCGCGTCCCGGGCCGCCGTCGGCATCTCGGTGGAACGAATGCGATCCCACAGCTCGTGCAGATCGAAGATCCGCACCGCGACCCCGAAGGCCCGCACCGCGTCGGCGGTGTCGGCGCCCGCCTCCTCGGATTGGCGGAACGGGTAGGTGATTCCGCCGAAATCGACGACCTCGTTGGCCAGCACGGTGGCCACGATCTGCCGGCGCAGCGGATGCGCGTCGATGGCGCGGCCGAAGCGTTGGCGTAGCGGTGCCGGGAAGTAGGTGTGCAGCCGATCCGCGAACATCGCGTCGTCCGGCAGCGACCCGGCCAGCAGATCGGCCTTCACGGCGAGTTTCACCTGGGCCATCAGCGTCGCGAGTTCGGGCGAGGTCAGGCCGCGCCCTTCGGCGCCGCGGCGGGCCAGTTCGGCCTCCGAGGGCAGGGCTTCGAGTTCGCGGTCCAGGCCGTGGCCGGTCTCCAGCGCCTGGATCGTGCGGCGGTGCAGGTCCAGCGTTTCCGCCGCGTCCGCGCGGGAGAGGCCCATCAGGAAGTTCTGCGCGATATTGTCGCCCAGGACGAGATCGGACACCTCCTCGGTCATGGAGGCGAGCAGCCGATCACGGTCACCGGCGTCGAGTTCGCCGGCGGCGACCACGCGATCCAGCAGAATCTTGATGTTGACCTCATG
This sequence comes from Nocardia sp. CC213A, assembly GCF_030766805.1. Taxonomy (NCBI): domain Bacteria; kingdom Bacillati; phylum Actinomycetota; class Actinomycetes; order Mycobacteriales; family Nocardiaceae; genus Nocardia; species Nocardia sp. CC213A. Next base: position 202,969 of record NZ_JASFXA010000002.1, read on the forward strand.
GTCGGAGCAGTCCACACCCGCGGAGTTGTCGAGGGCGTCGGTGTTCATCCGGCCGCCGGATCGGCAGAACTCGATCCGGCCCCGTGCGGTGGCGCCCAGGTTGCCGCCCTCGCCGATCACCTTCGCCCGCAACTGGTTTCCGTTCACCCGCACGGCGTCGTTGGATTTGTCGCCGACCTCGGCGTCGGTCTCGTCGGCGGCCTTGATGTAGGTGCCGATACCGCCGTTCCACAGCAGATCGACCGGTGCCAGCAGGATCGCGCGCACCACCTCCGGCGGTGACAGCTCGGTGACGCTGTCGTCCAATCCGAGGGCGATACGCGCCTGCGGACTGATCGGGATGCTCTTGGCGGTGCGGTCCCACACTCCGCCGCCCGCGCTGATCAGCTCGGCGTCGTAGTCGGCCCAGGACGAGCGGGGCAGGGCGAACATCCGCTTGCGCTCGGCGAACGAGCGGGCCGCGTCGGGGTTCGGGTCGAGGAAGATGTGCCGGTGGTCGAAGGCCGCGACGAGCCGGATGTGTTCGGAGAGCAGCATTCCGTTGCCGAAGACGTCGCCGCTCATGTCACCGATGCCGGCCACGGTGAACGGTTCGGTCTGGACGTCGATGTCGAACTCCCGGAAGTGCCGCTTCACGCTCTCCCAGGCGCCCTTGGCCGTGATGCCCATGGCCTTGTGGTCGTAGCCGACCGAGCCGCCGGAGGCGAAGGCGTCGCCGAGCCAGAAGCCGTATCGGTGTGCGACCTCGTTGGCGACGTCGGAGAAGGTCGCCGTCCCCTTGTCGGCGGCCACCACGAGATAGGTGTCGTCGCCGTCGCGGCGCACCACCCGGTCGGGCGCCAGGACCGCGCCGGTGCGATTGTCGATATTGTCGGTGAGGTCGAGCAGGCCGGAGATGAAGGTGCGGTAGCAGGCCACGCCCTCCTCGCGCTGAGCCTGCCGATCCGCGGCCGGGTCACCGGTCGCGGCGGGCGGATTCTTCACCACGAAGCCACCTTTCGCTCCGACCGGAACGATGACCGCGTTCTTGACCGCCTGCGCCTTGGCGAGGCCGAGGATCTCGGTGCGGAAGTCCTCCCGCCGATCCGACCAGCGCAGGCCGCCGCGGGCGACCGCGCCGAAGCGCAGATGCACCCCCTCCACCCGGGGTGAGTAGACGTAGATCTCGTACTGCGGCTTCGGTTTCGGCAGTTCGTCGATGCGTCGCGGGGCGAACTTGAAGGCCAGATAGTCGCGCGACACCCCCGCCTGCGACCGCACCGTGGCCGGTGACCCGCTCATGTAGTAGTTGGTCCGCAGCGTCGCACCGATCAATCCGAGGAAGGCGCGCAGGATCCGGTCGGCGTCCAGGCTGGTGACGGCGTCGATGCGGGCTCGCAACTCGGATTCGATCCGCTCCGCCCGGGCGGGGTCGCTGCGATCGGGGTCGAAGTACGCGCCGAAGAGTTCGACGAAGGCCCGCGCCGCGCCGGGCTGCCGCAGCAGCACCCGCGTGATGTTGCTCTGGCTGTAGGCGAATCCCGCTTGCCGCAGGTATCGCGCGTAGGCGCGCAGGACGGCCACCTCATGCCAGTGCAGTCCGGCACGCAGGACCAGTTCGTTCAGCCCGTCGGTGTCGGCGCGGCCGTACCACATGGCCGCGAATGCCTCGGGGAAGCGTCGCTGGGCATCGGTGACCGCCGCGGACAGGGCGTCGGTGGCGGTGAGTGCGGCGTCGATGGCGCCGTCCAGGGCGGTGTCCAGCAGTTCTCGCGGTGCGTGCAGGTTGAACCGGTAGATCCAGCGCGGCCGGGAGTCCGGCAGTTCGATCGGATAGGGCCGCTCGTCGTGCACGTCGACGCCGAGGCTGTGCAGGATCGGCAGCACTCGGCTCAGCGATACGCCCGCGCCGCTCACGTAGAGCGCGAACTGCCAGTCGTCGACCGCGGCGTCGGCCGCCCGGGACAGGTGCATATCGATCGCGTTGTCACCGAGCTCCTCGAGTCGCTGGATATCGGCCAGCGCGTGACTCGGGGTGAAGCTCTCCCTGTAGCCGTCGGGGAAGCTGTCGGCGTACCGCTTGGCGGTCCTGGAGTCCACGGCGGCCGTGGCCGCCGCCTCGGCAACCAGCCGATCGGCCCAGGTGTGGGTGGTGGCGAAGAGCAGATCCTGCAGATGCTGCCGTCGCGCCTCGGAGAGGTCCGCGGGTGCCGCGTACTTGCCGCGGTGCACCGTGAAATAGATGTTGACGAGCTCGGATTCGGTGGCTCGCGCGGAGTAGGCGATATGGTCGCCGCCGAATTCGGACAGCAGAATCTGCTGCATCCGCTGGCGCACGGCCGTGTTGTATCGGTCCATCGGCAGATAGACCAGACACGACACCGTCCTACCGCGCGGATCGGGCCGCAGAAACAGCCGGACCTGTCGTCGTTGACCGAGGGTGAGCACCGCGGACGTGGTATCGAAGAGTCGCCGGGTGTCCGAGGAGAACAGTTCCACGCGCGGGAAGGACTGCATCACCTCCAGCATCGATCGGCCGGAGAACGAATTGAGTTCGAACCCGGCCCATTCGACGACCTGGCGCACCCGGTGTTCGATCACCGGAATGTCCAGGATGTTCTCGTGCAGTGCGGAAATGGTGAAGGTCCCGACGAACAGCTGCTCGCCCACCACCCGGCCGTCGGTGTCGTATTCGGCGATGCCGATGAGATAGGGATTGATCCAGCCCGGCGCCGCTGATTCGATCGCCCCCGGAGCCAGCCGCAGCAGGCCACGTTCCGGTCCGGGGGTGGGAACATCGATTTTGGTCGCCGATCCGGCGCCGAGTATGCCGAGCCCGGTGCCCGGGACCGGTCGCATGGTGGCGGGAGCTTCGGGGTCCGCGCTCTCGGGGACGGCGTATCGGGCGTAGCCGAGCAGGACGAAGCGGTCGTCGGCGAGCCAGCGCAACAGCCGCGCGCACTCGCGCGCCTCCACCGGGTCGGCCCCGCTGTACGGGGGAGCGTCCGCGTGCAGCTGATCGGCGAGGAAGGACTGCCTGCGCTGCATGGCGACGGTGCTGTCCGCGATCTGGCGCAGGTCGGCGAGCAGGGGCGGCAGGACGGCCGCGATCGTCGCCAGTACGCCGTTCGCGGTCGCGGGGCTCAGCTGGATGTGTATCCAGGACTCGCGGGTCGTCCCGCCGACGGGCTGCGTCGCCGTGCTGTCGCCCTCGTACGGTGCCAGCGAGAGCAGCCGTCCGCTCGGATCGCGAACCACCTCGAAGATCGGATGGATGACATCGGTGACGGTGGCGCCGAGCCGCCGCAGCGTCGAGACCAGCGACTCGACCAGCAGGGGCATATCGGAATTGACCACCTGGACGGCAGGTCCGATGCCGTTCGGCTCGTCCGGGTGATACACGCGGGTGCTGGCGGTTCCGGCAGTCCGGGTCGCGGCGAGGGCCAAGTGCCGGCGGAAGATGCTTTCGGATTCGCCGGGGCCGGAAAGTGCGGCACCGGAACGCACTTGACGGAAGTACGCCATCTGCAGCGACGTCGGATCACCACCGGCGGAATCGGGAAGTGCGGTGCGCGTGGGCAGTTCGGTTTCGGAGGTCGTGGTAGTGGCTGATCGGCGTTGCGTGGGCCGCATGGTCAACGCACGCCTTCCCGATGGCTCGACATGATGTGAGCTCCTGACTGTGGATCGCTTGAGATTACCTAGTCGATGTACCGCTAAATAACGGTACGATACGGTACGCTACACCTGCGTGTCAGCCGGTGGCAAGGAGCCGCAAACCCCGGGCGTCGGACGTCACGTTGCTCATGACCGGTGTGCGGGAGGGTTGCGCTGTGTGATCTTCGGAGTTCAAAGCCTCGGTTTAGCTGATCGCTGTCGGACACGTGTTCTAGGTTCAACTCATGAAGCCTCGACGGCATTGGCGGCCGCTGGAATCGGGTGGAACCGGGAACATTCTGGCTCGGCGGGCTGTTGCCCCCGAGACTATGGGCTCGACAATCGTCGTTTCGCTGCGGTGGGCTCGTCTGCGGTGGTGAGCGGCCATGCGGTGGCGATGCATGTTTCAGATCGGCATATTTCAGCTTGGTAACCGTCTCTTTTCGGCGTGCCGCTGGCTATCGTGCCATCAGGTAGGTTCACACGGGTGCGGTACCGGTCAGCCAGCAGTAGAGCAAGCGATAAGGCAACTGAGGAACCGATGACGGAATCAGCTCGGGCGATACCGTGGGTGACGGTGGAGACATTGACTCCCGACACTATGTCGGTCGCGACCGTGGGTGGCGAGCAGCGCGCCTTCGCGAGCGTGCGCCGCGTGCTGCAGCGAGTGCTCACCAGAACACCTGCCGTGTACGACAGCATCACCACTCGCGGAATCATCGACGTCGTCCGAGCCGCCCGCGGGCAGGCGCGGCAGACCGATCTGGAGGTGCCGACGGCCGCCGGCCAGCACCTGGTTCGGGCTCGGCCGGTGCTCGGACCCACCGGTGGAGTGCATGCGGTGCAGTTGTGGATCGGTCCCGCCGGTGCGGTCACCCCGCCACCCCCGGCGGTGGGCGCGGTCTGGGACCTCGACAGCCAGACGGTGCACCAGCCCGGTGCGATGACCACCCTGCGCGGAGTGTCGGCCGACGAACATGTGCCCACGATGTCCGTCACGGAGCTGTTCCATCGGGCCGCCGCGTTCGATCGCCACGGTGAGGTGCTCGATCTCCTGTACGACCCGGGTCCCGAGGACAAACTGCAATTCGACGTGGACATCGGCCCCCTGGCCGGCCGTTCCGCGGGACCGCTGGGTCGGTGGCGGGTCGCGGCTCGTCCCCGGGGTCGCGGCGCGTGGCTGCTGATCGAGGACATCAGGGAGCAGTCGGCGCCGCCGGCCTGGCCCACGCTGGAACAGGTCGGCCTACGGGAAGCGCACCGGCGGGCCGGAACTCACCTCGCCGTCGTACAACTCGAGCACACCTCGATCTCACACTGGTTGACGGATCCGGCGCCCTGGGTGCGGTGGGAGTTCCTGTATCGCCCCGTGGATGTGTTTCATCCCGACGACCGCGATCGACTGGTCGCGGTGCGGGACGGTATCCGAGCCGGGGAGACCGCCGAGGTGACGGTGCGGACACTCGGCTACTCCGGCGACTATCTCTCGACGCGGTTGCGGCTCTACCCGTATCCCGGCTACTCCCGCAGCCAGCTCGTGATCGGTGAATTACGTCTGGCCGACGATCGCTGTGACAGTCCGTCCAGTCGCGCGGGGCCGTGCCGACTGCCCGAGCCGCTCGGATACGACGACCACTTGCGCCGGCACATCTCCAGGCGGGACCGGTTCGATCGGGCGTCGTAGTCAGCTCCCCAGCGGTGGGAACAGCGCCGCGGCTCCGACTTCGGTGTCTCATTACGCTCTGACAGGTGAGGAAAGCAGCGGACGCACGGGTGGATTCGGGGGATGCGCTGTTACGCCGCATGGTCGCCCGACGCCGTCGCGACAACGTGATCTTCACGGTGCTGGCCGGGCTCGCGGTACTCGGCGGCGGGCACGCGGTCCTGAGTCTGTTCTCCGAAGCGCCGCCCGGTCCGTCGGACGATACGACGGTGGCGATCGTGGGCAATGCCCAACTGGCCGGATCCTTCGCGCAGGAATTCGTGGTCGCCTATCTGGGTGCGACGGCCGGGGATCAGGACCGGATCGCCGCTTTCATCGGGGGCGGCGAGTCGATCGGGCTGCCCGCGACCGCTCGGCAGGTCTCCGATCCCGCCGTGGTATCCGTGCGCCGGACCAGGGCTTCGACTCCGATCGAGATCTGGTCGGTGACGGTATCGGTCCGTCCCGAGACCGCAACGAGGACCGCGGGCGGGAAACAGACCTCCGCCGCTCCGATGCCGCAGTACTACCGCGTGGGGGTCGCGGTGAATCACGGTCGGCTGCGCGCACTCTCGCGGCCGTGGCTGGTCGCGCCGCCCGCCGAAGGGCAGGACCTGCTCACGGTGTACTCATCGCCCTGCGGTGAGGAGTCGCCGCTCGCCCACGTCGCCGCCGGCTTCCTCGAGGTCTTCCTCACCGGCTCCGGCGACGTGACCCGGTACACCAGCCACGATTCCGATATCACCGCCCTGCGACCCGCGCCGTTCGCCGAACTCGAGTCGGTCTCGGTGTCGGCTCAGGACTCCGGCTGCGGAACCACCGGAACGAGCGCGCGCGTGCTGGCGACGGTGACCCCGGCGGTCGGCGACGACACCCTGGCGCCGCTGGACTACCCGCTGACGATGGTGCGCGTCGAGGAGCAGTGGCAGGTGCAGACCATCGATTCCATTCCGGCACTGCCGGATCCGATCACCGTCGTAGCCGGCGGCGTGGCCCCGAACACGCCGCGGAGTTCGGCGTCGACCACCGCGCCGTCGCCGTCGGTCACCGTACCGCCGGCGACGCAGAACTGACGGGAGCGACCATGGGTAGCAGTCTCACCAATATGTTGTACGGCATATTGCTGTTCGTTCGCTGGGCCGGCCTCATCCTGATCGCGATCGTGGGTATCGGTGTGCTGATCAGCGAGGCCGTCAAGGAGCGCCTCTCGCCGGGGAAGGTCCTGGCCGTCGCAGGCTCGGCGATCCTGGCCGGAGTCCTGATCTGGGTACTGCCCACGCTCATCAACTATTCGCGTGCCGAGGTCGGTACCGTCATTCCCGATCGGCCCGTCGGAGGGTACTGATGGCCGAGGTCATCCGCGTCTTCACGCCGATCAAGCGCGTGCCCACCGTGATCGGCAAGGCACAGAACGGGCAGAAGATCCCCTTCGGGCCGTATACGCTGCCGCAGGTCGCCGCGGGCGTCGCGCTCATGCTCGTCACCTCGATCGCCGCCATGTCGATTCCGGGAAATCCCGCGGTGGTCTTCATCCTCGGCCTGGTACTCACCGTGATCGTGGTGTTCGCACTCGGTCTGGTGCCGGACACCGGGGTGCGGCTGACCTCCCGGGTGCTGTGGTTCGGTCGGCTGATCCTGATCCGGAAACCGGTGTCCGCCTCCGGAATGCCGGTCAGCCCGGACTCGGCCCGCTACTCGGTGTACATCGAGGACTCCGTCGTCGTCATCCTGCCCGACCTCGACGGGGTACCGCGACCGGAGCCGCCGGCCCGCGCGCTGACGAGCGGAATACTCGAACTGGCCGCCGGGCGGACCGCCGATCCGACCCGGGATGAACCTCGGAACGAACAATGATGGCATCCGGGCGCGATATCCAGCCGACCGCGGCGATCCGCGGGAACCTGCAGTTCACTCACGCCGGCCTGGTCACGGCGACCTACTTCATCGAGCCGCTCGGATACGGCCTGCGCTCGCCGCGCGACAAATACGACGTGAAGCTGGCGCACCACGCCCTGATCACGAATGTGCCCAATGGGTCGCTGCTGCTCGGCATCCAGGCTCGGCTCGAAACCCTCGATGTGCTGCGGAAGATGGTCGAGGGCGTCGACCTCGACGAGTGCGAGGACTACGCCGCCGAGGTCGTCGCCTCCTACGAGCGCATCCAGGCGATCGTGCCGCAGACCCGGATCTATCTGCTGTCCATCCCGGTGGGCTCCACCTCGACCGGGATATCGTCGCTGGCCGGATTGTGGCGTGGCAACAGCTCCGTCGATGTCGCCGCCGTCTCGCGGACCGAACTGGCCACCTACGACGAAGAGGCGAACAAGATCCTGTCCCGGATCGGCGGCGACTTCCGGCCGACCCCGGTCCCGGCCGCGCTGTTCCAATGGCTGTGGGAGCACTACCTGTCCCGCGGCGCGGTCGGGGACCCGGCCGCACCCACCCGGGTCGGGGTGCTCGAGGACGCCACCGCGGCGGTATTCCGTTCCGCCGCACTGGATGAGGGCGCGCAGGCCGACAACACCCGGCGGTTCCGGCCGTCCTTCACCCCGGTGATCAAGGTGGTACAGCCGGACAGCCCGGACCGCCCGTCCTATCAATCGGTGCTGACGCCGCGCTCATTTCCCTACGGCGGCATGACTTTTCCGGGGGGCAGCGAATTCCTCGCCATGCTCGACGGTCTCGGCGACGTGACCGTCGACTGGGGCATGCGGGTGTCCACCAGATCCGCCGACGAGGTATTGCAGAACAACGAACTCGGCCTCCGACGGCTCGGCGAACAGATGGAACAGCGCGACACCGAGGTCTCCTTCGCCCAGAACACCTTGATGTCGAAGGCACAGCTGCTCAACGAGTACAACCAACACTTCGAGGTGAACGGCGGCGAGTCGGAGGTGTCGTTCACGACCGTCATCGCGGTGGGTGGCCACACTCGGGAGGCGACACTGGACGCGGTCAACGCACTCAAGCGCCGCTACAAGCGTTTTCAGGTCGAACTGACAGCGCCGGTGGGCGCGCAGGTGGACCTGTGGTCGATGCTCATCCCGGGCAGTCCCGTGCGCCGGGCCTACGAGGATTTCGCCCATATCGTCCCCTCCGACATGTGGGCGGGTTTCGTCCCGTTCACCTCCAGTGACATCGGTGACGACAGCGGCCCGGTGATCGGGATCAACCTGCTCTCCGGGCAATACGAGCCCATCCACTTCGGGATCATGGAGGCGGCGCTGCACGACCTGTCCGCGTCGTTCGCGGTGACCGGGGAACTCGGCTCGGGCAAGTCGTTCTTCCTCAAGCTCATGGCGGTGCTCGTCCACGACATGGGCGGTCAGTTCCTGGCCATCGACCGCAGCCAGGTGGGGGAGTGGGCGCATTTCGCCGCCGCCATCGACGATGCGGTGGTGATCGATCTGACCACCCCGACGGTGTCGCTGGATCCGTTGCGGCTCTTCGACGCCCGGGTGGCCGGTGAGCGAGCGCTCGACTCACTGCTGCCGATGCTCGACCTGTCGCCGACGGCGAGCGCCGGCGCGGTGGTCAGCAATATGCTCACCGAGAAGGGGCGCGCCGAGCACGGCATCCACTCCATGCTGGATCTGGTGCGGGCCGCGCACCGGCTGCGGGACGAGCCGGGTTCGGGCCCGGAATACGCCGATCTGGCGGCTCGGCTCGGCGCCGTCGTCGACCGGGTCCCGGTGCTGTTCGATCCGACACTGAAACCGTTGCGACTGACCGCGGCGGCGACCGTCGTGCGCAGCCACGGCCTGGCGCTGCCCACCGCCGAGGAGCTCACCACACCGCATCTGTACCACCGGCTGCCGCTGACCAAGCGGCTCGGTACCGCGCTCTACGAACTCGTCGGGGTCGCCGCGCGGGAGGCGTTCCTGACCGACAACGGCAGATTCGGCCTGCTGGTCGGGGACGAAGCTCACCACTTCACCCAGACGCAGGTGGGCGCCGCGGTCACCTCGGACTTCAGCCGCGACGGGCGTAAACATCTGGCCGCCATCGGGTTGGCCTCGCACGACCCCGCCACCGACTTCCAGGGCGCGGCGCACAATCTGATCCCGAACCGCTTCGTCTTCCGGCAACGGGACGAGACGCTGGCCCGCAACAGCCTGGAATGGCTCGGCGTCGACCTCGACGAAGCGCCGTACCTGTTGCAGATCCTGCGGGAGGAGACGTCTCCGCCGGTCGGCCAGGGTCGGCAGGTTCCCCCGGAACGGCGCGGTGAGATGTTCATGCGCGACGCGCTGAGCCGGATCGGCCGGGGCAAGATCCTCGGTCCCGCCCGCGGCGACCGGGCCGAGGCCATCACCAGCACGCCGACGGTGTCCGGCCAGTCCGCGTCGCTGGAGCGCCAGTCCGCGTCGCTGGAGCGCCGGGACGCGCGATGAGTACCGGCCGGCGTCGGGATATGGCCTGGGAGTTGGCCTTCTGGGATAGTGAGCGCTGGCGACCCCGCGCGGTCGCCCGGCGGTTCCGCGGTTGGCTGGCCGGTTCGCCGTGGCGTCGCCGGACAGCGTGGGCGCTGTTCGTGGCCTTCGTGACGCTCGTGCTGCCCGCCCTGCTCGGCGCGGTGGCCGTCGCCCAAACGGGCACTCTCGCACAGGGAACCGCCAACAGCGGCCTGAGCTGGATGGATGTGCGTGACTCGGATGGTGTTCTGCTCTCGGACTACCGTTTCGTCACCGATCACGGCAGCGTGCTCGAACCGGGCAAGACCGCACTGGCGCTGGTTCTGGAGCTCGAGTTCGCGGGCTACATGGTGCTGGTCACGACCGCCATCTGGCTGATCGGCTTCGCGCTGAGCTTCGGCTGGCTCGATATGTTCGCCCAGGCGCTGACCGGCGTGGCCGACGCCCTGACCGGCCAGATCGCGACCCCCATCCTACTGGTCACCGCGGCGACCATCGGTGCGTTCTTCGTCGGTTACTTCATCGTCCGCGGCTACCACGCCAAGGCGACGATGCAGGTGGTGACGATGCTGGCGGTGGGCGTGTTCGGGCCGCTGTTCCTCGCGGAGCCGCTGGCGGATGTGCTGGCCTCCGACGGTCTGCTCGCCAAGGGCCGCGACATCGGCATCTCGGTGGCGGCGGGACTGAACGGCCACCTCAACCCGAATCCGGGCGTCCTGGTGCAGACGATGCAGGGGGACCTCGCCGACAGCTTCGCCCGGAAGCCGCTCCAGGTGTGGAACTTCGGGCATGTGATCGACGATCGGATGTCCTGTCGCGCGCAATGGACTTCGGGGATGCGTGCCGGTGACTCGGGGCAGGTGAAGGAGGGGCTGGAGGCGTGCAACGACACCTATGCCCGTGCGGCGGCGGACAATCCGAGCGCCGGGCAGATCGGCACCGGACTGCTGCTGCTGATCTGCGGGACCGTCCTGCTGTTGTTCGCGGTGTACCTGGGCCTCAAGGTGATGAAGTCGGCGCTCGACACCATCTATCACGGATTCATGGCCATCTTCGGGTTCGCCGCAGGCGGATTCGTGTACGGCCCGACGCAGACCTTTCTGATCCGGAATCTCGTCCACTCCGTGATGGCGGCGGCGCAGATGGCCGTGTTCACCATCTTTCTCGGTGTCTATGTGCTGTTCCTGGCCAATGTGTTCGATCAGGCCAGGGGACAGGTGATGGCGGTGTTCGTGATCGGTGCGATCGTCGAACTCGTGGCCTTCAGCCAGCTGCGCCGGTTGAGCAAGAATCTCCGCAAGGGCAACGACTGGGTGGCGAACCGCTTCGCGCTCGCGACCCAGGGCCAGATCGGCCAGGGCTCCGGGGGAGGGGGCGGCGGCGGTGGCGGCGGCCGGGCACTGGGCATGGGCGAGGCTGTCGCGGCGGGTGCGGCGGGCGGTGGGCTGGGTGCCTTGGCCGGTTTCGCGGCGCTGTCGACGATCAGCGGCTCGCCGGCGACCGAGTGGCTGTTCGGCCGCACCCTGAATCCGCTGGCGCCGTACGCCCGCCAGCGCCAGCGCGCCGAGCTCGCCCGGATGGAATACACGCCATGGCTGCTGCACCGGCAGAAATGGTTGCTGCACAACCGGGAATCGTGGCTGCGGGCGGCGGAGCGACGCGCGCAGAAGGCGGGCGGCGTGGATGATCCGCTGAAGGTGGCCAACATCATCGACGGCCTGTACGACTCCGGCATTCCCAAGGCGGAGCTCAACGGCGCGCTGGCCGAACTCCGCTTCAACGGCAAGGCCGTGGATCCGATGGACGCTCTGCACGTCGACCGGGCCGTCGCGGTCATGAACGCGTCGAAGTCGCAGAACCCGTACGGATTCGCACCGTTGCAGAAGGCATTGGCGGCGTGGGAGTCGGTGAACAACCACCCGATCGAACCGGGGCGGAGCCTGCGCGAACACCGGGCGTTCGTGGCGCAGGCCCATGTCGCCGCGACCAACTTCGCCAGGCATTCGCGGGTACCGCACTTCATCGGCGGCCAATCCGATATCGACTGGGCATTCGTGAACGACGTACGGGCGAACTGGGATTCGGCGGCTGCCCTGCAGGCGGCCATCTCGCCGGCCCGGTGGAACCAGGTCGGCGCGAACACTCGCCATCACATCGGGTCCGAGCTGGCGAACCAGCACCGGGACGCCGTCCTGCGCTATTACAACAACCCCGTCGAGGAGAATCGGGTGGCGGTCGACCAGATCGCCCGGCGCATCTCCAATCTGGACCACTTGGATCCGGATGCCGGTCTCGATCCGTGGGATTCGTGACATGGCATCGACCGACAGGCGCCGACTCACGTTCCTCGTCGCTATGGTTCCCTTTCCGATCCTGGTGATGATCCTGTTCGGCCTGATGATCGCCGGGGTCCTGGTCTTGCTGAGTCTCGTGATCGGAACGGCTGGCCAATCGGCCTCGGCGGACCTGCACTATCAGTGCGATACCGCGCTGGGGCCGGACCCCTCGCTCACCGAGACTCCGGTGACATCCACCGTGCCCCCGACCGGCGCAGCCGCCCTCACCGCACCGCCTTCGACCAATCCGTACGCCGCCATCACCCTGGACCCCGACGAGACCGAAGTCTCCCAGTGGCAGCGCGACTGCGTCGAGGCCATGCGCTCGGCCCCCTATCAGCTCCCCGCTCTGCGGACACCCAACACCGGCCCCGCCGGGGCATGCGCCGGGCAGCTCGCGATGACACAGGAGGGAAGGCGGTGGGGAGAGGGGGCCGACGGTGCGTCCGGGCCGGCGGATCTGTCCCGGTCCGTCGTCTACTCGGCCGAGTTGGCCGCCACCACCACCGGTACGTGTGTGTTGGTGGCAGCGCCCACCCCGACCGCCGACCGGCACGGCTGCGCACCGGTGCTGCCGACCACGATCGCCGGACAGGGGGTGTGCGGGCAGCGCGTCGATCCGTCCGCTGCCTCGGCGGGCGATCTGGTGTTCTGGGAGTACCGGGGCAACGCGCCGACTCGGGTCGGCGTCGTCGTGGGCGACGGTCAGGTCGTCACCGGCGATCCGTCGGCCGGTGGCTACGTACGGCAGGGGCTCCCGCGCGCCGACGACGTCCGGGTCAAGCGGGTGCTCGACATGGGAGGCTCCTGACGGGTGAACGCGACAAGACATACGAACCGTGAATAACGGTTGAATTCCTTGCTGCGAATTCACTGATTGTTCGTCTGATCGACGAAGGGGCGATCCTGTAATCGATCGCTGTCCGTCGGTACGTTATCCGCGTGTACATTGCGCCGGACATTCGGCGATGGGTTCGGGAAAAGCCATCGCGGCGTCGCGCAGCATGGATAACATCCTGCTTCGTCTTGTTGGTGCTGGTCCCGGGCGCGTTGGGTACTGTCGCGACCGCACAACCGGGCACTGCGAGACCGAGCGCCTGGGTGAACAGCGGACTCGGCTGGATGGATATCCGGGACACTTCCGGTGTGCCGCTGTCGGAGTACCATTTCGCCACCGATCACGGATCGTTGCTCAATCCCGGTGGCGGGATGTGGGCCCTGTTGATCACGCTGGAATTCGCCGGTTACATGGTGATCGTCACCACGGCGATCTGGCTTATCGGATATGTCCTCAGTTTTCGGTGGCTCGATCTTTTCGCCGACGCACTGATCGGTGTCGCGGATGGTGTGGCCGCACAGCTGGCGACTCCGATCGTGCTGCTCACCGCCGCCACGGTCGGGGCGGTCGTGGTGGCTTGGCTGCTCGTGCGCGGGTATCGAGCCAGGGCCACCGCGCAGACGGTCGCCATGCTCGCCGTCGCCGTGCTCGGCCCGCTCTTTCTCGCCGAACCGCTCGCGGCTGTGCTGTCCTCCGACGGACTGCTGGTACACGGGCGCGATATCGGGCTGTCGGTGGCGGCGGGGCTCAACGGCGACGGCAACCCGCAACCGAGCGGGCTGGTGGCGGCGGTGCAGGGCGACCTGGCGGACAACTTCGCGCGGCGGCCGGTGCAGGTGTGGAACTTCGGGCACGTCGTGGACGAGCGCTACAGCTGCCGAGCGGCCTGGTCCGCCGGAATCCGGTCCGGTGAGATGTCCGAAGTCGCCGACGGGCTCCGGGACTGCGGGGATACCACCGCGCACGCGGCCATCGAGAATCCCGGAGCGGCCCAGCTGGGTACCGGATTGTCGCTGCTCGTCTTCGGCTCGTCGCTCCTGGCGTTCGCGGCCTATCTGGGCTTGCAGATCATCCGGTCCGCGCTGGACGCGGTGTATCAGGGGTTCATGGCGATCTTCGGCTTCGCGGCCGGAGGATTCGTCTACGGGCCGACGCAGACCTTCCTCGTTCGCAATATCGTCGATATCGGAATGGCCGCCGCGCGCATGGTCGTCTACACCGTTTTCCTCGGCGTCTACGTGCTGTTTCTCGGGAATCTGTTCCGACTGGCCGGGGACCAGGTGCTGGCCGTCCTCACCATCGGCGGGGTCGTCGAGATCGTGGCGATCTGGCAACTGCGGAGATTGAAGCGGGGCCTGGATCGCGGCGCCGCGTGGATAGCGAATCGGGTCGCGCTGACGGCGCAGGGCGGCGCCCCGGCCGGTGCGGGATCGTCCGACCCGGTGGCTCTCGGCATGGGCACGGTGCGCGCGGCGAACTCGCTGTCATCGGGAGCGGGGCTGCTCGTCGGGCTGGCCGCCGTGTCCACGGTCAACAAATCACCCGCCACCGCGTGGCTGTTGGGCAAGACACGGAATCCGTTGTCGCCCTACGCGCGCAGACGTCGGAGCACGGCGCTCGACTTCGCGGAGTACAGCTCGCTGTCGTTGCACCGGCAGCGATGGGCGAAGGCGAACCGCGACTCCTGGGAGCGCGCGGCGCGCTATCGCGCCGAGAAGCACGGCGGTGTGGACACGCCGCTGGCCGTCGCCGAGGTCATCGACTCGCTCATGGATTCCGGAATCCCCAAGGCGGAACTCAACGGCGCGCTCGCCACCATCGGAGTCCGTCCGGACGACGCGTTGCACGCGGACCGCGCCATCGCCGTGCAGAACGCGTCGATGTCGCAGAACACCTATCTGCCGAACCGGGTGCGACAGGCCCTGGCCGCCTGGGAATCGGTGCACAACCATCCGGTCGGACCGGAGCGGGACCTGCGTGAGCATCTGGCCTTCGCCGCGCGGGCCCAGGTCGCGGCGCGCAAGCTCGCCCGGGATGCGCCGGGGCCGCGAATCGACGCGGAGGTCGACTCGGCATTCGTCGATCTCGTACGCCGACACTGGGACACCCCGGGGGCGCTGCGCACCGTCATCCCGGCGGACCGGTGGCGATCGGTCGGTGCCGCGACCCGGCATGTCATCGGTACCGAGGCGGCCGAGGCGCACAGCGCGGCGGTCGCGCGGTACTACGACGCGCCCACCGGGCGGAATCGCGCATTGGCCGACCACACGGCACACCGGATTTCGGTCCTCGGCCACGGACACCCCGATGAGGGACCGGGTCCGTGGGACTACTGAAGGCGGCCGCAGGCCGCGACCGCGCCGCGCCGCGACGGCTGTCGGAATTCCCCCGTATCCATCGGTTCGGATTCACGGGGTAGCGAAAACGCCTTCGTGCGAACAGGACTCGACCGCGATCTCGGTCGGTAGGGCAGAGGTTCGGCCCTGTCATGCGAACCCGCTCCGGCCAGGTCGGCCTGGTATTCCCAGTGGTGGCGGTTCGTGTGGCGGCGCGGGTGGTCAGGATGGTTGTCGGACGGTTCCCCGAGCGGGTCGAGGAGGCATCGGATGGCCGTGTGGGCGGTGGCGTCGGACGGGGCGGGGGAGTGATGACCGTGGCCGAACCGGGGGCCGGTGCCGAGCTCGTCGACGAGACCGCGGATGAGCCGGACTCCGCACTGTCGGTGGGGTTCGACGAGGACGACGGTGCGGGACAGATATCGGCGACACCGTGGACGCCCAGGCGAAATCATCCCGGAGGAACCACCGCGCCCGCCTCGGCACCCACCGCGCCCGCGTCGACGTCCGGGCCGAGCCCGGGCACTTCGGCCGCAGCACCGTCGGCGGTGACGCCGGTGGCTGGTCCGGCGTCGCTCCCGAACGCGGTTGTGGCGCAGCCCGGTGCGATCGTCCCCGTGGCCGCGGTGACCGGACCGGATACCGCGGTGTCGGTAGCCGGGACGCCGCTCCCCGAGGGGCTCGGCGTGCCCCGCGAGCGGTCGAGCCCGGGGCTCGACCGCGACAGCGAGGCCGATAGCGATGCCGACAGCGATGCGGCCGATGCCGATCGGTCCGGTATCGAGGACGCGTTGGCGCAGCTGCTACCCGCCCTGTCACAGGCCCTGTCCACACCGCAATCCCCCACCGCGAGCGCGGCCAGCCCGCACACGACCGACTCCGGCACCGGCACCGGGATATCCGACACCACGGTCACCGGCGCCGACGACGAACCCGTCACCGTCGGATTGTCACCGCAGGCCGAGCGGGCCCTGCGAATCCTGAAGGTACTGGCCGCTCTCTACGGCGCGCGCGAAGCCGCCGCCGCATCCGCCACCGGCCTCGACTCGGCCACCGGCAAGACCGGCGGCGCCGGTGCGACAGCCAGCGGGCACACCGCCGCCGCCCTGTTCCAGAAGCACGCCGCCACCGCGTTCACCAACCTCGACAACCGGCTCGCCAACTACGTCACCAATCTCGCCGGTGCCAACACCGTCGACCGCGACCAACTCCTGCACCTCATCCGCGAAACCAATGTCGCGTTGGCGACTCTCGGGCCCGACACCTACACGCCGGCGGGACAGCGCAAAGCCCACCAGATCCTCACCCGCGCCCTCCAGTACGCCCATCAGATCGTCGGCACCGGGCAAGCCAATTCCGCCCAGACCGCCGCGCACATCAACCAACTCACCAACCAGTACCTCTACAACCTCGCCGGACAGAATCCGTCCACCCACACCGGTGTCGGCGGCGGCGCGGGCAGCGGTCGCTTCGTGCTCCCCGCCCAGGGCACCTTCACCTCCGGATACGGTCCGCGCTGGGGCAAACACCATGACGGTGTCGATATCGCCAACGCGATCGGCACGCCGATTCTCGCCGCGGCCGACGGAGTGGTGGTAGCCGCCGGACCGGCCAGCGGATTCGGCCAATGGGTGAAGATCCGGCACGCGGACGGCACCGAGACGATCTACGGGCACGTCGACAGCTACTCCGTACAGCCCGGGCAGCAGGTCAGCGCCGGGCAGCAGATCGCCCGGATGGGCAATGAGGGCCGGTCCACCGGTCCGCACCTGCATTTCGAGGTGCGGCAGAACGGTTCGGCCGTGGATCCGAAGTCCTGGCTGGCGCAGCGCGGCATTCGATTGGCGTAGTTCGATCGGGCCTGTCCGGCTCCGCATTCCGCCTCGTGCGCGCGGACCGGCCTCCACACAGCGCGCGGGCGCGGCGCTACCGGTCGATTGTGCTGTGTGCACAACGCGCCCCGCCGACTATGGCGTCCGGGTACGTTCCCCGGGCTGCGGTCAGCCGTTAGCGTTCGACATGTCGAGTACGGAACGGGTGAGGGTCGTGTCTGTAGCTGTCGATCATTTTGTCTGGCATCGGGCCGAATTCGGCCCCGGCGCGCCCAGTCTCGAAGACCATCGTCTCCGCTGGGGATATCGCGAATTCGCCGAGCGTGTCGATTCCGCGGCCGCCCAGTTGGCGGTTACGGGCGTTCGGCGTGGCGCCACGGTAGCGATCGTGCTGCCCAATCGGCTGGAGTTGCTGGTGGCTCTCATGGCCGTGTGGCGGTTGGGTGCGATCGCGGCACCGCTGGACCCGGACGGCGACGAGCCGCTGATCGAAGAACAGATCGTCGCCGCCGACGCCGTGGTGGTGCTGGATGATCGCCCGGTGCCCGGTCCTTCACATCGGATCGCCGGGGTTCCGCGCTTGGCGATCGAGGTCCTGGCGCGTCCGGTGCCCGTCGGATGGGTCGCGCCGCCGGACCCGAAGAGCGAGGATTCCGCTCTGGTGTGTTTCGGATCCGGTGCCGGGCCGGATTGCGGCGTGTTTTCCCACGGGTGGCTACGGGAGGTGGCGGCCGATACAATCCGGTGCCTGGGTCTCACCGGATCCGACCACTGCAGGATCTCGCTGCCGTTGGCCCGAGCCGATGTGATCGGAATGAATTTCGTTGCGGCGATGGTGCTGGGATCGCGGCTCAGTCTGGTCTCGGCCCGCACATCGCCGAACTGGGCACCGCCGACGGGAGTGTCGGTGTGCTCGGGATTCGCGACGTTCGGGGCTCGGGTGCCGTAGCGGCCGCGTTCCGCGCACGATCTTGTTGAGAGGTCCAGCTCGATGACTGTTTCCGCGCTCCCACCCGAACATCGAGCCGCCGTATCGTCCGAGCCGTCACCGGCTCTGGTAGCCAGTGTGATCGAGGAGATCGGGACGGCGTTGCGGGCGCGGGAATCGGAGTTGGTCGAGGAGATGACCATCCGAATACTCAACGAGAACGACTTCACGCGGGCCGATCCGCGAATGGAGAAAATGCGGGTCGCCGCAATCCATTCGAATGTTTCGACCATGATCGAGATCTTGGCCAACAACATTCCGCTCGAGCATATGCAACCACCGGTGGCCGCGGTCGAGTCCGCGCGCCGGGCGGCGCAGCGGGAGATCCCGTCCAACCTTCTGGTGCGTTCGTACCATATGGGACAGAATTCGATCATGCGCACGCTCCATGAAGAGGTGGAGCGCCGGAAGCTGCCGGTCGAATTGGCGCTGGCCGTGGTCAAGCTGCTCAACGACAGAATCTACGCCTACGCCGACTGGATCACCTCGTACGTTTTCGAAACCTATGAGGCCGAACGCATTCGGTGGATAAATGCCCGCGGCACCGTGAATTCCTCTACGGTTCAGGTGCTGCTGTCCACGACGACTCCCGACCAGGCCGCTTTCGAGGACGCCACGGGTTACCGTCTGGACCGAACCCACGTGGCGGTGTTCCTCTGGTACACAGGCGGTGACGAGTCGACCGTTCTGAATGTGCTCGGTGCGGGCGCACGGGCGCTCGCGCGTGACCTCCAGACCGATGGGCCGCCATTGGTGACCGCGGTCGACCGGCGCTTGGTGTGGGCATGGCTGCCGTTCGGGGATCATCGCCCGGCTGTCGATATCCCCGAGTCGGTGGCGGCGGGTGGGCTGCCGACCGGGATCCGGCTGGCCGCCGGGTTGCCCGGTCGGGGGCTGTGCGGATTCCGGCGCTCCCATCAGCAGGCCGAGGCCACCTATTTCGTGGCCACCGTCCCGGACGCGCCGCCCAGTCGCCGGTCCATGAGCTTCGGTGATCCGGGCGTGGCGGTGGTGTCGCTGCTGGCTCAGAACCTGGACGCGACCCGGGCCTGGGTACGGGAGGTGCTCGGGGAACTCGCCAACGATACCGAACAGGCCGCACCCCTCCGGGACACGCTGCGCACCTACTACGCGACCGGGGAAAGCCATCTGCACACCGCGCAGCGGATGATCCTGCACCGCAACACGGTCAAGTATCGAATCACCAAGGCGCTGGACATGATCCAGGACGGCGGCACACCGCACAGCAAACTCGATATCGCCGTGGCGCTCGAGGTCTGCAGCCTGCTCGGGCGCAAAGTCCTACGCGCACCCCACCGCTAGCCGGCCGCCCCGCCGAGTGCGATACCTCGGCACCGCGCATACGAGGTGAGCACCGGGCATACGACGAGGGCGCTGAGCGGGTAATCCGTCTCAGCGCCCTGTCGTGTACCGAATCAGCCGGTCGTGACCTGATCCTTGGCCACCGGCGGCGCGGGCGTTCGCTGCCGCCCGAAGTACAGCATGCCGACCGTCAGCGATGCCACGAGCAGCACCAGCATCGAGCCGAGCACCCAGCCGACGCCGAAGTTGGCGATGATCGGAATGACCCCGGCCGTGACCAGACCGCCGCCGAAGAACGGTTCCAGCAGGAGCTGCTTGTAACCGAAGGCGGAGTAGGCGGGTGTCTCCAGGTTGGGGTCGACCACGCGGAGCAGGATGAGCCCGGTGGAGGTGACGCCCAGCGCCTGGCCGGTGTCGGCGATGCCGCGTTCGAACCAGAAGTTCGGCAGCATTCGCGGCGCCAGGAAGATGAAGGCGCCCACCGTCCAGGCCAGACCCGCACCGGCCAGCAGCAGGAACGGCCCGATATTCGACGCGATGGCCGACAGCGACAGCGTTCCCAGGGCCGCGATCACCAGGACGTCGAGCGAGAAGCCCTGCAACCGTTCGATCAGCTGCTGATCGACGATTTCGTCGCGGTCGAAGGCCTGGATGGCCAGCTGGACGATGATGCCGCCGACCATGGCGATCGGGAACAGCGGGACATAGGCGAACAGCTCGAAGCTGTCGGCCCACAGCTTCGATTCGACCCACTGGATGCCGGTGAGCAGCAGCCAGCCGATCAGCACGCCCAGCGCCAGCAGGCCGAAGTGCAGGGTGAGCGTTTCGATGGACGACGGCTGCACCGTCAGGGTGCCCGCGGCGCGACGGCGCTCCTTCTCCACGAGCCCGGCCTGCTCGGCCACCGAGGGCGAGGCGTCACTGCGGAGGATCTGGGTCTTGTTGCGGCGCACACCCCAATTGATCAGGGCGATACCCACGATGACACCGGACAGGATGCCGACGGTGGCCAGACCGAGGGCGAGGTCCTGCGCCTCCGCGAATCCGAATTCGGCGAAGGTGTCCGCCATTCCGGCGGCGGTGCCGTGTCCACCCTCGAAGCCGATCTCGATCAGCGCGCCGGTCCAGACCGGCACATCGAACAGCGGGACCAGCACGAGTATCGCCAACAGCAGGCCGACGACGTACTGGCCGCTGGCGATGGTCATACCGAAGGAGATCTGCGGCCCGGCGATGTTCAGGGCCTCCTTCGGCGACGGCAGGCGGTGTCCCATGAACAGCCCGGCGAATACCAGTGAGATGAGCAGCCCCGGCAGGCTGCTCCAGACGTCGAGGATCTCCGTGGTGAACAGGCCCGCGTCGGCGAACCCGTCGAATCCGACCGCCGAAGCGATCCGACCGAGCACATCGGGGCCGATCAGCAGCGCGAGCACACCGCCGATGATCGAACTCGGAATGAACAGCTTCTGCGCCAATCGCCATTTCACACGGATGACCTTGGAAACCAACATCATCACTCCGATGAGGAGTAACGCGAAACCTATTGTGTTCGCAGACATCAAGACCCTTTCAGCGCGTCTCCGGGTACCCGAGGCAGATACCCGACGGCGCGTATTCGTCACGGCGGTGGCACGACGTGTGTCACGGGTCGCCGTCTTCGGCGGCGACAACCCGAGATAACTTCCCTAAATATCGTGCCGCTAAGCGGCGGTACGTTATTGAGTGTGTCACAGGAGTTGGACGAAGCTTTCCACTCCGGGGAAGTCGAGCGGGTGCGTCTCGGACCGCTGGTCGGCGGCCGTCGCCCTCAGGCGGGAGTGTCGGTACTCGGGTCGTCGCCGAGGTGCAGCGAGACTGCGGGTGCGATGCGGGCGACGAGGCTGTCGCGGGGTTCGGAGGCCACCGGTTCCACCCGCAGGATGTAGCGGAGGTAGGCGACGCCCACGAGGTGCGCCATGGCCAGGTCGATGCGCAGTTCCGCGTCGGGAAACGGTAGGGCGGAGGCGATTTCGGAGTAGACGCGACCCTGGATGAACTGGCGGACGAGTGTCGCGGACTCGTCGTGGGTGGCGGCTCCGCGCAGGATGGCCAACAGTGGAGCCCGGGTGTCGGGCTCGTCCCAGATCTCGAAGAAGACGCGGGTCAGGCGTTCGCCGAGTTGTTCCGGGTCGCCGTCGGTAATGCGGGCGGCGATGTCAGCGGGCTCGAAGGGCCAGCCCATGGTGGCGCGGAAGAGTTCGGCCTTGCTGCCGAAATAATGACGGATCAGGCCCGGGTCGACGCCCGCCTCGGCCGCGATCTCACGCACGCTGGTCCGTTCGTAGCCGGTGGCGGCGAAGCGGCGGCGGGCCGTGGCCAGCAGCACCTCGCGGGTATCGGTTTTTCCTGGTCTGCGTCCGATCGGTGGCATGGTGTCAGGAATTCTACAAGCGTTGACTTCTGGCGTGTGGCGGCGGTAGTCTGGGGCGTATAATTCCACAAGTGAGGAGTTTCTGAGATGCCTGCTCCACGCTGGGTTGCTCGCGTCAACAAGGCCGGGCTCAATCGCATCACCAAGTTCATCGCGCCGTGGGCGCCCGGATGGGCGGTGGTGGTGCATCGCGGACGCAAATCCGGCAAGGTCTTCCGCACTCCGCTGTGGGCGTTCCTCCGCGACGGTGGCTTCGTGATCGCGCTGACCTACGGTCCCGAATCCGATTGGGTGCGAAATGTGCTCGCGGCCGGACACTTCCAGCTCGAGACGCGGCGGCGCACCTACGAGGTCGACAATCCGCACGTCTACCGCGATCCCACGGCCGCCGACATGCCCGCCTTCATTCGCTTCATGCTCCGGTACGTGATCAAGGCGCCGGACTTCCTGAGCGCGAA
The DNA here is from genome assembly GCF_030766805.1 of Nocardia sp. CC213A. Taxonomy (NCBI): domain Bacteria; kingdom Bacillati; phylum Actinomycetota; class Actinomycetes; order Mycobacteriales; family Nocardiaceae; genus Nocardia; species Nocardia sp. CC213A. The sequence goes on from NZ_JASFXA010000002.1 coordinate 225,243, forward strand.
CGTGGTCCGCGAACTCACGCCCGCCACCCGCTGACCCGCCGCCGAGCCGCGCACCGTCCGGCACGCCGCGACGACCGGTGATACATTCCGTTATCCACTTGGCGGCCAACTGTTTTGGAGAGTGATGCGGTACGGGCGGGTGGCGGTACTCCTGGCCGGATTACGTCGAGGCCGCGGTCCGGGTGGGTGATCTGGCGCGCTCCCGCGATCGGCTCGCCCGCCCCGCACCGTCGCTTCCCACCTGTACAAGGCGTTTCCCAAGTTGGGGGTCTCCTCGCGCGCCGAGTTGAGCAGGTTCCCGGAGCTGAGCTGAGGACGTCACACCTTGCGGTAGATGATCGGTTGCGCGGCAATGCCATTGGCTTGAAACTGGCCAGCACGAAAACTGCGGAAGGTCGGCCGGAAGATCAGGCTGGGCAGGAAGGTCCGCCAGTGCGGCCAGCTGGCATGGTTGATCAGTCCGTAGTCGGCCGGCTCGTGCTCCAGCGGCTGCATCAGCGCCGAGTTGGGCAGCGCGGTCTTCGCCTGGAACCAACCGGCGGTGTACTGCCACACCTGTAGCAGGGTTTCGCGGTCGTCGGCGTAGAAGTAATTGACCAGGAAGCGGTCGTCTCGGCCGTGGTCCACGTCGCCGAGTCGGCCGGCGTTGCGCGCCACGATCTCGTGGGTGCGGCGGGCCTGCGTGCCCAGCGTCTCGGCCAGCTTCCGATAGGCGGGGCTGTCCCGCACCGCCAGTGCGGCGTCGACGGATTCGGTGCGGATCAGCACGACGACGTCGAAGCGCGCCGGTCGGATGCCCCGGGCTGCGAGCAGCTCGTCGCCTTCACCCGGCGGGCGCAGGACCGCGCGGAACACGGTGGTCTCCGACGCGTCGATGTCCTCGGTCAGGGTCGCGAGGTGGGACGGCAGCTCGCGCGGCGGGGAGGCGATCGGTCATTCGACGGACGCGGCCGCGCCGCCTCGCTGCGTGAGGAGCGGGCCGGTTCCAGCCCGGACGTGGTCGCCCAGGCCATCCTGCACGCGGTGACCGCCCGCAGGCCCCGCGTCCGCTATCCGGTCGGCAAGAAGTCCCGCCCGATGAGCACTTTCGGCCGCGTTCTGCCTCAACGCACCCTCGATGCCCTGCGCCTGCGCGCGGAACTGGCCCGAACCGACGGCGCCACCGACGCGACCTTCCGCGACCTGATCCGCGGCGTCGCCGAATTCGGCCTGGCCCGCGCCTGGCGCGCCGCCCCGGCCCTACTCGGCGACAGCCGCCGACCCCACCTTCACCACCGCAAAACCCCCTCCCGCCAGCGGATTAGGTACTACCCCCAAGTACTGGGTAGCGTAGTACCCACCGACGCGGGGTGGAGCAGCTCGGTAGCTCGCTGGGCTCATAACCCAGAGGTCGCAGGTTCAAATCCTGTCCCCGCTACTAGGGAAAACGGCCCGGAACCAGTAGGTTCCGGGCCGTTTTCGTATGTGCCGGACGCATCCTCGTCCGTTGCTCAGGCCGGGGACGGCTTTCCGGCGGCCAGCCGGGCGGCGTCGGCGAGCTTCCGCAACGCGGACGTGCGATAGTCCGGGCCGAGACGTGGGGCGGGCGTTGCAGTTTCTCCTTGGTAGCCGGGTGGATTCAGGGGCGGAAGGTCAGTCCTCGACCCAATCGAAGGTCTTGGTGACAGCTTTCTTCCAGTTGCGGTACTCGGCTTCCCGGCGGGTCTCGTCCAGGGCGGGGTGCCAGCGCTTGTCCTCGGCCCAGTTCGTCCGGATGGCGTCCTCGCTCTCCCAGAATCCGACGGCGAGACCGGCGGCGTAGGCCGCGCCGAGCGCGGTGGTCTCCGCGACGACCGGGCGAATGACCTCGACTCCCAGGATGTCGGCCTGGAACTGCATGAGCAGTTCGTTGACGACCATGCCGCCGTCCACCTTGAGCGAGGTGAGCGCGACACCGGAGTCGGCGTTCATGGCGTCGATGACCTCGCGGGTCTGGAAGGCGGTGGCCTCCAGGACAGCCCGCGCGAGATGGCCCTTGCTGACGAAGCGCGTCAGCCCGACGATCGCGCCGCGGGCATCGGAGCGCCAGTAGGGCGCGAACAGGCCGGAGAAGGCGGGCACGAAGTACGCGCCGCCATTGTCCTCGACGGTCCGCGCGTGCTCCTCGATCTCGGCCGCCGAACCGATCATGCCGAGGTTGTCGCGCAGCCACTGCACCAGCGAACCGGTCACCGCGATGGCCCCCTCCAGCGCGTACACCGGCTTGGCGTCGCCGAGCTGGTAGCAGACCGTGGTCAGCAGGCCGTTGTTGGAGAGCACCTTGTCGTTCCCGGTATTGAGCAGCACGAAATTACCGGTGCCGTAGGTGTTCTTGGCTTCGCCGGGCGTCAGGCAGGCCTGGCCGAAGGTGGCGGCCTGCTGGTCGCCGAGAATGCCGGCGATGGGCACGCCGGCCAGCGCGCCGCGGGCGCGCACCGTGCCGTACACCTCGGAGGACGAACGGATTTCGGGGAGCAGTGACAACGGCACGCCCATCTCCGCCGCGATCTCCGAATCCCATTGCAGCGTCTCCAGATCCATCAGCAGCGTGCGCGAGGCATTGGTCGGATCGGTGGCGTGCACGCCGCCGTCCGTGCCGCCGGTCATATTCCACAGGATCCAGGTGTCCATATTGCCGAAGGCCAGTTCGCCCGCCTCCGCGCGCTCCCGGGCGCCGTCGACATTGTCCAGAATCCACTTGATCTTCGGTCCGGAGAAGTACGTCGCCAGCGGCAATCCGGTCTTTTCCCGGTACCGTTCCTGTCCGCCACCGAGCTGGCCCAGCTCCTCGGCGATGCGGTCGGTGCGGGTATCCTGCCACACGATCGCGTTGTAGACCGGTTCCCCGGTGGCGCGATCCCAGACCACGGTGGTCTCGCGCTGGTTGGTGATGCCGACCGCGGCGATATCGGCGGCGGTGAGATCACCCTTGGCCAGTGCGCCCGCGACCACCGCGCGGGTGTTCTCCCAGACCTCGGCCGGATCGTGTTCCACCCAGCCCGCGCGCGGGAAGATCTGGCTGTGCTCGCGCTGGTCGACGGCGATGACCGTGCCTGCGTGGTCGAAGATCATGGCGCGGGTCGAGGTGGTGCCCTGGTCGATCGCTGCGACGTATCGTGACATGGGGATTTCTCCTTCGGCGAAACTGTTTGGTGCTGCGCGTGATTCGATCAGAAGATGAGCTGCGAGACGAGCCCGGCCAGCACGCCGCCGATCAGCGGGCCGACGACCGGGACCCAGGAGTAGGCCCAGTCACTGGATCCGGCCGCGGGTTCGGGCGCCGGTCGGGCGGCCGCGCCCAGGCTCGCGGAGTGCGCGTGGACCGGTTCCGGGGCGGTGCGCCGCAGCGGCAGTACCGCGTGCGCGATGCGCGGGCCGAGGTCGCGGGCCGGGTTGATGGCGTAGCCCGTCGGGCCGCCGAGCGAGGCGCCGATACCGACCACCAGCAGCGCGACCGCGAGTGGGCCGAGACCGGAGGGCGTCTTCCCGAACGAGAGGACCACCAGCACCAGGATGAAGGTGCCGATCGCTTCGGTGGCGAGATTCCAGCTGTAGCTGCGGATGGCCGGGCCGGTCGAGAAGACGGCCAGCTTCTTGCCCTCGTCGGTCTCGGCGTCGAAATGCTGCTTGTACGCCACGAATACCAGACAGGCGCCGAGGAACGCGCCGAGGAGCTGCCCGGCCACATAGGCCACCGTCGATCCGAACGAGATGGCGACGCCCGGGGCGTACTCCTGGGCCCCGCTGCTCAGAATCCCCAGTGTCACCGCGGGATTGAGGTGCGCGCCGGACTTGAAGGCGACGTAGACGCCCGCCATCACGGCGAATCCCCATCCGAAATTGATCAGCAGCCAGCCGCCGTCGGCGCCCTTGGACTTCGCCAGCAGGACATTGGCCACGACTCCGCCGCCGAGCAGTATCAGCACTCCCGTGCCGAACACCTCGCTGACGAAAACCTCTGCGAGACCCACGATTGCTCCAATCGTCCGTGGGGTGGTCCCGGACCACGTTGCCCGGACCCCGAAAGTGCGCAGAACTCTACGGTGACGTGGCACACATTCAATCCGGTCGGTTCGACAATGCCGAACGCTCGATTCCGCCTAATCTGCGCGTTACGCTGCCGAAAGGCGCTATGATCTAGATCACATTGAAGAAGGCGCAGGTCATGATGGGGCGCCGACCGTGGGTCAACGGCGGTTCGGCGTTCGACATTGTCGGACCGCGTTCGATGGAATACGTTGTCCGCTATGCCGGGCCCGGTGCAATCGATCGAGCGTGCGGGCGCGATGCTGCAATTGCTCGCCCGCAGTTCAGGCGGTCTGGGTGTTGGTGATATCGCCAGCTCGCTCGAGCTCGCCAAGGGGACCGCGCACGGCATCCTGCGGACGCTGCAGGCCATCGGCTTCGTCGAACAGGATCGCGGCGGCGGGAAGTACCGGCTCGGTACGGCACTGCGGTACTTGGGCGCCGGTCACCTGGACGCCAATGAACTGCGTTCCCGGGCGATCAACTGGGCCGACGCTCTCGCCGCGCGCAGCGGTGAGGCCGTCCGGATCGGTGTGGCATCCCAGGACCGTGTTCTCGTGGCGCACCATGTCTTCCGGCCGGACGACACCCCGCAGACCCTCGATGTGGGCGCGCTGCTGCCGCTGCACGCCACCGCGCTCGGCAAGATCCTGCTCGCCTACGACAGTGATCTGGCGGCCCGCATCCGCGCCGGGAAGCTCGAGTCGCTCACCCGCCGCACCGTGATCCAACCGGCGCTGCTCGCCAAATCGCTGGCGGATGTCAGGGACAACGCGTGGGCCGGCGAGTACGGCGAGCTCGAGCCCGGCGAGGCGAGCATCGCCGCCTCGATCCGCTCGCACGGCGGCCTGGTGGTCGGTGCGATCGGCATCTCCGGCGCCGCCGAACGGATCTTCCCGACCGGCCGGGGACCGGACCCGGCACTGCTCGGCTACGTGCGTCACGCCGCCCGCGCGGTGTCGCGAGATCTGGTCGAGAACAAGTAATCCCGGGGCGCGAGGGCCCCGATTCGCTCTACCCGCAGAAAGGCGCGCCCAATGACGCAGCGCTATGTGATGGCCATCGATCAGGGAACGACCTCGACCCGCTGCATAGTGTTCGACCCAGCCGGTCGGCTGGTTTCGGTGGCGCAGCGCGAACACCAGCACTACTTTCCCAAGCCAGGCTGGGCCGAACAGGACGCGATGGAGATCTGGCGCAATGTCGATCGCATCATTCCCCGCGCCCTGCGCGATGCGAGCATCGCCCGCGAGCAGATTGTCGCGCTCGGCATTACCAATCAGCGCGAGACCAGCGTCGTCTGGGACCGCTACACCGGGCATCCGGTGGGCAAGGCCATCGTGTGGCAGGACGTCCGCACCGCGGATCTGGTGCGATCGCTGAGCGATCGGCCCGACGCCCACCGCGTGCCCGAGCTGAGCGGGCTGCCGCTGGGCACCTACTTCTCCGCGCCCAAGCTGCGCTGGCTGCTCGACTCCGTCCCCGGATTGCGGGCCCGCGCCGAACGCGGCGATGTCCTGTTCGGCACCATGGAGACCTGGCTGATCTGGAATCTGACCGGCGGCGTCGACGGCGGCATCCACCTCACCGACGTCACCAATGCCAGCCGGACCCTGCTGATGAATCTCGAGACCCTGGAGTGGGACCGGGAGTTGTTGTCCTTCTTCGATATTCCCCCGGCCATGCTGCCGGAGATCCGCTCCTCCAGCGAGGTCTACGGCGTCACGCGCCGCGTGGTGCCCGGCATTACCATCGCCGCCGCGCTCGGCGATCAGCAGGCGGCGCTGTTCGGGCAGACCTGTTTCTCCCGCGGGGACACCAAATGCACCTATGGCACCGGCGGTTTCCTGCTCATGAACACCGGCCGGTCGCCGGTCCGGTCCACTCATGGACTACTCACCACCGTCGGCTACCGCATCGGCGACGCGCCGGCCATGTACGCGCTGGAAGGCTCCATCGCCGTCACCGGGTCACTGGTCCAGTGGTTCCGCGACGGGCTCGGATTGATTTCCAGCGCACCGGAAATCGAGACGCTCGCCCGCACCGTCGACGACAACGGCGGCTGCTACATCGTGCCCGCCTTCTCCGGCCTGTTCGCGCCGCACTGGCGCAGCGAGGCCCGCGGCATCATCGTCGGGCTCACCTCCTATGTCACCAAGGGGCACCTGGCCCGGGCCGTGCTCGAGGCCACCGCGTGGCAGACCCGCGAGGTCGTCGACGCCATGAACGCCGACTCCGGGCTCCAGGCGACCGCGCTCAAGGTGGACGGCGGCATGACCACCGACCACCTGCTCATGCAGTTCGTGGCCGATGTCCTCGACGTTCCGGTCAAGCGCCCCATGGTCATCGAGACCGTCTCCCTGGGCGTCGCCTACGCCGCCGGGCTGGCCGTCGGCTACTGGGCCGACCTCGAGGTGCTGCGCCGCAACTGGCATCGCGCGGCCGAATGGCAGCCGCAGGCGGATCCCGAACACGTGAAGGCCGAGTACGGCAATTGGAAGCGCGCGGTGGAACTCACCTTCGGCTGGTCCCAGCCGCCGAGATAGCTGCCGCCGACTGTTACAGGGCCTGAATCCCTTTCAGGACCGCACGGAGCACAGTGAGGTCGTCGGCGGAACCCGGGCCGACGGCGGGAGCGCGGATGTCGAGGACGCCGTCACCGATGAGATCTCCGACCAGGAGCTTGGTCGCGGTGATCGGCAGGTGCAGCCGGGCGGCGATCTCGGCCACCGAGAGCGGCGACCGAGTCAGCTCCACGATGGCGGCGTACTCGGGTTCGTGGCGGCGCAGCCGGCCGAGGCTGGAGGCGACCACTCGGGTGACCATGTCCACATCGGTGCAGCAGGAGCGGCGGCCGAACAAGCGCCTGCACTCGATCACTCCCGCGGGCCGCGCCGCCTTGCGCGCGTTCATCGCCGAGCCCGTCAAGCCCACCGCCATCCGGGACGAGTTGCTGGTGAAGGTCCAGGGCATGGAGAACGAGGATGCCTTGGTGTACGGACCGCCCTGGAGGAGAAATTGGCGTGGGCGACGGCGAAACTGGCCCGCTACGAACGCCTGCGCACCCGGTTGCTGAACGGCCGCAGCGAGCAGGCGTATCTGGAGGAGGCCGTCGGGGAAGGTGCGGGCGTGGCGGGGGCGGACCGCGCCGGTGTTGTCCGTGGTCACGCCGTTCAGTTCGTCGGAGATGAAAGTGAGGCCCTCGGTGAGGGTGTCGGCATTCTGGTCGTCGGCGGGTATGCCGTAGAAGCGGCGGGTCGTGCTCCCGAATGCCGACCCCCGGGATCGTCCGAGCGGTCGTCGAGAATTCGTTCGGCGATCAGGCGGCCGTACTTCAACCCCTCGTCGACGCCGGGACCGCTGAGCCCCGGGTAGTCCAGCGCCTCGTCGAACGCTCGTGTCTGGCTCGGGTACAAGGATGTCAGCGTTCGATGCGCCGCTCCGGCCACCGCCGCGTCCGCGGCCGCGCCCGGTGGGGCCGGTGCCGAATCCGGCAGGTACGGGCAATATTTCGCGCCCGCACCCAGTGCGCCGATGTACCCGTCGTGCATGGCCAGATGCACCATCGCCAACGCGCGTGCGCTGAGCGGCGGCCCGGTCTGTTCCCCGGCCCCTGTCAGCGCCCCGCGGAACCGCTCATCAACGCCTTGAACGGCAGCGGCGGCAGGCGCAGGTTGGCGTCGGGGACGCCGGTGCCGTTGGGGTCGAGTAGGCCGTCGTCGTCGGCGTACGCGCTCTCACCCGGTGCGGCCTGCAGGGTGGTGATGTATTTCCACAGGCCGTCGGCCAGGGCCACGCCGCCCACCGCCAGGGTGCCGAGCAGGCCGCCACCGGCGGCGAAGGCCATGATCGCCGCCGGTGTGGTCGCCAGGCAGCCCGGACCGACCACCAGGCATGAGCCGAGGCCGAGTGCGGCGCCCACCAGCGCGCCCAGCACGAATCCGCCGAGGGTGCCGACCAGTGCGCCCTTGGTCATGTTCCCGGCCCATTCGCCCAGTGCCAGTTGGTTTTCCATGGGTGAGGCGACCGGGCGCGGTTCGAGGTCCGGGGTGAGCACCAGCGTGCGTCCCGCATCGTCGATGCGGTGCCGGATCGGGTGCACCGCACCGTCGAGTTCGAACGCCAGTGGCAGGCGCAGGACCTCGTGTCCCGTCGGGTCGTGGGCGAGCACCGTCCGCCCGTCCGCGGTGAGCGCGAACGTCGCGCCCTCCAGGGTGGTGGTGACGGAGCCGTCGGCGACGACGGAGCTGTAGTGCGCCGTCGGTGGGTCGGCGGCGGCGGGTGTGGCCGCCGCGCCCATTGCCCCGGCGGTCACGATCGCGGCGAAAGCTGTTGTGCGAATGCGCATCATCGGTCTCCGTCCACTCAGTTCGCGGGTGCCTGGACGCCCGGCAGGTGCGGGGCGTACCGGCTCTCGCCCGGAGCCGCGTTGAGTGTGGTCCAGTAGTCGAAGGCCGCTGCCGCCGCGGTGGGGCCGCCGCCGAGGATGAGACCGGCGAGACCACCGGCCGCGGCGACCATGCTGACGATGGGCAGCACCGCCACCACACAGCCCAGGCTCAACACCAGGCACGACGCACCGGCCAGCGCGATGCCCACGCCGACGCCCGCGACCGCGCCGATCGCGGTGCCGATCAGGCTGCCGACCGAGGTGCCCAGGCTGACGGCATTGATGAGATCGTTCATGGCGAGCTGGTTTTCCAGCGGTGAGGCCACCGGTCGCAGCGCCGTTCGGTTCAGGCCGTCGAGCTCCGGTGTGAGCCGGAGGGTGCGGCCGTCGGCGCTGATCTGCTGCCGCAGCGGCAGCCGTTGCCCGTCGAGGGTGAACGACAGCGGGACCACCTGGAGCGGGCGTCCGGCGGTATCGCTGATCGTGACCGCCCCCGTATCCGCGGCCAGGGTGAAGGTCCCGTGCTCGAGGGTGGTGACCACGGTGTCGCCGGTCAGGTTCGCGCGGAAGGAGACCGGTTCGGCGGCGGTCTCCGGTGCGGCCGTCGCGGTCGCGGTGCCGGTGACGACGCTCGCTGCCAGGAGGGCCGTGGTCAGGGCTGCTCGACGAATACTCATCTGTTGTTCCTCATCATGGGTGGTGCATGCCGTCCGACAGGGACGGCCGGGGGTTACGCCTCGACGGCGAGTTCGGTGCGCGCGGCGGTGACCATCGCCGCGGTGGCCGCGGGCAGGGTCTGTTCCGGATCGGGCGCGAAGTGCGGCGAGTGATTGGCGGGGATGTTCGCGGGCAGGGTGTGGTCGGCGAGCATGACCGCCCGGTCCTCCTCGGAGAACCGGTCCAGGGGGTATCCGCCGATATGCCAGAACACCGAGGGGCATTCGGCCGCGGTGCCGAGTACGCCGAAGTCCTCGCTGCCGGTCTGCGGGTGCGGCAGCGTGAGCGCGGGGAGTCCGGCGGCGGTGAACGCGGTGAGCACGCGATCGGTGTCGGCGGGGGTGTTGACCGTGACCGGGAAGCGGTCGTAGCACTCGATCCGCGGCGCTTCCGGCGCACCGGCGGCATCCACCTCGGCCCGGGCGAGCCGCTCGATCCCGTCCAGCATCAGCTGCCGGGCGCTGTCGCTGAAAGTTCGTAGCGTCAACAGCATTTCGGCCGTCTCGGGAATGATGTTGGGCCGGGTTCCCGCGTGCAGCGCGCCCACCGTGAGCACCGGCGACGACGGCCGGGCCGTCTGTCGCGCGGTCAGCGATTGCAGGCGCAGCACCAGCGACGCCGCCATGGACACCGGGTCCACGGCCAGATGCGGGGTGGATCCGTGGCCGCCCTTGCCGCTGAGCACGATGCGCACCGAATCCGAGGCGGCCATGATGGGGCCGCCCTTGCTGGCGATGAGCCCCGCGGGCAGCGGACTCACGTGCTGGCCCAGGCAGATTCGCGGTCGCGGCACCCGCTCCAGCAGGCCGTCGTCGAGCATGGCGCGCGCCCCTCCGCCGGTCTCCTCGGCGGGCTGGAAGATGGCCACCACGGTGCCGGTGAAGGGTTCGGATGCGAGCCGTGCGCAGGCGGCGAGTAGGGCGGTGACGTGCATGTCGTGCCCGCAAGCGTGCATCACACCGGGGTTCCGGGACATGTAGTCCAGTCCGGTGTCCTCCTGTACGGGTAGCGCGTCCATATCGGCGCGCAGCCAGATCACCGGGCCGGGTCCGCCGTGCAGCACGCCGACCACGCCGGTGCCGCCGATGCCCTCGCTCACCTCCCAGCCGGGCAGGGCACGCAGCTCGTCGGCGACCAGCCGGGCGGTGTCGAATTCCGCGCCGGACAGTTCCGGATGCGCGTGCAGGTGCCGGTACACCTGCTGCCAGTGCGGGTCGACCGGCCCGTCCGGCATGGGGAAACCGTTGTGCCGCAACTGGTCCGGGGTGATGGTCATGCGAGGGTCTCCTTCGGCTCGGGAGCGGGTGGTTGCGGCAGCAGGGCGCGGAAGGCATCGGCGGTCTGCGGCACGACGGCCGCCGCCGCGATGGCCAGCACCGGTCCGAGGGTCAGCGTGGCGAAGGCCGCGGTGTACGAGACGTGGTCGGTGACCGCGCCGAACAGCAGGGGAGTGACGACTCCGGCGAGCTGGCCGCCGAAGATGATCACCGCCGTGGCCGAACCCAGCAGCTCGGTGGGCAGTGCCCGCAGCGGGACCGCGAAGGCGGGCATGTAGCACAGCGACGCCACCGTGCCCAGCACTGTCGCCGCGATCACGAAGACGAGTACCGACCCGGCGTACGGCAGGGCCACGGCCAGTGCGGCGGTGACGATCATGGCCGGTACCACGATGTGCCGGGGCCGCCCGCCGATGCGGTCCGACAGCCGCGCGCCCGCCACCGTTCCCACGGCCGCGAAAACCGTGGCGGGCAGTCCGATCAACGCGGCCGTGCTGGTCGAGACGCCGTACTCGTCGTGCAGATAGGTGGGCATCCACGCACTCAGCCCCCACACGATCGCGTCGTAGCCGAAGAAGATCACCGCGAATCCCAGCAGCGCCGGTGAGCGCATGACCAGCCGTCGCAACCGGTCGTCGCGCGCGGGTCGGGCATCGGGTGCGGCCACCGCCTCCGGCAGCGGTTCGGGCATCCAGCGTCGCCACGCCAGCAGTACCGCGACGCCCAACAGCGAGATGATGGCGAACATGATGCGCCAGCCCACGGTGGGCAGCAGGATCGCGGCCACCAGGGCGGCCAGCAGGGTGCCGACCGCGTTGGAGGCATTGGTCCAGCCGCTGGCGGTAGTGCGCTGCTCGGGCAGGCTGCGTTCCGACAGCGCCTTCAGCGCCGCCGGGGGAAAGACGCCCTGCACCAGCCCGAACAGGAACCGCAAGGCGAGCAGTGTGGAGAACGACCAGGCCACCGCGGTCAGTCCGGTGAAGACCGACCAGGCGAGCAGGCCGATGGTGCCCATCGTGAGCGCGCCGTAACGGTCGGCCAGCAACCCGGCGGGAATCTGCATGCCCGCGTAGGCGAGGAAGAACACCGACACCACCATGCCCAGCTGGGTGTGGTCGAGGTTCAGGTCGTCGCCGATCGCGGGCAGCGCGAAATTGATGACGATGCGGTCGATGTAGTCGGCGATCCAAGCTGCCGACAACAGCAGCACCGTGATTCGAGTGGTACGCAGCAAACCCGTGGTTCCTCCTCTTGGCGTGGCGGTGCTGTCACAATGGGTCATGTGTTCTACAGCACATCGGAAACGCCGGAATCCGACATCGGTAACACCCCCGCGCAGGGTTTCGACGTCGCGGTCGAGTTCGGCGAGCGCGACTTGGACCTGGTGAACGCGCTGCAGATCAGCCCGCGGGCACCCTGGTCCCTGATCGGCGCGTCCCTCGGCATCGACGCCACCACCGCGGCCCGCCGCTGGCAGCACCTCACCGATACCGGCCTGGCCTGGACGACCGCGTACGCGCCGGAGTTCGCCACGGTCGGCTACGTGCGCCTGCGATGTCGCCCCGATACGGTCGCCGAGGTGTCCGCCCGGTCCAGCACGTACGGCTGCGTGTTCGCGGTCGACCGGACCAGCGGACGCTACGACCTGCAACTGTCGGTGGCGGCCGAATCACCAGCCGCCCTGGACGACTTCCGCGTCCGCTGGCTGGCCGAGCACCCCGGCATCGAGGAGGCCCGCCTGGCCGTGGCCGTGCACCAGTACTCCGACGGCAGCCACTGGCGTCCCCGTGCCCTGGACCCGACGCAGGAAGCGCTGCTGACCGAGGGCGACGAGCGCGCACCGGGAGCGCCGCGCCGCCGCCGCGGCGATCGGGAACTGGTGCTCGCCCTCGGCGCCGACGCCCGCCGCAGCGCGGTCGAACTGGCCGCCGACACCGGCCTCAGCGACGCCACGGTGCGCCGCCGCATCTCGGAGATGAGCCGCTCCGGCCGCTTGATCTTCCGCTGCGATTTCGCCCAGCAGGCGGCGGGCTGGCGGGTGAACACCAATATCCGGGCGCGCATCCCGGCCACCGACCTGGACGCCCTCGGTGCGGCGTTACCCGAGTGGCCGGAGATCCGGCTCTGCGTGGTGACCGCCGACGACGAGAGCAATGTCATGCTGATCGCCTGGCTGCGCACCCCTCAGGAGCTGGTCACCCTGGAATCCCGCCTCCTGCACCACTTTCCGGCCATCGCCATCACCGAACGCTCCTACACCCTCAGCGCCCTCAAACGCATGGGCCGCCTGCTCGACCCCCGCAGCGGCATCGCGGTGGGGCATGTCCCGTTCGAGGTCTGGTCCTGAACGCGATCCGTCGAGCGGCGGCTCGTCTACCCCTCCGCGCTATTCGCAGCCCACCCCGTCGCGGTCGCGATCGAGCCCGTACTCGTCCGGCCCGATGACCCGCACGGGTCCCGGTGTGTACACGGGCCCGTTGCCGCTCCCACCGGCGCAGTCCACATCGCTGACGATCGGCAGGCAGGGATCGTAGGAGGGGTGACAGCCGGAATCCGCTGCGGGCGGTGCGGTTTGAGGTTCCGTCGGCGCGGCCTGCGGCACCGGTGCGGCTGGCGCGATCGGTGGCGTCTCGGCGGTGGCCGGAGGTCGGGTCGGGGTGGCGGGTGGTGCGGTCGCGGACGGCGGCGCGGCGACCTCTGGCGGCGCTGTCACCGGTGAACGCTCCGAGTCCGGCCCACTCGACGCGGTAGGAATCGCCTTCGAGTACTCCGTGTACCGAGGCGTCGTTGACTCGTACCGGTCGACGCCACCGAGCAGGACGGCAAGTGTCGCACCGAACACGACCACCCACACCGCCGCGGCGATACCGACCACGACGACACCTACAGGCGGCACCGCACCGTGCCGTGCTGGTCGCGGCGGCGGATGTTCTCGGGGATATGACATCGTGCCCCCACGAGCGAAGGCGAGCCGCGGTGGATTCCGGCCGTGTACCGATCTATCGGCCTCTCACCTGGGGCGTTACTTGACGGCTGGGTTGCGTGGGTGCCCGGTGGCGACCTCGTCGGTGAGGTCGTCGTAGCCGACGGCGAGTTCGGCGAGCCGCTGCCAGGCGTCTCACAGTTCCCGGATGCGGGCGCAGCCGAGCGAGGGCGGCAGTTGCGCCGCAACCTGGCGGAATCTCAGAATTTGGCGATGACGTGGCGGGTCAACAAGCGGCTCGCTTGATGCCCGCGGGTTCGGGAGGCCACCCGGTGGGCCGGTCGGCGGTGGGAAACCGGACGACGCTTTGATTCGGGTGGGATATCTGCGATATTCGAGATCCTGCGGCGAGTTTCGACATAGTCGCTGACTTCGTAATCATCCGTCATGTGTCGGAATGGCAGCTGGGGATTGCCAATAGTCGTCCGCGTGCTTGTCGCTTCGATGATGTGAGTAAGCATCTGAAGATTTCGATACCACATGGCTATTGCTGTTCTGCTGCAATGGATTTCGCGGTAGAATAAATGCATGATTCCGGAGGGGGGAACGCGAGGCGGTGATACCGCGGCCGGTCTGTCGGCCGCGATGGACGCCCTGCTCGCGACCGATCTCACCGGACTGTCCGACACCGCTCTCGTGGGTGTGATGCGGGAGGTGGAGTCGGTGCGGTGTCGGGTGGCGGCACTGTCGCATCGCATGATCGCCGAAGTCGAGTCCAGGCATCTGTGGGAGCGTGCCGGGGCCAAGGGGATGCGCGGCTATCTGATCGATGTGCTGCGGTTGTCGGCCGCCGAGGCCGGAGCGCGGGTACGCGCGTCGGCGTCGTTGCGGCCGCGCGCGTTCTGTGGGGAACCGGGTCCGGCGTTGTTGCCGACCACCGCGGCGTTGCAGGCCGAGGGTGTGGTGTCCCCGGAGCACGCGCGGGTGATCATGCGGGTGATGGACCGCATCCCCAACGCGGTGCCTGTCGAGACGCAGGCCGAGGCCGAACAGCAGTTGGCTCGGGCGGCGGTGCAGATGCCGCCGGAGTATGTGAGCAAGGTCGGGCACGTGCTGCTGTCGTGTCTGGACCCGGACGGGGTCCTCACCAATGACGACGACCGCGCCCGCCGCCGCGAGCTGTGGGTGGGCAAACAACGCGTGGACGGCATGAGCGAGATCAAGGGCGTGCTCGACCCGCAACTGCGTGCCCTGCTGGATGTCGTCTTGGCGAAGTGGGCGCGGCCGGGCATGTGCAACCCCGAGGATCCCGACAGCCCCCGGATGGGGCCGGGTGCGGTCGACAAGGATCTCATGGAGGTGGCGGCGCGGCGGGATCGGCGTAGTGCCGGGCAGCGTAACCACGACGCAGTGAAAGCCTTCCTCGCCGCCGCAGGCGGACCGGAGAACCTGGGATCTCACCGGGGCGTGCCGGTGTCGGTGGTGTTGACGATGAGTCTCACCGACTTGCAGGCCGGGGCCGGGTACGCCCACACCGCATCGGGATCGGTGATGTCGATCCCCGACGCGTTGCGGATGGCCGAGGGCAGCTACCCGTTGTTGATGTTGTTCGACGGTAAGGGTTTGCCCCTGCATTTGGGGCGGGGGAGGTATCGGTTGGCGTCGCCGTGGCAGCGGTTGGCGTGTATCGCCGCTGATCGGGGGTGTACGCGTCCGGGGTGTGAGGCTCCGGCGACGATGTGTGCGGTGCATCATATGGTGCCGTGGTTGCGGGGTGGTCGTACCGATATCGAGAACCTGACGTTGGTGTGCGATCGCTGTCATGCTCAGATTCCTGAGGATGTCGAGGATCCGACCGGGTGGGCCACCCTCGGACGCGGCAACAGCAACAGCAGTAGCAGCGGCAGCATCGGCGGCAACAGCATCGGCAGCGTCGGCGGCAATGGCGGCAACGGCCTCGGTAGCGGCGGCAACCGCGGCGGCGGTGTCGGCAGTATCGGCAACGGCCTCGGTAGCGGCGGCAATCGCGGTGGTGGTGTCGGCAGTATCGGCAACGGCCTCGGTAGCGGCGGCAATCGCGGTGGTGGTGTCGGCAGTATCGGCAACGGCCTCGGTAGCGGCGGCAATCGCGGTGGTGGTGTCGGCAGTGGCCGGTATCCGGGTCGTGTCGTGTGGGCGCCGCCGACGCGGATCGATCCGGCGCGGGTTCCTCGGGTGAATCTGCATCATCATCCGGAGCAGTGGCTCACCGATGCCCCGGGCGGGCAGTCGCCCCCGACGCTCAGCCAATCGACCTCCCCAACACTCGGACAGCCGATGTCCGCTGCGCTCGCACGGTCGACGCTCCCAACAGTCGGCCAGTCGAAGCCCTCGGTCGTCGGTCGGCCGATACCTCCGCCGTTGGGTCGACAGGGTGCAGGCGCGTGTGATCGCCCGTCCCCGCGACAGATCGACCGAAACGCCACCGACCACCACGACCGGTCAGATCATCACGCCCGCACGGTGCCCCCGCACCACGCCCAGCGGCCGGACCCGACCCGAGGCGATCACTTACGCCAATAGACCACCCTCGCCCAAGGGCCCGTCTCGAGAACGCAACCCCAGCCAGTCCGTGGGCTGGGGCAGACGCGCGCGGCACCCAACCCGGCGTCAGCGCAAGCCAGGTAAGACACCCAACGCCACCACACTCATCTCTTCACATCTCTGCAGCAACACCCCGAACCCGATACGACGGCCGACACCTCAACACATGGACAAGGCCGAAACCCACCGCCCTGCAATCATTCCCCAATCTGCAAGCCCGAACGCCAGTTAGCCGTCGTCGAGTAGGACGCCGAAATCCTCGAAGCGGCTGAGTGGGCGCGAAGCGGCTGAGTGGGCGCATTGCGCGGAAATCACGCCGATCCAACGTCGATATCGCGTCGGTGTCGTATTCGGTTGCCAAAGGCACATAACGGTATCTGCCAGGTCCAGTGCGAGGTCGCGGTATCGCTCTTCGATGATCGACCTCGGTGATCGCCAGTTGCGAGATCGCGATCAGGCTGGACTGTTCCAACTGTTTGCGACAGTCCCGGGTCCGCGGAGGGTCGTTGAGCGTCTCGAGTTGCCAGACGTGGGGGTCTAGTCCGGTTGGGTGGGCCAGCCCGGGTAGGCGGGTTGCACGGGTGGTGGCGTGTCGCTGTAGCTGATCTCGTTCTCGACCGGTGCGTCCGGGTACAGGCTCAGGGCCCAGTCATCGCACGATGCCCCGCTCTCGACGTAGGAGATGGTCCATCCGGTGAACACGTTGTAGGTGGGTGCCTGCCAATGCAGCCGGTCCGGCGCCGGGCTCGGTGTGGTCGTGGGTGTGGTGGTTGCGCGGGCGGGTGCGTCGTTGTTACGGGTGAACCGGGCCGCGAGGGCGGTTCCTCGGCCGTACCACATCTTGTACCGGCCGTCGCGGAGTTCGCCGTAGGCGTTGGACAGGGCGCAGAATTCGACGAGGTACCCGTCTTCGGTGTCCTGGATTCGCTGGATGTGATTGAGCAGGGTTCCAGCGATGGTTCCGCGGTAACGCTCGATCTCGTAGCGAGGCGTGTCGGCTAGTTCCAGTGCCTTGGCGTAGCCGGGATAGGCGTGTTCGAGCCCGGCGTACCGGCCGATGACATCGGATTCGTCCGCGGCTCGCATCAGTGTGGCTGCGGTGGAGAACAGGTCGATGCCAGGTTCGGCCGACCACACCACGGTGGCGTTGCGGACCTCATCGGGTGGTTCGTACACGCCACTCGAGGGTCGTGCGCTGGTGCTGGTTGGCGGCGTGCCTCCGGTGTCGGTTTCGCCGCATCCGGTGGCGAGGAGGACCACCGCGCCGATGGTCGCGGTCAGCCGTGCCGGTGGTCGTCGTGTCATCCTGTGGGCCATGTATTTTTGGGGTCCTTGGGTGCGGCGAGGCCAGCGAGAACATCATTGGCCGATTTCCCGCGATCTAGGGAAGCGATCGTGTCGTTGAGTGTCACGGTCTCACCCCTATCCGCTGTCTGGCCATATATGGTGAATTCCGTCGTGTCGATGCCAGCGTTCGCGAGTAGTGCCTTCACTCGATCTGCGGAATCGGTCTGATCACGTTGTGGCTGGCCGTTGATGTCGGCGCTGTAATCGGCGTAGGTCTTGAATCGTTGCCCGGTGGCGTCCTTGTATTCCGCTGGCACGTCATTGATGTCGATCCTGCCTTGATTGGTGAGTTCCAGCAGGGCCGTGTACTTGCGGTGCTCCGGGTCGCCAAACGTAGTCCTGCTGAAATCGCTGCTCTTGGCGGTCAACGGGTCGTACTGGCCGACCTGGTCGGGCCGAAGATTGTACTTCAACGGATCGTTCGGGTCGACCTGTTCGGGTTCGAACGGGAACACCCCCAGTTTGAACGGTTCGGATACGGCCGCGACCGCGGCCCCGCCGGGTCCGAATCCACCGGTCAAGATCTGCGCGCCGGTGTAGGCGGCGTTCCATCTTGCGGTCTTGTCGCTGGCGGCGTCTCTGGCCTCGCCGGTGCGTTCGGAGTACTCGGTCGTGAGAGCCTCGTTCACCGCCCATTCGATCCGGTTGGCATACCGGCCGATATCCGGATCACCGGCACCGGGCATACCGGGTGTAACGAACACCTTGTCCATCCGCTGCGACTCCGCCAGGGCCGCGCCGTTGATGATCTGACTGGCGTCGGGGTCGGTGGACAGCACGCTCAGCACCCGCACCGTTTCTCGGGGACCGAAGTCGTTGCCGAATCCGAGGGTTCCGGACAGGTCGTCGGGCATGCCGACCAGCTTGCCGACGAACGGCTGTAGCGCCTCGGCGACCTGCTTCGCGGCATCGGGTGACATCCCGGCACTGTCCAGCGTGCCGAGATCGTCGGGATTCTTACCGGACAGCAGCACTTTGTAATTATTGGTGCCGTCGGCGGATTCGGTGGTGGAGATGATGTCGGCGAGTCCGCGGGCCGCTCGCCCGGCCTGGGTGGCCTGGTCGACCTGCGCTTGATGGTCGGGGTGACCCGGCGGCACGGTGACGTGCGCTTCCTGTGGAATCCAGTCGGTCATCGCGCCGAGTAGCGGACTGTCCGGGTCGCTGGATTCGCGTTGCAGCAGCGACAGCATCGCGGTGTCGGGGTGGTAACCGTCGCCCAGGATCTCCGGTCCGCCCTCGCCGGTGAAAATGGCGGTGGTGCCCTCGTGGTTGCGGGAAGCGATCTCGATCGCGTTGGTGAGCGAATCGTCCAGCGGGATAGTGGTGTCCGGACCCAGTTGAATGTTGTGCGATTCCAGCCAGGCCAGATGCATGCCCTGTCGGTGCAGCTCGGTCGACAGTTTGGTGCCGGGCTGGTAGCCCGGGTCGGACTGTGCGAGGGCGTCGAGGAATCGGCCCTGCTGGGAGAGGAACGCGCCCTGGTTCGCGATGCCCGGGAGCCCCATATCGGGGTACTGACCGGCATTGTCGTCCGGTGCCGCGCCGCTCAGGCTCACCCGCGTGGAGATCATGTGCTGGACATCGCCGGGGAGCCGGTCGTAGCCGCCGGGGGTCTGGGTGCCGTCGGCTCCGACGCCGACGACCTTCTCGTTGGACAGCAGCATGACCGCGTTGCCGAGGGCCTGCGCCCGCGCTTCGCCTTCGGGTCCTCGAGCCCGCAGTTGTTCGCTGAGTTCGGCGAAGCCGTCCGGTCCGGCGGTGTCGAGCAGACGCTGGGTGAACTCGAGTGTGGAGGCGGGAACGACGACGGTCTCACCGGCCGCCAGTGCGGCCTGGTCGTCGTCGGAGAGGTTGATCCGGTCGAGGGCCTGCTCGATGCGGGTCATGGCCTCCGGCGGGACCGGGCCCTCTTTGGCGACTTCCGCACCCAGGTCGGCGCCGGTATTGCCCGACGGCGCGGCACCGTCTCCGGCGGCGGGCAGCTCCGCGAACGCGGCGTCGATGCCATTGACGACGCTCTGCGCGGCCGCCGCCGCCCCGGACAGCCCGGCTTGCAGGGCGCGGGTGTAGTCGTTGGCTTGGCGTTCCAGTGCCGCGAGTTTGATGGCCGCGCTGTCGGCATCGTCGCCGGAGAGCGCGTTCGCCACCTGCGCCAGCGACAGCGTGACGGTACCGTCCTCACCCCAGAGAAAGCCGCCGGAGGTGATCGCGGTCAGCAGGGTGGTTACCGTTTTCTGAGCGAACCGCAGCGGCTCGAGTCCGTTGCCGATCGCGGCACCGGCCGCTTGCAGCGCGCCGACGGTCCGGTAACCGGTGTCGCGGACGGTCACGCTCTTGTCGCGCAGGCCGTTGCCGAACTTGCCGACCAGGTAGTCGGCGGAGTTGCCGACATTGTCGTAGGCGACGTCGAGTTCGGTCTGGAACTTGCTCGCCTGCTGGTTCCAGAAGCCGCCCTGCTGCTCGAGCTGGTCGAGTTGCCAGTCACGCACCTGCGACACGGTGGGGATGGGGGCCTCGCTCATCGCCGGTCCTCGTTACTTGGGGAACCGGCTCGCGGACTCGGCTTCTTGCGCCAGGACCGCGGACAGGCCGTTGTCCGTGCGCGCGGCCATCACCCGGACCTGCTCGGTGGTCGCCGTCATGGCGGTCGTGGCATGGGTGGAACCGGCCATACATGCCGCGTTGATCCCGGTTCCGGGGAGCAGTGTGCTCATGGTGAGCGCCGAGGACAGCGTCTGGTCGTCGGCGCGGATCGCACCGAGCGCGTCCGCCGCGGTGTTCATCGCCGACACCAGGCCGCGAACTCGTTCCGGATCGACGAAGATGAAATCGTCGGCGTCGTAGCCCATCGGCCCATCCCCCTCGAGTCAACCTGGTCTTTTCCGCGATTACTCTACTGGACGCGGATCGCCGGATTCCCGCACCGAATCTGCACTACCAGCCCGCCCCGGTAGACCCATCAGTCGGCCGCGATAGGCGACTTCGGCCGCAACGGGTGATAGTCCTCATCGTCTTCGTCGCCGTGGCCGTAATCCATGCGCCCCGGTGGCCGGGTGGCCGCCGGTGGCAGGTCACGCTGGGGCGCGTCTCCGATCTGTTCGACGATCGCCGCTGTCCGGGGATCCTCGCGCACCTCGCGCACCAGCTCTTCGACCCGGGCTTGGGCCTGCTCGCGGGCGCTGTTGAGCAGGCGCGTGAGCAGCGGACCCAGCTGCCGCCCGCCCGGGAACGCGTCCTCGTCGATGTGGACGGTGGTGACCCGGCCGTCCGCCTTGACATCGACGTAGACGCCGTCGGACCGGACGGCGGCGTGCCCCTCGGTCAGCGCCTCGGCCAGTTTGTCCAGCTTCGTGCCCAGCGACTCGGTGGTACCGAGCGAATCCGATCCCGGCCTGTCCACCCATCCCTCCTTCGAACGATTCGTATGAGAACAGTACCCAGTGGGCTCGCGGTCGCGTCTTGCGCCTGTTTCGCCCGTAGAACCTTGGGCTTGTTCGCCATCACCCGTGATGGTGTCGTGGTCTACGCGCGGTGAGGGATCGGGAGGAGCTCGCCGCGGGATGACGGCGAGAGGGAATTTTCGTGGGAGACCTGGAGCGGGTCGAGACGCGGCGCGCGGAGTTGACGAAGGAGCTGCTGGCCTACTTCGGGTCGATGGCCGAGATCGAAATATCGCCGGATGACGATATTTTCGCGCTCGGGCTGGTGAATTCGCTACGGGCGCTCGAGATCGTCGTGCATGTCGAGAAGACATACGGCATCACGGTCGAGGTCGAGGATCTCGAGCTGGACAACTTTCGCAGCGCGGCGCGGGCGGCCGCCTTCGTCGAGCGCAAGCGGGGCGGGGACAGTCGCTCGTGATCGCGGTGGACGACCTCGTCCGGGCCGCGGCCGTGGACGGCGCGCGGTGGGATCGTGACGGGCTGCCCGATGCGATGGTCGAGCGGGCGGCGCGGGCCGGGGTGCTCGGCGCGGATCGGCCCGTGGCATTCGGCGGTGCCGGATGCGATGCGCGCGAGCTGGGCGAACTGGCCGCGACGCTGGGGCACGCGTGCACCAGCCTGCGTTCGCTGCTGACGGTGCACGGAATGGTCGCCGCCGCGGTGGACCGTTGGGGTACGGCCGCGCAGCGCGGCGAGTGGCTACCCCGGCTCACCTCCGGTGAGCTCATTGCCGCGCTGGCGGCGACCGAAGCCGATGCTGGCACCGAACTATCCGCTGTCGCTACGACTTTCGCACCCGACGGCCAGGAATTCCTGGTGACCGGCACCAAACTGTGGGTCACCTTCGGCCAGCGCGCGGACGTCTACCTCGTACTCGGCAAGGTGGGTGGATCGCCCGATTCGGCATCCGGGCCGACCGCGCCCGGCTCCGCCCCGGGCGGCCTGTGCGCGGCACTGGTGGATCGGCACCGTCCCGGCGTCGCGGTGGAGCCCGCCGACAGCGGTCTCGGCCTGCGCGGCGCGCGGCTGGCGACCATTCGGTTCGACCGGGTGCGCATCCCCGCCACCCAGCTGATCGCACCGCCCGGATTCGGCCTCTCCCACGTCATCGGCACGGCGCTGGATCACGGCCGCTACACCGTCGCCTGGGGCTGCGTCGGGCTCGCGCGCGCCTGCCTCGACGATGCCGCCGCTCACGCCGCCACCCGCGTCCAGGGCGGAACGGCGCTCGCCGAACACCAGTTGGTCCGCGCCACGCTCGGCCGCGGCTGGGCGGACGTCGAAGGCGCTCGAGCATTGTGCGAACGCGCGGCCGACGCTCGGATCGCCGGATCCCCGGCGGCGCTGATCGCCACCATCACCGCCAAATACGCGGCCGCGGCCGCCGCGGCCACGGTCAGCGAGCGCGCCGTGCAGGTACTCGGCGCGGCGGGCTGCGCACCGGACGGCCGCGTCGGCCGGTTCTACCGCGACGCCAAGGTCATGCAAATCATCGAGGGAGCACAGGAGGTCGCCGAGGTGACCATGGGTGAACATGTCGTACGGGGTGCGCGATGACGCACGACCGCGTACTGCTGGGTCCGGTCGCGACCTGGTTCCCGGACACCGTGGCCGAGGTCGCGACCCTGGCGGAACTGTCCGAACTGCCCGCGCACCGCCGCGACCACGCCCTGGCACTGGGCATCGACACGGTGCGCACGGCCGACGCCATGACCGAGGTCGATCTCGCCGCCGAGGCGGCACGCATCGCCCTGGACGAGGCCGCGCTCGACGCCGCAGACCTGGACGCGCTGATCCTGGTCACCGGCCGCGCACCGCACTACCTGCTGGCCTCGGAGGCGACCCGGCTGCAACACCGGCTCGGCGCCACCCGCGCCTTCACCACAGCGGTCGGCGATCTCGGCTGTGTCTCCATCTCCTCGGCACTGACCCTGGCCGCCGCCCTGGTGCGCGCCGAAACCCACTGCCGCACCGCCCTGGTGGTCACCGCGGCCAAGACACCCACCCGCAACCGCTATCGCGCCCCCATGACGCTGCTCGGCGACGGTGCGGCGGCGGTGCTGGTCACCACCTCCGGTCCGGGTCGCTGGGAGTTCGTCGACCAGATCGTGCGCAGTGAAGGCAAATACGCCGATCTGTTCCGTATCGACTACCGCGACACCGACTCCGAGGACTGGGTGGAGGAGTGCGCCGACGAGTCCACCTATTCCTTCCGGCTCGCCGTGGAGAGCAAGAAGCGATTCGACACGATCATCCCGGAACTGCTGCGCCGCAACGAAGTTCCTCACGGCGCGCCGGGGACGATGCTCATGCAGAACCTGTCGGCGGGAGCGTTCGCCTTCTGGGAGGAGGCGCTCGACCGCCCGGTCGACAAGGTCTGCCACGCCAATCTGGCGGCCTACGGCCATCTCGGCTCGATGGACATGCTGGTCAATCTCGAAGCCGCCGCACCCACCCGTGCGACCGATGCGTACGCACTGCTGTTGAACAGCAGCCCGGTCGCAGCGTGGAGCGCCGGACTGCTGCGGAGGCTGTGATGACGACGGTGAAATGCCTGGTCTGGGATCTCGACGACACGGTGTGGCCCGGCGTCGTCCTGGAAGCCGATGGTGGCGCACCGAAAGCCGAAGTGCTGCACACCATCCGAACTCTCGACGAGCGCGGCATCCTGCACGCCGTCGCGAGTCGCGGTGAACCGGCCGCCGCCACGGCGCATTTGCGCGCCCACGGTATCGAGGACATGTTCTCGGCCGTCGAGATCGGCTGGGGTCCCAAGTCGGAGGCCGTCCGCCGCATCGCCGCGGCACTGAACATCGGACGCGACGCCATCGCCTTCGTCGACAACGATCCGGTCGAGCTGGCCGAGGTGGCCACCGCCCTCCCGGAGGTGCGCTGCTACCCGGTCGAGCGCATTGCCGAACTGCCGGGGCTACCCGAATTCACGCCCGCCACCGCGACATCCGAGGCGAGGCAGCGTCGCGCGCTGTATCGCGCGGAACGCGAACGCCAGGAGTCCCAGGCCGAATTCGCCGGTTCGGACTCCGATTTCCTCGCCTCGCTGGATCTGGTCATGACGGTGCGCCCGGCCACCGAAGCCGATCTGGTGCGCGCACACGAGCTGACCGAACGCACCCACCAGCTCAATACCACCGGCGTCACCTTCGACCTCGCCGAACTGCGGGCCCTGTGCGCCTCCCCGCGCCACGAGGTGCTCGTCGCCTCGCTCACCGACCGCTTCGGCGGCTACGGCACCATCGGGCTGGCGGTGACCGAACGGCGCGGATCCGATTCGGTCCTGCTCCTGCTGCTCATGTCCTGCCGGGTCATGTCGCGCGGCGTCGGTACCGCCTTCATCGCCGAGGTGGTGCGGCGCGCCGACGCGGCCGGTTTGCGCTCGGCCGCGGAATTCGTTGCCACACCGCTGAACCGGGTCATGCTGGTGACCCTGCGTTTCGCCGGATACGACGTGGTCGAGCGCGCGGGGGACCGCATGCTGCTCGCCCGCACGGCTCCGGCCGCGACTATCGGCGGCACCGATCATGTCGAGGTGGTCCGATGAACACGGACCCGCTGAGCGCCGATATACCGAGTACCGATATACCGAGTACCGATGTGCCGAGCGCCGACCTGCTCGACGGGTTTCTGCACCAAGCCGGCCGAGTACCCGATCGCACCGCCCTCGTGGTGGGGGAGCGCTCGGTCACCTACCGCGAACTCGACACCGCGACAGCGTCGTTGGCGCGTCGGCTGCTCGCCGCCGGGGTGCGTCCCGGGCAGACGGTCGTCGTCTACCAGCAACAGAGCCTGGATACCCTGATCGGGATGATCGCGGCCCAGCGCGCGGCGGCGGCCTGGTGCGTCATCGAACCCGGCCCCGGTGGTGAGGCGTCCTTGGGCGCGTTGCTGGCGGCGGTGGACTGCGGGGCCGTGATCATCGACGGCCGCGATCCGCTCACGCCGGGCGGGGTGGCGGCGGCAGTGGCGGACGCGACGGGGGGTCCGCCACTGCTCGACGTCGCCGTGCGGGCGGAATCGTCCGAGATGCCACTGCCGGGTCGGCCGCTGTCGCGAGCGCCCGCTTACGCCATCACCACCTCCGGCTCCACCGGCGTGCCCAAGGTGGTGGTGGTTTCCCGCGCGAATCTCGCCACCCTGATCGGCTCGCGGGACTACCCGTACACCGATGGCGAACTGGTCACTTTCTCGGCCATGCGGCTGATCTGGGACGGTTCCCTGATGGCGCTGGCCTGGGCGCTCACGGTGGGTGGCACGAGCGTGCTGCCCGACGCCCGGATGCTGCGCGACGCGGACGCGGTCGCCGCGCTAGCCCGTCGCCACGCGGTGACCCACCTCGTCGCCACCCCGTCGTTCTACCGGCTGCTACTGCCGCGTCTGGTCGGACTGCGGTCGACGCTGCACATCGTGACGCTGGCCGGCGAGGCGCTGTCGGCGCGTGTGGTGGACGAACACCGCGAGACCCTGCCCGCCGCCGCCCTGTACAACGAATACGGCCCCACCGAGGCGACCGTCACCTGCATCGTGCACACCGTCGCGGACATCCCGAGACAGGTGGTGCCGATCGGCAGGCCGACCGCGGGCAGCACGGCGCACCTGCTGGACGATCGGCTGCGTCCGGTCCGCAGTGGCACGCGGGGCGACCTGTACCTCGGCGGCGGACAGATCACCGATGGCTACGCCGCCCAGCCTGGCCTGACCGCGACCCGCTTCGTGGCCGACCCGTTCGCCGCCGAACCGGGTGCGCGCATGTACCTGACCGGCGACCTCGCCCGCACGGACGCCCACGGCGATATCGAATTCCACGGGCGCGCCGACAGTCAGCTCAAGGTTCGGGGTGTGCGCATCGAACGCGGTGCGGTGGAGACGGTGCTGGAAGCCCATCCGGCCGTGCGTGAAGCGGTCGTACTGCCGGTCACCGATGTCGACGACACCGTATATCTGGCCGGCTTCTGGGTGCCGGTGGACAGCGCCGCCGTCTCGCCCGCATCGAGTGCGTTGGCCGAGTTCTGTGCCGAACGTCTGATGCCCGAGGCGGTTCCGGCGCGCTTCGTACCCATCGACGCGCTGCCGATCGCGGCGGGCAGCAGCAAGCTCGACGAATCCGCCCTGCGCGCGCTGCTGCACAAACCCGTTGATCGGCAGCCGGTTTCGCGGGACGACTGGTCCGAGGCCGAGCGCGCGATCGGCGCGATCTGGTCGGAAGTGCTGCTGCACGACGAATTCGACCGCGAGGACCGCTTTCTCGACGTCGGCGGCAACTCCCATCGTGTGGTCGCGCTGCACCTGCGGCTGGAGGCGCGCTGGCCGGGCGCGATCTCGGTGGGCCTGCTGTTCGATCTGGACACCGTGGCCGCGCAGGCCGCCGCGCTGCCCGCGGACCCGGCGCACACCGCCGAACCCGCCACGGCGGCCGACATCCCCCTGGCATTCGAGGTGTGAAGGACATCGTGACCACGCCAGCATTACGTGACGACGACATCGCCATCATCGGGATCGGCGCGCGCTTCCCGGACGCGGCGAACCTGGACGAGTTCCGCGCCAATCTCGCCGCCGGACGCGATTCCATCGGCCCCATGCCGGATTCCCGCGCCGAGGCGACCGGCCTGGACCGCCGCGTCCGGTACCTGCCCATGGGCCACCTCACCGATATCCACACCTTCGACTACGCCTTCTTCGGGCTGTCCAAACGCGAAGCGGCGCTGATGGATCCGCAACAGCGGATCGCCTTGGAACTCGCCTACCGCGCCGTCGAGGACGCCGGATACGCCCCCGACACCCTGCGGTCGGCGAGCACGGCGGTGGTGTTCAGCGCACCCATGCCCGGCTATCACGCCATGGCCGTCGATCCGGGACCGCTCGCCATGCTGGGCAATCTGCCCTTCGCCACCCCGGCCCGAATCGCGCATCTGCTGGGTTTCGACGGTCCGTGTTACGCCGTCGACAGCGGTTGCAACGCCTCCCTCATCGCCGTGCACCACGCCTGCCGGGAATTGCGCGGCGGCGACGCGGATTACGCGCTCGCCGGGGGCGTGAGCGTACGCGCGGGCGGCTCCCCGGCCTGGACCGCGCGGACCATGACCGAGATCGCCTCACCCGGCAACCAGGTGCGGGCCTTCGACGCCGACGCCGACGGCACCGTCCCCGGTGAGGGCGGCGCGGCCCTGCTGCTGACCACCCTCGCGCGCGCCCGCGCCGACCGCGCACCGGTGTACGCCGTCATCCGCGGCAGCGCCGTCCTGCACAACGGACACTCCAGCGCCACCATCAGCACCCCGAGCGCCGCCACCCAGGCCAGGGTCATCGACCGCGCCTGGCGCAAGGCGGGGGTCGACCCCCGCACCGCCGGCTACCTCGAGGCACACGGTTCCGCCACCCGCCTGGGTGACGCCGTCGAACTCGAGGGCCTGCGCACCGCTTTCGCCGACCGCGACACACCACTGCCGATCGGCTCGGTCAAAACCAATATCGGCCACCTCGATCACGCTGCCGGAGTAGCGGGCCTGGTCAAAGCGGTCCTCTCCGTCGCCCACGGTCAACTCTTCCCGTCCCTGCACTTCCACCGCCCCACCGGCGACCTCGACCTGGCCGCCGCCGGAATCGAAGTGGTCACCACCCCGCGCCCCTGGCCGGGCGACACCCCCCGCCTGGCGGGCGTGAGCTCCTACAGCCTCGGCGGCGCGAACGCCCACTGCGTCATCCAGCAAGCGCCGGACGCGCGCCCACCTGCGCCCGCAACCGTGGCGCAGATGGCCCTGATGGGCGAACGGGTCGCGCGCGTGGCCTCGCCGCACGATGCCGACCCGCGTACCGATATCGCGGCCCGAACGACCGCCCGGTCCGCCACGGCAATGTCATCGCCGACCGAGGATGCGCCCCCGGCGACCGATCCCGCGCCGAGGGCGGATGACACCGCGCCGCACGTTCGCGAGGCGGGGGAGCCGGCCACGAATGGCGCTGTGCGGCAAGCGAACAACGGCGACACCGCGGAATGGGTCGCGCCGCCACCGATAGCCCCCGGCGACCGTGCGCACGTCGACTCTCCACAGCGGTCGGATGTCGGGCAGCCGGGGATGGTTGGGCGGATGCGCACCGAGGATGTCGGACGGGCGGTGAGTGGGACGGACGGGCATCCACCGGCGGATGATGCCGTGCCGCAGGACCGCGAGGCGGGGGTGCTGACCACGAATGGTGAGGTGCCGCGAGCGACCAGCGGTGGTTCGGGAGCGCGGGGCGCGCTGCGACCGGAAGAATTTGTCGACCGTGCGAATGCGGACCTGCGACACAGTGCCGGGCGGGGGCGGGGCGAGGAAGGCGGGCGGTCACTGCGTGCGGATCCCGCTGAGAGCGGTCGGGTGCTGGCGGATGACGTCGGCCGAGGGCGGAACGCCGACCTCGAGGGCGGACGTTTGCCGCGTGATGTCGGGCGGGTGGACGGTGCGCCGGTTCGGCGGCTTGTCGGGGTGTCGGCTCGGACTCCCGCCGCGTTGGCGGAACTGTGTGGCACGCTCGCGGGGTATGTGCGGGGCGGTGCGGTCGAGTTCGCGGATGTCGCCTTCACCCTCGGTCGGGGCCGGGCGCACCTCGGCTACCGTGTCGCGGTAACCGCCAGCGGCAATGCGGAATTGGCGGATGCGCTCGACATGCGCGGTAGCGCCGTCGAGCAGGCCGGTGCGCGGCCGGTCGCGCCGCGAGTGGCGCTGCTGCTCTCGCCCGGTGCGACGCCGGTTGATCCGCGCGTCGGGGCCGGTGCGGGGGCGGCTGCTGCCGCCGGTGCGGGTGCCGAAGGAACGCATTCGACCGCAGCAGGTTCCGTCGATGCGAATGGGACGATCGGGGAGGGGACTACGCACTCGGTGGGGGCCTCGCTGCCCGTGCAGTTGCCTGCCGTCGGCGCGGTAGCGGATGCGCTCGCCGGGCAGCTCGCGGCTCATGACCTGCTGCGCGACTGGGGGATTCGGTTCGGAGCTGTACTCAGCGGAGGAGCGTCGAAGTTCCTCGCTCGCTATCTGCTGGGTTCGCGCGAGAGGGTGGATGCGGGGGAGTTGGCCGCCGCGGCGGCGGCACCCACGGTGGACCGGGCGCGGTTGCGTACCGCCGCGGAGACTCTGTTGCGGGACGGCTCGGTGGTTTTCGTCGACCCCAGCCGGGACGGTGTACTGGGTCGCTTCCTGGCCGAGGACCTCGCGGACCGCTCCGATGCGGAAGTGCTGTTCGGCGCGCCGGATTCCGGCGGACCGCTCGGCATCCTGGCCCGCCTCTACGAGCGGGGAGTGGACCTCGATTGGGGGATGCAGGCGGTCGAGGGCCGCCGGGTGCGACTGCCCGGACATCCGATGCACGGAACACGGTGCTGGGTAGACCTTCCCACCGCCGCTGCCCCCACCTCGACCGGCGCGGCCACCACTCCCGCCGCGTCCGATGCCGCCACGACCCGCGCGACCGAGACCGCTTCCGTCAGCGATCCAGCCGCGACTGCGACGGGTGCCGGCAGTGGCGGGACTGTGACGAGTGCCGGAGTGCCCGTGACCGCGATTGCTGCTGCCGGTGTCGGCGGGACTGCGACCGCTGCCACCACCCGTCCGGCCGCGTCCGATGCCGCTGCGTCCCACGCGCCCGCTGCCGGTGCAGCCGCGTCCGGTGCCGCGACGACGGCGGCCCCGGTGACCGCCGCCCCCGCCGATGCGAGCACGTCCGACTCGGCTGTCGGTGCTGGCGCGACCGCTGCCGATGTCGCTGCGACGGTGGGCGCGGTGACCGCCGCCCCTGCCGATGCGAGCGCGTCCGACGAGGCTGCCGTCCGCACCCGGCGCACGCCCGTACCCGAGGATGCGACCGCGTGGCTGAGTGGCGTGCTGCGTGAGCTGCTGCATGCGGAGGCCGAGATCGGGCCGGACGACGATTACTTCGACGTCGGCGGCAATTCGATCATCGCCGTGCAGCTGGTCGAGCGGGTGGAGGAGGCGTTCGGGTTCCGGCCCAAGCTGCTCGATGTGTACGAGCGGCCCACGGTCGCCGATTTCGCCGACCTGCTGCGTACCGGTGCGCGCACGGCGGAGCCCGCGGCGAGCCCGGCGGCGCGCGGGGTGCCG
Source organism: Nocardia sp. CC213A (assembly GCF_030766805.1). Taxonomy (NCBI): domain Bacteria; kingdom Bacillati; phylum Actinomycetota; class Actinomycetes; order Mycobacteriales; family Nocardiaceae; genus Nocardia; species Nocardia sp. CC213A. Next base: position 255,077 of record NZ_JASFXA010000002.1, read on the forward strand.
CCCATCACCCGCACCGATGAGCTGGTCATGTCGCCCGGACAGGAGCGCATGTGGTTCCACCACCAGCTCGTGCCCGACACCACCCTCTACAACTACCCGGTGGTCAACCTGCTGCGCGGGCCGATCGATATCGACGCCGTCAAGGGCACCTTCGAGGATTTCGCCGAGCGCCACGAACCGTTGCGCTACAACCTGGTCGAGGAGAACGGCCTTCCGGCGGTGCGGGTGCGCCCCGCGCTGGTGGACTTCTTCCGCGTCGTGGACGTCTCCGGCGACCCGGATCCGGTCGCCCGGGCCCGCGCGCTCATCCAGGAGGCCGCCGTCCGGCCGTTCGACTTGGCCCGCGACCCGATGGTGCGGGTGCTGGTGGTGACACTGAGTCCCGATACCCATGTGCTGCAGGTGGTCTGCCACCACTGCGTCACCGACGGTCAGACCCCGGGGATTCTCGCCCGCGAGATCCCGGTGCTCTACGCCGCGCGACAGGAGGGGGGCACCGCCGAACTGGAGCCGCTGCCGATCCGCTACCGCGATTACGCGCGCTGGCATCGCGAGCTGCTCGACTCCGGCGCACTCGACCACGAGCTGGACTACTGGGTGCACGTGCTGCGCGATGCGCCGAAACTGCGGCTGCCCACCGACTTCCCGCGTCCGGCCCGCAAGACGTTCACCGGTGAACTGGAGCCGTTCACGGTTCCGGCGGCGCTGCTCGCCGCGGCCCGCACTGTCGCCAAACGGGAATCGGTCTCACTGTTCGTGGTGCTACTGGCCGCCTTCTATCTGCTGCTCGCCCGGCGCAGCGGGCAGCGCGATCTCGTCGTCGGCACGCCCACGACCGGTCGGACCCGCCGCGAGCTGGAGGGTCTCATCGGCTTCTTCAACAGCACCGTGGCCCTGCGCGCCAACCTCTCCGGTCCCGCCACGCTGGCCGACGTGCTGGAGCGGGTGCGCGCAATCGTCCTGGGAGCGTTGGAGAATCAGGAGATCCCCTTCGAACGCGTCGTGCACGCGCTCGACGATCAGCGCGACCTGTCCCGCACCCCGATCTTCGATGTGCTCTACGTCCACCAGGACCTCACCAGTACCGGCGCGGCCAATCCGCTCAGCGGGGAGGAGACGGAGTTCTTCGACCTGGAGCACTCGATTCACAACGCCTTCGGCGGATTGCCGCCCGGCACAGCGAAATTCGACCTCAGCCTGATCACCTACGACCGCAGCGACGGCCACGACATGCTCGCCTGCTTCGAGTACAGCACCGAACTGTTCACGCAGCGCACCGCCGCGGGCTTCGCGGCCGCCTACCTCGACATCCTCACCGAAGTGGTGGATTCCGCCCCGGAACGGTCGATCGAGGAGCTGATCGCCCCCGCGCCCGCACCGCTGGCCGAAGCGGAAGAGACGGCGGCACTGGATATTCCGACGGACCGCCCGCGCGGAACACATACCGGCTACACGCCCGGCGTGGTGCGCGAGCGGCTGGAGTCCGCGCCCGCGGACGCGGACCTGCTCGCCGCCTGGGTGGCGCTGCTGAGCTGGTACTCCGGTTCGGACGAGGTGGCCGTGGCGTTGCCGAACGGCGTGGCCCGCATGGACCTCGCCGACGAGCCCACCGGATCCGACCTGTGCGCGCGGGCCGCTGAAACCTTGGAGGCACCGGCGGGGCCCGCCGGTGCCGCAGCCCTGCGATTCGGCGATACCCCTACCGAAACAACGGAATTGGCGCTCGCACGGGCAACCGATGACCTCTCCGTGCTGGAACTGTCGTACGCCACCGAACTCTTCGACGAATCGACCGCACGGCAGCTGCTCGCCGATCTGGTCCGCCTGCTGCGGGGCCTGCGGGAGACGCCGGAGGATCCGGTGCCCGATATCGCGGTGCGTCGCATCGCCGAAGCGGAGGTGATCCGATGACCGGGGTCGTGGGTGTGCTCGGAGCGGGCACCATGGGCGCGGGCATCGCGCAATGCCTCGCGCAGGCCGGGCGCGAGGTGATCGTGGTCGAACCCGATCCGACCGCCGTGGAGCGGGCGCGCCGCGGACTCGACGAGGCGGTGCGCCTGGCCCTGCTGCTGGGCCGCGGTGATCGCCGCACCGCGCTCGACTCCGCCCGCCGGGTGCGCTGGTCCGACACCATCGACGAATTCGACGCGGCCGACTTCGTCATCGAATGCGCCGTCGAGCGGATCGAGTTGAAGGAGAAGCTGTTCGCCGACCTCGACCGCGTGTGTCCCGACGACACCGTGCTCGCCTCCATCACCTCCGCCATTCCCATCGCCCGGCTGGCCGCCGCGACCGCCCGCCCGGACCGGGTGCTCGGCCTGCACTTCATGAATCCGGCCCCACTGACCGACGCCGTGGAGGTGGTGCGCGGTGCGGCCACCTCGCCCGACACCATGGCCCGCGCCACCGATCTGCTCACCGCACTCGGCAAGCAGCCGATCGTGGTCGGCGACCGCCCCGGCTTCGTCCTGAACCGGCTGCTCATGCTGAGCATCGCGGAGGCCGCCGCCCTGCTCGACGCGGGCGAGTCCGCCGCCACCGTCGACGACCTTTTCGAACAGTGCCTGGGCCATCGCATGGGTCCGCTGCGCACCGCGGATCTGATCGGCCTGGACAACGTCGCCGACACCATCGAGGTGCTGCGGCGCGAGACGGGCGAGCAGCACTACCGGGTGCCGCCCGCGCTCGCGGCGCTCGTCACCGCCGGACATTTCGGCCGCAAGACCGGACAAGGATTCCATGACTATCGCTGACCTGAGCGGTGCGACCGCCGAGCCCACCCCGCCGTTCGGCGCGTCCGCCGACCGCTGGGAAGACGAACGCCGATACCGCGAATCCGGCGCGTGGGCCGCCGACCGCGAGTTCTGGGAACACGCCCTCGCCACCGCCGCCCGCCCCGAACCTCTCCCCGCGCCACCGCCCGCGACGGCGGATGACGCGATGCCCGCGAACCACTCCGCCGCGTCCCGGGCGACCACACGGCCATCGCCACCCGGAACATCTCACACGACGACAGTCGATGTCACCGTGCGCCAGCCCACGGGGGAGGAGTCCGGTCGCATCGCAGCGCCGAATCCGCGCGCCGCGGCGGACAGTGGTTCCACGACTACGGCGCTCGATAGGGCTACGCTCGGCGATTCGGCCGCGCCGCTGTGGGTGGCCGTGGATGGGGCGCGGGAACTCGCCAGGCTGGCGCGTGCCTGTGGGGGCGGCACACCGGCGGTGGTGCTGGCCGCGCTGGCGGTGTACGGGACTCGGCTCGCCATGGCGGATTCCGTCGTCGTCGCACTGGACAACGGGGATACCGCTGTGCCGCTGCGTATTCCGGTGCCGCCGTGGGCCGGGTTCGATGCCATTGCCCGCCTGGTGGGGCGGGAGCTGCGCAAGGCGCGCAGACACCGCTATCTTCCGGATATCGACGAGCCGTGGCCGGATGCGCCGGTGCACGGGCGGTGGCCGCTGGCCGTGCGCATGCTGGGCGGCTCCGCTGCCGACGGCATCGAGGCGGTACGGATTTCGGCGTGGTCCGGGAACGGGGACGCCTTCATCGTATGCGTGGACGATCGGGCGGAAGGCGGTTGGCGGATCGCCGTTCCCGGCGCACCGCGCTCCCACCGAGACCGCTTCGGCCGGCTGCTGGGGCGGCTGGCCCACGCGCCGCACACGCCCATCGCGCGGGTGGATATCGCCGCGCCGGACGAGATCGATCACCTCATCGGCGACGAGCCCTCGGCCGAGAGCGCGACCCCCGCCACTCTCGCCGATCTCTTCGCCGCGCAGGCGACCCGCTCACCGGAGGCGATCGCGCTCGTCGGGTCCGACACCCGCATGACCTACGCGCAGCTGCACCACGACTCGAATCGACTGGCGCGCAGGCTGATCACCCTGGGAGCCGGGCCGGAACAGTTGGTGGGCCTCGCCATCGGCCCCTCGCCGGAACAGATCCTCGCGGTCCACGCGGTGGTGGCGACGGGTGCCGCGTATCTGCCGCTCGATCCGGAACACCCGCGTGCCCGGCACGCCCGCACCCTCGACATCGCGCGCCCGATCTGCGTACTCACCACGCGGGCGGCCGGATTCGAGGCCCCGGCCGGTGTCCGCGTCATCCACATCGACGAACTCGACCTCGCGGGCGAATCGGACACCACCATTACCGATGCCGACCGCATCGCCCCGCTGCGTCCAGACCACCTCGCCTACGTGCTGTTCACCTCCGGCTCCACCGGCGAACCCAAGGGCGTGGGCGTCACCCATGCCGCCGTCCGTACCCACCTCGCCTGGATGCGGCGACTGCATCCGCTGGACGATACCGACGCGGTGGTGCGCAAGACCGCGTTGACCTTCGACGTCTCGGCCTGGGAAGTGCTGTGGCCGTTCACCACCGGGGCGCGACTGGTGATCGAAGGTTCCGGCGGGTACGGCGACCCGGCCGAATTGGCCCGCACCATCACCGAATACGACGTCACCACGGTGCAGTTCACACCGTCCACGCTCACCGCGCACCGGCGCGCCGTGCCCGCACCGCTGGCACCGAGCGTGCGCCGGGTGCTGCTCGCCGGTGAGGCGCTCACCCCCGCCCTCGCCGCCACCCTGCCCACCGTCGCACCGGGCGCGCACGTCGACAATCTCTACGGCCCGACCGAGGCGACCATCGCCGTCACTCGGCATGCCGTCGGCGAGCACGCCACCGCCGCGGTGCCGATCGGCGCACCCGCGTGGGGCGTCCGCGCCCACGTGCTCGACGCCTGCCTGCGCCCCGTGCCGACCGGCCTACCGGGCGAGCTGTACCTCGGCGGCGCGACCCTCGCCCGCGGCTATGTGCGCCGCGCCGCGCTCACCGCGGCTCGTTTCGTCGCCGACCCCTTCGGCGGTCCCGGCCAGCGCCTGTACCGCACCGGCGATATCGTGCGCTCGACCGGACGCGGTGAGCTGGAATACCTCGGCCGCGCCGACTTCCAGGTGAAGTTGCGCGGTATCCGCATCGAACTCGGTGAACTCGAAGCAGCGCTCACCGCACAGGAATCCGTGGCACAGGCGGTCGCGGTCGCGCACGGCGGCGATTCCGGTGGCCGACTGGTCGCCTATGTCACCCCGGCCGCCGGTCACCGCATCGACACCGCCGCCCTCGACCAGCGATTGCGCGACCTGCTGCCCCGGCACCTGGTGCCCGCGACGATCATCGGGCTCGCCGAGTTCCCGGTGAACCGTTCCGGCAAGGTGGACCGCACGGCGCTGCCCGTCCCCGACGTCGAGCCGGTGCCCTTCCGCGCTCCGCGCACGGAGACCGAAACCGCCCTGGCCGCAGCCTATGCCGAGGTGCTCGGCCGCGACGGCGTCGGCGTCGACGAATCCTTCTTCGCGCTCGGCGGCGACAGCATCATGTCCATTCTGCTGGTCTCCCGGGCACGGGCCCGCGGCGTCGCCGTCACCGCGCAGCAGGTGTACGAACACCGCACCGTCGCCCGGCTGGCGGCCATCGCCGAAACCGCTGGCGTGGAGGAGGTTCCACCGCTCGCCGAGCTGCCTGGCGGTGGTGTCGGAGAACTGCCGCTCACGCCGGTCATCCGGTTCCTGGTCGAGCGCGGCGGTACCTTCGACCGCTTCTGCCAGTCCATGACCCTCGAACTGCCCGCCGGAATCGACCGCGCCGCACTGGTGTCCACCATCACGGCGGTGGTCGACCACCACGACATGCTGCGCTCGCGTCTCTACCGCGACGACTCCGGCGACTGGCGTGTCCTGGTGACCCCACCCGGCAGCGTCGACGTGGACTCCCGAATCCACCGGGTGGAGCACGCCGCCGATCTCGGACACGACGACCTGCTGGCCCTGGCCACGGCCGAGGTGAACCGGGCCGTCGACCGCATCGACCCGTCCGCCGGCGAGGTGCTGCGATTCGTCTGGCTGACACCGGATTCGGCGACCGCCCCCGGCCTGCTCATCATCGCCGCGCACCATATCGCCGTCGACGGCGTCTCCTGGCGCATCCTGCTGCCCGATTTCATCGCCGCCTGGGCGGCCGTCGCCGCGGGCACCACGCCTCGGCTGCCCGCGGTGGGTACGTCCATGCGTCGCTGGGCGCACGCGCTGGTCGACACCGCGCACAGCGAATCGGTGACCGCCGAACTGCCGCGCTGGCGCGAGATCGTGACCGGCCCGGATCCATCGTTCGGCGACCGGCCCTTCGACCCACACCTCGATATGGCCACCGAGGTGGCGCACACCAGTGTCGAACTCGACGAGGCCGATACCGAGGCCCTGCTCACCGCCATCCCCGACCGCTACCGGGCCCGGGTCGCCGACGCCCTGCTGACGGCGCTCGCGCTGGCGGTGACACGCTGGCGCGCCCGGCGCGATGCGGACGAACGCACGGTACTGCTGCGGTTGGAGGGCCACGGCCGCGAACAGGACGCGGTACCCGGGACGGAACTGTCCCGCACCGTCGGCTGGTTCACCTCCATCGTCCCGGCCCGACTGGACCTGAGCGGCGTGGATCTCGACGACGCCTTCGCGGGTGGACCCGCCATGGGACACGCCCTCAAGGCCGTCAAGGAACAGCTGCGGGCCTTGCCGCACAACGGTTTCGGCTTCGGTCTGCTCCGCCACCTCAACCCGGACACCGCCGCCGCGCTGCCGTCGGGCGAGCCCGGCCAGATCTCGTTCAACTACTTCGGGCACATCACCGGGCTCGACATTCCCGCCGAGCTGGCCGGAATCGGCTTCCTGCCGTCCACCGAATTCGGCAGGCTGATCATCCGGCCCGACTCCCGCCGCGGCGCGCTGGGAGCGGTGGAGGTGGACTCCATCGTTCTCGGCAACCGTTTGGTGACCAGCTTCGGTTACGCGCGCGGCATTTTCGGTGACGACGACGGTGCGGAACTGGTCGAGCTCTGGCGGGCGGCGCTCGCCGCCGTGGCCCGGCATGCGCGGGACCCGCGGACCCGCGGCGGATACACCCCGTCCGATTTCCCGCTGACAGCCCTCTCCCAGGGCGATATCGATACCTGGGAGGCGCGGTACCCGACACTGCGGGAGGTATGGCCGGTCACGCCATTGCAGGCGGGCATGATGTTCCACGCCCTGTTCGATCCGGGCATGGTGGATGTGTACACGGTGCAGCTGGTGCTGAGCCTGGAGGGAGCGGTGGACGCGGCGCGGCTGCGTTCCGCGGCCGCGGCGGTGCTGGATCGACACGCCAACCTGCGCACCGCGTTCGAGGTCGCCAGCGACGGCGCGCCGGTCCAGATCGTCACCGGCGATGCGGTCCTGCCGTGGCATGAGGTGGACCTGACGGTGGCGGCCGAGGACTACGACCGCCTGCTCGACGCCGACCGCACCACACCGTTCGATCTCACCGCGCCGCCGCTGCTGCGCTTCCTGCTCCTCCGCCTCGCGGACGGCCGCACCGAATTCGCGGTGACCTGCCATCATCTGTTGCTCGACGGCTGGTCCATTCCGCTGCTGCTGCGTGAGATCATGGCCGGTTACGCCGGTTTCGAGCTCGAATCGCCGCGCCCGTACCGCCATTATGTGGAATGGCGCTCCCGACAGGACGACTCGGCCTCCCGACAGGCATGGGCGCGGGCGCTGGCGGAGCTCGCGGAGCCGACACTGCTCACGGGTGACGCCATCGCGCCAGCCCCCGCGGCCCTGCCCCGGGAGCGGGCGTTCGACCTCGACGAGGACCGGACCCGTGCGGTGCACCGCCTGGCATCCGAGCTCGAGGTGACCGTCAACACCGTCGTCCAGGCAGCGTGGGCGATTCTGTTGTCGCGCACCGTCGATCGCACCGACATCGTTTTCGGCACCACGGTCTCGGGTCGTCCAGCCGAACTCGCGGGCGTCGAGAACATGGTGGGGCTGTTCATCAATACGATCCCGGTGCGGATTCGTCTGCTGCCGGGGGAGTCCGTGGGCGCACTGCTGCGCCGCGTGCAGCGGGAACAGTTCGGGCTCACGGCGCACCATCACCTGGGCCTGCCCGAGATCGGCGTACAGACCGGCTTCGGCGAGACCGGACTGTTCGACACCCTCGTGGTCGTCGAGTCCTATCCGGTCGACGCGGCACAGCTGCGCGCGGACGCCCTCGCCTACGCCGACCTCGCCATCACCGGGGTGCGCTCCCGGGAGGCAACGCACTACCCGCTCACGCTGACCGTTCGGCAGACCGACCGGCTGCACCTGCTCACCGGCTGGCGGCCGGATCAGATCGACGAGGCCACCGTGGTGCGTCTGGGTGAGCGGTTCGCCCGGGTACTGGAGGCGCTCGCCGCGAATCCGGCGACCGCGGTGTCCGACATCGAGGTGCTCGACGAGGCGGAGCGGCTTCGCGTGCTGCGGGACTGGCAGCGTCCGGCCGTGCGGCTGCCGGAAGCGACCCTGGTCGACCTCTTTCGCGCCCAGGTTGCCGCGCGCGGCGACGCCGTCGCGGTGCGCTGCGGGGACCGCACCCTGACCTACCGCACCCTCGGTGCGGCCGTCGCGGCGCTGTCGCGGGCTCTCGCCGTCCGCGGCGTCGGAGCCGGATCGCTGGTGGCCGTCGGTGTCTCACGCTCCGTCGAACTGATCGTGGCGCTGCTCGGCGTGCTCGAATCCGGGGCGGGATACGTACCGCTGGATCCGGGCGATCCGACGCGACGCCTGGCATTCGTACTCGCCGAAACAGATCCGGTCTGCGTTGTCACCTCCGTGGCCGATCACGCCGCGCTGCCCGCGCACGGGCTGCCGCAGGTGGTTCTCGACGGGGCCGGAGAAATAGCCGCCGCGCAGGATTCCGCCGGCACGGGAGCCCACGACGGCTCGGCAGCTGCCGGGCGCGACCGGGTAGGTGGGTGGGCACGAAACGGAGAGACGACGGCGGCGGCCGATCGCGTTCCGCTGCCGCCACGGCCGGACGATACCGCCTACGTGCTCTACACCTCGGGCTCCACCGGCCGCCCGAAGGGGGTGTGCGTCACCCATCGCAATGTGGTCGGCATGCTCACCGCCGCCCGAACCCTGGTCGACGCCGATCACACCGATGTGTGGACCATGTTCCACTCGCACACCTTCGACTTCTCGGTGTGGGAGCTGTGGGGCGCGCTGTCCGGCGGCGGCACGCTCGTCGTCGTGGAGGACGGACTGACACGGTCGCCCGGCGAGTTCGCCGAACTGCTTGCCCGTGAGCGCGTCACGGTGCTGAGCCAGACCCCGTCGGCCTTCTCGGCACTGCTGGACTCCGGTTTCGGTCGCACCGCCGCACCGGCGCTGCGGCAGATCGTGCTCGGTGGCGAAGCGGTGGACCCGCGACGGCTGCTGGCGTGGTACGACACCGATCCGGCCGGGGAAACCCGGATTTCGAATCTGTACGGCATCACCGAGGCGACCGTGCACGCCACCCACTTCGTGGTGGGGCGGGCACACGCCGAGTCGATGCGGGCCAGTGTGATCGGCCGTGGTCTGCCGGGAATGACCGTGCGCGTGCTGGATTCCCGGCTGCGACCGACTCCGGTCGGTGTCCGGGGTGAGCTCTATCTGACCGGCGTCCAACTCGCCCGTGGCTACCATGCTCGCCCGGCGACCACCGCCGAACGTTACGTGGCCGATCCGATCGGTGCGCCCGGCGCTCGCCTGTATCGCACCGGCGATCTGGCGCGCTGGAATGCCGACGGACAGCTCGAATACCTCGGCCGCGCCGATCACCAGGTGAAGATTCGCGGCTATCGCATCGAGCCGGGTGAGGTCGAAGCCGTACTGCTGGAACACGAGTCGGTGTCGCGAGCGGTCGCCGTGGTCCGCACCGCTCCTTCCGGGGCCGCTGGGTTGATCGCCTACGTGGTGCCCGCTTCGACAGCCACGCCCATCGTGGAGGTACTGGAAGCCCACCTCGCGGAGCGCCTTCCGGTGTACTTGCGACCGGCTGCCATCGTGCCGGTCGACGCGATCCCACTGACCGGCAACGGCAAACTGGATCTGTCGGCGCTTCCCGATCCGGTCCCGGCCCCGCGCTCGGACCGCACTCCGCGCACCCCGGTCGAACATCTGGTGGCCGACCTCTTCGCCGAAGTGCTCGGCGTCGACCGGCCGGGCGTGGACGACTCGTTCTTCGCGCTCGGGGGCGACAGCATCATCTCCATCCAACTCGCCGCCCGGGCGCGCGCCCGCGGCCTGCACGTCACCCCGCGCGAGATCTTCGAGAACCGCACGGTCGCCGGGATCGCTGCTGTCGCAAGGCTGCTGGGCAGCGACGCCGACGTGCCGAACGCGTTGCCGGAACTTCCGGGCGGCGGTGTCGGTGACATCCCGCTCACGCCCGTCGTGCGGTGGCTGACCGAACGCGGCGGCGGCTTCCGCCGGGTCAACCAGACACTGACCGTCGAACTGCCCGCGCGCACCGGTCACGACGATGTGGTCGCCGCCGCCACGGCGCTCATCGACCGCCACGATATGTTGCGCGCCAGGCTGTTCCGCGACGAGTCCGGTGAATGGCGCTTCCGGACCGAACCGGTGGGCGCGCTCGCGGCCGCGGAGTCGGTGCGGCACATCACCGTGGACGCCGCCGACTCGGAGGCCGTGCGCACGCTGACCGCCACGGCCGTCGACGCCGCGCTGGACCGGCTCGACCCCGCGGCCGGGGTGATGGTGCAGTTCGTCCACCTCACCCCGGAACAGGGGAGCGGACCGGACCGGTTGATCATCTGCGCGCACCACCTCGCCGTGGACGGCGTCTCCTGGCGGATCCTGCTGCCCGACCTGTTCACCGCGCTGGCGGCCGCCGCCCAGGGGGTCGTGCCGCGGCTGGAGCCGGTCGGCACGTCCATGCGCCGCTGGGCACACGCACTGCTCGACGCCGCGCACGCACCCGACCGGATCGCCGAACTCGCCCACTGGCGGCGGGTGTGCGCGACGGTCGAACCGCCGCTGACCGTGCGGCCGCTCGACCCCGTCATCGACACCGCCGATCGCCTCGCGACCGTGGACATCACCGTGGACGACACGGTCACCGCGGCGCTGGTGCGCACCGCTACCGCGCGTTTCCATGCCGGGGTCGACGAAATCCTGATCGCCGCGCTGGCCGTCGCCCTCGCGGCATGGCGAGCCGGACGGGGCACGGACGCCCCGGTGTCGCTGCTGCGGCTGGAAGGTCATGGACGCGCGGAGCAGCTCGCGCCGGGTGCGGACCTGTCCCGCACGGTCGGCTGGTTCACCTCCCTCTACCCGGTGCGTCTCGACCTCGGCGAGCTCGACATCGACGCGGCGCTGGCCGGGACCGCCGCGACCGGGACGGCGCTCAAGACGATCAAGGAGCAACTGCGCGCCGTTCCCGAGCACGGGATCGGCTACGGTCTGCTCCGCTACCTCAATCCCGATACGGGCGAACAGCTTCCGGACGCCATGCCCGGGCAGGTCGCCTTCAACTACCTCGGCCGCGTCGAGGACCGGGACGGTGGGGTGTTCGCGACACCGGACGCCCGTCCCGACCCGGATCTGCCCGCGGCGGCCGCGCTCGAAGTGAACGCGATCGTGGCGGGCGCCGCCCTGCACGCGGGATTCGCCTACCCCAGCACACTTCTCGATGAAGCGGAGGTGTCGGAACTGGCCCGACTGTGGGTGACCGCGCTCGACGCGATCGCGACGCACACGCGCGCCGCGGACGCCGGCGGGCACACCCCGTCGGATTTCCCGCTGGTGCGGGTGCGCCATGACGACATCCTCGGCTGGGAGCGGGACTACGGGAGCCTCACCGAGGTGTGGCCGCTCGCGCCGCTGCAATCCGGTCTGCTCTTCCACGCCACCGTCGCGGCGCCGGGAGACACCGATATCGCCGACGTCTACAACGTGCAGACGGTCGTGCGACTGAGCGGGCCGATCGACCGCGACCGGTTACGGCAGGCCGGGCAGCGCATTCTCGAGCGGTACCCGAACCTGCGCGCGGCCTTCGTTTTCGACACCGCCGGCACGCCCCGGCAAGTGGTGCCCGAGATGGTCGAACTGCCCTGGCGGGACGTGGCCCTGCAGACGGAGCACGACCTGGCGGAGCTGGCCGCGCGGGAGCGGGCGCGCCGATTCGATCCGGCCCACCCGCCGCTGCTGCGCTTCACGCTGGCCCGCGTCGCCGACGCGGAGCACGTTCTGGTGGTGACGTATCACCACATCCTGCTCGACGGCTGGTCCGTCCCACTGGTGCTGCGTGATCTGCTGGCGCTCTACGCCACCGACGAGTCGCTGCCTGCCCCGCTGGGCACTTTCCGCGACTACCTCGCCTGGAACCACGGGCGAGATACGGTCGTCGCCACGCGAGCCTGGCGACGGGCGCTGGATGGCGTGCGCGCGCCGACGTTGGTCGCCCCGGGGATCCGGAGCCACGACAGCGCGGTCACGACGGCGGATCACCGGTGGTCCCTCGATGCGGCGACCACCACCGCACTCGGCGTCACCGCCGCGGAACTCGGGGTCACCGTCAACACCGTGCTGCAAGTGACCTGGGCGATTCAGCTGGGGCGCGCACTCGGACGCGACGACGTGGTGTTCGGTGCTACAGTCTCGGGCCGCCCGGCCACGGTGCCCGGCGTGGAATCGATTGTCGGACTGTGTATCAACACCGTGCCGGTACGGGTGCGCGTCGTGGCGGGCACGTCCGTGGCGGATCTATTGCGGGCGGTGCAGGCCGAGCAGGCGGAGCTGATCGAGCATCATCAGTTGGGCCTCACCGAGATCCACACCGCCGCCGGGTTCCGCGACCCGCTGTTCGATACCGTTCTCGCCTTCGAGTCCTATCCGGTGGACACCGAACAGCTCAGCGCAGCGGCCGCCGCCGTCGATGGCGTGACCGGTGCGCGACTGGAAGTCACCGACGCCGCCCACTATCCGCTGACCGTCACCGTGGAACCGGGAAGTGAACTGCGCGTCCGAATAGGCTATCTGTGCGACGTCTTCGATCTGGCGAAGATCGCCGAGATCGGTGCCGCTATGCGGCGACTGCTCACCACCATCGCCAGCGACCCGCACCTGACGATCGAGGAGCTGGTGTGACCGCCCGCTTTCCGCTCACGCGCGCACAGCAACAGGTCTGGGTCGCACAGCAACTCGACGACACCGGCCGACGCCTGATCGTCGGCGGCTACGTGCACATACACGGCGCGATCGACGACTCGGTGTTCGAGCGAGCGTTGCGGATCGTCGTCGCCGGAGCCGAAACCCTGCGGGTGCGCTTCGAGACCACCACCGACGGCACCGCTGTGCAAGTGATCGAGGAGCTGCCCGACTGGCCGTTGCACCGCACCAGCTTTCGTGCCGCCGCCGATCCGCACGATGCGGCGGCGCGCCATATGGACGCGGCCCTGGACCGGCCCTTCGACCTGAGCCGTACGCCGCTGTTCGAACATCACCTGCTCGACCTCGGCGCGGCGGGCACGCTGTGGTTCATCCGATCCCACCACCTGATCCTCGACGGCGCGTCCTCGGCCGCCTTCATTCGCCGCGTGGCCGACACCTACACCGCGCTGCTGCGCGGGCATCGGGTGGCGGAATCGGTGTTCGACCGGGTGGCCGACCTGATCGCCGAGGACGAGCGATTCCGCGCCTCCGCGCGGTTCACGGCCGACCGAGAGTTCTGGGCGGATCGGCTCGCGACCGACGAACCCTATGACGCACCGCAGTTCGGCGGTTCGCCGCCGATCACCGATGGCGCGCGATTCCTCCGCCGTGCCGGTGTGCTGGGCGAGTCCGAGTGGAAAGCGCTGCGCGCCCGCGCGGAATCCTCCGGAACACCGTGGCCGGTCTGGGCCTTCGCGGCCATCGCTTTACTGCTGCACGCTGATTCGGGGGTCCGCACGGTCACCCTCGGTCTGGCCGTCCCCGCCAAGCGTTCCCGGCACGCGCTCGGCATGACCGCCAATGTGCTCCCGCTGCGGATCACGGTCGACCCGGCCGCCACGGTCGGCGATCTACTCGCGGCCGTGCGCGCGGAATCGCTGATCATCCTGCGCCACCAGCGTTTCCAGTACGGTGAGATGCTCGCGGAGCTGGGCGCGAGCGGGCTCGGCGGCGGCGTCATCGGCCCCACCGTCAATGTGATGCCCATGCAGAAGGATCTGCGCTTCGGCTCCGAACCGGCCACCCTGCGCCATCTCGCCGCCGGGCGCTCCGACAATCTGAACATCAGCCTCTACGACAACGGTGATCCGACGCTGTCGGTGGTGCTCGAGTCGAATACCCTGCGCTACTCCGACGACGACCTGACCGCACACCACCGGCGGCTGACCGAAACCCTCGCCGCCCTCGCCGCCGCGCCGCGGGACCGTCCGCTGGCCCGACTGCGGACCGTGCCCGATCCGGCCGGACCCGCCGTCACCGTTGCACCGTCGGACACCCTGGTCGATCTGTTCGAGCGCACGGCGGTCGCGCACGCCTCCGCTCCCGCCGTGGTGCACGGCGATACCGCGCTCACCTATCGCGAACTCGATCTGCGCGCACAGCGGCTGGCCCGCGTTCTCGCCGGATACGACGTCGGCCCGGGGCATTTCGTGGGTCTCGCGCTGCCGCGTTCGGTCGATCTCGTGGTGGCGATCCTGGCGGTGCTGAAGACCGGCGCGGGATATGTGCCGCTGGATCCGGCCTATCCGGAGCGGCGGGTGCGCACCATCATCGACGATGCGGCCCCGACGCTCGTCATCGCCGGGGCGGAGGTGGTGCTCCCGGAATCCACTGCGGCGCGGCACGTACTGCGGATCGGCGACCCGCCCCAGGTCGCGCCCCGGCAGCCGCGGCGACCCGGACCGGCGCACCCGGTCTATGTCATCCACACCTCCGGCACCACCGGGACGCCGAAGGGCGTGGTGGTCACGCACGCGAACGTGGTCCGGCTGCTCACCGCGACCCGATCGTGGTTCGACTTCGGCGCGGATGATGTCTGGACCCTGTTCCACTCCACCGCATTCGACTTCTCGGTCTGGGAGATGTGGGGTGCGCTGGCGCACGGCGGCAAGCTCGTCGTGGTCGACGCCGAGGTGGCGCGTTCACCGCGCGATTTCCTGGATCTGCTGGTGGCACAGCGGGTTACGGTGCTCAATCAGACGCCGTCCGCATTCGGCATGCTGGTCGACGCCGAGGCGGACCGACCGGTCGACGGCGACCGGCTCGCCCTGCGTCACATCATCTTCGGCGGGGAGCCGGTGGAGCCGTGGCGGCTGGCCGAGTGGTGGTCGCGGCACGATCCGCGACGGCCGCGGCTGGTCAATATGTACGGCATCACCGAGACCACGGTGTTCACCACCGGAACCGAACTGGCCGACGCCGCCGCGGCGAGCGACATCGGCACGCCCCTGGCCGATCTGGCGGTGTACGTGCTCGATGCCGCCCTGCGCCCGTGCCCGCCGGGGGTGCCCGGGGAGCTCTACGTGGCGGGTCCGGGTGTCGCCGCCGGATACCTGCGTCGGCCGGGCGTCACCGCGGCGCGATTCGTCGCCGACCGGTTCGGCGCACCCGGCACGGTCATGTACCGCAGCGGCGATATCGCGCGATGGACCGAGGCCGGGACGCTCGACTACCTCGGGCGGGCCGACCGGCAGGTCAAGATCCGTGGCTTCCGCATCGAGCCCGGCGAGATCGAGGCCGCGCTGTGCGCGCTCCCGGCCGTGCGGGCGGCGGTGGTGCTGACCGTGGCACACCGGCCCGGGGACCGGCGGCTGGCGGCCTTCGTCGCCGGGGACGGCATCGATACGGGCGCGATTCGTGCGGGTCTCGCCGAACGGCTGCCCGCCCACGCGGTACCCGCCACGATCGTGACCGTCGACGCCATTCCGACGACCCCCAACGGCAAGGTCGACGAACGCCGACTGCGCGCGCTCGCGACCGGCGGGAGCACGGCCGATGCCCGGCCGCGCACCGACGCCGAGGCGCGGTTGCACGCGGTCTTCGCGGAGGTGCTCGGGTACGACGGCTTCGGGGTCGAGGACGGGTTCTTCGCCATCGGCGGCGACAGCATTCTCGCCATCCGGTTGGCGGACCGCGCTCGCGCGGCCGGATTCGCTCTGACGCCGCGGGATGTGTTCGAACAGCAGCACATTCGCGCACTGGCTGGCAGCGCCGGGGCACTCCCACCCAGCCTCACCCGCCCCGCCCCCGCCCCGCCGGACGGCCGCACCCTGCTGCCGACCACGCCCTTGCAGGCCGGGCTGCTGTTCCACTCGCTGCTCCAGGCGGGGGAGGGCGAGGATCCCTATCTCGTCCAGGCCGTAGTGACGCTGGATGGTCGAATCGACGCGCAACGGCTGGCCGAAGCACTGCGCATGGTGCTCGGCCGGCATCCGCACCTGCTGGGACGTTTCGTCATCGACGGCGAGAGTCCGCGCTACGAGATCCGCGCCGATCTGGAATTGCCCTGGCGCGTAGTAGATCTCGGCGACCGCGCGTCCGCCGACCGCCCGATGGTCGACCACCAGGCCACCGAATGGGACGGCGCGGTGCGCGTGGCACTGGCCGAGGACGCTCGCATGGATCCGCTCGCGGCCCCACCGCTGCGCGCCACCCTGGTGCGCACCGGCCCCCGGTCGGCCACCCTCCTGATCACCCACCACCACGCGCTGCTCGACGGCTGGTCGCTGGGCATCCTGCTGCGCGAACTGCTGCTGAGCTATCACGGGCACGGATTGCCCGCCGCCCCGGCCTTCGCCGCATTTCTCGACCAGTCCGCCACCCTGGACCGCGAGCGGGCCCGCGCGGCCTGGGCGCGGGCGCTGCGCGGTGCCGAACCCGGCAAGGTCGCCCGCGCCGACCTGGGACGGTGGCGGCGACCCGCCGAACATCGGTTCACCCTGCCCGCCCCCGTCGTCACCGCGCTGCGCGAACGGGCCGCCGCGCACGGCCTGACCCTCAACACGATGATCCAGGCCCTGTGGGCGCTGGTGCTGGCCGATCTCACCGGCACCGACGACGTCGTCTTCGGCATCACCGTCTCCGGCCGCGACACCGGCGATCTGCACGACACCGTCGGACTGCTCATGAACACCGTGCCGCTGCGGGTGCGCCGCCATCCCGCGTGGACGCCGCTCGAACTGGCGTCCCGGATACAGCGCGACCGGGTGGCGCTGATGGACCACGACCATCTCGGACTGCCCGACATCATGGCGGCGGCCGGGGTGAGCGATCTGTTCGACACCTCGCTCGTCTTCGAGAACTTCCCGCTCGACACCGCGCTGTTCGACACCCCGCTGCTCGACGGCTCGGACGCCGACGTGCGGGTCACCTCGGTGGATGTCATCGGCGGCACGCACTTTCCGCTCACCGTGGTCGTGGTGCCCGGAGCCGAGGACCTGGACTTCCGCATCGGCGCGCATCTGGACCGCATCGACGCCCTCGCCGATATCGACGAGCTGTGGGCGCGCATCCGCACCGCCGCGGCGGCGCTGACCGCGCCGCACCCGTCCCCGGTCGGTCGGCTCGAACTGCTGCCGCCCGCCCGCCGCGCCGCACTGCTGGCCGCCGGACGCGGCGCGGACACCGATGTCGAGAACGCTGGCCTCGGTCGGTGTTTCGAGACGACGGTACGGGAGCACGCCCACGACATCGCGCTCTGGTACGACGGAACGGAAGTCACCTACGCCGAGCTGAATGCGCGCGCCAACCGGGTAGCCCGGTGGCTGCGCACCCGCGGCGCGGGCCCCGGTGTGCCGATCGGTCTGGCGCTGCCGCGGTCGGTCGACCTGGTGGTTACCTTCCTCGCCATCGCCAAACTGGGCGCACTGTGCGTGCCGATCAGCGACCGCTATCCGCCCGCGCGGGTGCGACAGCTGCTGGCCTTCACCGAAACCGAGCTGGTGCTACACGAACTCGATGGCGTGGCAGCGGAATTCGATGACAGCAACCTCGGCGTGGACGTACCGGCCGATGCCGTCGCCACCCTCATGTTCACCTCCGGCTCGACCGGTGCGTCCAAGGGCGTCGAGGTCACCCATCGCAATATCGTGGCCCGCGCCCGCGACCGGATCGGCCGCGACGACGGGCACCGGCGCATGCTCATGCACCTGCCGCACAACTGGGACATGGTGGTCTGGGAGCTGTGGCTGCCGCTGCTCACCGGCCGGACGACGGTCATCGCCCGCCCCGGCGTCCTCGACGTGCACGACTACACCGAGATCCTGCGCGCGGGCGCGGTCACCTCGATCATGCTGCCGGCCGGGCTGTTCGACCTGCTGGCCGAACGGATACCGGATGCGCTCGCCGGACTGCGGATGATCGCGTCCGCCGGTGACGTGCTGCCGCCGCGCGCCGCCGCGACGATACGGCGCGGCGCGCGCCCGCCCGTGGTGACGAATCTGTACGGACCCGTCGAGGCGACGAGCTACGCGCTCGGCTTCGCGATTCCGGCGGATATGGCGGCGGACCGACCCGTACCCGTCGGACGTCCAGCCGACAACACCCGGGTCGCGGTGCTGGATCCGGCGCTGCGACCGGTGCCGGTCGGTGTCGCCGGGGAGATCTACCTGTCCGGGGCGGGACTGGCCAACGGCTACCACCGCGCCCCGGCCCGCACCGCGGAGCGCTTCGTCGCCGACCCGTTCGGCCCCGCCGGTGGACGCATGTACCGCACCGGCGATATCGGGCGCTGGGACGCCGACGGCCTGCTGCACTTCCTCGGCCGCGCCGATCGGCAGTTGAAGGTCAACGGTTTTCGTGTCGAACCGGGCGAGGTGGAGGCGGCGCTGCGGCGCGAGCCCGGCGTCGACGCCGCGATCGTCACCGCGCGCCGGGCCGCCAGCGGGCAGTCGCTCATCGCGCACATCGTCGCGACCGATACGGTCGACACCGCCGCGCTGCGGACCCGGCTGGCGTCGACGCTGCCGTCCTACCTGGTGCCCTCGGCCATCGTGGCCCTGGACGCGCTGCCGTTGACGCCCATGGGGAAGATCGACGTGAACGCGCTTCCCGTACCCGCGAACGGTGATCGGATTCCGGCCGGCACACCGCGCCAGCGGGTCCTCGTGCGCGAGTTCGCGGCGGCGTTGGGTATTGCGGAGGTCGGCGTCACCGACGACTTCTTCGCGCTCGGTGGCAATTCGCTGTCGGCGATCCGGGTGGTCGCGGCGCTGCGGTCCCGGCTCGGGGTCGCCGTATCGCTGCGCGACCTGTTCGAGTCGCCGACCGTCGCGGCGCTCGAGCAGGCGCTCGCCGACCGTGCGCCCGAACGCCTCCCGAACGGCCTTGCCACCGTGCGCCGTACCGACCCGATCCCGCTCGCACCCGCCCAGCAACGCCTGTGGACCGTGAACTACCTCGGCGGCAACCGCCCCGACTACCTGATCGCCACCGGCCTCGAGATATCCGGGCCGCTCGATCCGACGGCCGTGGCGGCGGCGGTCACCGATGTGGTCGAACGGCACGAAATCCTGCGCACCGTCCTGCCGTACGGCACGGACGGGCCCGTGCAGCACATCCTGCCGACGGCATCCGCACACCCGGATTTCCGGATCGTCGACCTGCCCACCGGCGACAGCGTCGACCGGGCGATGGACGCCGAACTCGCCGTGGGCTTCGACCTCACCACGCGTCCACCGCTGCGCATCCGCCTCTACCGCACCGGCCCCGAACACCACATCCTGCTCGGCGTCCTGCACCATGTCGCGGGCGACGGCGAATCCTTGGCCGTGCTCCAGCACGACCTGCTCACCGCCTACCGCGCGCGGGCGGTCGGCCACCCGCCCCGATGGGAATCTCCCGCAACCCAATTCGCCGACTACACGCTGTGGCTCCGGCAACTGACGCACGCCGACGGCCCCCTCCTCGAACGACAGGCGCGCTACTGGCGCACCGCACTCGACGGCCTGCCACCGCACCCGGTACTGCCCACCGACCGCCCCCGCGCAGGCCGCCGCGACAACAGCGCGGCGTCGCTGCCCATCCACCTGGACGCCGCCACCCACCGCGAGCTCGCACACACCGCCCGCGCCCACCGCGCCAGCGTCTACATGCTCGTCCACACCGCCCTCGCCCTCGCCCTGCACGATCGCGGCGCGGGCCCCGACCTGCCCATCGGCGTGGCCCTGAGCGCCCGGGACACCGCGGGCCTGCACGACCTGGTGGGCTGCGTGGTCGACACCGCCGTCGTCCGCGCCGACCTGTCCGCCGCCCCCACCCCCGGCGACCTGGTGGCGCAGGTCCGTGAACGCGTCCTCGCCGCATACGACAACAAGGAATTCCCCTTCGACGATCTCGTGGCCCTGCTCAACCCGCCACGCTCCCGGACCCACCACCCCCTGTTCCAGGTCATGGTGACCTACCTGCGCGGCACCCGAATCGACACCGCCGACACCGGCCTCACCATCCGCCATCACCCCGTCCCGGTCCGCCATACCCCCTGGGAACTGCTGCTGAACCTGCGCGAGGAATACGGCCCGAACGGCGAATACGCCGGAATCCGAGGCGAGATGGTGTATGCCGCAGAGCTTTTCGAGCACAGCACGGTGGAGTCCACGGTGGCCGCGATGACGACCGCCCTGCACGCGCTGTGCGCCGAACCGTCGACCGGCACCGACCAGGACGCTCGGGAGTAGCGGCATCATCAGCCATCCGAGCGGGCTGGTCAACCGCTCGGCGTACCGACTCGCCTCGGCCCGGATCTGAAGGCGCACCTCCTGGGTGATCTCCTCGGCCACCGGGCAGCTGTGCGTCGGCCACTCGTGTCTCGATTGCGGCACGCTCGTCGTCGCGGTGTGGTCGGTGCGCGGATTCTGTCGGTTTCGGTGGTTGCCCGAAGAAATCTCGTCGGGCACCAAACCGCGGGCGAGGGCTGGGCGAAGTCCTTCCGGTACTCGTGGACGGCCATGAGTACTCGGGGTCTCAGCCGCCCCGCTGCTGGACGTCACCGGTCGCTGCCGCCCCCGACCCGCGGCCGGTGACCAGGCGAAGGCCCGAGCGGAAAGGACACCAATCCGACCGGCACGGCTGGCCGAAGTCCCTCCCGTCCCGAATTCCGCGGTCGCGCACGCGGGCCGCACGACGAAAGAAGATGATCATGAAGATGTCGCAGCGCACCCTCGCGGTGGCCGTCGCCCTGGCCGCCGCCACCGCGGTCGTGACCGGGTGCTCCGATGACCAGTCCGATTCGACCGCCGCGACCTCGTCGACCACCACGGCGGCGACCTCGTCGACCACCACGGCGGCGGCCGCGACGACCACCGCCGACGCGGCCTCGGACCTGGTCGGGCCCGGCTGTACGGAATATGCCGAGCAGGTGCCCACCGGCGCGGGTTCGGTGAGCGGTATGGCGCAGGATCCGGTCGCCGTGGCGGCCTCCAACAACCCCATGCTCACCACCCTGGTGTCGGCGGTGTCGGGCAAGCTCAACCCGGAGGTGAACCTGGTCGACACCCTGAACGGCGGGCAGTTCACCGTTTTCGCGCCCGTCGATTCGGCCTTCGCCAAGATCCCGAGCGAGACCGTGGACGGCCTGAAGACCGATTCGGCGACGCTGACCAAGATCCTCACCTACCACGTGGTCCCCGGACAGATCGCGCCCGACGAGATCGCCGGAACGCATCAGACCGTCGAGGGCGGATCGGTCACGGTCACCCGGAACGGGGACGACATCAAGGTCGGCGACGCCGCGGTCGTATGCGGTGGGGTCAAGACCGCCAATGCGACGGTCTACATGATCGACTCCGTGCTGATGCCGCCCGCCTGAGCGCACGGTCCGACACGCCCGTGGTCGCTCACGTCCACCACGCCGCCAGGAAACGAGAGTCTGATGCCGACGCCGCGAATCCCGTTCAACTCGGCCGAGTTCGGAGGAATGCCGCGGGTGCCCGCATGACCGAAGACGAGCATTCGACGGTTGTTCCGCTGTTCCGTGACCTGGAGCAGACCGCGGTGGCGCAGCCGTCCTGTCCCGCCGACCGCCCGGGGCGGGACCGGGAACTCGCCGAACGCCTCGTCGGCCTGCTGGCGGCGGTGGGCGGGGGCGATCGGGCGGCGTTCACCGAGCTGTACCGCCTGACCAGCCACCGCGTCTACGGCCTGGCCTTGCGCATGCTGCGCAACCGATCCACCGCCGAGGAGATCGCCCAGGAGGTGTATCTCCAGGCGTGGTCACTGGCGGGTCGCTACGACGAGCGGATGGCCAGTCCCATGGGCTGGCTGATGATGCTGACCCATCGCCGGGCCGTCGACCGCATCCGCATGGAGCGGTCGGCGACCGGACGGGAAAACGCCTACGGCCACCTGCATCTGGGTCGTGACCACGACGTCGTACTGGAAGCCGTGGAGCAGAGTTTCGACGAGCGGGCGGTGCGCGGGTGCCTGGAAACACTGACGCCGTTGCAGCGGGAGACCCTCGCCCTGGCCTACTACAGCGGCCGCACGTACTCCGAGGTCGCCGACCACCTGGGCACGCCCGTGCCCACCGTGAAAACCCGTATCCGCGACGGGCTGAAGCGCCTGGCGGCCTGCCTGACAGGAGGCGACGTCCGATGAGCACCACCGAGCGGCCCGATCTGGACCTGCTCGAACTCGCCTACCTGTACGCGATCGACGCCGTATCCGACGAGGAGCGCGCCGTCATCGAGGAGCGGCGGGAACGCGCCGACCGGTTCACCGCCGCCGAGTTCGACGCCACGGTCGTCGCCATCCGCGACACCATGGCCGATCTCACCGTGGTCGATTCCGTGCCTCCCCCGGTGGAATTGGAGGATCGGCTGCTGCGCGCGCTCGACCGTGTCATCCGAGTCGCCGGGCGCGGCGTGCGATACCGATGGCACGGTGGCCTGGGTCCGTTCTCCCGGCTGGACTGGTTGGCGGCGGCCTTCGTCCTGGTGATCGCGCTAGGCGCGGGGATCGGCTTCGTCGTGCAACGCCCCGGGGAGCCACCCGGTCCCGGCGAGATTACGGCGGCGATGATCGAGCGGCAGCCGGACGCGCTGACCCGGACCGTCCAGGTCACCGGCGGCGGTGAACTGTCGATCCGCACCTCGGCGATGCTGGGTGCCGCGGCGGTCGACCTCCGGGATGTACCGGTTCCGCCCGTCGGCCGCTGCTATCAGATCTGGTTGGTCGAACTGGGCGGCCAACCGCGGTCGGCCGCCATCGTGGACGCGCTGTCGACCATGCCGGTGGTTACTGCTTTCGGCCCCACCGACACCCTGGCCGTCACCATCGAACCCGCCGGCGGCTCCCCGCTGCCGACCACCACCCCGGTGGCCAGCCTGAACCTCACCTGAGCCGACTCGATCGAAGGAGTCGTGATGTCGAAACCGAACAGTGCCGCCCTCGGCTCCCCACGGCATTCGTCAGCCGCCGGGATCGGTCGCGGCCGGGCCGCGCTGGCCGGGATGCTCGGTGCCGCCACGGTGCTCGGGGTGGGGCATCTGGTCGCGGTATTCGTCGATCCGGCGTCCTCGCCGTTCTTCGCGCTCGGCGCGACCATGGTCGACCACACTCCGACTGCCTTGAAAGAAGCCGCGATTCGACGCTTCGGCAGCAATGACAAGCTGGCACTGTTCGTCTCCATGGCCGTGGTGATGGCCAGCGGCGCGGCCATCGCGGGCCTGCTCGAACGCCGCCGGCCCATCGGCAGTGCGCTCCTGCTCCTGCTGGGCGGTGTCACCGCGCTGGCGGCGCTGCAACGGCCCACTGCCACACCGTGGTTCGCGCTGCCCACCGTGGTGGGGATCGCCGCCGGCATCCTGGCCCTGCGCGCCCTGGTGTGGACCGCGATGTCCCGCCCGGGGGAACCGGAGGGATTGTCGCGGCGGCGATTCCTGACCGGCGCGGTCGCCGTGGGCGCGGTCGCGGCCGGTGCGGCGGCGACCGGTCGCTGGCTGGGTGCGCGCCTGCGCGACGTGGTGGCCGATCGGGCGCGATTCGTGCTCCCCGTTGCCCGCCGGACGGCGCCGCCCATCCCGCCGGAGGCCGAAGTGCCCGTTCCGGGAATCACCCCGCTGCTCACCCCCAACGACCGCTTCTACCGGGTCGACACCGCACTGCAACTGCCCGCGCTGGCCAGTGCCGACTGGCGACTGCGAATACACGGAATGACCGACCGCACCGTGGAATTCGATGTCGACGAGCTGCGGCGACGCCCCGCCGTGGAGCGCGTCATCACGCTCACCTGCGTGTCCAACGAGGTCGGCGGCGACCTGGTCGGCACCGCCCGCTGGCTCGGCTATCCCTTGGCCGACCTGCTCGCCGAGGCCGGGGTGCGGCCCGACGCCGATATGCTGCTGTCCCGCAGTATCGACGGGTTCACGGCCGGAACTCCGCTGTCGACGGTGCTGGACGGCCGCGACGCACTGCTCGCGATCGGCATGAACGGCGAGGCCCTGCCGATCGAGCACGGTTATCCGGCGCGGCTGATCGTGCCCGGACTGTACGGCTATGTCTCCGCCACCAAGTGGGTGGTGGAGCTCGAGGTGACTCGTTTCGACCGCGCCCGGGCCTACTGGACCGAGCGCGGCTGGGCCGACCGCGCCCCGATCAAGATCGCCTCCCGGATCGACGTCCCCGCGTCGTTCGCCACCGTGCCCGCGGGGCCGCTGACGGTCGCCGGAGTCGCCTGGGCGCAGCGCCGCGGTATCGCGAGCGTGGAGGTGCAGGTCGACAACCAGCCCTGGCAGCCCGCGACCCTCGCCGCGGAGTATTCCGTCGACACCTGGCGGCAGTGGACCTGGCAGTGGACTGCCACACCGGGCACGCACACGCTGCGCGTCCGCGCCACCGACGGCACGGGGGAGCGGCAGACCGAGCAGCGCACCCCGCCCTTCCCCGACGGCTCCACCGGGTGGCACAACCGCGTGATCACCGTGCGCTGAGCACGGCTGCACATCGCGGATCGCGGTCATACGACCGTGATCACGTGCGTGGCTCCGAGCGCATCGCGCCAGTGACCGCGCATTTTGTCTGAATTATGGCGATTGCCAAATCGTTTCAGCGAAACGACCAATCCGTCCGGGTGTTCGGTGCGACTTCCTGTCTAGCTCGTTGCAGGGAAGTTGCTGCCATGTCCGGAGATAGTCCACGGTTTTTATCGGCGATTGGAGTGTTTTGATGACCGCCTTGGCCTCGGAGCCCGCAGGTCGTGACGCATCGAACACCGAATTCTCTTTCCCCTTGTCAGAGGCTCAGATCGGGATCTGGAACGCGCAGCACATTGCTCCGCAGGTGCCCTTGACCGTTGCCCAGTACGTCGAAATCCACGGCGAATTCGACGCATCCGTTCTCGGTCGGGCCATGCGGCTGTGTGCTGCCGATTTGCAGAGCCTGCGGCTGCGCATTGTGGAGGTGGCGGGGGAACCGCGGCAGCTGGTCGGTCCCGACAGCCCGATCGAGGTGATACCGCACGACTTCCGATCCTGTGCCGACCCACGCGCGGCGGCGATGTCCTGGATGCGACGGGACGCGGCCGTTCCGATCCCGGTCCTGGGTGATCGGCTGTTCGAAACCGCCGCGCTGCGGGTAGGGGACGACGAATACCTGTGGTACGCCAAGATGCACCACATCGCCATCGACGGCTACGGCGCGATGCTGCTGGTCGCGCGGATCGCCGAACACTACACCGCGCTGATCGGCGGCACCGCCGCGAGCCCGGTGGTGGCCAGGGACCTGTATTCGATCTACGAATCCGAACGCGACTACCGGGACTCCGAGCAGTTCGAACGGGACCGGCAGTTCTGGAGCGAACGTTTGGCCGCCATCGGTTCCGAATTCAGCCTCAGCGACCGCCACGGTCCGGTGGGGGCCGAACGGTTGATCGAGGGCGGCCTGCTCGACCCGGCCGCGACCGCCGAACTCGCGGCGGTACGTTCGCGCTTCGGAGCTTCGCGCCCGGCATTGTTGACGGCCGGGGTGGTCGCGTATCTGGCCGCCGTCACCGGCCGTCAGGAGGTCACCCTGAGCCTGCCGGTCACCGCGCGCACCACCGCCGGACTGCGGATGTCGGCGGGCTACGTATCGAATGTGGTTCCACTGCACTTCGAGGTCACCGGCGACCACTCGATCGAGGATCTCGTGGGGCGGGTCGATCCCGGCATTCGTGACGCGCTGCGGCACCAGCGGTATCGGCACGAGGATATGGCCCGCGACCGGGGCGCGGCCGGTACGGACCGTGGGTTCCTCGGGCCGGTGGTCAATATCATGCTGTTCCACAACGGCATTCGCTTCGGAAACGCGGCCGCGACCATGCATCTGCTGTCGACCGGCCCGGTGGAGGATCTGTCGGTCAACATCTACAACGGCTCCGGAGACGGCGAGCTGCATATCGACTTCATCGGCAACCCGGCGCGCTACACCGTCGACGAACTGCGCGCGCACCATGGGCGCTTCCTGGCCTTTCTCGCCGATTTCCTCAGTGCCGCACCGCCGACCCGGGTGTCGGAGCTGTCGGTGCTGGGGGCCGCCGAGCGACAGCTGGTGCTGCGGGACTGGGCGTTGACGCCGGCGGTCGCCGCCGACGGCGGCTTCGCTCCCACCGCCACCCTCGCCGACCTCTTCGACGCCGCCGTCGCCGCGCACGGCACGGCCGTGGCGGTGCGCGGCGACGGCCGCACCCTGACCTATCGGGAATTGGACGATCGGGTGAATCGCCTGGCACGCGAGCTCATTCGGCGGGGCGTCGGTCCGGAGGCGCTGGTCGCCGTCGCACTGCCCCGCTCGCCCGAGCTGGTCGTCGCGCTGCTGGCCGTGATCAAAGCGGGCGGTGGCTACCTGCCGGTCGACCCCGACTATCCGGCCGACCGCATCGCCTACATGCTCTCCGATGCCCGTCCGACCTGCGTCGTCACCGCCGGAACCGCGCCCCTGACACTGCCTCCGGAGCTTCCGGTCGTCGATCTGGAGCGCTGGAACGCGGCCGAGACCGACGGTGCGCCGATCACGGCCGCCGAGCGGCCGGCCATCCTGGCCCCGCAGCACATCGCCTACGTCATCTACACCTCGGGCTCGACCGGTCGCCCGAAGGGCGTGCAGATCCCGCACGCCAATGTGGTGACCCTGTTTCGGAACACCGCGCCCGCCTTCGGGTTCGGGCCCGACGACGTATGGACGCTGTTCCACTCCTATGCCTTCGACTTCTCGGTCTGGGAACTGTGGGGGCCGCTGCTCACCGGCGGCACCCTGGTCGTGGTCGACTACCAGACGTCGCGATCCCCGGCGACCTTCCTGGCTCTGCTGCGCCGCGAGCGGGTCACCGTGCTCAATCAAACGCCGTCGGCCTTCCACCAGCTCGCCGATGTCGAACGAACCGACTCCGATCCCGACGCAGCACCACTATCGCTGCGCTACATCGTCTTCGGCGGTGAGGCGCTGGACGTGCGCCGGCTCGCCGACTGGTACCGCCGCCACGACGACACCGCGCCGCGGCTGGTCGACATGTACGGCATCACCGAGACCACGGTGCACGTCACACACCGTGCGCTCGACCGTGACGTCGCGGCATCCGGCGGCGGCATCGGCCGGGCACTGCCGGGATTGGGAATCCTGCTGCTGGACAAGCGGCTACGGCCGGTGCCGCTCGGCGTCGCCGGGGAGATCCATGTCTGCGGCGGCCAGCTCGCACGCGGGTACCTCGGCCAGCCGGGGCTGACCGCCGCTCGGTTCGTCGCCGATCCGTTCGGGCCGCCCGGTACCCGGCTCTACCGATCGGGCGACCTCGGGCGGTGGACCGCCGCCGGCGAACTCGAGTATCTGGGCCGGGCGGACGAACAGGTGAAGGTGCGCGGTTTCCGCATCGAACTCGGTGAGATCGAGGCGGCGCTGGTGGCCGACAGCCGGGTGCGCCAGGCGGCGGTGATCCTGCGACACGACGAGACCGACAATCCGCGGATCGTGGCCTATCTGGTACCCGAATCTACCGTGGCGCTGGATCTCCCGGAGCTGCGCACAGATCTGGCACGACGGCTCCCGGACTACATGGTGCCCGCGGCGTTCGTGCCGCTCGATGCCCTTCCGCTGACGGCCAACGGAAAGCTGGATCGCCGGGCGCTGCCCGAGCCGGTCGCGGTGACGGTGGCCTATCGCGCCCCGGTCAGCCGGGCGGAGCGAGCCACCGCGGCGGTGCTGGCCGAGGTGCTCGAGGTGGAGCGGGTCGGCCTGGACGACGGCTTCTTCGCCCTGGGCGGCAATTCCCTGAGCGCCACCCGGGTGGCCGCGCGCCTGGGCGCGGAGCTCGGTGTCACCGTGCCGATCCGCCTGGTGCTCGAGGAGTCCACGGTGGCCGCGCTGGCCGAGCGGGTCGCGGCGCTGCACCCCGACGGCCGGGACACGCGGCTGGCGGTCCGGCCGCGTCCCGCGCGCATTCCGCTGTCCCCGGCACAGCAGCGCCTGTGGTTCATCAACCGATTCGACCAGCGCGCCCACACCTACAACATCCCGTTCGCCGTGCGTATGTGCGGTGAGCTGGACAGCGACGCGCTGCGGGCGGCCGTCGCCGATCTCGTCGCTCGTCACGAGCCGCTGCGCACCGTATACCCGGATGGCCCGGACGGTCCGCGGCAGTTGATCCTGCCCCCGGAGGCTGTCACCCCGCGCCTCGACGTGCGCGACGTTCGCGCCGAGGAATCGGACGAGTGCCTGCGCGCCATCGCCCGCGTCGGTTTCGACCTGACCGTGGAGCCGGGACTACGCATCGAACTACTGCGCGTCGCAGCGCATGAGCACGTTCTTGTCGTCGTCATCCACCATATCGCCGCCGATGGCTGGTCGCTGGCGCCGCTGCTCGCCGACCTCTCCACGGCGTACACCGCCCGGCTGTCCGGTCACGGCCCGGACTGGTCCCCGCTGCCGGTCCAGTACGCCGACTACAGCGTGTGGCAGAGCGAGGCACTCGGCGACGCGACCGACCCCGACAGCGCGGCCGCGGCCGAGCTCGCCTACTGGCGCGATCAGCTGGCCGACCTCCCCGACGAACTGTCGCTGCCGTACGACCGGCCGCGCCCGGCCGTGCAGTCGTTCCGGGGCGCCAAGGTTGCCGTCACGATCGATGCCGCTGTCCATACGGAACTGCTGCGACTGGCCCGCGACACCGATGCCACACCGTTCATGGTCGTGCACGCGGCGTTCTCGGTGCTGTTGGCCCGCATGTCCGGCGGCGACGACATCGCGGTGGGCACACCGGTGGCGGGGCGCGGCGAACGGGAGTTGGACGCTCTGATCGGCATGTTCGTCAATACGGTGGTATTCCGCGCCCGGCTGGATCCGGGCGAGTCCTTCCGGGCGCTGCTGTCCCGGCAGCGAACCGCCGACCTGGCCGCCTTCGCGCATGCGCGGCTGCCGTTCGAGCGGCTGGTGGAGGAATTGAATCCGGTCCGCTCCACCGCCCGGCATCCGCTGGTGCAGATCGGCTTCTCTTTCCAGAACCTGGGTGCCGTGACGGTCGACCTGCCCGGCCTGACCGTGTCCGGATCGGCGATCGAGACCGGTGTCGCGCAGTTCGATCTGCAATTGGTGCTCACCGACCACTACGACGACACCGGATCGCCGACCGGGATCGCCGGGCACATCGTCTATGCCACCGACCTTTTCGACGAGACGACGGTCGCCGATCTCGCGACGCGCTTCACGCGCGTCCTCACCGACGCCGTCGCCCGTCCGCACCTGCCGGTCGGTGATCTGGATCTGCTGGGCACCGTCGAGGCGACGCGAATCCTGCGCGAGTGGAACGCCACCGATCATGCGGTGCCGGACCGCCAGACGCTGGCCTCGCTCTTCGCCGCGCAAGCCGCGCGGACACCGGCCGCCGTGGCTCTGGTGGCGGATCACGGCACGGGCGAACCCCTGACCCTGACCTACCGGGAGTTCTCGGCGAGGGTGAATCGCCTCGCGCGTCACCTGATCTCACTGGGGGTGGGCCCGGAAACGCGGGTGGCGCTGGCGGTGCGCCGCTCCACGGAGCTGATGGTCGGCGTGTACGCGGTGCTGACGGCCGGGGGCGCGTACATTCCGATCGACCCGGACCAACCCGCGGAACGCCTCGATCGGATCCTGCGCGGCGCCGGACCACATGTGCTGCTGAGCACCGTCGCCGACAGCGCCGGGTTGCCGTCGACCACCGTGCCGGTGGTGGCGATCGATGCCCTGGACCTGTCCGCTCTGCCGCCCTACCCGGTGCTCGACGGGGAGCGGCGTTCCCCGTTGCGACCGGAGCACACCGCCTACATCGTGTTCACCTCGGGGTCCACCGGTCGCCCGAAGGGCGTCGCGGTGCCCCATCGCGCGGTGGTGAACCAATTGCTCTGGAAACAAGCCACATTCGGCCTCGACAGCGATGACACAGTGTTGTTGAAGACCGCCGCGACCTTCGACCTGTCGGTGTGGGAGCTGTATTCGGCGGCCCTGGTCGGCGGTCGCACCGTGATCGCCGCCCCGGACGGCCATCGCGATCCGGCGTATCTGCGCACCCTCATCGACGCACAGCGAGTGTCGGTATTGCATCTGGTGCCGTCTCTGCTGACCGCGCTGCTGGCGGGATCGCCCGCCGACCTGCCCGCCACGACGCGGCTGGTGCTCGCCATCGGTGAGACACTGCCCGCGGCGACGGCACAGCGCTTCCGTCGGGTCAATCCACACGTCCAGTTGTGGAATCTGTACGGCCCCACCGAGGCCGCGGTCTCGGTGACCGCGCATCGGGTGGACGACGGCGATACCGCGACGGTCGCGATCGGCCGCCCGGAATGGAATACCCGGGCTTACGTGCTGGACGCACGGCTGCGGCCCGTTCCGCCCGGCGTGGTGGGTGAACTCTATCTCGCGGGTGTGCAGCTGGCGCACGGCTATGTCGGAGCGGGGGCGCTGACCGCGGAACGATTCGTGCCCGACCTGTTCGCCGCCCCGGGCGAACGCATGTATCGCACCGGCGATCTCGCGGCCTGGACCACGACCGGAGAGCTGGAGTACCACGGGCGCACCGACTTTCAGGTCAAGATCCGGGGGTTCCGGATCGAGCTGGGCGATATCGAGGCCGCGCTGCTCGCTCAGGAGGGCATCGCCGCCACGGTCGTCGTCACCCGTCCGGATGCCGACGGCGGTGACCGGCTGGTCGCCTACCTCGCACCCGCACCGGGCCACACCCCGGACCCCGAGACCGTGCGGGCCCGCCTGGCCGCCGTGCTGCCCGCCTACATGGTGCCCGCGGCGCTCGTGGTGCTGGACGCGCTGCCGGTGACCGCCACCGGCAAGGTGGACCGCGCGGCGCTGCCGGACCCGGTCTTCGCCCCCGCTCGCTACCGCGCACCGCTGAGCCGGGCGGAGCGGCTGGTGGCGGCGGTCTTCGCCGAGGTGCTCGGGGTGGAGCGAATCGGTCTGGACGACGATTTCTTCGCCCGCGGCGGCAACTCCCTGCTCGCGACGAAGGTCGCTGCCCGCCTGAGCCGATCGCTCGAGACGGCGGTCGAGGTCAGGGCGCTGTTCGACGCGCCGACGGTGGCGCGGCTGGCCGCACGGTTGGAGACGGCCGCGGGCAGCGGCGGCCGCCCGGCCCTGACGGCGGGGCAGCGGCCGGGTCGGATTCCGCTGTCGTCGGCGCAGCGACGGCTGTGGTTCCTGAACCGACTGGACGCCGCATCGGGTGTGTACAACATCGCCGTCGGCCTGCGGTTGTCGGGCCGGTTGACGGACCCTGCGCTGGAATCCGCCGTTACCGATGTGGTTGCTCGCCACGAGGTACTGCGAACGGTGTTCCCGGAGGATGCCGAGGGACCGCACCAGGTGGTGCGGCCGATCGCCGCGGTGCCCGTCGCGCGGATCGCGTCCACCCCCGACACCGCCGACGCCGACGCACGCGAATTCGCCGCGGCCGGATTCGATCTGACGGCCGAGACGCCGATACGCGTGGGCCTGCTGCGTCTCGCGCCGGAGGAGCACCTGCTCGTGGTCGTCGTGCACCACATCGCCGCCGACGGCTGGTCGCTGACGCCGCTGGCCGCGGATCTGGTGGTGGCCTACCGCGCACGGCTCTCCGGTGTCGCGCCGCACTGGCCGCCACTACCGATCCAGTACGCGGATTACACGGTGTGGCAGCAGGATTCGCTGGGCGAACCGGACGATCCCGACAGCCTGGCCGCGCGTCAGCTCGCCCATTGGCGGGCACGCCTCGCGGAGCTGCCCGAATGCCTGGACCTGCCCACCGACCGGCCGCGGCCGCCGGTGGCGTCCCAGCGCGGGGCGACGGTCCGCACCCGGCTCGAGGCGCACACGCATGCCGAGGTGGCGGCGATGGCACGTAGTCGGAGTGTGAGCGTCTTCATGGTGCTGCACGCGGCCCTGGCCGCGCTGCTGGCTCGGCTCGCCGCCACCGACGACGTGGCCGTCGGCACACCGGTGGCGGGGCGCACCGATCCCCGCCTCGACGACCTGATCGGCATGTTCGTGGGCACCCTGGTGCTGCGCACGCCCGTGGACACCGCCGCGCCGTTCGCCGCACTGCTGGACACCGTGCGCGATACGGATCTGGACGCCTTCGCCCATGCCGAGCTGCCGTTCGAGCGGCTGGTCGAGGCACTGGCCCCGGTCCGGTCGGCGGCGCATCACCCGCTGTTCCAGGTGATGCTGTCCGTACACAGCGCGGTGGCCGACACGGTGGAACTGCCGGGGTTGCGTGCGACCGCGACCGCACTCGACATCGCAGCCGCCCGGTGGGATCTTCAGTTCACCCTCGTCGAAAGGCATACCGCCACAGGCGACCCGGCGGGCATCGATCTCGAGTTGACCTACGCCACGGATCTGTTCGCCCCCGAGACCGCACGTCGCCTCGTCGAGCGTTTCATCCGGCTGCTCACCGTCGCGGCGATCGAACCGGAACTGCCTGTAGGGGAGCTGCCGCTGCTCACCGCCGAGGAAACCCACGCCCTCACACCGGTACTCGGCGCGGCGGCCGCGCCGGTGCGGACGCTGGCCGAGATCTTCACCGCCGCGGCCGCCATCGACCCGGCCCGCCCCGGCGTCCGAGCCGGTGAGCGGGAGCTGAGCTACGGTGAGCTGGACCGGATCTCGAACCGACTCGCCCGGCTCCTCATCGCCTCCGGTGTCGGACCGGAAAGCACTGTCGCGCTTGCTCTGTCCCGCTCCATAGAGTCCGTGTACGCCCTGGTGGCGGTGACCAAGACGGGCGCGGCGTTCCTGCCGGTCGACCCGAACTACCCGATGCCGCGCAAGCGGCACATGCTCACCGACTCGGATGTCCGGGTGGGACTTACCGTCGCCGGGCACCGCGGGGAACTCCCCGACGGCGCGGTCGATTGGCTGGTCCTCGACGACGCGGCGGTGACCGGCGACCTGGCACGCCGTTCGGACGACCCGATTACGGACGCGGATCGGACGGCCCCACAGCACATTTCGCATACGGCCTATCTGATCTACACCTCCGGGTCGACCGGTACACCCAAGGGCGTCGCGGTCACACACACCGGGCTGGCGAATTTCACCCGCACCATGGCCGAGCGGTTCGGCGTCGAATCCGAGTCCCGAACACTGCATTTCGCCTCGCCGAGCTTCGACGCCTCGGTGCTCGAGCTGTTGTTGGCCTGGGGGGCGGGCGCGACCGTGGTGATCGCGCCGCCCGAGCTGTACGGCGGTGAAGAACTCGCCGAACTGCTGGAGCGAGAACGGATCAGCCACGCCTTCCTGACGCCCGGTGCACTCGCCACCGTCGATGCACAGCGCTGGCCACTGCTCGGTCTGCGCTGTCTCATCGTCGGCGGCGAAGCCGTCAGTGCCGAACTGGTGCGGCGCTGGGGGCGGGACCGAACCATGTTCAACGCCTACGGGCCGTCCGAGTCCACCATCGCCGCGGTCGTCTCCGCCGCGCTCGTACCCGGGGAGCGGATCGTCCTCGGCGGCCCGATCCGTGGTGCCGGGCTGGCCGTACTCGATCGCCGCCTGCGCCCGGTCCCGCTCGGGGTCGTCGGCGAGCTGTACCTCAGCGGTGCGGGACTGGCACGCGGCTATCGGGGTCGTGTCGAGGTGACGGCGACCCGTTTCGTGGCCGACCCCTACGGCGGTCCCGGCGAACGGATGTACCGCACCGGTGACCTGGTGCGCTGGAGCGCGGGCGGCGAACTGGTGTTCGTCGGCCGCGCCGACGATCAGGTGAAGTTGCGTGGATTCCGCGTGGAACTCGGCGAGATCAACGCCGTCGTCACGGGATGTGCGGGAGTTCGCTTCGCGCACACCGAGCTTCGCGCGGACGACGGTGGTCGGGCGCGGATCGTCTGCTACGTACTCGGCGAGGGAGCCGATGCGGTGGACCCGCGGGCGGTGCGTGCGCACGCCGCGGCCCGTCTGCCCGCCCACATGGTGCCCTCGGCGATAGTCCCCCTGGCCTCGGTGCCGCTGTCGCCCAGCGGCAAACTGGACCGCCGCGCGCTGCCGGAACCGGCATGGGAGGCCGAGGACCGCGGGCGCGCACCCGCGACCCCGGCCGAGGAGCTGGTGGCCGCGGAGATGGCGCGCATCCTCGGCCGGGAGATGGTCTGCGCCGATCACGGCTTCTTCGACCTCGGCGGCGATTCATTGTCGGCCACGCTGCTGGTTTCCCGGATCGCCGCCGCGCACGGGCACCGGCTCGCCGTACGCGAGGTGTTCGACCATCCGACCCCCGAAGGACTGGCCCGCATCCTGGACGGCGCCGTGGACGAGGCGGTGTCGCTCCGCCCGCGGCTGCGTCCGGGTACCGCGCTCGCCCGCGTTCCGCTGTCCTCGGCACAGCAGCGGCTGTGGTTCCTCAATCAGCTCGACACCGACTCGGGCGTGTACAACATCCCGGCGGCGCTGCGACTGCGCGGCCCGCTGGACGAGGCGGCGCTGCGGGCGGCGCTGCTAGATGTGATCACTCGGCACGAGATTCTGCGCACGCTCTATCCGCAGGACGAGCACGGACCGCACCAGGTGGTGATTCCCGCCCACGACGTGCCGATGCCGTTGACCCGCATGGAGGTGTCGCCGCTCGAGGTCGAATACGATGTGGAGGCCTTCGCCGAGCCCGGTTTCGACCTCACCACCGAGCTGCCGCTGCGGGCCGAGCTGATGCGCAGCGGAGACGCCGACTTCACCCTCGCGCTCACCATTCACCACATCGCCATGGACGGTTGGTCGCTGGCTCCACTCCTGACCGACCTCCTGACGGCCTACGCGGCGCGCCGGGCCGGACAAGCCCCGGAGTGGCCGCCGCTGCCCGTGCAGTTCCGCGATTTCGCGGTGTGGCAGGCCGAGCTGCTCGGTGATGAACACGATCCGGACAGCGTGGCCGGTCGTCAGCTGCGGTACTGGCGCTCGCGGTTGGCCGGGCTGCCGGACTGCCTGGAGTTGCCGACCGATCGCCCGCGTCCGGCGGTGGCGTCCCATCGCGGCGCGGCGGTGCGGTTGTCCGCGGCCGCCGAAACCGGCACGCGGCTGCGTGATTTCGCGCGCGCCCACGATGTCACCGAATTCATGGTGCTGCACGCGGCCGTCGCGCTGCTGCTGTCCCGCCTCGGCGGCGGCTCCGATATCGCCATCGGCACCGCGGTCGCCGGTCGTACCGAACCCGAACTCGAGGGGCTGGTCGGTGCGTTCGTCGGCACCCTGGTGCTGCGCACGGCGGTGGAGTGCGACCGGGCCTTCCACGAGCTGCTGCGGACGGTACGCGAGACCGACCTGGAGGCCTTTGCCCACGCCGACCTGCCGTTCGAGCAGCTGGTGGAGGCCCTGAATCCGATGCGCTCCACCGCCTACCACCCGTTGTTCCAGGTGAGCCTGTCGCTGGACGATTTCGTGCCCGCCGCGCCCCGGCTGCCCGGACTCGACGTCTCGGTGCTGCGGGTCCAGCCGACCGTGGCCAAGTTCGATCTGCAATTCGCCTTCGGTGCCGATGCCGACGGCGGGCTGGAACTGTGCCTGACCTATGCCACCGATCTGTTCGACGAGACTACCGCGGCCGGGCTCGGCCGTCGCCTGCTGCGCGTACTCGACGCCGTCATCGCCGATCCGGATGTGACGGTGGGCGTGCTGGACATCCTCACCGTGGAGGAGGCACGCGCCCTGTCCCCGGTGTCCGGCCCGGTGTCGGATATCGTGCTCACCCTGCCGGAGCTCTTCGCCCTGGCTGCGGCCGACCCGGATCGAGTGGCTCTGGTCTGCGCGGACCGCACGCTGACGTATCGGGAGCTCGACGAGTGGTCGAATCGGCTGGCGCGCATACTCATCGCGCATGGCGCGGGTCCGGGCGCGGTGGTCGCGCTGGGTATGGCGCGATCGGTCGAGTCGGTGGTGGCCACCGTGGCGGTCGCCAAGACCGGCGCGGCCTATCTTCCAGTCGACGTGCGGCACCCGGCCGAGCGAATCCAGCACATGCTCACCGACTCCGGGGCGCGGCTGGGGGTGACGACCGCGGCGGATCGGGACCGGTTGCCCACCGAACCCGCGATCTCCTGGCTGCCCGCCGACATCATCGCGGAGTCCGAATCATCGGCCCCCGTCACGGATTCTGATCGGCTGGGCGGCGTGCACGTCGACGACATCGCCTATGTCATCTACACCTCGGGCTCGACCGGCGTGCCCAAGGGCGTGGCCGTGCCGCATCGCGGACTGGCCGGATTCGCCCTGGAGCAGCGCGCCCGCTACGGCGTCGAATCCACGAGTCGCACCCTGCATTTCGCATCGCCCAGCTTCGACGCCTCAGTGCTGGAACTGTTGCTGGCGTGGTGCGCCGGCGCGACCATGGTGGTGGCTCCCGCCGACAGCTACGGCGGCGACGAACTGGCGACGCTGCTCAAAAACCAGGCGGTGACGCACGCGTTCATCACCCCCGCGGCGCTGGCGAGCATCGACGCGGCCCGCTGGCGTCTGCCCGCACTGCGCTGTCTCATTGTCGGCGGCGAGGCGGTGGGCGCCGACCTGGTGTCCCGCTGGGCGGCGCACCGCGCCATGTTCAACGCCTACGGGCCCTCGGAAGCCACAGTGGCACCGGTGATCTCGTCGGCCCTGCCGACCGATGAGCCGGTCGTGCTCGGCCGTCCCATCCGCGGTGTCGCGGTCGCCGTGCTGGACACCCGGCTGCGACCGGTGCCGGTCGGTGTGGCGGGGGAGCTGTACGTGGCGGGTGCGGGCCTGGCGCGCGGCTACCTGGAGCGCCCGGCGCTCACCGCGGAGCGTTTCGTGGCGAATCCGTTCGCCGCGCGCCCGGGGGAGCGGATGTACCGCACGGGCGACGTGGTGCGGTGGACCACCGCGGGGGATCTGGTCTTCGTGGGCCGGGGCGACGACCAGGTGAAGATTCGCGGTTTCCGCATCGAACTCGGTGAGATCAGCTCCGTGGTGGCGGCGATCGCGGGAATCGGGTTCGCCCATACCGAGGTTCGTCACGACCGAGCCGGTACGCCTCGGCTGGTCACCTATGTCACCACGACGGAGCCGGTGGATGTGCGAGGGGTGCGTACCCAGGCCGCGGCTCGGCTGCCCGGCTATATGGTGCCCGCCGCCGTGGTTCCGCTCGCCGAGGTGCCGCTCTCGCCCAGCGGAAAACTGGATCGGCGTGCCCTGCCCGAGCCCGACTGGGAGGCGGTCGCGGGTGGACGCGAGCCCGAAACTCCCAGCGAGATTCTGGTGGCGTCGGCCATGGCCGAGATCACCGGCCACGAGCGCGTCTGCGCCGACCAGGACTTCTTCGAACTCGGCGGCACCTCGCTCACGGCGACCCGACTGGTCGCGCGGCTCGCCACCGCGACCGGCCGGCAACTCGGCGTACGCGCGGTCTTCGAGCATCCCACCCCGGAACGCCTGGCTCAGCTCGTCGACGAGCGGTTGACGCGGGGCGACACCGCGCTGCCGCGGTTGGAACGCGGGCCCCGACCGGATCGGGTGCCGTTGTCCCCGGCCCAGCAGCGGCTGTGGTTCCTCAACCGATTCGACACCGATTCCGGCGCCTACAACATCCCCATGGCGCTGCGGCTGCACGGTCCGGTCGACGTGGACGCACTGCGTGCGGCACTGCGCGATGTGGTGGTTCGGCACGAGGCGCTGCGTACGGTGTTTCCGCAGGACGCGACCGGACCACATCAGGTGGTGCTGGCCGCGGACGGGCTGGAGTTCCCGCTGCCCGTGCTCGACTGCGCCGCCGACGATCTGGCGGCGCGGCTGCGCGCGCTGGCGGTCACGGGATTCGACCTGGTCACCGAGTTACCGCTGCGCGCCGAGCTGCTGCGGGTCGACGACGATCGGCTGCTGGTGGTGGTCGTGCACCACATCGCCGCCGACGGCGGCTCGATCGCGCCGCTGGCGGGTGATCTGGCCGTGGCCTACGAGGCCCGGCGGAACGGTCACGCACCGACATGGCCCGAATTGGCGGTGCAATACGCGGATTTCAGCATCTGGCAGCGGGCGCTGCTGGGTGATGAGGAGGACGGGGACAGCGTCGCCGCCCGGCAGCTGCGCTACTGGCGCGACACGCTGTCGGGGCTGGCCGAATGCCTCGAGCTGCCCGCAGACCGGCCGCGTCCGGCCGTGCGGAACCATCACGGCGCGGCGGTCACGGCACGACTGGACGGCGCCGCGCACACCGCGCTGTTGCGGGTCGCCCGCGATCACGACGCGAGCCTGTTCATGGTGCTGCACACCGTGTTGGCGGTACTGCTGGCCCGCCTGGCGGGCACCGACGACGTGGTGGTCGGCACGCCGATCTCCGGTCGGGCCGATGCCCGGCTGCACCCGCTGATCGGCATGTTCGCGGGCACCCTGGCCCTGCGCACCCCGGTCGACCGCGCTACGGTCTTCACCGATCTGTTGGCGGCGGTGCGCGATCGCGATCTGGACGCCTTCGCGCACAGCGACATTCCGTTCGAGCGATTGGTCGAAGAGCTCGACCCGGTGCGATCCACCGCACACCATCCGCTGTTTCAGGTGATGCTGTCGGTCCACGACTCGCTCCCGGCGGTACCGCGGTTGGACGAGATAGAGGTGACGATCGAGGAGATCGCGCTCGACACCGCGAAGTTCGATCTGCAATTCACCTTCACCGAAACCCATACCGCCCAGGGCGATCCGGACGGCATCGATATTCGGTTGACCTACGCCACCGACATCTTCGACGCCGACACCGCCGAGCGGCTGGCGGGCCGATTCCTGCGGCTGCTGGCCCAGGTCAGCAGGCGACCGCGCAAACCGGTCGGCGATCTGGATCTGCTGTCGGTGCCGGAGCGCGCCTCCCTGGTTCCGGCGCGGGGTCCGGCCGGGCCGGTGGCGGCCACCCTGCCGGAGCTGTTCGCCGCGGCCGCCACCGAACGGGGCCGCGTCGCGGTCGTCGCGGCGGACGGCGAACCGACCTACGGCGAGCTGGACGAACGGTCGAATCGGGTGGCGCGGGCGCTGATCACCCACGGTGTCGGCCCGGGCGACACCGTCGCCCTCGCCCTGCCCCGCTCGGCGGCATCGGTGCTCGCGACGGTCGCGGTCGCCAAGACGGGTGCGGCGTTCCTGCCCGTCGACGTCCGCTATCCCGCCGATCGCATCAGCCATATGCTCGCCGATTCCGGTGCGCGTCTGGGCGTGACCGCCGCCGCGACGGATACGCGGCTGCCGACGGACGTCACCTGGCTGCCCCTGGCCGAGCTGGAGGGCGTCGAATCGGCCGAGGCCGTCTCGGACGCGGACCGGGAGCGATCACCGGGTATCGACGACGTCGCATATCTCATCTACACCTCCGGCTCGACCGGCCGCCCGAAGGGCGTGGCGGTGACCCATCGTGGTCTCGCCGGATTCGCCCTGGAGCAGCGCACCCGCTACGGCGTGGAATCCGACAGTCGCACACTGCACTTCGCGTCGCCCAGCTTCGATGCCGCCGTGCTCGAACTGCTACTCGCCTGGTGTGCCGGGGCGACCATGGTGATCGTCCCGCCCGAGGTGTACGGCGGCGACGAGCTGGCGGCCCTGCTCGACCGCGAACAGGTCACGCACGCTTTCGTCACACCGGCGGCACTGGCCAGCATCGACGCCGACCGCTGGCCGTTGCCCGCCCTGCGCCGCCTGGTGGTGGGTGGTGAAGCCGTCGGCGCCGACCTGGTGGCTCGCTGGGCTCCGGGACGGGCGCTGCACAACGGGTACGGGCCGACCGAGACCACCATTATGAGCGCCATCTCGGACCCGCTGTCGGAGTCGGCCCCCGTGGTACTGGGCCGCCCGATCCGCGGCACCGCCGTGGTGGTGCTGGACCGGCGATTGCGGCCGCTCCCTCCGGGAGTCGCCGGGGATCTGTACATTGCCGGTGACGGTCTGGCCCGCGGTTACCAGCTGCGCCCAGGGCTCACCGCGCAGCGCTTCGTGGCGAACCCCTACGCCACGCTGCCGGGGGAGCGGATGTACCGCACCGGCGACGTGGTGCGGTGGACGGAGAACGGCGAGCTGCTGTTCCTGGGCCGCGGCGACGATCAGGTGAAGATCCGGGGCTTCCGCATCGAACCGGGAGAGATCAGCGCGGTGGTGGCGCAGGTCGACGGAATCCGCTTCGCACACACCGAAGTACGCCCAGATCCCGCCGGTGCACCGGCCATCGTGTGCTTCGTCGTGCCGGAGAATGGCGATACCGACGCCGATACGACATACCTGCGGGAAGCGGTGGCGCGGCGGTTGCCCGCGCACATGGTTCCGGCGTCGTTCGTCTCGTTGCCCGCGGTTCCGCTGTCGCCCAACGGAAAACTGGACCGCCGTGCGCTGCCGGAACCGGTGTGGCCGGTCGCGACGCCCGGCCGCGCTCCGCGCACTCCCACCGAACGGGTGGTGGTCGGGGTGATGGGCGAGGTGCTCGGTCGCTCCGATATCGGTGCCGATCAGGGCTTCTTCGACCTCGGCGGCAACTCGCTCTCGGCGACCCAGCTGGTCGCGCGCCTCGCGGCAGCCGGTGGTCGGCAGCTCGCGGTGCGTGCGGTGTTCGACCATCCGACACCCGCGGAACTGGCCGCGCTGCTGGATGATTCGGCATCCGATCCGCATCCGGTCCGCCCGGCGCTGGTGGCCCGACCGCGGCCCGCACGGGTGCCGCTGTCCTCGGCGCAACTGCGTCTGTGGTTCCTCAACCGATTCGAGCCCGGTTCCGGGGCCTACAACATTCCGGTTGGTCTGCGCCTGCGCGGGCGTCTGGATATCGACGCGCTGCGGCATGCCGTCGCCGATGTGGCCGCCCGTCACGAGATACTGCGCACCATCTTCCCGGAGGATGCCGAGGGACCGCATCAGGTGATCCTGCCGCCGGACACCCCGATTCCGTTCGTGCGCGTCGTCTCCAGCGCGCGCACGATGGTCGACGACGCGATCGAGGTGGCGCGCACCGGATTCGATCTGAGTGCGGCACCGCCGCTGCGGGCCGCGCTGCTCCGAATCGGCCGCGACGACCACGCGCTGGTGCTCGTGGTCCATCACATCGCCGCGGACGGGTGGTCGCTGACCCCGCTGGCCGCCGACCTGGTGGCGGCGTACGAGGCGCGCCGCGCCGACCGTACCCCCGAGTGGTCGTCGCTGCCGGTGCAGTACGCGGATTACAGCCTGTGGCAACGGGAAGCGCTGGGCAGCGAGGACGATCCGGACAGCATCGCGGCGGCGCAGGTGCGGTACTGGACCGAGCATCTGGCCGAGCTGCCCGAATGCCTGGAGTTGCCCGCCGACCGTCCGCGTCCGGCGGTGGCCACCCACCGCGGTGCCACGACGTCGGTGCGGGTGGACGCGCGGCTGCACGCCCGCGTCACCGATATCGCCCGGGCGCACGATGCGAGTGTCTTCATGGTGTTGCACGCGGTGCTGGCGGTGCTGATGGCCCGGACCGGTGGCACCGGCGATATCGCGATCGGCACGGCCGTGTCCGGTCGCGGCGACGCGGCGCTCGACGATCTGATCGGCATGTTCGTGGGCACGCTGGTCCTGCGCACCCGGATCGACGGCGCGGCCGATTTCCCCACGGTGCTGGCGGCCGTACGCGATACCGATCTCGACGCCTTCGCCCACGCCGACCTGCCCTTCGAACGACTGGTGGAGCTGCTCAACCCGGTTCGCTCGACCGCACATCATCCGCTGTTCCAGGTGAGTCTGTCGCTCACGAACGTGGGCGTGCCCACGGTGCGGCTGCCGGAACTGGAGGTCTCGGGCCTGCCCGTCGATCCGGGCCTGGCGAAGTGCGATCTCCAATTCACCTGCACCGAAACGCGGACACCACACGGGGATCCGGACGGCATCGAGTTGAACCTCACCTACGCCACCGATCTGTTCGACGCCACCACGGCGGACCGCCTGAGCCGCCGCTTCGTCCGGTTGCTCGAGGGTGTGCTCGACGATCCACACGCCCCGGTCGGCGATATCGATCTGCTCAGCGCCTGGGAGCGTTCGGTGCTCGCACCCGGTCGCGGCGCGCCCGCCGCGTCGCCGATCGTCCTGCCCGAACTGTTCGCCCGCGCCGTGGACACCACCCATCCGGCGCTCGTCGCGGATGCCCGCACGGTGAGCTACGGTGAGCTCGACACCTGGTCGAACCGGTTGGCCCGTAGGCTCATCGCGGCCGGTGTCGGACCCGGCGACGTCGTGGCGCTGGGCCTGGCGCGCTCGGTGGAGTCCGTCGTCGCGGCGTTGGCCGTCGCCAAGACCGGCGCGGCCTTCCTGCCCGTGGACGTGCGCCATCCGGTGGACCGTATCCGGCACATGCTGACCGATTCCGCGGTGCGCTGCGGCCTCACCGTCGATGCGGACCGGGCCGCGTTGCCCGGGGATCTCGGAGTGGAGTGGCTGCCGGTCGACACCGCGTCGGAGTGGCCGGGCGGCGCGATCGACGAGGGGGAACGCAGGGGACCGCTGCGTCTCGACGAGATCGCGTACGTGATCTACACGTCGGGTTCGACCGGACTGCCCAAGGGCGTGGCCGTGACCCACCGCGGCCTGTTCAACTGCGCCGAGGTGCAGCGGGTTCGCTTCGGCGTGGACCGCGGCTCGCGCACCCTGCACCTGGCCTCGCCCAGCTTCGACGTGTCCGTGCTGGAACTGCTGCTCGCCTGGTGCGCGGGCGCGACCATGGTCATCGCCGGGACCGACGTCTACGGCGGCGACGCGCTGGCCGAACTGCTCGAGACCCGGGCGGTGACCCACGCCGTGATCACGCCGGCCGTCCTGGCGACCATCGACACCGAGCGCTGGCCGCTGCCTCGGCTGCGCACCCTGGTGGTCGGTGGCGAGGCGTTCGACCGGGAGCTGGTGGAGCAGTGGGGAGGTGGCCGGGCCATGGTGAACGGCTACGGGCCCTCCGAGGCGACCATCGCCACCACCTTCTCCGCGCCGATGCACCCCGAGCGGCCGATCGCCCTGGGTCGTCCGATCCGCGGTGTGACCGCGATGGTGCTGGACGGGCGGATGCGCCCGGTGCCGCTGGGCGTGGTCGGGGAACTCTATGTCGGCGGCATCGGTGTGGCGCGCGGCTATCACCGCCGACCGGTGCTGACCGCCGAACGATTCGTCGCGGACCCGTCCGGGGGTCCCGGTGCGCGTATGTACCGCACCGGTGACCTGGTGCGCTGGAACGCCGACGGCGAACTCGTCTTCGTCGGCCGCGCCGATGATCAGGTCAAGGTGCGCGGCTTCCGAATCGAACTCGGCGAGATCACCGCGGTCGTCGCGGGCTGCGAGGGAGTCCGATTCGCGCACACGGATATTCGCTACGATGCCGCGGGTCGGGCGCAGCTGGTGTGCTACGTGGTCGCGCTGGACGATCGGACCCTCGACACCGGTGCCCTCCGTGCTGCGGCCGCAGTACGGCTCCCGGCACACATGGTGCCCGCCCTGTTCCTGGTGCTGGACTCGATACCGTTGTCGCCCAACGGAAAACTGGACCGGCGGGCGCTGCCTGAACCGAGCTGGACGAGGTCCGACGGCGGGCGCGAGCCACGCACCGACGGCGAGCGGGTGGTGGCCGCCGCGATGGCCGAGGTGATCGGGCAGGAGCGAGTTCTGGCCGAGCACAACTTCTTCGAGCTGGGCGGCAACTCGCTGTCGGCCACCCAGCTGGTGGCGCGGATCGCGGCGTCCTCCGGCTGCCGTCTCGAGGTGCGTGCGGTATTCGAGAATCCCACTCCGGCCGGGTTGGGAGCAGTGCTCGATCGCGCCGACAGCGGTGGCCGCGGTCCCGAACTGGTGGCGCGGACCCGCCCGGCCCGGGTGCCGCTGTCGCCGGCGCAGCAGCGGCTGTGGCTGCTCAACCGCTTCGACACCGGCTCCGGGGCGTACAACGTGCCGCTGGTGCTGCGGCTACGGGGGTCGTTGGACGAGACGGCGCTGTGCCGGGCGGTGGCCGATGTGGTGGCGCGCCACGAGGTGTTGCACACGGTGTTCCCGGCGGACGCGCAGGGACCGCATCAGGTGCCGGTTCCCGACGCCACGCTCCCGGTTCCGATCGTCGACAGCACCGACGACGAGGTG
This sequence comes from Nocardia sp. CC213A, assembly GCF_030766805.1. NCBI lineage: Bacteria > Bacillati > Actinomycetota > Actinomycetes > Mycobacteriales > Nocardiaceae > Nocardia > Nocardia sp. CC213A. The sequence goes on from NZ_JASFXA010000002.1 coordinate 299,447, forward strand.
TCCGACCACGTCCGCCGCTGTGCTGCCGACGGATTCGACATCAGCCGGGAGATACCGATTCGCGCGCGGTTGCTGCGGCTCACGGCAGTCGAACATGTGCTGGTGCTGGTCCTGCACCACATTGCCGCCGACGGCGGCTCGGTCGGACCGCTGGCGGCGGATCTGACCGCCGCCTACGCGGCCCGCAGCGTGGGCAGCGCACCCGAATGGCCGCCGCTGCCGGTGCAATACGCCGACTTCAGTCTGTGGCAGCACGAGACGCTGGGCAGCGAGCAGGATCCGGAGAGCCCGGCCGCACGCCAGTTGGCCTACTGGTCCGAGCGACTGGCCGGTGCGGCGGAATGCCTGGCGTTGCCGAGTGATCGGCCACGCCCGGCCGTACCCTCGCACCGAGGCGCGTCCGTGGCCGCTCGGATCGACGCGGAATTGCACGATGCCCTGACCGATCTGGCGCATCGCAGCGGCGTCAGCGTTTTCATGGTGCTGCACGCCGTCACGGCGGTGCTGTTGAGCCGCCTCGCCGGTGTCACCGACATCTCGGTGGGCACGCCCATCGGCGGTCGCGTCGATCCGAGGCTCGAGCCTCTGGTCGGGATGTTCGTGGGCACGCTCGTGCTACGCACGGCGGTGCCGCCCGACCGATCCTTCGCCGATCTGCTGCGCACGGTGCGTGAAACCGATCTGGATGCCTTCGCGCACGCCGACATACCCTTCGAACGTCTGGTGGAGGCGCTGGCGCCGACCCGGTCCGCCGCGTACCACCCGCTGTTCCAGGTGATGCTGTCGGTGCACAGCACGGTGCCGGGCGCACCGCGGCTGGACGGGCTGAGCGTCGTCGCCGAAGACCCCGGCGTCGAGGTGGCGAAATTCGACCTCCAGTTCACCCTCACGGAGACGCGAACGGACGGGGGCGGTCCGGGCGGCATCGAGCTGTGCGTCACCTACGCCGAGGACCTTTTCGACCGCGACACCGTTCGCGAGCTGTGTGAGCGGTTCCGGCGAATCCTGGCCGCCGTTGTCGCACAACCCGACACCCTGGTCGGGGACGTGGATCTGCTCGACGCACGGGAGCGGCGTGCGCTCGCACCCGTGCGCGGTGCGGCGTCGACCGGTGCGGCGTCGTTCCCGGCGCTCTTCGCCGCCGCCGTTGCCGCGGGTGCCGACACCGTCGCGGTCCGCGATCACGAGATCCAGATGAGCTACGACCAACTCGACCGTGCCACCAACCGGCTGGCCCGGGTACTGCTGGAACTCGGCATCGGCCCGGAATCATATGTGGCGCTGGGTATCCCACGATCCGTCGAATCGGTGCGGGCCATGGTGGCGGTGATCAAGACCGGAGCCGCCTTCGTGCCCGTCGATCCGTCCTACCCGGCCGAGCGCATCCGGCACATGGTGTCGGACGCGGACGCGCGGATCGGCCTCACCGTCGCCCACTGTCGCGACGCCCTGCCTGACGGGATCCGGTGGCTGGTGCTCGACGACCCCGGCTTCGCGGCCGAGGTGCGGACGTATTCGGATGCGCCGGTGCGAGTCGCCGAGCCCGGCGGTTGGCCGCGGCTCGACCACCCCGCGTATCTGGTCTACACCTCCGGATCGACCGGCGTGCCCAAGGGCGTGTGTGTGACGCACGCGGGTATCGCCGACTTCACCGCCGAGTTGGCCGCACGCGGCGGGGTGACCGCCGAATCACGGGTACTGCACTTCGCCTCCCCCAGTTTCGACGCCGCCATCCTGGAGGTGTTGCTCGCACTCGGCTCGGCCGCGACGCTGGTCCTCGCCGATCCCTCGGTATACGGTGGTGACGAGCTGCGAGAGTTGTTGCGCACCAACGCGATAACGCACGCTTTCAGCACGCCGGCAGCGCTGTCCACCGTCGACGCCACGGGTCTTGACCAGCTTCGGTTCGTCATGGTCGGCGGGGACCGCACCGATCCGGAACTGGTGCGGCGGTGGGCGGACGACACCGCCGCGTCCCGCCGCACCATGCTGAACGCCTACGGGCCATCGGAGGCCACCGTGGCGGCGACCGTGAGCGCCCCGCTGCTGCCCGGTGCGCCGATCACGATCGGAGGGCCGCTGCGGGGGTTCGCCGTCGTGGTGCTGGACGACCGGTTGCATCCGGTGCCGATCGGCGTGCCGGGGGAGCTGTACCTGGCCGGAAACGCTCTGGCACGCGGCTATCACCGGCGACCCGGACTGACGGCGGCGCGATTCGTCGCCGATCCGTTCGGAGCGCCCGGCACCCGCATGTACCGCACCGGTGATCTGGTGCGTTGGCTGCGGCTCGAGGGCCGTTGGGAACTCGAGTATCTCGGTCGTACCGATCATCAGGTGAAGATTCGCGGCTTCCGTATCGAGTTCGGTGAGATCGACGCCGTCCTCGCCACCCATCCGGAGGTAGCCGCCGTCATTACCATCGGCTACGGCCTGCCGGGCGGCACGACGATCCTGGCCTCCTATGTGGGTTGTGCGCCCGGCACCCACCCGACGGCGGCGGAGCTGCGCCGCCATGTCGCCGCCAAGGTGCCGGGATACATGGTGCCGCAGGCCATCACGGTGCTGGCGGAGCTGCCGCGGACGCCCGCGGGCAAGATCGACCGTGCGGCGCTGCCGGAACCGGTGCTCCTCGCGAGCGCCGGTTATCGTGAGCCGGGCAGCCCACTGGAAGCTCGGGTGTGCGCCGCCTTCGCCACCGTCCTGGGGTCGGACACGGTGGGAGCCGACGACAACTTCTTCGAACTGGGCGGCAACTCCCTGCTCGCCACTCGGCTGGTGGCGGAGCTCGGGGACACCCATGGTGCGCGGATTCCCATGCAGGCCCTCTTCCTGGATCCCACACCGGCCGGGATCGCCGCATATGTCGCCGACCGGGGCGGTGCTGTCGACGCCGTCGCGGCCGCGCTGGATCCACTGCTGCCGTTGCGAGCGCGCGGCACGCTGCCGCCGCTGTTCTGCGTCCATTCGGTCAGCGGCGTGGCCTGGAACTATGCGGCCCTGCTGCCGCACATCGAACCGGAGCGGCCGGTGTACGGCCTGCAACTGCCGCATCTCACCGAGGACGGCGTCGGCATCGACTCCATCGAAGAACTGGCCCAACGCTATATCCGTGAACTGCGCGCGGTGCGTCCGCACGGCCCCTATCACCTGCTCGGCTGGTCACTGGGCGGATTGATCGCCTATGAGATGGCGGTGCAGCTCCGCGCGGCGGGTGCACAGGTGGGTGTGCTCGCCCTGCTCGACAGCCGGGTGCTGGCCGACGCGCCCGAACCCACCGATCCCAGTGCGGGCGAACTGCTGGCCGCGCTACTGGGGGACGAGAGCCTGGCGACGCGGCACATCACTCCGCAGCATGCCGCGCGACTGCTGCGCGAACGGCAGGGCCCGCTCGGCTCCATCGATCCCGAGCGGGTGGAGCGGATGTACGCGGGGTACCTGGCGGGGACGGCCATGGGCCACCGGTATCGCCCCGGCGTCTACGACGGCGACCTGCTGTACTTCACGGCCACCGAACCGGTTCCGCCCGCGGAGCCCACCCGGGCCCCGGCCCCGGCCGGTGGTGCCGCCCCGTGGCGGCGGGTGGTGCGCGGTGCGGTCGACGAGCACGTCACCGCATGGTCGCACGTCGATATGGGCTCGCCCCCGGCACTGGGCGAGATCGGTCCGGTAGTGCGGAGTCATCTGAACGATGCAGCGACGGAAGAAGTACCGACAGAAGGGAATGCACGATGAGCGACACCAATCCGTTCGACAACGACGAGGGCGAGTTCTCGGTGCTGCGCAACGCCGAAGGGCAGTACTCGCTGTGGCCCGACTTCGCGCCGATCCCCGAGGGATGGCAGGTCGTCCACGAGGGCGGCCGCCGCGACTGCCTCGATTACGTGGAGCTGCACTGGACCGATATGCGTCCGAACAGTCTGATCGCGGCCATGGGGGGTGATGGGCGCGGCTAGTGATCAACGGCGGTCGCGATCGGCGCTGCCCGTATCCCGGTGGCGGCGGTCGACGCTGATCGCCGCGGCCGTGGCCGTCGTGGTGGCGGGGACGGGACAGGTTCGAACGGAATATCGGACCCCCGACCGGCTACCGCACGGCCATGCTCGTGCCGACCCGAGTTTCACCGTCTTCATGCCGGTGGCGGGCGCGTTCCGCGCGCTCGATGCGGGGACGACGAGATGGTTGCGCGCCGACCGCGCCGCCCTGCTGAGGATGATCGCCTATCACACGGTTCCGATCGGCCTGCCGCCCGAAATGGACGAGGGCAGCTATCCCACCCTCGCGGGCCGCGAATTGACTGTCACGCGAGGTACGCACGGTCTCGAAGTCAACGGCGCGACGGTGCTGCGTGGTGGTTTCCGAACGGCTGACGCCACCGTCTACGTGATCGACAGGGTGCTCACCCCGCCGCCGTGACCGCCCGCGGCGGCACCGAGAATGGGAGACAACGCTCCGCGACATCGCGCTGACGTGATCCGGGTCACCTGCAAGCTATGATCTTGCACGGTCTTTTCAGCTGCTGTTCCGTCTAGCCGCTGTTCACCCGGGTCGTCGGCGCGTCCGGCCCGGTGCACAGCCGAGGATCCGGAAGGAGCCGGGCGTACATGGGGACCCCTCCCACCCTGGTGGATATCGCATCGGCACGAGTAACCGACGACCCGCACCGAATCGCTTTTCGGTTCTCGAGCTACCGGGAGGACACCGAGGAGGTCGATTTCCGGCGGCTGTGGGAACGAGTCGCCGCCGTCGCGCAGCGGCTGATCGACACGACCGCGCCCGGAGACCGGGTGGTGCTGCTCTGTCCGCCCGGACCGCATTTCGTCCACGCGTTCTTCGCCTGCCTGGCGACACGCCGGATCGCGGTCGCCGTACCCCTGCCCACCTCGCCGCACCAGGTGGCCGCGGTGACGGCCATCATTCGCGACAGCGGCGCGGCGGCGGCGATCGCGCCCTTGTCCGCGGTGCCGGTCGATGGGGAAATGCTCGGCCGCGACCTCCGGATCATCGATATCGATTCGATAGACGGTGGCACGGGTCTCGAAATACGGTGCGCTGCGCCCACACCCGATGACATCGCTTTCCTGCAATACACCTCGGGCTCCACCGGATCTCCCAAGGGCGTCACGGTGCTGCACCGCAATCTCGTGCACAACCTCGAACTCATCACCGCGAACTTCGTTCTCACCGAGCGCAATTCGCTGGTGTCGTGGTTGCCGCCCTTTCACGATATGGGCTTGATCCAGGGCGTGCTGCTGCCGGTGTTCGTCGGCATGCGGGCCACCCTCATGTCGCCCATGACATTCCTGCGCAATCCGCTCACCTGGCTGCGGGCGATATCGGAGAGCGAGAACGTCCTCGCCGGTGGCCCGAATCTGACGTACGGCCTGTGCACGAAGCGGATCTCACCGGCCGAGGCGGCACTGCTGGATCTGAGCGGTTGGGAGATGGCCTTCGTCGGCGCGGAGCCGGTGGATCCGAAGACCCTGCGCGCCTTCGCCGACACCTTCGCGGTGAGCGGGTTCCGCGCGGAGAGCTTCGTGCCCACCTACGGCCTGGCCGAATCCACCCTCTACGTGAGCGGCGGCCCGGTGGGCGCGGGTGCGCGCCCCCGCAGGTTCTCCACCGACGAACTCGAACGCGGCGTCGCCATCGAATGGCCCACCGGCCGCGAACTGCTGAGTATGGGGCCGGTGCGACCGGAGCACGTCGCCGTGGTCGATCGGGCGACGGGACGACGCTGCCCGGACAACCGGGTCGGCGAGATCTGGCTGCGCGGCGCGAGTGTCGCCGCCGGGTACTGGAACAAGCCGGAGCAGACCCGCGGCGCCTTCGCGGCGACGATCGCCGGGGAGGACGGGGCCGAGTATCTGCGCACCGGCGACCTCGGCTTCGTGTGCGCGGGCGAACTGTACGTCTCCGGACGCAGCAAGGAACTGATGATCGTCCACGGCCGCAATATCTTCCCGCAGGATGTCGAGCGGACCATCATCTCCAACCACCCCATGCTGCGCCCCGGCGGCTGCGCCGTATTCGCCGCCACCATCGACAACGAGGACCGCGTCATCGCGGTCCAGGAGTTGAACGACACCCTGGAGCCCGGTAGCGCGGCGGCCCTGGAGGGGTCGATTCGCGACATCGTCAGCCGCGTGCACGCCATCCGCCTGCATCAGGTCGTCTTCGTCGAGAAGGGTGGGGTGCCCAAGACGACCAGCGGCAAGATCCAGCGGCAGCGGCTGCGCGAAACCTATTCGGCCGGAACGGCATTGGAGGAGAGTGCGCTATGAGCGGGGTGACGGGCAATGCCACCGTGGTGGACTACTTCGTGGACTGGGTCGCGCGGCGGCTGGAGCGGGACTCGGTCGACCCGCACGCGCCGCTCACCTCCCTCGGCCTCGATTCGGTGCAGGCCGCCGAACTCATGACCATCCTCGAGGACCGGTACGACACCGAGATCACCGCCGAGGAGATCTTCGACGGGCTGAGCCTGGCCGATATCGCGGCCAAGGTGAGCGCGTCCGGCGCGGAGAACGCCAAGCGCACCATGGATTTCAGCCTGCTGTTCTTCGCCAGTGACGCGCAGCGCGCCGCCGGGGAACGCTACCGGCTGCTGCTGGAGAGCGCCCGGTTCGCCGATGCGCACGATTTCAAGGCCATCTGGGTTCCGGAACGCCACTTCCACAGCTTCGGCGGTCTCTATCCGAACCCCGCGGTGCTGGGTGCGGCGCTGGCCACCGCCACCGAGCGGGTGCGCATTCGTGCCGGGAGCGTGGTTCTCCCCCTGCACAATCCGGTGCGCGTGGCCGAGGACTGGGCGGTGGTCGACAATCTGTCCGACGGACGCGTCGACGTGGCGTTCGCCACCGGATGGAACGTGGACGACTTCGTCCTCGCCGACGGCGACTACGCCGACCGGGTCGAGATCACCCGCTCGGGCATGGACACCGTGCAGCGGCTCTGGCGTGGTGAATCCGTCGAACTGCCCAATGGTGTGGGCGAGCAGCGCTCGGTGCGGATCTTCCCGAACCCCGTACAACCCGCACTGCCCACCTGGCTGACGTGCAGCGGCGGGGTCGAACGCTTCGCGATGGCGGGCGCGCTCGGCGCGAATGTGTTGACCGCCTTGCTCTTCCAAGAGGTGGACGAGCTGGCGGAGAAGGTGGCGGCCTATCGCAAGGCGCGGGCGGAGCACGGCCACGGCGTCGACGACGGCACCGTCACCGTCATGCTGCACACCTTCGTCGGCGAGGACGAGGCGCGGGTCCGGCGCACCGTCGAGGGGCCGTTCAAACGCTATCTGGAGGATTCCGTCGACCTGTGGCGGCGGGGGTCGGCCGCGCTGGAAAGCCTGGACGAGCACGCGCGGGCCAAGGTGCTGGACTTCGCCTTCGAACGCTACTACCGCAACAACGGGCTGTTCGGCACCCCGGATTCCGCCAGCTCGATGGTCACCCGGCTGCGGGAGATCGGCGTGGACGAGATCGCGTGCCTGATCGACTTCGGCATTCCCGACGCCGATGTGCTGGAAGGTCTCGCAGCACTGGCTCGACTCGAGAAAAGGGCAGCATAGTTGACCGTTCCGCGATCACTGCCGTTTCCGTTATCGGCTGCCCAGCAAGGGATTTGGTACGCACAGCAGTTATCCGGCTCGACCCCGATCACCAATTCGCTCTGCATCGACCTGCACGGTGACCTCGATCCCGACCTGCTGCTGGCTTCGTTCTGGCGCGTGGCGGGGGAGTTCGAGGCCGCCCGCCTGCGCCTGATCGAAACCGACGGCATCCCGATGCAGGTGGTGGATCGGGAGTTGGACGAACCGGCCCGGTGCCTGGATCTGCGCCGCGCCCCGGACCCGGTCGCCGCCGCCCACGAGTGGATGCGCGCGGAATACAGCGAGCCGGTCGACCTGTACGCCGACCGGCTCATCACCACCGCGGTGCTGCGGGTGCAGCAGCGCCGCTGGTTCTGGTACCTGCGCGCCCACCACATCGCCATGGACGGCGTCGCCGCCATGACCCTGCTGACCCGGGTCGGCGCGGTGTACACCGCCGCGGTCGAGGGCACCGAGCCCGCACCCGCGCGGGTGCACTGTCTGGCCGAGCTGGTCGCAGAGGACGAGAAGTACCGTGCTTCCGAACGTTTCGTCAGCGACCGGGAGTACTGGCGGGAGCGGCTGGCGGGACTGCCCGCGCCGGTGAGCCTCGCCGGTCGCACCGGACAGGCCGACGCCCACCCGGTTTCGGTGAGCGGGCTGCTCCCCGTTGAGACCGCGCACCTGCTCGACACCGTGGTCAAGAAGCACGCGACCACCCCGGCCGCCCTGATCCTCGCGGCGTTCGGCCTGTTCCTGAGCCGCATGACCGACAGCGCGGATGTCGTTCTCGGCCTGCCGGTATCGGCGCGCGTCACCACCTCGGCGCGGCGGTCCGGCGGCATGCTGGCCAATACCCTCCCGTTCCGGATCACCACCGGCCCGTACGACACCGTCGGCGCGCTCATCGAATCGGCGCAGCGGCAGCTCATCGACGCGCTGCGCCACCAGCGCTACCGCCAGGAGGACATGTTCCGGGATATCGGCCGCCTCACGCCGCAATCCCAGGTGTTCGGGCCGTTCGTGGACCTGATGATGTTCGACACCAAGATCGTCCTCGGTTCGATCGTCGGCCACCTCCAGGTACTGACCCCGGGGCTGGTCTCGGATCTGTCGGTCAGCTGCTATTCCGGCGCCGGTGCCGAGGCCACCCGCCTGGACTTCGTCGGGAACCACGACCTGTACACCCCGGCCGAACTCGCGGCGCAGCATCGCCGGTTCCTCGGCTTCTTCCACGGTTTCCTGCACACGATCGTCACCGACCCGGACACACCGGTGCGGGGCGTCGACGTGCTCGACGACGGCGAACGCGATCGGCTGCTGCGGCGGTGGAACGACACCGCGCTACCGGTGGACCCGGACCGCACCCTGGTGGACATGTTCCGGGCGCGGGCGGACGAGGCCCCGGACGCGGTCGCCGTGGTATCCGGCGACCGGGCCTACACCTACGCCGAACTCGGCACCCGCGCCCGACACCTCGCCACGCTGTTGGCCGAGCGTGGCGCGGGACCGGAAACGATTGTGGCCGTGGCGCTTCCGCGCGGCATGGAGCTGATCACGGCGCTGCTGGCGGTACTCGAGGCCGGTGCCGCCTACCTGCCGCTCGACCCGGCGTCACCGCCGGACCGCCTCGCCTACATCCTGGCCGACGCCGCGCCGCGCCTCGTGCTCGCCGACGACAGCACGGCGCATCTGGTCGACCACGAGCGGGTGCCGTGCCTGCGCGTCGACCAGGTGCCGCACGGCGGAGCGGCCCGGGCCCGGTCGCCGCGGGTGCGTCCGGACAATGCGGCGTATTACATCTACACCTCCGGCACGACCGGAAAACCCAAGGGCGTCGCGGTAACCCACGCGAATGCGGTAGCGCTGTTCGCCGGTACGCGGCCATGGGGCGGGTTCGGCCCCGACGATGTGTGGGCCTGGTGCCATTCCCAGGCATTCGACTTCTCGGTATGGGAGATCTGGGGCGCGCTGCTGCACGGCGGACGCGTGGTGGTCGTACCGCGCGAGGTGGCCTACTCGCCCCCGGAACTGTGGGAACTCGTCGTGGCGCAGGGCGTGACCATTCTCAACCAGACTCCCTCGGCGTTCTACGCCCTGATCGAATCCCAGTGCACGCGTGCGGAGGACGCCAGCGCGCTGCGGCTGGTCATCTTCGGCGGGGAGGCCCTGGACCCGGCCCGGCTGCGGCGCTGGCCGCTGCTGGACACCGCCGCCGCTCCCGTACTGGTCAACATGTACGGGATCACCGAGACCACCGTCCATGTGACGAAACAGCCGCTCGAGCCCGCACATTGGCACGGTGCGGCGGGCAGCAGCCCGATCGGCGTGCCGCTGGCGAATCTGCGCGTCTATGTCTTGGACACCTGGCTGCGACCGGTCCCGATCGGGGCCGCCGGTGAGCTGTACGTGGCGGGTGGCCAGGTCGGCCGTGGCTACCATGACCGACCGGGGCTGACCGCCGCGCGCTTCGTGGCCGACCCCTTCGACGCGGCCGGTGGCGGACGCCTCTACCGCAGTGGCGATGTGGTCCGCTGGACCGAGGCCGGGGTGCTGGAGTACCTCGGCCGCGCCGACGAGCAGGTGAAGATCCGCGGCTATCGCATCGAACTGGGCGAGGTCGAGGCCGTGCTCGCCGCCCAGGACGAGGTGGCGCGGGCCGTGGTCACCACCCGCCCCACCGCGTCCTCGGATCAGCTTGTCGCCTATATGGTTCCGGATCCGGGGGTCGCGCCGGTGGCGCTGCGCTGCCTGGAACTGCGGCGCGACGGCGTCATCGCCGCCGACGAACTGCACGAGCTGCCCAACGGCATGCCGGTGGTGGGCCGCAATCGGTCCAATATCCGCTTCCTGTACGAGGAGATCTTCGAACGGGCGGAGTACTGCGCCTGCGGGCTGACCATTCCCGAATCGGGCTGTGTGGTCGACATCGGTTCGCACGTCGGCATGTTCTCCCTCTACGCGCAGAGCAAGTCACCGGAGCTGAGGATCTTCGCGGTCGAGCCGATGCCGGAACTGCGGCGCATGTTCGCGGCCAACGCCGCCCTGCACGGCCTGAACGCGACCCTGGTGCCCTACGCGATCGGCGCGGCGGCCGAGATGGACACCTTCACCTACTACCCGGAGATGTCGGTGCTGTCCGGGCGCGGCAGCGACAGCCACGTGCAGCGCGGCATCCTGGAGTCCTACCTGCACAACGAATATCGCGGTGAGAGCGGCGATCCGGGGGAGCGGTACGTCGATCAGCTGATCGCCGACCGGTTGGAGTTCGAACAGGTCGACGTGCCCATCCGCACCCTGTCGCACATCATCGGCGAGTACGCCATCGACCATATCGATCTGCTGAAGATCGATGTGGAGGGCAGCGAACTGGATGCGCTGCGCGGCATCGCATCCGACGACTGGCCGCGCATCGACCGGATGGTCATCGAGGTGCACGATATCGAGGACCGCCTCGCGGGCATCGAGAAGCTGTTGCGGGAGCACGGATTCCAGGTCGCCTCCCGGGTGTCGCCGAAGGTGGAGGGCACCGACCTGCACATCGTCTACGCGGTGCGACGGGGTCTCGATTCCGGTGTCGACGCCAACCGGGTGAACGTGCTGGAGCAGCGGCCGCGGTGGATGTCGCCGTCGGCGCTCGGCACCCGGATGCGGCAGCGGCTGGGCGAGCGGCTGCCCGGCTACATGGTGCCGGATGTGGTCATGGTCCTGGACGGCCTGCCGCTGACGGTGAACGGCAAGGTCGACAAGGCCGCTCTGCCCGATCCGGTGCTGACCCGCACGGCCTACCGCGCACCCGCCACCGCCATGGAGGAGGTGGTGGCCGGGGTGTTCGGCGAGGTGCTCGGCATCGACCGGGTGGGCGTCGACGACGACTTCTTCGAACTGGGCGGCAACTCGCTGTCCGCGACCCGACTGGCGGCGCGGCTGGCCGACGGCGTGGGCGTCGCGCTGACCGTGCGCCACATCTTCGAGGCGCCGACGGCCGGGGCGCTGGCGGCGCTGCTCGACGAACGCGTCGCGGGCGCGGACGTGGCGCGGGTGGCGGCGGTGCCGCGACTGACCCCACGGCCGCGCTCGGAGCGGGTGCCGCTGTCGTACGCGCAGCAGCGGATGTGGTTCGTGAACCGGTTCGACCCCGACTCGGCGGCGTACAGCATTCCCATGCTGCTGCGGATCGCGGGCCGGGTGGAGGTGGCGGCGCTGACCGCGGCGGTGCGGGATGTGCTCGTTCGGCACGAGGTGCTGCGGACCCGGTATCCCGAGGTGGCCGGCATTCCGCACCAGGTGGTGGTGCCGGTCGAGGAACTGGCCGAGGCCGTGGACTTCGACCTCACGCCCCAGGCGGTGGACGAGGCCGGTGCCCGCGCGGTGATCGCCGGTGTGGTGGCAACGGGTTTCGATGTGGCGCAGCACATTCCGCTGCGGGCACGGTTGCTGTCGGTGCGTCTCGACGAGTTCGTGCTGGTGCTGGTGGTGCACCACATCAATGCCGACGGTTTCTCCATCGCGGTGCTGGCCCGGGATCTGGCCGCGGCGTATGCGGCGAGGTGCCGGGGGCGGCAGCCGGAGTGGGCACCGCTGCCGGTGCAGTACGCCGACTACACGCTGTGGCAACGTGAGCTGCTCGGATCGGTCACCGATCCGGAATCCGTGCTGGCGCGGCAGCGTCGGTACTGGGTAGCGCAGCTGGACGGGTTACCCGAGGTAATGGCGCTGCCCACCGATCGCCCGCGCGCGGCGGTGGCGTCGCATCGCGGCGCGAAGCACGCCTTCGCGGTGGAACCCGAGGTGGTCGCGCAGCTGCGGGAACTGGCGCATACCGGTGGCGTCACGGTATTCATGATCTTCCACGCCGCCCTGGCGGTCGTGCTGTCCCGGCTGTCGGGCAGCCGGGACATCGCCATCGGCTCACCGGTGTCCGGCCGCGGCGTCGCCGAGTTGGACGATCTCGTGGGCATGTTCGTGAATACGATCGTGCTGCGCACCCGGGTGGACGAGGCGGAACCCTTCGCCGATCTGCTGGCGCGGGTGCGCGGGGTGGACCTGGACGCGTTCGCGCACGCGGAAATTCCCTTCGAGCAGGTGGTGGAGGCGGTGGATCCGCCGCGCAGCCGGGCGCATCATCCGCTGTTCCAGGTCATGCTGGCCTTCCACAATCTCGACGAGGTCCGGTTCGACTTCCCCGGCCTGGTGGTGACCGGCTCGGGAGCCGACACCGGGATCGAGCGCTTCGACCTGACCTTCACACTGAGCGACACACCGGACGCCACCGGGGCGATACCGGTCGAACTCGGCTATGCCACCGATCTTTTCGACCCGGCCACGATCGAGGCGCTGGCCCGGCGGCTGTGCTCGGTGCTGCGCACGGTGGCGCACGATCCCGCCGTCGTGGTGCGCGATATCGATGTGCTGTCGCCGTCGGAGCGACACCGGCTGCTCGACGTCTGGGGCCGCAACGACCACGTCGTGGACGGCGTACTGCTGCCCGACCTGCTGGCGGCGGCGGTGGCGAGCAATCCGGATGGCGACGCGGTGGTGGACGGGGACCGGCGGCTCAGCTACCGCGATCTGGATGAACGCTCGAATCGACTGGCGCGCTGGCTGATCGACCGCACGATCGGTCCCGAGGCCGTGGTGGCCGTCGGGCTGCCCCGGTCGCTGGAATGGGTGCTCGCGGTATGCGCGGTCGCCAAGACGGGGGCCGCCTTCTTATCCGTGGATCCGGCGCATCCAATGGAGCGCAATCACTTCGTCTGCGCGGATTCCGCTGTGCGGGTGGGCATCACGGCCCAACGGTATGCGGCGGCACTGCCCGCCGACGGCATGTCCTGGCTGGTGGCCGATGATCCGGCCGCCAGCGCCGATATCGAGGCGTGCGCGGGCACGGTCGTGACCGATGCCGAGCGGATCGCGTCGCCGCACCCGGCGACCACGGCCTATGTCGTCTACACCTCGGGTTCCACGGGCCGTCCGAAGGGCGTGGCGGTCACGCACACCGGCCTGGCCGCGCTGGTGGCCGACCAGCGGCGGCGCGCCGGGGTGGCCGCCGATTCGCGCGTGCTCGCGGTCGCCGCCCGTACCTTCGACGCGGCGATCCTGGAACTGCTGCTGTCACTGTCCGGCGGTGCGGCACTGGTGCTCGCGCCCGAGGACGTGTACGGCGGGCCGCCGCTGGCGGATCTGCTGCGGGCACAGCGCATTACGCACGCCTTCCTCACCCCGTCGGTGGCGATGTCGGTGGACCCCGACGGGCTCGACGCCCTACGGGTCGTCATGACCGGCGGCGACCAGTGTGGACCGCAGCTGGTTTCGCGCTGGTCGGGTACCGATCCGGGGCGGCGGCGCACGGTGCACAACCTCTACGGTCCGGCCGAGGCGAGCATCTGGGTCACGGCGGCGGAACCGGCCGTGGGTCGATCGGTGGGTATCGGCGGCCCGATCGCCGGGATGTCGGTCGCCGTCCTGGACGAGTGGCTGCGCCCGGTCCCGGCCGGGGTGGTGGGCGAACTGTACGTCTCCGGTCCCGGCGTGGCCCGCGGGTATCGGGGGCGGCCGGGCCTGACGGCGACGCGGTTCGTGGCCGATCCGCACGGGCGGCCCGGCGAACGGCGGTACCGCACAGGTGATCTGGTGCGCTGGATCGACGACGCGGCGTCCGGCACCGCCGAACTGGCCTATGTCGGCCGCGCCGACTCGCAGGTGAAGGTACGCGGTCAGCGGTTGGAGCTCGGTGAGGTGGAGGCCGCGCTGAGCGAGGTCGGCGGGGTCGAACAGGCGGTCGCCGCCGCCCGGACCACCGCCGCCGGGACGCGATTGATCGCCTATGTGACGGCGTCCGGGTCCGAACTGGACGCGGTGGCGGTGCGGGAGGCGGTGAGTCGCCGCCTGCCGGGCTACATGGTGCCCGATGCGGTGACCGTTCTCGACGCGCTGCCCCTGAGCAGCAGCGGCAAGGTGGACCGGCGTGCCCTACCCGAGCCGGTGTTCGACGCGCCCACCTTCCGGGCGCCCGCCACACCGGTCGAGGAGACCATCGCCCGGGTTGTCGCCGAGGTGCTGGGCATCGAGCGGGTGGGAGCCGACGACGACTTCTTCGTCCTGGGCGGTGATTCGATCATCTCCATCCAGGTGGTGGCCAAGGCCCGCGAACGCGGGGTGGTGTTCGGCCCGAAGGACGTGTTCGAACAGCGCACGCCCGCCCGACTGGCGGTGATCGCGCGCACCGCCGAGCCGGAGGCCGTCCGCGTCACCGCGGACGATGGTGCGGGCGAGTTCCCGCTGCTGCCGGTGGCTCGGTGGATGGTGGAGTGGGGCGGCGGATTCCGGCGCTTCGAACAGCATGTGCTGCTGCGACTCCCGGCCGATGTCGACGCGGCGGCTCTCGCCCTGGCGGTCGGCGCACTGCTCGATCGTCACGACGCCCTGCGGTCCACCCTGCGGCGCAACGGGTTCGGCGACTGGACGCTGGTCGTGCCCGCACCCGGCAGCGTGCTCGCCGCCGACGTGCTGTCCCGGCGGGCGATCGATCCCGCAACCGACCCGGATACCGAGGCGGGGCGGGCGGCCATCGCGGATATCGCCGCCGCGGCACTGGATTCGGCCCAGGCCGGGCTCGATCCGGCCGCCGGGGCGATGATGCGGTGCGTGTGGCTCGACCCCGGCGATCACACGCCCGGTTGGCTGCTGATGGTGGCGCACCACCTGGTGGTAGACGGCGTGTCCTGGCGGATCGTCATCCCCGATCTGCTGTCCGCGCTCGCGCAGGCGGGATCGGGGACGCCGCCGGTGCTGCCGCCGGTCGGCACGTCCCTGCGCCGCTGGACGCACGGCCTGCACGCGGCGGCGACCGCCCCGCGTCGGCGCGGTGAGCTGGCGCTCTGGCAGCACATGACGTCCGGCCCCGATCCGCTCTGGGGCGGACGCGATCTCGACCCGGCCATCGACACCGCCGCCACGCTCGACGAGGTGCGCGTCGAGTTGCCGCCCGCGGTGACCCGTGCGCTGCTGTCGCGGGTGCCCGCGGTATTCCACGGCGGCGTCGACGACGGACTGCTCGCGGGGCTGGTGGTGGCGGTGCGCCGCTGGCGGTCCCACCGCGGTGTGGACGACCCGTCGGTGCTGATCCGGTTGGAGGGCCACGGGCGTGAGGAACAGGTCGTGCCGGGAGCGGATCTGTCGCGGACCGTGGGCTGGTTCACCTCCATGTACCCGGTGCGCTTCGACCTGTCCGGCATCGACCCCGACACGGTGGCGGCGGGCGGGGCCGAACTCGACGCCGTGGTGCGGACGGTCAAGGAGACACTGCGCTCGATCCCGGACCGGGGCATCGGCTACGGCCTGCTGCGCTATCTCGACGCGGAGAGCGCGAACCATCTGCCGCACCGCATGCCCGGCCGCATCGGCTTCAACTACCTCGGCCGCCTGGCGGGACTCGGCGACGACGGCATCGACGGCGGGCTGGGCGAACTGCCCGGCACCCCGGATCCGGAGATGCCGGTGACCCTGGCCGTGGATATCAGTGCGATCGTCAGCGGCGACCGCCTGCGCGCCAGTTTCCGCTACCCGCGTACGCTGCTGCACCGCGCGGAGGTGCACGAGCTGGCGTCGGCCTGGTCGCAGGCGCTGACCGACCTGGCCGAGCACGCCGAACTGCCCGGCGCGGGCGGGCACAGCCCCTCCGACTTCGCGCTGGTGTCGCTGACCCGATCCGACGTCACCGCACTGGAATCCGCCTACCCGACACTGCGCGACGTGTGGCCGGTGACGCCGCTGCAAGCCGGACTGCTGTTCCACGCCGAACTCGACGCCGACGTCGACCTGTACACCGCCCAGCTGGTGCTGCGGCTGACCGGTGCCCTGGACGCGGATCGCCTGCACGACGCCGCGCACGCGGTCCTGGACGCCCATCCGAGCCTGCGCACCGCGTACACCACCACCGGCAGCGGCGTCAGCGTCGCCGTCGTCCTCGACGATGTCGAACCGCCCTGGCAGGTAGTGGATCTGACCGATCGGCAGGGCGGTGACGGGTCGGCCGGCGCGGCGGACGCCACCGTCGTTCTCGCGGAGCTGGCCGCCGCGGAGCGGGACCGGCGCTTCGCCCCGGCGTCCGCGCCGCTGCTGCGCTTCGTCCTCGCGCGGCTGGCCGCCGACCGCTGGGCGCTGGTGCTGACCAACCACCACGTCATTCTCGACGGCTGGTCGTGGCCGCTGCTCGTCACCGAACTGTTCACCCGCTACGCCGAGCCGGACACCCGCTCCCTCGGCGCGGCCGGATCGTATCGGGACTTCCTGGCCTGGCTGGCCGCCCGGGACGTGGACGCGGCGCGTGCGGCGTGGCGCGAAACCCTGCACGGTGCCGAACCGACCCTGGTCGCGGCGAGCACCGACACCGGGTCCGGTGCGGTGGCCGACTACGCCGTCACCCTCGACGACGCCGACACCCGGGCGCTGCTGGCGACCGCCGCGGCCGCCGGTGTGACGGTCCATACGGTGCTGCAATCGGCCTGGGCGCTGCTGGTCGGGCAGCTGACCGGACGCGACGATGTGGTGTTCGGTTCGACGGTGTCGGGTCGTCCGGGTGAGCTGCCCGGTGCCGAGCGCGCCATCGGCCTGTTCATCAATACGGTGCCGACCCGGGTGCGGCTGCGCCCGGCCGAGACCCTCACCCGGCTGTGGCAGCGGATGCACGACGAGCAGGCGACGCTGCTCGAGCATCAGCATCTCGGACTCACCGATATCCATGAACTCACCGGCTGCGACCGCCTGTTCGACACGGTCATGGTGTTCGAGTCCTATCCCCTCGACGCCGAGCGGATTCGGACGCTCACCGGCCGTGCCGGTATCGGCATCGACGGCGTGGACGCGACCGATGCCACGCACTACCCGCTGACGTGCAGCGTCACCTTGCAGGAGACGCTGCGGCTGCGGTTGCAGTACCGGCCAGAACTGTTCACCGACGCCGCCATCGCCGCCTTCGCTCAGCGCCTACGGCAGGTGCTGGGTGCGATCCCCGCCGACGCGGCCCTGCCGCTGCGGGCCGTGGATCTGCTGCCGCCAGCGCAACGGCGACTGCTGTCGCACCGTGGGCGCGGGGTCGCCGTCGACCCCGGCTCATCCGAGGTGACCCTGCCGCTCCTGCTGGCCGCCGCCGTGATGGGCGATCCCGAGGGCGACGCGGTCGTGGACGGGGACCGGCGGATCACCTACCGGGAGCTGGACGAGCGGTCGAATCGGTTGGCGCACTTCCTGATCGACCGGGGCATCGGTCCGGAGACGGTGGTGGCGATCGGGCTGCCGAGGTCGCTGGACTGGGTGACGGCGGTCTGGGCCATCGCCAAGACCGGCGCGGCCTTCCTCTCGCTCGATCCCGGGCATCCACTGGAACGCAACTCCTTCATGTGCGCCGATTCCGCTGTGCCGGTGGGCATTACCGTCACACGGCAGGTGTCGGCACTGCCGAGCGAGACCATCGGCTGGCTGGTGGTCGACGATCCGGCCGTGGCGGCCGATATCCGGCAGTACCCGCCGACACCGGTCACGGTTCGGCCGCATCCGGACGGCACCGCCTACATCGTCTACACCTCGGGCTCGACCGGCCGCCCCAAGGGCGTCGCCATCACCCACACCGGACTCGCGGCCCTGTGCGCCGAACAGCGCCAGCGATTCGTAGTGACCCCGGACGCACGGGTGCTGAGCGTGGCAGCCCGCACCTTCGACGCCGCCGTCTTCGAACTGCTGCTGGCGCTGTCGGGTTCCGCGACGCTGGTGGTCAGCCCGCCCGACGTCTACGGCGGCCGAGCCCTGGCCGACCTGCTGCGCGCCGAACGGGTCAGCCACGCCGTGCTCACCCCGGCCGTGGCCGCCACCGTCGACCCCGCCGGGCTCGACGACCTGGAGGTGCTCACCCTCGCCGGTGAGGCCTGCCCGCCCGCCCTGGTCGCCCGGTGGTCGCATACCGACCGCGCGAGTCGGCGCCGGGTGCACAACCTGTACGGCCCCGCCGAGGCCACGATCTGGGTGACCGGCAGCGCGGACCTGCGGGCCGGTGCACCGGTACCCATGGGTACGGTCGTCGCCGGAATGACGGTGCGCGTACTGGATTCGTGGCTGCGGCCGGTTCCCACCGGCGTGGTGGGCGAGCTGTACGTCTGCGGCGCGGGACTGGCCCGGGGCTATGCGGGCCGCCCGGGACAGACCGCCGCCCGTTTCGTGGCCGACCCCTGCGGTGAGAACGGGCGTCGCATGTACCGCACCGGCGATCTCGTGCGCTGGACGACAGACGACAACGGCTCGGGCGCCGCGGAACTGGAGTTCGTCGGACGCGGTGACGGACAGGTCAAGGTGCGGGGACAGCGT
Source organism: Nocardia sp. CC213A (assembly GCF_030766805.1). Lineage (NCBI taxonomy): Bacteria > Bacillati > Actinomycetota > Actinomycetes > Mycobacteriales > Nocardiaceae > Nocardia > Nocardia sp. CC213A. The sequence continues at coordinate 318,390 of NZ_JASFXA010000002.1, forward strand.
CTGGAGCCGGGGGAGGTCGAAGCCGCCCTGACCGACCTCGCCGGTATCGACCGGGCCGTCGTGCTGGTGCACACCCCGGCGGACGGCGACGGCGCGCGCCTGGTGGCCTATGTGGTGGCCGATCCGGGCCACCGTCCGGATCCGGCCCGGATCCGGGAAGCCGTGGGCCGACGCCTGCCCGGCTACATGGTGCCGGATGCGGTGCTGGTGCTCGACGAACTGCCGCTGACGGTGAACGGCAAGCTGGACAGGGCGGCGCTGCCCGAACCCGTGTCGGCGCGGGCCGCCTATCGCGCGCCCGCCACGCCGATCGAAGCGCGGGTGGCGGCCATCGTCGCCGAGGTGCTCGGTACCGGCCGCGTCGGAGGAGATGACGACTTCTTCGCGCTGGGCGGCAATTCCCTGTCCGCCACCCGGCTGTCGGCGCGGCTGGCCGACGGGATCGGCGTCACGGTGGGCCTGCGCGATATCTTCGCGCGGCCGGTGGTGGGCGAGTTGGCGGCGACACTCACCGCCCGGGTGGCGGAATCGGCCACCGCCGCAGCGGTTCCGCCACTGCGGCCGCGGACGCGCCCGGAGCGGGTGCCGCTGTCCTTCGCGCAGCAGCGCATGTGGTTCGTGAACCGCTTCGCACCGGACTCCGTCGCCTACAGCATTCCCATGGTGTTGCGGCTGACCGGTCGTGTGGACGTGGCCGCGCTGTCGGCGGCGGTATGGGATGTGCTCGGCCGCCACGAGGTGCTGCGCACGCGCTATCCCGACGCGGACGGCGTTCCCTATCAGTCGGTGGTGCCGGTCGCGGAGCTGGCCGCCGCGGCGGAGGTGGACACCACACCGCGCCCCGTGGCAGCCGCCGCTGTCGCGGCGACCGTCGCCGCCGAGGTGGCGGTGGGATTCGATGTCGCGCAGCGGATTCCGCTGCGGGTGCGGCTGCTGTCGGTGGGGCCCGAGGAGTTCGTGCTGGTGTGGGTGGTGCACCACATCGGCGCGGACGGCTTCTCGATGGGTCCGCTGGCCCGCGATCTGGCCGAGGCATATCGGGCCAGGCGCGCCGGACGGCACCCGGCGTGGGCGCCGCTGCCGGTGCAGTACGCCGACTACACCCTGTGGCAGCGAGAACTCCTCGGCTCGGCGGACGACCCGACCTCGCTGCTGACGCGACAGCTCCGGTACTGGTCCGAGCAGTTGGACGGATTGCCGGACACTCTGGACCTGCCGACCGACCGGCCCCGACCGGCCGTGGCGTCGCATCGGGGAGCCACCCTCCACGTCACGGTCGCACCGAGCGTGGTCGCCGGGCTGCACGACACTGCCCGCGCTCGCGGCGTCACGGTGTTCATGATCGTCCACGCCGCCCTGGCGGTCGTGTTGTCGCGGCTGTCGGGCAGCGCCGATATCGCCGTCGGGTCGCCGGTCGCGGGGCGCGGCGCGGCCGAACTCGACGGTCTCGTCGGCATGTTCGTGAACACGGTGGTGCTGCGTACCCGGATCGACGAGTCGGCAACGATCGCCGACCTGCTGGCCGCGGTGCGCGACGTCGACCTGGAAGCGTTCGCGCACGCCGAGATTCCGTTCGAACAGGTGGTGGAGGCGGTGGATCCGCCGCGCAGCGAGTCCCGGCACCCGCTGTTCCAGGTGATGCTGGCCTTCCACAATCTCGCCGACGCCGACATCGCCCTGCCCGGAGTCGATGTCGTCGCATCGGGTGCCGACACCGGCGTGGAACGGTTCGACCTGACCCTCACCGCCGCCGACACCCCCGACGAACGCGGGGCCATGCCGATCGCGATCGGCTACGCCACCGATCTGTTCGACGAGGCCACGGTGTCCGCGTTCGCGCAGCGGCTGATCCGTGTACTGAGCGCCTGCACCGCCGACTCCGACCGCGCCGTGCGGGATATCGACATCCTCTCGGCCTCCGAACGGCACAGCCTGCTCTCCGAATGGGGCCGCGCCGACACCGTCCCGGCCTCCGACGGCGGCACGCTGCCCGAACTGCTGGCGCGGGCCGTGGCAGCGAATCCCGATGGGTACGCGGTCGTCGCGGGCGAACGCCGCCTGACCTACCGGGCCGCGGACGAACACACGAATCGGTTGGCGCGCTGCCTGATCGAGCGCGGGGTCGGCCCCGAGTCGGTGGTCGCCATCGGCATGCCGCGGTCGCTGGAATGGGTGCTGGCGGTCTGGGCCGTCACCAAGGCCGGGGCCGGATTCCTCTCCCTCGATCCGGCGCATCCGGGCGAGCGCAATCGGTTCCTGTGCGCCGATTCCGAGGTGCGCGTGGGGATCACACTGGAGCGCCACCGTGCGGAGCTGTCGGACGCGGTGCCCGAATGGCTGGTCGTGGACGCTCCGGAAGTGGCGCAGCGGGTTCGCGACCAGCCCGCCGCACCGGTGACCGACGCGGATCGGCGCGGTGCGCTCCATCCCGATGCCCTCGCCTACATCGTCTACACCTCGGGGTCGACCGGCCGTCCGAAGGGCGTCGCGGTCACCCATGCCGGATTGTCCGCGGTCGCCGCCACCCAGGCGCAGCGGTACGCGATCGACACCGAGTCGCGAATACTGGGCGTGGCCGCCCGCACCTTCGACGCCGCCGTGCTGGAGATCCTGCTCGCCGTCCCCGCCGGCGCGACGCTGGTGCTCGCGCCCGCCGACGTCTACGGCGGCGAACCGCTGGCCGAACTCCTGCGCGCACAACGCATCAGCCACCTCTTCTGGACCCCGGCGGTGGCACGGTCGGTGGACCCCGACGGACTCGACGCACTGCGGGTGGTCACGGTCGGCGGCGAGCACTACCCACCGGATCTGGTGGCACGGTGGTCGCGCACCGACACCGCGCGTGCGCGGCGCTTCTTCAATGTCTACGGCCCCACGGAGACCACCGTCATCGTGACCGTCAGCCCCGAACTCCGCGCGGGTGATCCGATCACCCTCGGCGCGGGTATCGCGGGCATGTCCATGCGGGTGCTGGATTCGTCCCTGCGGCCGGTTCCGGTGGGCGTGGTGGGTGAGCTGTACGTGTCGGGCCCCGGTGTGGCACGCGGGTATCGGGGTCGTGCGGGATTGACGGCGGGACGCTTCATCGCCGACCCCTACGGGCGACCCGGCGAGCGGCTGTACCGCACCGGCGATCTGGTGCGGTGGGTGAACGGCAGCGAATCCGACTCCGCCACCGGCATTCTGGAGTATGTCGGCCGGTCCGACTTCCAGGTGAAGGTCCGTGGTCAGCGTCTGGAACCGGGTGAGGTCGAGGCCGCGCTGACCGGGGTGACCGGCGTGGCGCAGGCCGTCGCGCTCGCGCACGGCAGCGAGGACGCCGCCGGAGCGCGATTGGTGGCCTACGTGGTCGCCGCGCCCGGAACCGAGCTCGATCCGGCAGCGGTGCGGGAGTCGGTGCGCCGACGCCTGCCCGGCTATCTGGTGCCGGATGTGGTGACGGTGCTCGACGAACTGCCACTGACCAGCAGCGGCAAGATCGACCGCCGCGCACTGCCGGAACCGGTGCTCACCCCGCACCAGTTCCGGGCACCGGCCACCCCCGCCGAACAGGTGGTGGCCGAGGTGTTCGCCGAGGTGCTGGGCATCGACCGGGTCGGCGCGGAGGACGACTTCTTCGCCCTGGGCGGCGACTCCATCGTCTCCATCCAGGTGGTGGCGAAGGCGCGGGCCCGGGGCGTGGCCTTCGGCCCGCGCGACGTTTTCGAACAGCGGACGGCGGCGCGCCTGGCGGCCGTCGCCGACACCACCGCGGCCGCCGCGGTCACGCTGGCGGAGCTGCCCGGCGGCGGTGTGGGCGAACTGCCGCTGCTGCCGGTAGCGCACTGGATGGTGCAGTGGGGGAAGGGTTTCCGGCGTTTCGAGCAACACGTGATGCTGCGGCTGCCCGACGGCGTGACCGAAACCGGGCTGCACACCGCGCTGGGCGCGCTGCTGGACCACCACGACATGCTGCGCTCGACGCTGCGGTGCGATGCGCCCGGACAGTGGTGGATCTCGGTCGCGCCGCCGAGCACGGTCGCCGCGGCGTCGCGGCTGCGTCACCGGCCGATCGACCCGGAGCTGGTATCCGACGGCCTGGAGGCCGTCACGAATATCGCCGCCGCGGAGCTGGATTCGGCTCTGCGAGCGCTCGATCCGGCCGCCGGGGCGATGGTGCGGTTCGTCTGGCTCGACCTCGGCGATATGCCCGGTTGGCTGCTGGTGGTGGCGCACCACCTGGTGGTCGACGGCGTGTCCTGGCGCGTGCTGGTCCCGGATCTGCTGTCGGCGCTCGACCGGGTGCGCACCGGCGCGGCCCCCGTTCTCGCCCCCGTGGGCACCTCGATGCGGCGGTGGGCGCACGGCCTCGTCGCGGCGGCCGCGGAACCGGCTCGGCTGGCGGAACTGGAGTTCTGGCAGGGCATCGTCGACGGACCCGACCCGCTGTGGGGCGGACGGGACCTCGACCCCGCGGTCGATACCGCCGAGACGCTCGACCAGGTGCGCGTTGAGCTGCCCGAGGCGGTCACGCGCACCCTGCTGACCACGGTCCCGACCGCATTCCACGGCGGCGTCAACGACGGGCTGCTCGCCGGTCTGGCCGTGGCCGTGCGACTCTGGCTGGCGCGCCGCGGCAGCGACGAACCGACGGTGCTGGTGCGGCTGGAAGGGCACGGGCGCGAGGAACAGGTGGTGCCCGGCGCGGACCTGTCCCGCACCGTGGGCTGGTTCACCTCGATGTTCCCGGTGCGCTTCGATCTGACCGGCGTCGACCTCGCGGACGTCGCCACGGTGGTGCGGTCGGTGAAGGAGACCCTGCGTGCCCTCCCGGACAAGGGCATCGGCTACGCCCTGCTGCGCTATCTCAATCCCGACACCGCCGCCCGGCTGCCCGATCGCATGCCCGGACGGATCGGCTTCAACTATCTGGGCCGAGTCTCCGCCGCCGACACCGGCGACAGCGAGGTGCACGGCGGACTGGGCGAGCTCGATGCCGCACCGGATCCGGATATGCCGGTGACGGTGGCGGTGGACATCAGCGCGATCGCCATCGACGATCGGCTGCGGGCCAGTTTCCGCTTCCCGCGTACGCTGCTCGATCGGTCCGAGGTCGAGGAGTTCGCACAGCTGTGGTCGCAGGCGTTGACCGCGATCGCCGAATGTGCCGAAATACCCGGTGCGGGTGGGCATTCGCCGTCCGACTTCGAGCTGGTGCGGCTCACGCAATCGGAGATCGACGCGTTGGAGGCCGCGTACCCGTCCCTGGGTGACATCTGGCCGGTGACTCCGTTGCAAGCCGGACTGCTGTTCCATGCCCACCTGGTCGACGCCGACGCGGACGCCTATGTCGCACAGCTGATGCTGCGACTGTCCGGTGACCTGGACGCCGACCGGCTGCGCCGCGCGGCGGCCACGCTGCTGGCCCGCCACGACGGCCTGCGCACCGCGTTCCATACCACCGACAGCGGCAGCACCGTAGCGGTGCTCCGCGACGACGTCGAACTGCCGTGGCGGGTAGTGGATCTCACCGACGATCCCGATCCGGACACCGCGCTGGCGCGGTTGGCCGCGACGGAGAAGGCGACCCCCTTCGACCTCACCGCCGCACCGCTGCTGCGGTGCACGGTCGCCGCACTGCCCGCCGACCGCTGGGCGCTGGTGCTGACCAACCACCATGTGATCCTCGACGGCTGGTCCTGGCCGCTACTGCTCACCGATCTGTTCGGCCACTACGCCGACGCGCCGGGAACGCCGCCCGGTTCGTACCGGGACTTCCTCGTCTGGTTGGCGGCCCGGGACCGGGACGCGGCCCGCGCCGCCTGGACCGCCGCGCTCGACGGCGCCGAACCCACCCTTCTCGCCGCCGGGGCCACCCTCGGCACCGGCCCGCTCGCGGTGGCCGATCACGCGATCACGCTGGACGACAGCGAAACCCGCGACCTGCTGGCCGCCGCCGCGGCGGCGGGCGTGACCGTCAATACCGTGCTCCAGTCGGCCTGGGCGATCATGACCGCACGGTGGAGCGGACGCACCGACGTGGTCTTCGGGGCCACGGTCTCCGGGCGTCCCGGCGACCTGCCCGCCGCCGAGCGCACCATCGGCCTGTTCATCAATACGATTCCGACCCGGGTTCGCCTGCGCCCCGACGAATCCGTGGCCCAGCTCTGGGCTCGCATGCACCGGGAACAGGCGGCGCTGCTCGACCACCACCATGTCGGCCTGCGCGAGATTCACGCGCTCACCGGGCAGGACAGTCTGTTCGACACCCTCATGGTGCTGGAGTCGTACCCGGTGGACGCCGACGGCATCGAACACAGCATCGGCGACGGCGGCCTCACCGTCGAGCGCATCGTCGCCGACGACGCCACCCACTACCCGCTGACCTGCACCGCCACCGTCCAGGACACCCTGCGCCTGCGAATCCAGTACCACACGGCGGTTTTCGACGCCGACACCATCGCCGCGTTCACCCGGCAACTGCGGCGGGTGCTGCACATCATCGGCACCGAGACCGCCGCCACGGTGCGCGACATCGACCCGCTGCCGGAGCGGGAGCGTCGGCTGCCGCCGTGCGCCGGGGACGACCACGCCGGGGCGGGCACTCCGCTGCCGGACCTGCTGGCGGCGGCCGTGGCGAGCAATCCGGACTGCGCGGCGCTGGTGGACGGCGATCGCACCCTCACCTACCGGCAACTGGACGAGCAGACGAATCGCCTGGCGCGCTTCCTGATCGGCCGCGGCGTCGGCCCCGAGTCGGTGGTGGCGGTGGGCGTGCCCCGCTCCCTGGACTGGGTGCTGGCGGTCTGGGCGGTCGCCAAGACCGGCGCGGCCTTCCTGTCCGTGGACCCGGGCCACCCGATCGACCGCAATCGCTACGTCTGCGCCGATTCCCGGGTGCGGGTCGGTCTCACCGTGACCGCGCACACCGCCGACCTCCCGGTGAACGGGGTGTCGTGGCTGGTCCTCGACGCGACCGCCACCTCGGACGAGATCGCGGCGTGCGCGCCCGCACCGGTGACGGCCGCGGACCGCGGTGCGGTGCGACCGTCCACCACGGCCTATGTGGTCTACACCTCCGGTTCGACGGGTCGGCCGAAGGGGGTGGAGGTCACCCATGCCGGACTGGCGAACCTGGTGGCCGACCACCGGAACCGCGTTGCCGTCGACCCGGATTCGCGCGTGCTGGCGGTCGCGGCGCGCACCTTCGACGCGGCCTTGCTGGAACTGCTGCTCGCGGTCTCCGGCCGCGCCGCGCTGGTCGTCGCGCCCGAGCAGACTTACGGCGGCCCGCCGTTGGCGGACCTGCTGCGATCGCGGCGCATCACCCACGCGTTCCTCACGCCCGCGGTGGCGCTGTCGATGGACGCCGACGGACTCGACGCGCTGCGGGTCGTGCTGACCGGCGGCGATCGCTGCCCACCGCAGTTGGTGGCGCGGTGGTCGCGCACCGACCCGGCCCGGCGGCGGCGCGTGCACAACCTGTACGGTCCGGCGGAGGCCACCATCTGGGTGACCGGGAGCCGCGAGTTGCGCGCGGATGCGCCGATCACGCTGGGCGCGAACATCACCGGCATGTCGGTGGCGGTCCTGGACACCTGGCTGCGGCCCGTGCCCACGGGCGTGGTCGGTGAACTCTACGTCTCGGGACCCGGGGTGGCGCGCGGCTATCGGGGCCGTGCGGGCCTCACCGCGACCCGGTTCGTGGCCGACCCTCACGGCCGGCCGGGGCGACGCATGTACCGCACCGGCGACCTGGTGCGCTGGATCACCGGCGAATCGGGTTCCGGTGCCGGGGAACTGGAGTTCGTCGGGCGTTCCGACTTCCAGGTCAAGGTGCGTGGTCAGCGCCTGGAACTCGGTGAGGTCGAATCCGCGCTGACCGAAGTGGCGGGGGTGGGGCAGGCCGTCGCGATGGTGCACCACCCGGCGGGCGACGCCGCCGCGACGCGGCTGGTGGCCTATGTCGTGGCCGCGCCCGGCAGCGTCCTCGACCCTTCCGGCGTGCGCGAATCGGTGGCCCGGCGGCTGCCCGCGTTCCTGGTGCCGGATGTGGTGACCGTGCTCGACGAACTGCCGTTGAACAGCAGCGGCAAGGTCGACCGCCGTGCCCTGCCCGAACCCGCGCTCGCGCAACGAGATTACCGTGCACCCGCCGGCGCGACCGAGCGGATCATCGCCGAGGTGTTCGCCGACGTGCTCGGGACCGACCGGGTCGGCATGGACGACGACTTCTTCGTCCTCGGTGGCGATTCCATCGTCTCCATCCAGGTCGTGGCGAAAGCCAGGGCACGGGGCGTGGTGTTCGGTCCACGGGAGGTATTCGAGCAGCGGACCGCGGCCCGTCTCGCGACGGTCGCCCGGACCGCCGCGGACGCGGCAGCCACCGCGACCGAGCTGCCCGGCGGCGGAGTGGGCGAGCTGCCCCTGCTGCCGATCGCCCGCTGGATGGTGGAGTGGGGCAAGGGTTTCCAGCGTTTCGACCAGCACGTGGTGTTGCGACTCCCGGCCGGTGTCCACGAATCGGCCCTGCTCGCGGCCATCGGCGCAGTGCTGGAGCGGCACGACGCGCTCCGCTCGACGCTGCGCCACGACGGATCGGGCGAGTGGTCCCTGCATATCGCCGCGGCCGATGCGGTGAACGCGGCGACGGTACTGCACCGGCGCGCGCTCGACCCGGCCGTCGACGTCGACTCCGAACGAGGCCGCCGGACCGTCACCCATATCGCCGCGGTGGAACTGGATTCGGCGCTGCGGCGGTTGGATCCGAGCACCGGCGACATGGTGCGCATGGTCTGGCTCGCGCCCGCCGACGGCGCACCCGGATGGCTGCTGATCGTGGCGCACCATCTCGTCGTCGACGGCGTGTCCTGGCGAATCCTGGTGCCGGACCTGCTCGCGGCCCTGGCCCAAGCCGCCACCGGCAGCGCGCCGACCCTGCCACCGGTGGGCACCTCCCTGCGGCGCTGGGCCCACGGCCTGGTGACCGCCGCCGCCGAGGTGTCCCGCACGGCCGAACTATCCGTCTGGCACGCCATGGTGACCGGTCCGGACCCGCTGTGGGGCGGGCGCGACCTGGATCCGGGGATCGATACCGTCGAAGTACTGGACCAGGTCGGCATCGAACTGCCCGAGTCGGTCACCCGCGCGCTGCTGTCGACGGTGCCGGCGGTCTTCCACGGCAGCGTCAACGACGGACTGCTGGCGAGTCTGGCCGCGGCCGTGCGCATCTGGCGTCACCGGCGCGGCATCGCGGAGCCGTCGGTGCTGGTGCGCCTGGAGGGGCACGGACGCGAGGAGCAGGTGGTGCCCGGTGCGGAGCTGTCCCGTACGGTCGGCTGGTTCACCTCCATGTTCCCGGTCCGCTTCGATACGACCGGGCTCGACCCGGACGGACCGCTCACCGGCAGTGCCGGTGCGGCCGCGCTGGTGCGGTCGGTGAAGGAGACCCTGCGCGCCCTTCCGGACAAGGGCATCGGCTACGGCCTGCTGCGGTACCTCAATCCCCAGACCGCCGCCCAGCTGCCGGACCGGATGCCGGGACGCATCGCCTTCAACTACCTCGGCCGGGTCTCCGATACCGGCGACGACGACATCCACGGCGGGCTGGGCGAACTCGCGGTGGCACCCGATCCCGAGACACCGGTGACGGTGGCCCTGGACATCAGCGCGATCGCGGTGGGCGACCGGCTGCGGGGGAGCCTTCGGTTCCCGCGTACGCTGCTCGACCGGTCCGAGGTCGAGGAGTTGGCGCAGTTGTGGTCGGGGGCGTTGACCGCGATCGCCGAGTACGCCGAACTGCCCGGTGCGGGAGGACATTCGCCGTCCGACTTCGATCTGGTGCGGTTGACGCAACCGGAGATCGATGGGTTGGAGCGGGCGTATCCGGCGCTGAGCGATATCTGGCCGGTGACCCCGTTGCAGGCCGGGCTGCTGTTCCACGCCCGATGGGCCGCCGCCGACGATCTGTACGCGTCACAGGTGCTGCTGCGACTGTCCGGTGACCTGGACGTCGACCGGCTGCGCCGGGCGGGGGCGGTGGTGCTCGAACGTCACCCGAGCCTGCGCGGCGCGTTCGCCACCGGCCGCGACGGCACCACCGTGGCCGTGATCTGCGATGACGCCGAAATACCCTGGGAATTCGTGGATCTCACCGACGCGACCGATAGCGAGGCCGCGCTCGCGGAGCTGGCCGCCGCCGAGAAGGCGCGGCGCTTCGATCTCGCGGCGGCCCCACTGCTGCGCTGCACCGTCGCCGCGACGGCCCCCGAGCGGTGGGCCCTGATCCTGACCAACCACCATGCGATTCTCGACGGCTGGTCCTGCCCGCTGCTGCTCACCGAACTGTTCGCCGCGTATCTGGGCGAGCACGCGCCGACGGCTCCCGGCTCGTACCGAGATTTCCTGGCCTGGCTGGCGACTCGGGACCGGGACGCGGCCCGCGCCGCTTGGGCTCGCGCGCTGGACGGCGTCGAACCCACCCTGATCGCCGGTGCCGCCGCCGACACCGGGATCGTCGCCGACCACTGGATCACCGTCGCGGACAACGAGACCCGAGAGCTGACGGCCGCGGCCGCCGCCGCGGGCGTCACGCTCCACACCGTCCTCCAGTCGGTGTGGGCCGTGCTGATCGCGCGACTGACCGGACGCGGTGATGTGGTGTTCGGCACGACGGTGTCGGGGCGTCCCGGTGAGCTGCCCGGTGCCGACCGCGCCATCGGGCTGTTCATCAATACGGTGCCGACCCGGGTGCGCCTGCGCCCGGCCGAGCCGGTCACCCGGCTGTGGACCCGCGTACACGACGAACAGGCGGCCCTGCTCGACCATCAGCACCTGGGGCTCACCGAGATTCACGCACTCGCCGGTAGCGACGCCCTGTTCGACACCGTCATGGTGCTGGAGTCCTACCCGGTCGACGTCGACGCGGTGCGTCGGCTCACCGGACCGGGCGGCGTCGCCGTCACCGGCGTGAGCGCCGCCGACTCCACCCACTATCCGCTCACCTGCAGTGTCATCGCACAGGACGGCCTGCGGATTCGATTGCAGTACCGTCCGGACGTGCTGGACGAGACCGCCGTCACGGCGTTCGCCACCCGGCTGCACGAGACCCTGCGCGCGGTCGCCCGTGCCCCGGAGACGCCGGTACGTGCCCTCGGCCTGCCGTCGCCCGCCGAGCACGATCGGCTCGTCCGCGACTGGGGACGCCGCGGCAACCCGGCCACGGCCGCCGTGACCATGCCGGACCTGCTGGCGGCGGCGGTGACCCGCAACCCCGACGGCGACGCGGTCACCGACGGCCATCGGACCCTCACCTACCGCGAACTCGACCAGCGCTCGAATCGATTGGCGCGCTACTTGATCGGTCAGGGCGTCGGCCCGGAGTCGGTGATCGCCATCGGCCTGCCGCGCTCCCCGGAATGGGTGCTGGCGGTCTGGGCCATCGCCAAGGCCGGTGCCGCGTTCCTCTCGCTGGACCCCGGCCACCCGCTCGACCGCAATCGGTTCGTCTGCACGGATTCCGCTGTGCGCATCGGGATCACGACCCAAAACCATGCGGCGGCACTGCCGCGCGACGGCGTGGCCTGGCTGGTGCTGGACGACCCGGGCAGCGCGGACGCGATCGCGGCATGCGCGCCCACGCCGGTCACCGACGCCGACCGCCACCGCGGCATTCGGCCCGGCAATACCGCCTACCTCATCTACACCTCCGGATCCACCGGCCGCCCCAAGGGCGTGCAGGTCACCCATGCCGGACTCGCGGCCCTGGCCGCCGCGCAGCTCCGTGACCACGAGGTACGGCCCGATTCGCGGGTGCTGGCGGTCGCCGCGCGGACCTTCGACGCGGCCGTCCTCGAACTCCTGTCGGCGGTCTCGGGCGGCGCGCTGCTGGTGATCGCACCCGACGACGTGTACGGCGGCCCGGCGCTGGCCGCGCTGCTGCGCACCGCGCGCATCACGCACGCGTTCATGACGCCCGCGGTGGCGCTGACCGTGGAAACGGAGGGTCTGGATGAGCTGCGCATGGTCATGACCGGCGGTGATCGCTGTGCGCCACAGCTGGTGTCGCGCTGGTCGCGCACCGATACCGCGGGTCGGCGCACGGTGCGCAATCTGTACGGTCCGGCCGAGGCGACCGTCTGGGTGACCGGCGCCGAACTGACACCCGGTCGCCCGGTGGTGATCGGCGGGCCGATCCCGGGCATGGGTGTGGTGGTGCTGGATGCGTGGTTGCGGCCGGTGCCCGCCGGGGTGGCGGGTGAACTGTACGTCTCCGGACCCGGAGTCGCGCGGGGCTACCGAGGCCGTGCGGGCCTGACCGCCGCGCGCTTCGTCGCCGACCCGTTCGGGACGGCGGGGGAGCGTCTCTACCGCACCGGCGACCTGGTTCGGTGGCTGCCGGACCCGGAATCCGGCTCCGGGGTACTGGAATTCGTGGGCCGGGTCGACTTCCAGGTGAAGGTGCGCGGTCAGCGGATGGAGCCCGGTGAGGTCGAAAGCGCCCTCACCGAGCTGCCGGACGTCGAACAGGCCGCCGTCGTCGTGCACACCCCGAACGGCGGTGCCGGTGCGCGCCTGGTGGCCTACGTGGTCGCCGCGCCGGGACACCGGCCCGACCCGGCGACGGTGCGGCGCGCGCTGGGGCAGCGCCTGCCCGGCTATATGGTGCCGGACGCGGTCACGGTGCTGGACCGGCTGCCGGTCACGGTGCACGGCAAGGTCGACAAGGCGGCCCTGCCCGAACCGGTGTGGGAGCGGGCGGAGTACCGCGCGCCGGTCACCCGCACCGAAAAGCTGGTGGCCCGCGTGTTCGCGGCCGTGCTCGACGCCGAGCGGATCGGCCGCCACGACGACTTCTTCGCCCTGGGCGGCAATTCGCTGTCGGCGACCCGGCTGTCGGCGCGACTGGCCGACGAGACCGGTCTCGGCGTCGGCGTACGCGACGTGTTCGAGCGGCCGGTGGTCGCGGAGCTGGCGGCGCTGCTCGACACCCGCACCAGCGTTGCGACGGTGGACGTGCCGCGGATCGCCGCGCGGGTGCGGCCGGAGCGGGTGCCGCTGTCGTTCGCGCAGCAGCGCATGTGGTTCGTCAACCGGTACGCCCCCGAATCCGCGGCCTACAGCATCCCGCTGGCGCTGCGCCTGACCGGCACCGTGCGCGTGCCGGCGCTCGCGGCCGCCGTCCGGGATGTGCTGGGCCGCCACGAGGTGCTGCGCACGCGGTACCCGGATGTGGACGGTGTGCCGTTCCAAGTGGTCGTCCCGGTCGAGGAGCTGCCCGCCGTGGCGGAGATCGACCTGACGCCCCGGCCGGTGGAACCCACCGCCGTGACCGCCGCGGTCGCCGCCGCGGCATCGGTGGGATTCGATGTGGCGCAGCGGGTTCCGCTGCGGGTTCGACTGCTGTCGACCGGTCCCGAGGAGTACGTGCTGGTGTGGGTGGTGCACCATATCGCCGCGGACGGCTTCTCCATGGCTCCGCTGGCGCGAGACCTGGCCGCCGCCTACGCCGCGCGCTGCGCCGGGCGGCAGCCGCAGTGGGCCCCGCTGCCGGTGCAGTACGCCGACTACACCCTGTGGCAGCGCGAATCGCTGGGCACGTCGGACGACCCGGACGCACCGCTGTCGCGGCAACTCGACTTCTGGACCGAGCGGCTGCGCGGTCTGCCGGAGGTCCTGGAGCTGCCCGTCGATCGCCCGCGCCCGGCCGTGGCCTCCCATCGGGGGGCCACCCATCGGTGCACCGTGGATCCGGCGGTGGTCACCGCTCTGCGGGAGCTGGCGCGCACGCGCGGGGTGACCATGTTCATGGTGTTCCACGCGGCCCTGGCGGTGCTGCTGGCGCGGTTGTCGAACAGTGCCGACATCGCCGTGGGCACACCGGTCGCGGGGCGCGGTGCGGCCGAACTCGACGATCTGGTGGGCATGTTCGTCAATACGCTCGTGCTGCGCACCCGCGTGGACGAGTCGGTGCCCTTCACCGAACTGCTGTCCGAGGTTCGCGGCGTCGACCTGGATGCCTTCGCGCACGCGGAGATTCCCTTCGAGCAGGTGGTGGAGGCGCTGGATCCGCCTCGGACCCAGGCCCACCACCCGCTGTTCCAGGTGATGCTGGCCTTCCAGAACCTCGATCCGGCCGGGGTGGAGTTGCCGGAGGTGTCGGTGACGCCCGTCGGGACCGACACCGGCATCGAACGGTTCGACCTGACCTTCACTCTGACCGATATCGCCGACGCCGACGGCGCGCTCGGAGTGCACATCGGCTACGCCACCGACCTCTTCGACGCGCGGACGGTCGCCGACGTCGCCGAACGCCTGCTGCGGGTGCTGCGCGCCATCACCGCGAATCCCGCCGTGCCCGTGCGGGATATCGACATCCTCGCGATCGCGGAGCGGCAGCGCCTCCTGGCCGAGTACGGGCACGGCCCCGACCTCGACCTCGCCACCATCACGATGCCGGAGCTGCTGGAGGTGGCGGTGGCGGGCCATCCCGAGGGTGACGCGGTCGTCGACGGTGACCGGCGACTGTCCTACCGCGAGCTGGACGAGCGCTCGAACCGGTTGGCGCGCTGCCTGATCGGGTACGGCGTCGGACCCGAAGCGGTGGTCGCCATCGGCGTCGCGCGCTCACTGGACTGGGTGCTGGCCGTCTGGGCCGTCGCCAAGGCCGGGGCGGCCTTCGTGTCGGTGGATCCCGCGCACCCCGTGGAACGAAACCTGTTCGTATGCACCGATTCCGAAGCGCGCTGCCTGCTCGCGGTGCACGACCTGGGTTTCGAGGTGCCCGGTGTGCCGACGCTCCGTCTCGACGCGATCGACCTGACGCGGTTCGATGCGACCGCGGTATCCGATACGGATCGTCCCGGACTGCTGTTGCCGACCACGACGGCCTACGTCGTGTACACCTCGGGCTCCACCGGCCGCCCGAAGGGGGTGGCGGTCCCGCATTCCGGTCTGGCCGCCCTGGTGGCGACGGACCAGCGCGAATACGATGTCGACCCGGACTCGCGCGTAGTCGCCGTGGCGGCACGGACATTCGACGCCGCCATGCTCGAACTGCTGCTGGCGCTGTCGGGCAGCGCCACACTGGTCGTCGCGCCCCCGGACGCGTTCGGCGGTGAGCCGCTCGCGGAGGTGCTGCGTGCGCAGCGCGTCACCCACGCTTTCCTGACACCCGCGGTCGCGCTCTCACTGGACCCCGACGGTCTCGACGACCTGCGGGTGGTGCTCACCGGCGGGGACCGGTGCCCGCCCCACCTGGTGTCCCGCTGGTCGCGCACCGATGTGGCGGGACGGCGGCGCGTGCACAACCTCTACGGCCCCGCCGAAACGACGATCTGGGTGACCGGCAGCCCCGAACTGCGGGCGGACACCCCGGTCACCCTCGGTTCGGCGATCCCCGGTGCCACGGTGCTGGTGCTCGACGCCTGGCTGCGCCCTGTCCCCGCGGGCGTGGTGGGCGAACTGTACATCGCGGGCCCCGGGGTGGCCCGCGGCTACCGTGGCCGGGCCGCCGCGACGGCGACCAGGTTCGTCGCCGACCCCTACGGCCCACCCGGTGCCCGCCTGTACCGCACCGGCGATCTGGTGCGGTGGACCAGCCACCATTCCAGGTCCGGTACCCGCGAAACCACACCGACCGCGCTCGCCTTCCGGCCCACGGCCGGTACATCCGCCGCGGCCGCGGCCGATTCCAGTGCAGCGCGCGGTGCATCCGCGGTGGCGGACGAGTTCGAACTCCGCACAGCCACAGGAGAATCCGCCGCCGCGGGAAGCTCGGCCACCGACCGGGTCGGGGTGCTGGCTTTCGTGGGCCGCGCGGACTTCCAGGTGAAGGTGCGCGGCCAGCGGTTGGAGCTGGGCGAGGTCGAAGCCGCACTCGCCGACCTGGACTGCATCGAGCAGGCGGCGGTCGTCGTGCACAACTCCGACGACGCCGCCGGGGCGCGCCTGGCCGCGTATGTGACGGCGCGGCCGGACCATACCGTGGAGTCGGATCGGGTGCGTCGGGAGTTGGGCCAGCGCCTGCCGGGCTACCTGGTGCCCGATACCGTCATGGCGCTCACCGCCCTGCCGATGACCGCCAGCGGCAAGGTCGACCGCCGCGCGCTGCCGGAACCGGTGCTCGCGGCACGTACCTTCCGTGCACCGGCCACGGCCACCGAGCGGCTGGTCGCGGCGGTGTTCGCCGAGGTGCTCGGGGTCGACCGGGTGGGCGCGGACGACGACTTCTTCGCACTCGGCGGGAACTCGCTCAGTGCGGTGCGTGTCGTCACGCTGCTGCGGTCCCGCACCGGCAGGCAGTTGCGGTACGGCCACCTCTTCTCCGACGCCAGCCCGGCCGCACTCGCGCACGCCCTCGACAGCGGCGCGGACACCCTGAACATCTCGCTCGGCGTCCTGACCCCCCTGCGCTCCGCGGGCACCCGCCCGCCGCTGTTCTGCGTCCATCCCGGCGGCGGCCTGGCCTGGGTGTACGGCGCACTGGTCGGTCACCTCGAGCCGGACCGCCCCGTCCACGGCCTCCAGGACCCCTACATCGTCGCCGACGAACCTCGGCTGGAATCGGTTGGCGCATACGCCGATCGGTATGTGCGCGAACTCCTGGAACGGTTCCCGGACACCACCTACCACCTGCTGGGCTGGTCCCTGGGTGGCCAGATCGCGCACGCCATGGCCGCACGACTCCAGGAGCTCGGCCACTCGGTCGGCCTGCTCGCCCTGGTGGACGCCGGCATCACCACCGAACCCGTCGAGCTGCCGGAACCGGGACCGCGCGAGGTGGCCGAGACCGTCGGCCGGATTCTCGGCGGCTGGCGAGAGGCCCTCGGCCTGTCCGATATTCCCGACATCGACCGGGTCGAGGACTTCTACGCCCTGGTCTCCGATCGGATCAGCCGCGCCGGCATCCTGACGGCACCGCAGGTGGAACGCGTCCTGGAGAGCTTCTCCCAACCGCTGCCCTACGACCCGCGCCACTTCACCGGCGACGCCCTGCTGTTCACCTCCGCCCGCGAGCCGAACCGGGACGGGTTCACCGCGACCTGGCGGCGGTACATCACCGGCCGCATCGAGGAAGTCCCCGTTGACGCCTGGCATACCGGAATGCTGAGCGCCGACAAGGCAGCCGAACTCGGCCCGATCCTGCGGGCTCGGCTGCGCGCGCTCGATAACGGCTCCGCAGCAGGTCAGCCGACCGACGACCGGTTAGGTGACAATCCGATCACATAGCAACTACACAGGCAATTCTGGCGCGGAACACGGCTCGAGGCTGTTGACTATGGGTTGTGCTGATCGGCAGCACCCGCGAGTCCGAGGAGGTCGGGCCATGCACAGCGCAGCCATCGAGGTCGGAGCCGTCGCGTCGGTAGGTCCGGACGGGGAGGGGCGGGCGGTGCGGGTCGCGGGGGAAGCGGTCAGCAAGCGCGGACGGCGCGAGATCAACGCCGATGCGGTCGCCACGGTGACCGACCGCCGGGTCGGGCGTACCGCGGTGGTGGTGGCGGACGGCGTCGGCGACCATCTGGGCGCGGCCCGGGCGGCCCGCATCGTGGCCCGCACGGCGGCGCGGGTGGCGGTCACCGAGGGGGCGCGCGCCGGAATCCTCGCCGCCCGAACCGAACTGGAACGCGAGCTACCCGAGTCCGGCGGTGACAGCGTGCTGGCGGTCGCGGTACTGCCCGCCGACGGTCGCCCCGACGGCCCGTGCGATATCGCCTGGGTCGGCGACTGCCGCGTCTACCGCTGGAACGGCCGTGTCCTGCACCAGATCACCACCGACCACACCGTCGCCGAATACTTCCGCCTGCGCGGCCACGAACCCCTGCCCGGGATGGGCCACCTGGTCACCACCTCCGCCCGCACCGCCCGCGTCGAGGACATCGGCCAGGCCGCCACCGGCTCCAGCACCGGCCGTTTCCTCCTCACCACCGACGGCGTCCACAAGCCCCTGGACATCGCCACCGTCAAAGCCCTGCTCACCCACCCCACCACCCCCGGCCTCACCGCCGACTCCCTGGTGGAAACCGCCCTCACCTCCGGCGGCACCGACAACGCCACCGCCCTCGTGGTGGACGTGCGCGGCTAACACCGCCGATCTGCCCGCCCTTCCACAGCCGACACCGACTCGCGCCAGTTGACACCGACTCGCGCCAGCCGACACGGACTCGCGCTTCGCCGATACGTCGAGCGCCACAGCCGATATGGTTCGTCGCATCTCGCCGGTGCGGTCAGCGCCTTGGTCGCCGCATCGAGTCCCGCAGTCCATGCCCTGTGCCGCAGCTGATGCGATCCAGCGCCGTAGCCGGTGCGGCCTGTGCTGTAGCCGGTGCGTCGAGCGGCACAGTCCATGCCCTGTGCCGCAACTGACGCGATCCAGCGCCGTAGCCGATGCGGCCGGAGCTGCGGCTGATGCGTCGAGCGCCGCAGTCCACGCCTTGTGCCGCAACTGATGCGCCCCAGCGCCGTAGCCGATGCGGCTGGAGTCGTGGCTGTTGCGCTCCATCGTCGTAGCCGGTGTGGCCTGCGCCGTAGCCGATGCGTCGAGCCCCGCGGTCCACGCCTTGTGCCGCAGCCGATGTGAACCAGCGCCGTAGCCGGTGCCGCTTGCGCCGCCGAAGATTCCGCTGTGCGCCGTAGCCGGTGCGGCCTGCGTCCGTTCCTGATGCGGGCCGCGGTCGATGCGGCTTGCGCTACAGCTGATGCGACGTGCGTCCGTGGTGTGTCGAACCGCGGCCTGCGAGCGTGCTGAGGGAAGCGCGAGAGCGTGGCCCGGGGGCGGGTGAGCGCGGCCCGAGGGGCGGGTGAGTGTGGCCCGGACGGTTGGGGTGCGGCCCGGAGAGTAGGAGGTCTCTCCGGGCCACGGCTGTCCGTCGGGCGGTATGTCGTCCTACAGGAGGTTCGCCAAGCCGGACAGCGGTCCGGGGAGGGCCGCGAGGTGGTTCTTGATACCCGCGGACACCGGGTTGGGGGTTTCGGCTCGGAGGCGGTCGAGTTCGGTTTGCATGGTGCGCACTGTTGATTCGTAGTGGGCGGCCACCGCGGCTGTGTCCTCGGGGTCACCGGGTTCGGTGGACCAGTCCAGAGGAGGGAGGAAGCTGACGTCGACCGTGGCGGGGAGAGGTATCTGCGGTATCACCGGGGCGATGCCGAAGGGGAGGCCGACGGTGTAGGGGAACACCTTGGCGCGGAACAGCTTGTCGAGCCGCAAGAGCTTGGCGGTGCGTTCGCCACGGCTGAGGATGAAGATGGAATCGTGGCCGCCGTTGGCGACCACTGGGATGACCGGCACTCCCAGTTTCAGGGCCAGCCGGATGAATCCCTTGCGCCCGGCGAAATCGATCTTGCCGCGCTCGGTCCAGGGACGGCACGCCTCCCAGTCGCCACCGGGATACACCATGACCGCGCCACCGTCCTTGAGTCCGGCCGCCGCCGCCTCCTGGGACGCGGGAATCACGCCGAACTGCCGCAGACTGTCACCGAGAAATGGTGCGCGCAAAAGGATTTCGTGCGCGACCCCGAAGGTTGGCTCGGTGGGGCGACGCTCCATCATGGCCATGAAGGTGATCCACACCTCGGGCGCCCAGTAGATGGAGGAGTGATTGCCGATGACCAGCGCCGGACCCGAGGCGGGCAGATTCTCCAGCCCGCTCACCTTCGGGGTGAAATAACTCGTGTAGGCCCGCGCCAGGGGCAGCAGCGGGTGATTCGGATCCGGAACCTGCGTGGTGGTGCTCATGTACCCATTCCTGTCTCTCGCACTGGCGGTGGACGGGCGGCGCGAGACGGCCTGCGCCCATGCTCGAAAAAGCCTCGGGCGGAATCGAATTGCCCCCGGTACATCCCCATTGATAGTCCCCGATCGGCCGCGTCCACGCGGACCGGTAGGGCGCTGCGGCGCTCCATCGTCGCCGCGCTGCGATCGATGTCCGTCACCGTCCTCCTGCCCCTCCGACGTTAGCAGCCAAGCGTTTGCTTGGTAGGAAGTGTGCGGAATCCAACAGTCACGGCCACCCCCGGCGAATTCGCCCGGGCCGTCCTACGATTCCCCGGCCGTACCCCGGTGCCAATCCGGCAGCCGCTCCTCGATGAACGCGGTGAGATCCTTCCCCGCCGCCTCGTTGCGCCGCACATCGGCGAGATAGGCGCGCATGGCGTCCCGCGTCTGCGGCTGCGAGGCGGCGGCGAGGAATCCGGCTCGCTCCATATGCAACCCGGTCTCCAGCCCGGCCGAACCGCCCTCGTGCACAGCGCGTTTGACGGCGGCGACGGCCACGGGGGAGCGCCGCGCCAACCGCCGCGCGGTATCGAGCGCCTCCGCGAGCAGCCGATCCGGATCGATCAGCCGGTTCACCAGTCCGATATCCCGCGCGGTGGCAGCGTCGATCGGCGCGCCCTCCAGACATAGTTCCAGCGCCCGCGCCGCCCCGAGCGAGCGGGTGAGCAGCTGGGTGCCGCCGCCGCCCGGAATCAGCCCGACCAGGATCTCCGGCTGCCCGATGCGGTACGGCCCGTCGGCCATCAGCCGGATATCGCAGGACAGGACGAGTTCGCAGCCGCCGCCCATGGCGTGGCCGTTCACCGCGGCGACGAAGACCTTGTCCGATCGCCGCATCAGGCGGCACACCTCGTGATAGCGCAGGATATCGGTGAGCCCGGCGGTCATCCCGCGCCCGAGCACCGCCCGCGCCCCGGGCAGATGACTGGCCGCGCCGGTGGTTCGCAGTGCCGCACCGGCCAGCGCCGGACTCAGCGGCAGCGGGCTGGCCTCGGCCCCGGCGAGAATCTCGGCCACGTCGTAGTGGCTCACGAACACCCCGGGCAGCGCGCTGGTCACCACGACCGCCCGCACCGTCTCGTCGTCGGCCAGCCGGTGCAGCAGCGTTTCCAGGTCGCGCATCATCGCGCCGGTGAGGAAGTTGTAGGGCGGATTGTCCAGTTCCACGGTGAGGACGGCATCGTCCTGCCGGGTGCGAATCGCGTTCATCCGCCCACGATATGGATGCCGATCCGCTCGGTGGAATACCCGCGCGGGCGCTCTTGTCGGTTGCACAACTCCGGCCGGGAAACGCGGGCAGCGTGCCGGGTCACCGCACCGGCGGCGGCGTCCGCTCGTTCGGATCCACCCCGGTGGGCAGATTCGCGCCATTGTCGGCAACATTCGGCCGCGGCGCGTTGGCCGAGCCGCGGATCTGTTGATCGGCGGGCGGATTCGCGCAGTAGTTCCAGCGGCGGAAGGTGCCGTCCTGCACCACGTATTGGGGCGTCTGCTTCGTCGGGTACTGGCAGAACGGCCGCGGCCAGATATCCACGATGGTGTAGAACTCGCCGTCGTGCGCGGGCACGCCCATGGCCGAGGTGCCGATCAACAGCGACGGAAACAGCGCCCGCAGCGCCGGAATGCGCAGCTGGGCCGAGCGGACGACGGCGCTGAGATTGGTGGCGAGACTGGTGATGGGGTCGGCATTGCGGTCCAGCGTCCGCGCCGCCACGTCGATCATGCCCGGTGCGTCGTCGAGCAGCGCCCGGATCTCGGCGTCGGCTGCGGTGACCTGATCGATGAGAACGCGCGAATTGCGGGTCAGCGTGCCCAGATCGGGTTGGGCCTGGGAGGTGGTGGCGGCGATGGTGCGCAGGCTGGTGATGAGATTGGTGGTCTGCGGCAGCAGATTGTCCAACCCGGCCACGGCCAGGCTGATGCCGTTCACGAAGGCGCGGAACTGGTCCGGTCCGCCGCTGAGCGCGATATCGAGTTCGTCCAGGATGACGGCGAACTTGTCCGGATCGATCTGGGCGATGAGCTCGCTGGAGTCGATCAGGACCTCCGAGAGCGGCACCGGGGTGGAGGTGCGGGCGGCGTCGAACGGCACCACCGCACCGTCGTCGAGGTAGGGACCTCGATCGGTATGGGGCACGAAGTCGATGTACTGCTCCCCGGCGGCGGACAGCGCATGCACCTGGACGGCCGTATCCTTCGGAATCCGGTAACGGTTGTCGACTTCCGCGCGCACCGCCACCGCGGCGCCGGCGTCGGTGAGTTCGACGGCCGTGATCTCGCCGATCCGGTAGCCGCGCCAGGTGACATTGTTACCCGCCTGCAAACCGCCCGACCGGTCCAATTGGATGGTCACCGTGTACGTCGATCCGGGCGGTCGCACCCGCATCACGTCGAACAGCAGATAACCGCCTCCGACCAGCACTCCGAGCGCGAGGGTGAGACCGCTGGCCAGAAACCTGTGACGCTGGGAATTGCTCACGAGCCACCTTTGCCGCCGGGTTTCGGAAACACTGCAACAGCTAACTCTTGGCGAAACGTCGCCCATGGTAGCGGGTCCGCGTGCGCCGATTGCGTGATTGCGACACGACCCACGCGTCATGTGACGACACGCAGGTGTGGTGGGGTACTCTTCGCGCAGCTAATGGACGGCAACTGAGGTTCGGGGGCCGGAAGTGTGCTGGGGAAAGGGAGATTCGATGATCGCCCGCCGCGTGTGGTTGGCCGGTGTCGCAGGTGTGTGTGCGGTACTGGCGTCGGGATGTGCCGATCGGGACGACACCACCACCGAGGCGTTCGGTGCGGAACCGGCCGCGACGGACGCGTCGAACGCGCAGCGCAGTGTCTTCGTCACCGAATGCGGGGGCACGGCGGCCGGGTGGCGGGCCGCCGGGGTGGTGAGCAACCGCGACGACGTCGAGCACCGCTACGCGGTCGTGGTCAGCTTCGTCACGCCGGAGTCGACCGTATTGGAGCGCACCCGCACCGAGGTGCTGGTGCAGCCGGGGGCGACGGAGAACTTCACCACCGAAACCCGGCTCGATCCGGTGCGGCGACCGGATACCGTGGCGTGCGTGCTGCGCGATGTGGAACAGCTCTGAACTCGGCTTACCGATTGCCGGGAGGCTGCTCCGGGCTTGGGTCGAACTCACCCGACGGGGGCCGCGCAGCGCTTAGGATCAGCAGCGGGCCGAACTCTCCGTTGTGGATTTGTCGGTGCCATGGTGCATGCTCTTGGGCACGCAAGTGTCCACCACCGCTCGGAGTGCCCCATGTCGTCCCGCCGCACCAAGCCACAGCCCTTGTCGGATAGCGAGATTCGGCAGATCGCCACGGATATCGAGGCCGGCCGTCCGCCGATGGTGTGGTTCACGGCCGCGGCGGTCGGGGTGCCGGAGGGGCGGTCCGGGAAGGTGCTCGCACTCGGCGATCCCTCCGAGGGCGATTTCCTACAGATAAAACCGACCGGCTCGAAAGATGTGATGGCCTTCGGCCCCACCGAGGTCACCCTGATCAAACCGGCCCGGCCCCAGAAGGACGCCGCGGCCGGGAAGAAGGCGACCGCCGCCAAGGCCGCGGCCGCCGCGACAACGACCGACGCGAAACCGCCTGTAGCGAAACCGACAACGGCAACCAGGAAGGATTCCACTGTGACGATGTCGTCGCCCGCGACCATGCCATCGGCCCAGCCGAGCGCATCGCCCACCCCCGATCCCGCAGCGGCGCAGCCCGGCTCGGCGGCGGAGCCCGCGGGCACCGCCGCCACCTCCAACAACGACACGGGCAAGGCGGCCAAGCCCGCCGGGTCCCGCCCCGCCCGCAATGCCGCCGCCGCATCCCGCAAGGCCAAGGCCCCGGAGGTGACCGTCACCCTCTCCGGCACCGCCGACGGTGAATGGACCCTCGATGTCGTCAACGGCAAGAAGCGCACCATTCGCGGTCTCTCGGTGCCGAGTTCGTCGGTAGCCCAGGCGGCCAAGATCCTGCACCCGGAGGTGGCCGAGGTGGTCGACTCCGTACTCGAGGCGGTGCGCGGCGCCCAGCGCGCCAAGGTGGAACAGTTGCAGGCCGAACTGGAGAACGCCCGCCGCCTGCTCGACGAGCTCGGCAGCAACTGACCTGCCGTCCCGGCTCTCCCCGCCGCCCGGCTTGTCGCGTCGCCGCGCGCAACCGACTCGGCGCGGGCGCAACGATCCGGTGTGGCCCGGTGTCGGCGCGCCGCCGCGGCCGGATGTGCGAACCGCCCAACCCCGAGCGGGTTGGGCGGGGCGGGACACCGCGCGCGTTCGGCTGGCGGGGTCCGCTCAGACCGCCGTTTCTCGTTGCCGCGCCGGTTGATCGGCGGGCTGGACCGGGGGCGCCTCGTCCTGGAACACGTAGCCGAGTGAGAACTCTTTGGCCTGGTACATGGCCGAATCCGCCTCGCGCAGTAGGTCGTACACGGTGGTGTCGCTGCCCCGTCCGCCGCTGCACGCGACACCGATACTGGCCGCGATCCGGACCTCCGCCGCACTGAGCTCGAACGGTTCACCGAGCGCGGCCAGCAGCCGCTCCGCCAGCAGGGTGGCCTGCTGCCGCCCCACCGGGGTGAGCACCACGAATTCGTCACCGCCGTAGCGGGCGGCGGCGTCGTCGCGCCGGATGATGCGCCGAATCCGCGCCGCCGCATTGGCGATCAACTCGTCACCCACCGCGTGCCCGTAGCTGTCGTTGACCCGTTTGAACCCGTCCAGGTCGATGAACAGCAGCGCCAGCGGCGCCTCACCCCAGCGCTCGCGATTGCGATGCAGCGCCCGCAGCAGTGCCGCGCGATTGAGCAGTCCGGTCAGCATGTCGTGATCGGCTTGATACTGCGCCCGCCGCTCGCTGCGCGCACTGCGTTCGATGGCGCGCTCACTGCGCAGCAGCATTCCGGCCAGCAGCAGCGCGAACAGCGACGACACCACCAGCCGGTCCACCGGATCCAGGCTCGAACCCACCACCGGCACCAGTGACGCCACGATGAGCACGGTGGCGATGATGCTGGCCCGCTGCCGTGACCGGTGCGACAGGATGCGCCGCGGTTCCCCGAGCGTGACCATGGCGGGGTGCAGGGCCGCCACCCCGATCAGCGTGTACGCCAGTTGCAGTGGCACCAGCAGGATCTCGTGCTCGATCACCGCCGATCCGGCCGTCTCCAGGTTGTAGCCCAGATCGCCCGCCAGAATGATCAGCATGGCCAGGTGCACCAGACGCAGGGAGTATTCCGAACGCGCCGAGGTCACCACCGAATGCGCGACCACGGTCAGCATGAGCGCGTCCACCACCGGGTAGGTGGCGGCGGTCAGCGTGGTGAACGAGATCCGCTCGGCCGCGTGCAGGATCGGCGAGATGAGGAAGGTCCACGAGGCCAGCAGCGCACCCAACCCGATGAGCGCGGAATCCAGCAGCAGATCGTGATCGGTGCTGCGCTTGCGGGGCCGCAGCCACAGCACCGCCGCCGCGCCGATACCGCAGTATCCGGTGAGCGTGAACAGGTCGTCGAACGGATGCGTCTGCGAGTGCGTGACATCCCGCAGGACCGTCCCGATGGTGAACTGCACGGCGGAGATCGAGAGCAGATACCACGGCAGCGGCTGCGGGGGTGCGTAGCGGCGCAGCCCCACCCCGATCATGGTCACGCTGGCGATGACGGAAACGCTGAGCGTGAACACACCGAAGGAGCGGGAAGCCAGGAGCAGCAGCAGGGTCAGCAGGCAGAGCAGGAATCCGAACAGCACGGTGCGCCAACAGGATCCGAATAGTCGACCGGGCCTCTCCGTTGGCCCTGCCTCCCTGCCCACCAGCCGCCCCCTTGTGTCCGCTCCGTCCCCGATGAAGCCGCCACCTCATCGTAGGTCCGCGATTCCTCCGCCATGAGGTCACCCGGTGCGCACTGGGCGCGGCTCGTTGGGGGGTGAGGTGAACCCCGTGTACGGCCATACGGTCCCGGGTAGCAGAGTCGATCATGTCACGAAAACAAGCTTCCCGTATCGGACTTGGACGAACACGTAGGACTGCTTTTCGCAAGGTTCGCTCTGCATGCTGCACTGTGAGGCTTCGACTTCGACGGGCAGGCGTGTGACCCGCTGCCAGGCGTGTCCCGCACGATCATCACCGGCGCTACGGACTGGACAGTTAGTATTCGCCGCACGGTTGTTCGTCTCCGCCCGATCGTCTCGTCAGGAGAGCTGTATGCCGTTCCACGTCGCCGGTTCCGCCGACACCCTCACCGCCGTACTCGCCGACGGGCAATTGCGGCTGGATGCCGATCCCGTCGACTACGCGCTGGTGGCGCTGTATTTCCTCTTCGTTCTCGGCATCGGTCTGCTGGCCCGGCAGCGGGTTTCGTCGAGTATCGACTTCTTCCTGTCCGGACGTTCGCTGCCCGCCTGGGTGACCGGTCTGGCCTTCATCTCCGCCAATCTCGGCGCGGTCGAGATCATGGGCATGTCCGCCAACGGCGCGGAGTACGGCATGCCGACCATGCACTACTTCTGGATCGGCGCGGTTCCGGCCATGCTGTTCCTGGGCGTGGTCATGATGCCGTTCTACTACGGCTCCAAGGTGCGCAGCGTCCCGGAGTTCATGCGGCGACGCTTCGGACCGGGCGCGCACCTGGTCAACGCGCTCAGCTTCGCGGTGGCGCAGGTGCTCATCGCGGGGGTCAACCTGTACCTGCTCGGCACCATTCTCAATGTGCTGCTGGGCTGGCCGCTGTGGGTGTCGGTGATGGCGGCGGCGGTGATCGTGCTCTCCTACATCACGCTGGGCGGGCTGTCGGCTGCCATCTACAACGAGGTGCTGCAATTCTTCGTGATCGTGGCCGCGCTGCTGCCGCTGACACTGGTCGGTCTGCACAAGGTGGGCGGCTGGGATGGCCTGCGCGACAAGGTGATCACCGGTCCCGGCGGTGCGCAGCAGGTCGAGGCATGGCCGGGTAATGAGCTGTCCGGTTTCGCGAACAACTTCATGTCCGTTCTCGGCATCGTGTTCGGCCTGGGCTTCGTGCTCTCGTTCGGCTACTGGACCACCAATTTCGTCGAGGTGCAGCGCGCCATGGCGACGCACTCGATCTCCGCCGCGCGGCGCACGCCGATCATCGGCGCGTATCCGAAGATGTTCATCCCCTTCCTCGTCGTCATCCCGGGCATGATCTCCGCGGTGCTGGTGCCGCAGATCGTCGACCTCAAGGCGCGGACCGCGGCGAATCCGGACTACCAGGGTGACACCACCTACAACCAGGCGCTGCTGTACCTCATGAAGGACACGCTGCCCAACGGGCTGCTGGGGGTGGGACTGGCCGGACTCCTCGCGGCGTTCATGGCCGGTATGGCAGCCAATGTCTCGGCGTTCAACACCGTGTTCAGCTACGACCTGTGGCAGCAGTACGTGGTCAAGGACCGGGAGGACGGGTACTACCTGCGCGTTGGCCGCCTGGCCACCGTCGGCGCGACCGTCGCCGCCATCGGCACCGCGTTCATCGCCGGGAATTTCGGCAATATGATGGACTATCTGCAAACGCTGTTCAGCTTCTTCAACGCACCGCTGTTCGCGACTTTCATCTTGGGCATGTTCTGGAAGCGCATGACACCGGCCGCCGGATGGGCGGGCCTGGTGGCCGGAACCGCCTCCGCCATCGTCGTTTTCATCCTGCACGAGGCCGGTGCCTTCCATTTGTCCGGGCAGGGTTCGAGTTTCGTGGCGGCGGGCGTGGCGTTCGTGGTGGATATCGTGGTCAGCGTGGTCGTCACCCAGGTGTCGCAGCCCAGGCCCGCGGCGGAACTGGTCGGCCTGGTCTACTCCGAGACTCCCAAAGAGGTGCGCACCGACCCGGAATCGGACACGCTGCCCTGGTACCAGCGACCCGTCCTGCTGGCCGGTATCGCCCTGGTCATCGTCATCGCCCTCAATATCTTCGTCGGCTGACCGCACCCGCCGGATAGGAAAGGCCCGCCATGCTGTTCGATATCCGCACCATCGTCGGCGCACTGCTCGCCTGCTACGGCCTCATCGTCCTGGTGACGGGCCTGACCTACGACGCCGCCGAACAGGAGGCCAAAACCGGCGGCATCGACATCAACCAATGGACCGGCATCGGCATGCTCATCGCCGCCGCCGTCTTCTTCACCTGGGTCCGCCTCCGCCCCGTCCAGGTCTCACCCACCCTGCCGGAGGACGAGAAGCCCGCCGAATAGCTCCGCGTCGGAGAGGCGCGCGGGCGCGTCGCCCGCGTGTCCGCCGCGGCATCGGTAACGAACGATCGCCGCACTCCCGACACACAGACGTGGATGGAAGACGACGCGGTCCTCGTCCCCGTCGCCGCCGGTCGGCACCGTGCCACCGGAAAGCATCACCGAAGGTGAGCCAATGGAGTACTTCGCGCCCCGCTCGCTCGAACTCGTCGACTGCTCGGTCGAAGTGGAGAACCTGACCAGACTGGACCTCTCGAACGTGCTGGCCCTACACCGGGATTGCGATCCGGGTATCTGCTCCCTGCATTCCCGCGCCGCATCCCTGCTCGGCATCGCCCACGGCTCGGCACCCGCGCGTCGGCACCCGCGGCTACCGAACCACTGAGGATCGAACCGCGCCGGCGGCAGCGCGGTTCGCCCGCGTGTCTTCGGTGGTCTCGGGTTCGGTGTCGTCGTTCTGGAAGCGAAATCACCGAGGCGGCATTGCCTTTCGTTCCGACGGACGAATCGTCAGGCCGATGGGTGCGGGTTCCGCGCAGCAGTCACAGGCCGGGGTGGCTGCCGACGGTCGTGTGGCGCGGATGTCGAACGATGGGGGAGTACCGACCGGTTGCATGGTTGACAAATCGGCACGACGGCGCAGCCGGGCGGCGCGGACGCCGTTGGCGATGACGAAGACCTCGGCGAGTTCGTGGATGAAGACCACGGTGGCCAGGCCGAGGACGCCGGTGGCGGCGAGCGGGACCAGCGACAGCACGATCGCGGCCGACAGGCCCATGTTCTGGAGCATGATCGCGCGGGCGCGGCGGGCGTGCCGGACGGCGTGCGGCAGTTGGCGCAGGTCGTGCCCCAGCAGTGCGATATCGGCGGTCTCGATGGCGACATCGGTTCCCATGGCGCCCATGGCGATTCCGATATCGGCGGTGGCCAGCGCGGGGGCGTCGTTGACGCCGTCGCCGACCATGGCGACCGCGCCGGGGCGCTCCCGGCGCAGCCGGGCGATGTGGTCGGCCTTGTCGGTGGGAAGCAGTTCGGCATGGACGTCGTCGATACCCGCCCGTGCGGCGAGCGCGGCCGCCGTGCGGGCGTTGTCGCCGGTCAGCATGACCACCCGCACCCCGGCCCGGTGGAGGTCGGCGACGGTGTCGGCGGCCTCGGGGCGCAGTTCGTCACGGATGCCGACCAGTCCGATCAGGGCGTGATCGTATTCGAGCAGCGCGACCGTCGCACCGGCGTCCTGGAGTCGATCGACATGGTCGGCGAGTGCGCCGGGACTGATCCAGCCGGGCTTGCCGAGGCGGGCCGCCCGCCCGTCCACGATGCCCTCGATCCCCGCACCGGGAACGGTGGTGACGTCCCGTGCGGGTGCGGTGGGTGCGGGTGCGTCGGCCAGAATCGCGGCGGCGAGCGGATGTTCACTGCGCGCCTCCAGCGCGGCGGCGAGCGCGTGGACCCGTTCGCGGGAATGGTCCGCGGTGGGAACGATCTCGACGACGGTGGGCCGGTTGCGGGTCAGCGTGCCGGTCTTGTCCAGCGCGACCGTGCGCACCGCGCCCAGCGCTTCCAGTGCCGCGCCGCCCTTGACCAGCACCCCGAGCCGGGTGGCGGCGCCGACCGCGGCGATGACGGTGACCGGCACCGAAATGGCCAGGGCGCACGGGGCGGCGGCCACCAGCACCACCAGCGCACGTTCGAACCACAGCGCCGGATCGCCGAAAACAGCGCCGAGCGCGGCGATTCCGGCGGCGAGCACCATGACCGCGGGCACCAGGGGGCGGGCCAACCGGTCGGCCAGCCGCTGCCGGGAACCCTTGCGCCGCTGGGCATCCTCGACCACGCGGACGACCTTGGCCAGCGAATTGTCCGCCACGGTAGCGGTCGCCCACACCACCAGCGCGCCGTGGGCATTGATCGACCCGGCGAACACCGCGTCACCCGGGCCGACCTCCACCGGCACCGACTCCCCGGTCACCGCGGCGGTGTCCAAACTCGAACGCCCTTCGCGCACCATGCCGTCGCTGGCGATCCGGTCACCCGCCCGCACCAGCATCAGGTCCCCGACCAGCAGTTCACCGGGCTCGATGGTGGTCTCGCGGCCGTCGCGCAGCACGCGCACCCGTTCCGGCACCAGGGTGAGCAGCGCCCGCAACCCCTGGCGGGTGCGCGCGAGCGAATAGTCCTCCAGGGCTTCGCTGATGGAGAACAGGAACGCCAGCATCGCCGCCTCGGCGAACTGCCCCAGCGCCAGCGCGCCGATCAATGCGATCGTCATCAGCGTGGCGACGCCGATCCGCCGCCGCGGCAGTGCCCGCACCGCAGCCGGTGCGAAGGTCGCCCCGCCGACCGCCGCCGCTGCCAGGTGCGCCGCGGTCGCCCCGGCCTCGAAACCGGACCAGCCCGCCGCGAAACCGCCCAGCAGCAGCACCCCCGCCACACCGGCCAGCCGGAGTTCCCGCACCTGCCACAACCGCTGCGGGCGTTCGCCTCCGGCATCCGGCGCGGCCGCGTTCCCGCGCTCGCCGGGGCCTTCGTCGATGCCGCAGCACCCGTCGCTCATCGTCGCACTCGCTCTCGTGTACTCAGCAGCAGTCCTGGGCTTCGGCGGCGGGGCAGCACGCGGGGTCCACCGCCAACACCACACCCAGCAGATCCCCCAGCGCGGCCGCGATACGCCGGTCGGCCAGCTCGTACCGATTGCGCCGTCCCTCCGGCACCGCCACCACCAGACCGCACCCCCGCAGGCAGGCAAGGTGATTCGACAGAATCTGCCGCGACACCCCGATCCGCTCCGCCATCTCCGACGGATACGCGGGTCCGTCCCGCAGGCTCAACAGGATCCGGGTACGCGTCGGGTCGGACAGCGCATGCCCGAACCGAGCCAACGCGTCCGAGTGCAGCAGGGTCTCCATAAACCCTGACGTTACATCAGAATCTGTATACAGAAAAGCATGAACAATCTATGCCGCTGCCGGGTGACGGCGCGCTGGCTACGGCGCGGCTTGGACGGGCCGGATCCGCACGGCCGTACCGTAGGCCGCCACCTCGCTCATGGTGCCCGCGATCTCATTGCAGTCGAAGCGCATGGCCACAATGGCATTCGCCCCCAGCGAGATGGCGTGCTGGCACATGCGCATGATCGCCTCGTGCCGGGACTGGTACAGCAGCTGGGTGTACTCGTGAATCTCCCCGCCGCCCAGGGAACGGAAGGTCGCGCCGATATTCGACCCGATACTGCGACTGCGCACCGTCAACCCGGCCACCTCCCCGAAAACCTGCACGATGTCCTGGCCGGGCACATCGTTCATGGTGGAGACTAGAATCGGGAACTGCGGCCCCGGCTGCTGCTGCGGGTAGGGCTGCTGTGCGTACGGTTGCTGCGGCGGGTACTGCGGCTGCTGCGGCGGCATGGGATGACTCACAGATCCGCAGCGTACGGGGGCGATCGGCGTCGGCGCTTCCCGGGCACGCGACCCAGCGGCGAGCACCGGAGCTGAATCATCTGGCGATCCCGTTCGCGCGGATCGAATCCGTGACCGTCGTCCATCTCGATGGGGCGCGCTCGGCTGCGGGGTGGCGTGGTCGAACGCCGCCGACGCGGTACGACTGGCCGAGCGGTGGCCCGAGGGTGTCCCCACCGAGGAGCGGTAACCCCGCCCGGTCGGTGGCCGGGCGGGGTCGGTCTCGTCTCAGTCGGCGGGCTGGGGGAGCGGTGCGTTGATGGTGTTGAAGTAGTCGATGATCGACGCCACCGCCACCGGGGCGGTGATCAGCACCGTGCCCGCGATGCCGATCAGGCTCGCGCCCGCCGCCGCGCCGACCAGGCAGCCGACGATCGGGCCGGCACCGAACAGCGTGGCGACGACGCCCGTCGCGATCGTGCCCGCGACCGCGCCGAGGGCGCAGCCGACGAGACCGCCCAGCACGGTCGTGGTCAGCCCGGCCAGGGTGCCCGCCAAACCGATGCGGGAGGTCATCCGGGACCAGGCGGCCTTCTCCCGCTCGTACTCGTTCTTGAACTCGGCCTTGTCCTCGAACGGCAGCGAAACAGGCTGGTAGACAGCATGTTCGCGGTCGATCTGCGGCGTCAGGGTCGCGGTGTGCCCGGAGACCTCCGCGGCGACGGGGAAGACGAAATCGTCCACCCGCACCCGGAGGGGCGCGCCCGCCATGACCGTGCCGTCGGCCGACTTGATCGCCAGCACACCGTTCGCCACCTCCAGCGAACCGATATCGGTGGCGAGCGTCAGGCTCCGCTCCTGCGCCTGGTAGGAGACATTGACCGGGGCGGGCCCGGTCGGCGCGTCGGCGTGGCCGGTGCCGGTGGCGACGCCGAGGGCGGCGACGAGCAGGGCCGAGGTGGCGGCGAACTTGTTGATCTTCATCAGGTGAATTCCTTGGATTGTCGCGCAGGGTCCAGCGCGCCGCCTCCATGCCAGTGAACAGGCGACGTGACCCTGAGGATGGACGGACCGCACCGGCGGCACGGCGGGGATGCCGTGTCGCCGCGGTGCAGTCGGAGTTGAGTTAGGCCGAGGCCCGGCGGCGTGCGATCAGACCGACCACCACGTCTACGACGAGGAAGCCGAGCACGCTGAGCCCGATGAGCGGAGCGAACCAACCCACCACCACGGCCGCGGCCGCGAACGGCAGCAGCAGCCACAGCGGCGTCTGCCGCAGCACCCCGCGTCGCGGGGCCTTGCCGACAGCGAAAGCCTTGGCGTCCTTGGTCGGCCGCCGCCGCCACCACATGAGGTAGCCGCGCACGATCACCGTGATCAGCCCGACCATGACGGCCAACAGCAACAGCTGGTTGGCCAGGCCGAACATCAGGCCCATATGGAACTGGATACCCCAGCTGGTCAACTTGGCCGCGAGCGAATAGTCCGCGAACCGCAGCAGGTCGGTGACCTCACCGGTCGCGCCGTTCACGGCGATGGAGTCGGTGGTGAGCACCCCGGGCATCCGGCGTTCCTTGGCGATGAACGCCACGCCCTCCGCCGCCGGAATGCTGATCTCCACGGGTGATTCGATGCCGTTGGCGCGCACCACGCCGTACACCAGATCGGCCTGCTCGATCGCCTTGCCAGACGGCGAGGCCGCCTCCGGGTCCGGCATGGCGTGGTGGGAATGATCACCGGCGGCGGGCGCGGACGGCGTCGCGGCACCCGGCAGCTCGGAACTCACCTTCGGGGTGGTCCAGCTCATCTCCTCGCGGATCTTCGAGATGTTCTCACCGGCGTAGGTGGACCAGGTCATACCGGTCACCGACAGCAGCAGCACGATCGGCAGAATCCACACGCCCACGGCCGCATGCCAATTCAGCGAACGGCCACGCGGGCGGGAACGATCCGGCCACAGCAGCCAGCGCGCGGACCGGCGCTCGCGCCGAGCGCGCACCCGCCGGATCCACAGCACCAGCCCGGCCAGGGCGATCACCCACAGCCAGGAGGCGGCCAGCTCGCTGTAGAGGCGACCCGGTTCACCCAGGTGCAGGTCACGGTGCAACTGGTCGATCCAGGTGCGCATGGGCAGCGCACCCGAGCTGCCGTAGACGACGCTGTCGCCCAGCGGCTCGGCGGTCACCGGATCCACGAAGACGGCGCGCCGCTCGGACGCTCCGAGTGTCGGGTCCGTGAAGATCACACGGGTGGTGTCCCCGGTGCCCTGCGCCGGGGCGACCGCCGCCAGCGCCAGGTCCGGCTGCTGCGCGACAGCGGCGCGGATCTGATCCGACAGCGGCTTGACCGGGCCGGTCGAATCGGTGTGCAGCAGGCCCCGTTCGGTGATGTTCTCCAGGGTCGGGGCAATGGCGTAGAGCGCGCCCGTGACGGCCGCGATCAGGATGAACGGGGCGACGAAAACGCCCGCGTAAAAATGGAGTCTCAGCATCAGCGCTTGAAAAGCGCCGCCTGCTCTCTTCTTACCGCCCGCGGATTCGACGGATGAATCCGTTTCCGGGGTAGGCGAAATAGGCGGTGTCGTCTCGACACCGCTATCCGTGGTGGTCACTAGCGGACTTTCTGTTCGAGGGGCAGCCTGGATGCGCGGAATACCGCATGCCGCATCGGCATACGTGGACAGCGCGATCACACGGACGGGAAAATCCGTGTTCCGGGCAAGAAAGGAGAATCAGCCTCGAACGAGAACGGGTGGCCCGCGGGTGCGCAGTGCATCGGCGGCGAAGAGCCGCAGCACGATCCGATCGCGGTGCTCGATGGGCAGCGCGGGCGGCCCCGCGAGCACCGGCAGCACGACGGGTGCCGGCAGCACCCGCGCCATCACGGCGGTGACGATCCGATAGGCGGCCTCCGCGCCCAGGATCACGACAGCCGCGGCGACGGCGGCCACGATATGCGCCAGCAGCATGGACGGCGTCCACACCGACTGCTGGTGGTGATGCCCGCCGCCGGCACCCCACGACATGGCGAGGTGGCCCAGCAGCTGTCCACCCACCAGCGCACCCACCAGCCCGACGGCGGTGGTGCGCAGCGAGCGCACCCCGGCGGTCAGCGCGCCCACGGCGGCACAGCCCGCGATGAGCAGTGACAGCGCGCCGGAATCGGGGGCCATGGCGCCGGAGGCCCAGCCGTGCGCGGCGACGGCCAGCGCCCCGGAAATCGAACCGGCCGCCCCACCGCGCAATACCGCGGCATCACCGCGGAAATGCGCCGTAGAGCGGCCGGACTCGAAACTCACCCGCTGATGATAGCGGTCCCTGGATTCCGGACTCCACACCCGCTACCCGCCGGGGTGCGGATGGAGTGGTCGCGTCGAATTACTCCGCCGGAACTTCCATTTCGACCAGCGGTTTGCGCAGCAGTTTGCCGGTGGCATTGCGCGGCAGCTCGTCGAGGAAGATCACCTCGCGCGGCACCTTGTAGCGCGCCAGGTTCTCCTTCACGAAATCCTTGATCTCCTGGGCATCGCGCTGGGAATCCGGACCCGGAACCACGATGGCGCGCAACCGCTTTCCGAAGTCGGCATCGTCCACGCCCACCACGGCCGCCTCCAGCACGTCGGGGCGGTTGGAGATGAGGTGCTCCACCTCCTGCGGGAAGACGTTCTCGCCGCCGGAGACGATCATGTCGTCGTCGCGGCCGTCGATGAACAGCAGGCCGTCGGCGTCGAAGTGACCCACGTCGCCCGAGGACATGAGGCCGTCCACGAACTCCTTGGTGCGGCCGTCGGTGTACGCCTTGAATGAATGCGCGTTGCCGATGAAAATGGTGCCCGTCACGCCCGGCTTGGTGATGAGCTTACGGTTCTCGTCGTACAGCGCGAGGGTGATGCCGACCGGTGGGCGGCCCGCGGTGGTCGGCGACTTGCGCAGCTCATCCGGGGTGGCCACGGTGATGACCGCGCATTCGGTGGAGCCGTACAGGTTGTAGAGCGTCGGGCCGAAGTAGTCCAGGCTGCGGGTGACCACGTCCGGCGGGATGGCCGAACCGGCGGCGAAGATGACGCGCAGCGACGCCTTCGGGTTGTACTTGGCCAGCACCTCGGGCGGCAGGTCGAGCATGCGCTGCAGCATGGTCGGCACCACGGTCAGGCCCTGCGCCCGGTACTTCACGATATTGGCGATCGTGAGCTCCGGGTCGAAGCGGCGCTGTTGGAAGACCACCTTGTTGCCCAGTGCGATGGACAGGGTGAACTGCGACAAGCCGGTGCCGTGGAAGATGGGCGCGGCCATCACCATGGTGCCGTTGCGCGGCAGCGGAATTCGATCCAGGAACTGGGCCGAGATGAACGGACTCACCTTGTCGCGCGGCGCACCCTTCGGGGTACCGGTGGTGCCGGAGGTCAGGATGACCATGCCGCCCGGCTTCTCCGGGGGTGCGATGGGCGCGCTGGACTGCCCCTGCGACACCGACTCGATGGTGGGGATGGCCGGATCGGCGTTGTCCTTCTCGTCCACCCAGGTGAGGATGCGCGGAATGTCCTCGGGAATGGCGCTCATGAGCTCGAAGAACTCACTGTCGTGCAGCACCGCCTTGACCTGCTCGCGGGCCGCCACATCGGCGAACTGCGGCTTGGCGAAGCCGGTGTTCATGAGGACGGCGCGCACCCCGAGCTTGCCGGTGGCGAGCAGGCTCAGCACCATGCCGCGATGATCGCGGGCCAGCACCGCCACCACATCACCGGGCCGCAGCCCGCGCGCGCTGAGTCCGCGCGCGAAGGCGTTGGACAGTTCGTCGAGCTGCTTGACCGACAGCTCACCGCGCTCGTCGATGATGGCGGCGTGCGGGTTGGTCTGCGCGGCATGCATGACGACGCCGGCGAACGGGCCGAACTTGAGCACGTTCAGCGCGGATTTGACGGCATGATCGGGGCGCAGTGGATTGAACAGGCCCCGCTTCATCATGGCGTTCACGCTGAGCGCCGTGTCGCTGACCTTTTTCAACGCGCCGTTTGCCGTCGGACGGGCAACTGACATGGGTACAACCATTCCCGCGATCCCCCTGCCGGACGAGTCGGCCGGGTGGACCGCGACATCGAGATCCAGTGCGCTTGCAGCCTAGCAAGCGCAGGCAGAAAGGTTGTGGCTCAGGTCTCTGTTACCTCAAGTAGCGCTTAATGCGGTCGGAATGTGACCCCCGGCTACACCTCGTACTCGACCAGCACGCGCCGCAGCAGCTTGCCGGTGGTGTTGCGGGGCAGGTCGTCGAGGAAGATCACCTCGCGCGGCACCTTGTAGCGGGCCAGATTGCCCTTCACGTACGCCTTGATCTCCTCGGCGTCCGGGCTCGCGCCCGGTTCCGGAACGATGAAGGCGCGCAAGCGCTTTCCGAACTCCACATCGTCCACGCCGACCACCGCCGCGTCGAAGACGTCCGGCCGCTCCAACAGCAGGTTCTCCACCTCCTGCGGGAAGACGTTCTCCCCGCCCGAGACGATCATGTCGTCGTCGCGGCCGTCCACGAACAGCAGGCCGTTGTCGTCGAAATGCCCGACGTCACCGCTGGACATGTACCCGTCGATGATCTGCTTGTGCCGCCCGTCGGTGTAGCCCTCGAAGGGTGCGCCCGAGCGGATGAAGATACGGCCGGTGACATTCTTGGCGTGGATGCGCTTGTCGTCATCGTCGAACAGCGCGACCTCGCAGGTCAGCGGCGATTTGCCCGCTGTTCCCGGTGCCTTGGCCAGATCCTCTGGCCGCGCCACCGTCGCCACCGCGCATTCGGTCGAGCCGTACAGGTTGTACAGCACCGGCCCGAAAACCTCCTGCGTGCGCACGCTGAGCTCGGGCGACAGCGCCGAACCCGCGATGACGATGCCTTGCAGCGACGAGGTGTCGTACTTCTCGCGGATGGCCGGATCCAACTCCACCATGCGGTGCACCATGGTCGGCACCGCCACCAGCATGTCCGCCTTGTGCTCGTCGATCAGTCGCAGCGTGCGTTCCGCGTCGAACCGGCGGACCAGCACCACCTTGTTGCCCAGTGCCGTGCCGACCAGCCAGGTGCCCATGCCGGTGCTGTGGAAGATGGGGGAGACGATCACCATGGTGCCCTGGCGCGGGAAATCGATACGGTCCACCATCTGCACGGTGCCGATCGGGCCGACCTTGGTGCGCGGCGCGCCCTTGGGCAGGCCGGTGGTGCCGCTGGTGAGAATGATGAAACCGCCCGGCTTCTGCGGGGCGGGCAGCCGCTCGGTGGAGTTCTCCGCCATCAGCGTGTCGAGCGTCGTCGCCCCCGCCGGGACCTCGTGCCCCTCGTCCACCCAGGTGAGTACGCGCGGCAACTCCGGCGGCAGGGCGTCGAGCAGGCCGAGGAACTCGCTGTCGTGCAGCACCGCCTTGACGTTCTCGCGGGCGCACACCTCGGCGAACTGTGGCTTGGCGAATCCGGTGTTCATCAGCGCGGAGCGCACGCCGAGCTTCCCGGCGGCCGCCAGCGAGAGCAGCAGCCCGCGGTGGTCGCGGGCCAGGATGCCGATCACCATGCCCGGCTGGATGCCCATGGCCTGGAGTCCCCGGGCCACCGCCGTCGAGCCCTCGTCGAGTTCGCGGTAGGTCATCTCGCCGCGTTCGTCGGCCAGCGCCGGGCGGTCCGGCCACACCCGCGCGGCATGCTGCACCATGGTGGCCTGCGGCCCGAAAACCTTGGCCTCCCGCATGGTTCGCAGGGTTTCCATGGGATTGCGGGGATCGCTGATGCCGACCTCCCGCAACCGCCCCAGACCCTTGATCACCTCTCCGGTGTGGGTCATGCGCTGCTGCACCGAATGCAGAATCGAGGCCATCTCGATCAACCTCCGAACTCGTGGTCGTGCCGGTTCGACGCCGCACGACACCCTGCGATTGGCGCAACGGTAGCAGCGGAGTGTGACCGACGTTACAGAAATCCGGTCAGATCGGACAACGCGGCCGGGTGCGTCCACCGACCAGGCGTTTTGCCGCGGCGGGCCGGGTGAAGCGATCCAAGGGGTGACCGGCGGGTGCTCGCCGGTGGTTACATGGACCGGGTGACCGATTCCACGGAGTTGCTCTTCGGTGTGTACGCGGCGGGGCAGGTCAGCACGGTGGCCGGGCCGCCCGACGACCGCGCCGCCATCGCGGATCTGGTGCGACGGCTACCGGGGGACGCGCCGTTCGTGGTGCGGGAGTACCTGCACTACCTGGGTACTCCACCGGACCCGGAACGGGCTGCGGTCCTGCACCCCGAACGCGTCTACGGCGAGCTGACCATGCCGGATCGGTGGTATCTGGAGGGGCACCGGCAGTTGGACCTGGTGCTCTGCTACCTGCCCACTGCCGTCGACGTGGACGGCTGGCTGAATTTCATCGACCGGGCCATCGACCGGTACGGGCGGATCGTGCGCTACCTCCAGATCACCCTGGAACCCAATTTCGACATCCCGTGGATCGACGGCAGTTCCCCCGGCGTGGTGGCGGCCCTGGTGCGCGGCATCGCGCATGCGCGCAAGGCGCTCGACACGGTGGGCCTGGACGCGGTGCGCATCGGATTCTCGGTGGCCGAATCACCGGACTGGATGGGCGGTGACGCGGCCTTCTGGGAGCAGTTGGCGGCCGTACCCGCACACGAATTCGCCGACCTGGTCGACTATGTCGGGCTGGCGCTGTATCCCGATGCCTTCTCCCCGGTCGCACCGCACGGCTCGCCCGGCGATATCGATTCGCAGGTGAAGCACGCCATCCGGCAGCTGCGCGAGGAGTCGCTGCCCAAGGCGCACATAGAATCTCACGTACCGATCCACATCTCGGAATGCGGCAGCATCACCGGCCCGGAGCGCACCCCCGAACACCAGGCCGACAGCATCGACCACCTGGTACGCGCCGTCGCGGCGGTGCGAAGCCGCCACCACGTGACCCATCTCGAACTCTTCGGCCTGCGCGACGCCGACTCCGCTCAGCCGGAACCCATGGCGCAGTTGGGAATCGCGACCAGCGACTACCGCCCCAAGGCGGCCTTCGAGACCTATCGCCGCCTGGTGGAGGAGTTCAGCGCCTGACGCTCGGCCCCGGACCCCTGAAACTCACTGCCGCCGAATCGGGTTGCTCCAGGCCCGGTTGCCCGCCACGTCTGTGACCGTCACCCGCACGTACGCGCTGCGCGCGAACATGTCCAGCGGCAGCCGACACTCGGTCAACCCGTCACCCATTCGCCACTGCGCCCCGGGAACCGATCCGGTTACCACGATCTTGTGCACCGGCGAGCATCGAATCCCGATCCGCCCGCTCTCGATCTCGATGGCGTGAATCTCCGGCCCGGTACTGGAGTAGTAGTGCCCGGCCTTCAACGCGATCAGCAAAGCATCAGGATCGAGGGATTCGGCACGCACCTGCACCCAGGCATCGCGCCCGGCCGGATCCTGCGGCTGGAAGTGACAGTCGTCGGCCGCATACGCGTCGAGCCGATACCCCCGCCCCAGCAGCACATCATAGAGATGCAGACTGTCCCCTCGATCCTCCCGCGCCGCAAGCGAATTGAACACCTCCACCGCATGCGCCGCATCCAGCGTCGCCGCATCCTCGACGGTCGACAAAGCCGCCGCCGGATGCGCCATCCCGATGAAAGCCCCCGCCGCCCGCGCCCGCCGCGCCAACTCCGGCCCACTCTCGGACGGCTCCGGCGGCGCGAACCCCACCGGCAACCCCACCGCGACAATATGCCACCTACTGGCGAATTCCGTCCGCGGAGCCTCCAACTCGGCCCCGAGCAATGTGGTGAAACCGTCGGTTCGGAGGGCCCGCGTATCCGTGAGTGGAAATCCGTACTCCGGACGGAAATGGTCGGTGACGGCAACGAAGTCGTACCCCGCCTCCCGATACCGCCGACAGACCTCCTCCGGTGCCAGCGCGCCATCCGACCGGTTCGAGTGACAGTGCAGATTCCCCCGCCAAAAGCGCCCCGGCATCTCGAAGATCGACATCTGCCGATTGTAGAGGCGGTGTTGTGTGGTGCGCCTCGTGGTGAGCTGAAAGAATCAAAGTGCTTGTTGCGTAATAGAATATGTGGTGAAGCGCGCCATCACAATCGCCGCGGCCGGTATAGCACTCACCGGTTTCGCTGCCGGAACCGCGGCGGCCGGAACGGTCGAAGGCGGCACCTACCCCAATCGCGCGGCGTGTGAGAGCGCCGGGCAGGCCCGTCTCGGCGGCACGATCATCGGCTACCGCTGCAGCGCCACCGCCCCGAACCCCAACACCGACGGCTACTACTACGTCCTTCGTCTCGAAACCAAGGACGCCAACCGTCCCTGTCAGAACGGTGGCAGTGGTTCCGCCTCCGCTTCGGTCGAGTTGATGTGCCTGTTCGGATCTCGCTGACCGCGTGCTCGAACTAGAAAGCCGGGCGCGCCCCAATCGACGCGTGTCCGGCATTTTCGCTGCGCCTGGTCGTGATCTGGCTGCGGCGGCTGCCGTGTCGTGGTGCGGTGGCTGGGGCTTACCACCGTGTCGTGGTGCGGCGGCTGGTAGCCCGTCCGCAAAGGGTGTGGTGGTGGGCTTATTGCCGTAACGGTGGCGGTGGTAGCCCGGCGTCCTGCCTGACGCGCAGCCGGTGGATGGCGGGGCCGAGGAGTTCGTCGCCGTGGTGGCGGTGGTTGACCCGCCGCCCCCGTGCCGGGTCGTGGTGAGTCGGGGGCCGCCACCCGGTACGACCCGGATACGTAGTGTGCGCACCCAGACGTTCGGTGGCCCACCCGGTCGGGTCGTCGGCGTCCTCGGCGACCTGGGCATGATGCCGATCGCACACCAGGGTCAGGTTGTCGATATCGGTGCCACCCCCGTGTGCCCACGGGATCAGATGGTGCACCGCGCACATCGTCGCGGGCGCGTCACAACCAGGGAAGGTACAGCCACGGTCGCGGGCCACACACGCCAACCGCTGCCAGCGCGACGCGAGGCGTTGTCCGCGCCCGAGGTAGAGGGGGACGCCGTCGCGGCCGAAGAGCAACAGCCACGGGTAGCGGCCTGCGGCCAGCCGCAACGCGGCCGGGATCGACATGGTCGTGCCCGCGGCGGTGACCGCGTGCCCGGTGCCGCGTTCGAGGTCCTCGAGGCGCATGGTGAGCACGACCGAGACGGGCATCCCCGGTGACTGCCGAGGGTTTTCGATCCGCCGGTGGCGGTCAGGAACGCCGCCACAGCATCATGGTTGCGTTGGGCGATGGTGCGGGTGTCGCGTTCGGCGGCGGCTTCGAGGGTCTTGGGGTCGATCGCGCGGGCACCGAGGGTGGGGCTGTCGGGGTCGGCGGGGTTGCACATGCCCGGTCGCGATCCCTTGGCGAGTACCGCGTCCAGCAGCGCCCGCAGGTGTGGGGTGAGCAGTCCGCTGATTTCGGTCATGCCGTCGATGCGTTGACGTCCCACCGTGATCCTCCGGACGCGGTCGCGGTCGCGGTCGTCGGTCAGGGTGCCGTCGGGGTCGAGGTGGGCCAGGATCGATTCCCCGACCGTGACCACTGCTTCGGGGGTCATCGTGCAGGCGTGTTCGGCCAGCAGTCGTTCGGCCTCTACCCGCAATTCGGTCGGTACGGCGGCGGGGATGCGGTCCATCACCGCCATGATGCGCCGCGCGTGTTCGATCGACAACCGCCCGGCGGTTTGGTGGGCGGCGGTGCGCGGGTATTCCGGTTCCCGGTCTTCTCCGTGCACGAAATGGAACACGCCGAGTTTCTGTGCTGCGCGGCGTCGTGCTCCGGCCTCGGCCATCGAGATCCGCAGGGTTTCGCTCAAATACTTGGCCAGGCTCTTGCATCCGGCGCGTTCGGGCAGGTGCCGGTCGCTGGTCTCGATGACCAGGCGATGCGACACCGCGCCCAGTCGGGCGCGGACGGCTTCGACGCGTCGCATCAGTTCCACGAAGTCGGTGTCGGTGTAGTGGGTGAGGTCTTCGTCGAGCAGGGCGGTGGTCGCGGTTGTCAATTCCTCCACGACCGCGAATACCTCACCCGCCCGGCTCGTATTCATGCCGTAATTCTATCGGGAAAGGAATTGTGCCAGAAGGAGAAACATTGTTCACGCACCCCTTCTCGCAAGCCGATGCGCGTATCTCGTTCCCGGGTGTGCTCACGGCAAATTTCGTTCCGCCCGCCGACCTATTCGGGCATTGGTGACTTCCGGGGCATTCGGGATATGGGTGTGGAATCCCCGATGGATGCCGCGAACAGAAACCGGCGCGAGCTCCGCGGAACTCGCGCCGGTTGCCCTGTCCCAGAACCTACTTCAGTTTGTCGCTGGACAGTCCCAGCACCCGGCGGGCCACGATGAGCTGCTGGATCTGCTGGGTGCCTTCGAAGATGTCGAGGATCTTCGAGTCGCGGCCCCACTTCTCGAGCAGGGTGCGCTGGCTGTAGCCGAGGGGGCCTGCGAGTTCGACGGCCTTGAGGGTGACGTCGGTGCCCATGCGGCCGGCCTTGGCCTTGGACATGGAGGCCTCGAGGGAGTTCGGCTTCTTGTTGTCGGCCATCCAGGCCGCGCGTAGGGAGAGCAGGTAGGCCGCTTCCCAATCGGCTTCCAGGCGGAGGTATTCCGCGGCGGCGGCGTGCTGGTTGTTCGGCGGGGTGTCGTAGGAGATCTCGACGCCCGCGTCGGTGAGGATCTTGCGCAGTTCCTCGAGAGCGGCGCGGCCCACGCCGACGGCCATACCGGCCACCAGCGGGCGGGTGTTGTCGAACGTCTGCATGACGCCCGCGAAACCCTTCTCCACATTGACTTCCGGCGAACCGAGGATGTTGTCCTTCGGAATCCGGCAGTCCTCGAAGCGGATTTCGGCGGTGTCGGACGCCTTGATGCCGAGCTTGTGCTCGAGGCGGGACACGGTGAGGCCCTTGGCATCCCGGGGCACCACGAAGGACTTGATGGCGGCGCGACCCTTGGACTTGTCCACGGTCGCCCACACCACGATGTGGGTGGCACGCGAACCGGCGGTCACGAAGATCTTGGTGCCGTTGAGCACCCACTCGTCACCGTCGAGCACCGCGGTGGTGGACACCGCGGCCGAGTCGGAACCGAAG
Organism: Nocardia sp. CC213A; assembly: GCF_030766805.1. Lineage (NCBI taxonomy): Bacteria > Bacillati > Actinomycetota > Actinomycetes > Mycobacteriales > Nocardiaceae > Nocardia > Nocardia sp. CC213A. Next base: position 361,836 of record NZ_JASFXA010000002.1, read on the forward strand.
GACGGCTCGGTGATCGCCATGGCGGCCCACACCTTGCCGAAGCGCTGCAACTGCTCATCGGTGGCGACCGCGGCGATGGCCGCATTGCCCAGGCCCTGGTAGGGGATGGAGAGCATGAGGCCGACATCGCCCCACGAGGTCTCCAGGGCGTTCATGAGCGCGGACATATTGCCGCCGTTGCTGTTGCCCAGCAGTTCGGTGGCGTGCCCGTCGCCCTCGCCCTCCTGGGCCTTGCGGCCGCCGGTGGCGCCGGAGACGTCCTGTGCGCCGGAGTCGGACAGGCCCTCCACCATGGCGGCCATGGTGTCCAGCTCGACCGGGTACTCGTGCTCGGCGAGGTCGTACTTGCGCGAGGTGGGGCGGAAGATCTCCGCGGCCACCTGATGGGCCTGGTTGGCGCTGGCCCGCAGCTTCTTGGGGAGTTCGAGATTGATCATTGGTGGTCTCCGTGTGAGAAGTCGGGGCTAGACGAGGACGACGCCTTCGGCGACGCCGATGCCGCGCAGATCGCGGTACCAGCGCTCGACCGGGTGCTCCTTGGTGAAGCCGTGGCCGCCGAGCAGCTGCACGCCGTCCAGGCCGATCTGCATGCCCTTGTCGGAGGCCAGTTTCTTGGCCAGCGCCGCCTCGCGGGCGAACGACAGCCCCTGCTCGGCGCGCGACGCGCCGCGCAGCGTCACCAGGCGCATACCGTCCAGCTCGATCGCCATATTGGCGACCATGAACGCCACCGCCTGCCGGTGCGCGATCGGCTCACCGAACGCCTCGCGCTCCTTCACATACGGGATCACGTAATCCAGCACGGCCTGGCCGGTGCCGACCGCCAGCGACGACCAGCCCAGCCGGGCCAGCCGCACCGCGTCCGCGTAATCCTCGGCGCGCTGCACGGCGTCGGCATCGCCCAGGACGGCGTTGGCAGGGACCGCGACATTGTTCAGCAGCAGGCGACCCAGGCCCGCGGCGCGCAGACCCATGGCCGGATCCGCCTCGATCACCACACCGTCGGTGTCGGATTCGACGATGAAGAAGGCGGGGCGGCCGTCGAGTTCGGCGGCGACGATGAACAGCTCGGCGTCACCGGCGGCCGGGACCAGGCTCTTCACACCGTTGAGGCGGTAGCCGCTGGGGGAGCGGGTCGCCTTGGTACGCAGCGCGAAGGGGTCGAACAGCGGCTGCGGCTCACTGATCACGACCGATGCCTGCGGCACGTTCTCGCCGGTGAAAGCGCCGAGGTAGGTGCGCTGCTGGGCGTCGGTACCCCACTGCGACAGCGCCACCGCCACGCCGCTGGGGGCCAGGATGGGCAGCGCGAGTCCCATATCGCCGTGCGCGAGCGCCTCGGCTACCAGCGCGTTGGTGACCGCGCCGCGCTCGGAGGCCGCGCCGTCCAGCTCCTCGGGAACATTGATCAGGGTGATGCCGAGTTCCGCGGCCCGCTCGAGCAGGTCACGCGGGGCCTTGGCGGCGTTGTCGGCGTCGTAGGCGGCCGGGCGCAGGATCTCCTCGGCGAACTCCTTCACCGTCTCGACGATCATCTGCTGTTCGTCGGTCGGGGTCAGGTCGAAGTAGTCCTTGCCCCGGGACTCGTTGGCGGGCAGCCGCTTCGGAGCGCCGCCGCCGGACACCTTCTCGAACGCCCGGGTGGCCGCGCCGAGGGTGCGGAAGCCGGTCTTGGTGCCTTCGTAGGTGAGCCGCTCGATCGGCTTGCGCAGCTTGTACTTCTCGGCGAGTTCCGATCCCGTGATCGTCGTCATGACCCGCATGGCCGCGCCCATCCAGTCGCGCTTGACCGGGTTGAGTCCGACAGCGGAGGTGTCCCGCTTCGTTGCGGTGTCTCGAGTACTCATAATCACCAAATTTCTCGGGTGTGTGGGGTGATCCTGCCCAGCAATCTTACTCCTGAGTAAGACTATCTTACTTCAGAGTAAGAAAGCCGTCGAGAGTTGTCGAATCGCCTGGTCGGTGGCGGAGTGTCGAGATCGCGGCAACTAGTGAAACAAATTCGCTTCAGAAAGAGGCGGGCTGGGCTACCGTGGGGGCGCATCATCCGCCCCCGCAAGGAGGTCGCACCCATGAAGAGACTCGTGGCCACGGCCGGTGCCGTCGCCGCCCTGACCCTCGCCGTCGTACCCGCCGCATCCGCCACCATCCCGCTGGAGCCGTACCAGCCGACCCGGCCCCCGGCCACGGCGGGCCCCATCGGCACCGAATTCGGCAGCAGCGGCAGCGCCAGCGAGGTGGGCTCCAACTCCGCGCTGCCCACGCCCGGTGGCGGCGACACCGACGTGGACGTCGGCATCGACACCAACTCCGCCGGATTCGACCTGATTCCGGACTGACCCGCGCGTACCGGCGACGGCACCCGCAGCTGGCGCGCCGGTACCCGCGCCGTATCGGACCCGGTGTGGGACGGTAACCATATGTACTGGGTAGCGGGGGTATTCGCGGCCGTCCTCGGGGTGTTCGCCGATCGGTACGGCTATCACCGGGACGAGATGTACTTCCTCGCGGCGGGGCGGCGGCTGGACTGGGGATACGCCGACCAACCGCCGCTGACACCGCTGATCGCCCGCGGCGTCTCGGCCGTCGACGCGGATTCGCTGGTGCTGCTTCGGCTTCCGGCCATCGCGGCGGCCACCGTTGTGGTGATCTGTGCCGGACTCGCGGCACGCGAACTCGGTGGCGGGAAGGCCGCGCAAACCGTGGCATCGGCCTCGGTGGCGGCCGCGGCGCTGGTCATGGCGGCCGGGCATCTGTTCGGCACGACGATCATCGACCTCGCGGTGTGGTCGGGCGTGGTTGTCCTCCTCTTGCGATTGCTGCGGTCGGAAGCCGACCCGCGGCTGTGGCTCGCGGTGGGGGCACTCGCGGGGGTCGGCCTGCTGAACAAGGCGCTCATCGCGGTTCCACTGGTCGTCACGGCGGTGTGCTTCGCCGCGATCGGGCCGCGAAAGATATTCGCCACCAGGTACTTTCCCCTCGCCGTCCTGATCGCCGTCCTGCTCGTATCGCCCTACCTGCTCTGGCAGGCGCGGCACGGGTGGCCGCAATGGGAAGTCAGCAGGTCACTGGCGGGCGGATCATCGGGCACCTCGGATACGCCGCTCACCTTCGTACTCCTGCAACTCGGATTGATCGGCCCGCTGCTGGTGCCGCTGTGGGCATTCGGACTGTGGTGGCTGTGGCGGTCGCCCTATCGCGCTTTCGTGCTCACCTACGGTGCGCTCTTCGCGCTCTACGCGATCGTCGGTGGGAAGGCGTACTACCTGGGTGGCATGTATCCGCTGCTGCTCGCCGCCGGAGCGGTGGGCCTCGAGCGGTGGTACACGGCGCGTCGGGTGCGCGCGGTCGGCATCGGTGCCGTGGTGGGGGTCGGCGCGGTGGGCTCGGCGCTGCTGTTCCTTCCGGTGCTGCCGGTGTCCGCGATACCGGAATCTCCGGTGCCGGAGGTGAATTACGACGCGGGGGAGACCATCGGCTGGCCGGAGTTCGTGCGGCAGATCGCCGAGATCCGATCCGAGGTCGCACCCGACGCCGAACTGCTCACGTCCAACTACGGGGAGGCCGCCGCCCTCGAACGTTTCGGAGCCGCGTACGGCCTGCCGACGCCGCACAGCGGGCACAACGCCTACTGGTGGTGGGGTCCGCCCGCCGACGGCCGATGGGTGTTCACGGTGGGTATTCAGCGAGTGGAGGTCGAAAGACTGTGTCACGAACCGGAATCGATGGGTCGGATCGACAACGGATTCGGTGTCGACAACGACGAACAGGGTGCCGAGCTGTTCCTGTGTCGCGATCCGCGCAGGTTGTGGGGCGATATATGGTCTATGATGCGTCATCTCGGATGATGTTCCAACGCAACATGATTGCGCTGGAAGAACTTCAAACCTCCTTGTATTCAAAGTGATTCGCTGCGTTGCGAGATCTGTATAACAAGGAGTTCTATTCGGTTATTTCGATCTCATAGCGTCAACTGTCAAGGGTCACTACGTTTTTCACCGAGGCGAAAGGAGGAAGTCATGTTGTCAGGACTCGTCTCTGTAGTCGTTGGTCTGCTCGGTGGTCTCGTCGGGGTGCTGATCGGCCCCATGGATGGTGGCGGCACCGGATCCGCCTAGCGCCCTCCGGACAGCAGAACGCCCCCGCGACGGAGCGGGGGCGTTCTTGTCGTTCCGGTGCGAACTCAGCTGGCCAGCGCGGCCAGCACCACGTCGTGCAGCAGCCCGTTGGTGGCCACCGCGCTGCCGCCGTGCGGGCCGGGCGTGCCGTCCAAGGCGGTGAAGCGCCCGCCCGCCTCCCGGACGAGAATGTCCAGCGCGGCCATATCCCACAGGGACAATTCGGGTTCGGTGGCGATATCCACCGCACCCTCCGCCAACAGTGCGTAGCCGAAGAAGTCACCGTAGCCGCGCACCCGCCACACCTCGTCGGTGAGCGTGATGAGCTGATCCCGGCGGCCGATATCGCGCCAGCCCGACAGACTGGAGATCGCCAGACTGGCCGCACCCAGCTGCGGCACCGCCGATACCGAGATCGCCCTCGGCTCCCCGGACTCGAAGCTGCTCCACGCCCCCGCACCCAGCGCCGCCCACCAGCGCCGCGCCAGCGCCGGAGCGCTCACCACGCCCACCACCGGCACGCCGTCCTCCAGTAGTGCGATGAGCGTCGCCCACACCGGCACCCCGCGCACGAAGTTCTTGGTCCCGTCGATCGGATCGACCACCCACTGCCGTCCGGCGAACTCGGCCTCCCCACCGAACTCCTCACCCAGCACCGCGTCCCCCGGCCGCTCCGTCGCCAATATCGCCCGGATCTCCCGCTCCACCGCGAGATCCGCATCCGACACCGGCGTCAGATCCGGCTTCGAGTCGATCTTCAAATCGAGCGCACCGAACCGATCACGGGTAATCCCATCGGCCGCGTCGGCCAGCCGCAGGGCGAGTTCGAGGTCACTGGAATACGAGGTCACGCCCCAAACCGTAACCTGTCACCCGCTACCGGACATGTCGGCGCCCGGGTTCCCGGAGTGCGCGGTGTCAGGTCACCGAAGACGACATGATGTTTTGCTTCGCATCGGTCTCGATGCCCTGATCACCCGCTGCAAGGTCGACGACTGACGCGGCGTCTCCGAGTACTCGCCGGGCGCGGGCCTGCCTCCGATCACACCCTCACCGGCTCCGGGCGCGCGGCGGCCAGGGCGGCCGACCACCAGTGGAGTTCGTCGAGCATGGCGCTGGCGGCTTCCCCGGGACCGGTGGGGTCGAGCAGGTTTCCCTCGGCATCGAACAGGAGGTAGAAGCGGGGGAAGGAGACGTAGCCGCGGACGGTGTGGGCGTGGAGTTCGTTGAAGACCTGGCGCAGGTGCTCGATGGCCAGGATGCCGCCGCTGTTGCCGCTGTAGCCGACGAAGGCGATGGCCTTGCGGTTCCACTGGGTGAAATGCCAGTCGATGGCGGCCTTGAGGGAGCTCGGGTAGCTGCGGTTGAACTCCGGGGTCACGATGATGAACGCGTCGGCCGCGCCCAGACGTTCGGTCAGGTCGACCATCCCCGCCGGGCGGGGTGGGTTGGGGTCCATGAGCGGGGAGACCGCGGGCAGGGCGTGCGGCAGCTCCATCTCCGCCAGGTCGATCAGATCCACCTCGAAGCCGCCGTGAGCGCGGGCGTACTCGGTGATCCAGTCGGCGACCACCGGGCCGAAGCGGCCCTCGCGAACACTGGCGATGATCACCGCGAGGCGCAGGGTGTCGGACATGGGAACTCCTTCATGAGTGGAGCGGCGCGGATTGCCGCGATCGCGGCAAGGGTCCGCATACGGGTGTTGGTGGCGACCCACGGTCGATGCGTCTCCGCCGTCAGGACCGCGCTGTCTGCTCGGTCGCCGAATTCGACTCTGCCGTCGCGGTGCTGTGGCCGGGAGGCCGCGCCGAGAGTGGTAGTGGCAGGGCCACGCTCCGGGGCACGGACGCTGTTACGTTCGAGCCGTGAGTGATAACGAGATGGGGCTCTTCCTACGTAGTCGGCGCGAGGCGGTCACGCCCGCGGCCGTGGGGTTGCCCGCCGGGCCGCGGCGACGCACGCCCGGCCTGCGCCGCTCGGAACTCGCCACCCTTGCCGGGGTGAGCGTCGAATACCTCACCCGGCTGGAGCAGGGCCGCGACCGGCATCCCTCGGCGGAGGTGCTGTCCGCGCTGGCGGACGCACTGCGGCTGACCTCGAGCGAACGCATTCACCTGTATCAGATGCAGAAGGCCGGGCGTGGCTTCCACTGCCTGGGCGGTGCGCAGCCCAACCGCGAGGTGCGCTCGGCCGTGCTCGCCATCCTGGACCGGCTCGAACCCGCGCCCGCCGCCGTGCTCAACCGGCTCGGTGAGGTGCTGGCCTGCACGGAGAGTTATCGCGGGCTGATGGAGCCATCGGGTCTGCTCGATGCGGGACTGCCCGCCAACTTCACCCGCTACGTGTTCACCGACCCCCGCGCCCGCACCGTCTACCCGGATTGGGCGCACCTGGCCGACGCCACCGTCGCCACCCTGAAGGCCGGTCCCTTCCGCTCCGACGCCCTGGTCGCGTCACTGGCCGACGAACTCGCGGTCACCGTCGGCCCGGAATTCAGCGACCGGGTGCTCTCGATACCCGGTTTCGCCGCCGCCACCGGCATTCACCGCCTGGCCCATCCCGAGGTCGGCGAATTGCGCCTGGCCTGGGAGCGCCTGGACCTCTCCGCCGACGACGACCAGCACATTCTCGTTCACCTCCCCGCCGACGACGCCACGGCCGCCGCCCTCGACCGACTGTTGGGACGCCGTCCCGGCGGTCTGCGCGCCCTCGGCTGAGCAGTCCGGTGAAACGCGGCGGGCACCGGCTGTTCCCCCGATCCGAGCGGATAGCGGGATTCGCGGGCGGGTGCGTGACCCGCGTCGTAGGGTCGCTCGCTCATGGTCACGGTAATCCCTTGGGCGGTAATCTATTCCACTCGTCACCGGTGCGAGCGCGGCGTATCATGTGCACCGTGATCGATCGAAGCGAATTCCAGGAAGCCGGGTCGCGCGCCGTGCGACGAGGCACCACCCAGCCGCGCTCCGAGGTTTGAAGAGAACCGGCCGCGCCGGATCACCCCGCGGCCGACGACTCCCCATCGACACGCCATTCCGCCGCTCGCTCCGGACAGCCCGCTCGAGGGCGGTCGATCCATCGGATTCCCCCGGTCCCGACCGGCGATACGCGTGCACAACCCCGTCGCGGCACCCGAGCCGGGCGCTTAAGTTTCGGAGAGGCGGCCCTGTAGCCTTGAACACCGTGCATCCTGACGTCTCCGCTGATCTTGCCGAACTCGACGCGACCCTGAAGACCGTCGAGTCGGTGCTCGATATCGACGAGTTGGTCCGCCGCATCGACGAGCTGGAGCAGCAGGCCGCCGACCCGGAGCTGTGGAACAACCAGGAACATGCCCAGGCCGTCACCAGCGAGCTCTCGCACGCCCAGGGTGAACTGCGCCGCGTGCGTGACCTGCGGCAGCGGCTCGAGGACCTCCCCGTGCTCTACGAACTCGCCGAGGGCGAGGAGGGTGAGGCCCGCGCCCAGGCCGTCGCCGACGCCGACGCCGAGCGCTCGGCTCTGCACGCCGATGTGGAGGCCATGGAGGTCCGCACCCTGCTGTCGGGCGAGTACGACAAGCGTGAGGCGCTGGTCAACATCCGCTCCGGCGCGGGTGGCGTGGACGCCGCCGACTGGGCCCAGATGCTCATGCGCATGTACGTGCGCTGGGCGGAGCGGCACAAGTACCCGGTGGAGATCTACGACACCTCCTACGCCGAGGAGGCCGGTATCAAGTCGGCCACCTTCGCCGTCAAGACCCCGTACGCCTACGGCACCCTCTCGGTGGAGATGGGTACGCATCGCCTGGTGCGCATCAGCCCGTTCGACAATCAGGGCCGCCGCCAGACCTCCTTCGCCGAGGTCGAGGTGCTGCCCGTGGTCGAGACCACCGACCACATCGAGATTCCGGACAACGAGGTGCGCGTCGACGTGTACCGCTCCTCCGGTCCTGGCGGTCAGAGCGTCAACACCACCGACTCGGCGGTGCGCCTGACCCACATCCCGACCGGCATCGTGGTCACCTGCCAGAACGAGAAGTCGCAGCTACAGAACAAGATCTCGGCCATGCGCGTGCTCCAGGCCAAACTGCTGGAGCGCAAGCGGCAGGAGGAGCGCGCGCAGATGGACGCGCTCAAGACCAACGAGGGCGCGTCGTGGGGCAACCAGATGCGGTCCTACGTGCTGCACCCGTACCAGATGGTGAAGGATCTGCGCACCAACTACGAGGTCAACAACCCGTCGGCGGTGCTGGACGGTGACATCGACTCCTTCATCGAGAGCGGGATTCGCTGGCGCATGCAGCAGAATCAGGATGCCTGAGCACGGGCGGCATCCGATGGCGGATGTCCGGCGACAACCAGTAACCCTTTGCGGCACCATCACTGAGCGCTGACTCGAGGTACAACCATGCAGATGCTGCTCGCCGCGAGTACCGCCTCGGACTTCGGCAACTGGGTCCGGTCGAGCGGACTCGAGATCGTACTGCTGATCGTCGGCGCGATGCTGTTCAGCCGCTTCGTGACCTACGTGCGCGATCGGGTGACCCGCCGGATCGACGCCGGATTCCGCAGCAGCGATTCGCTGGTGCGCTCGGAGGCGGCCAAGCATCGGCATGCGCTCGCCCAGGTGCTCACCTGGGTGGTGCTGTCCCTGGTGTACTTCCTGGTCGGTTTGGAAGTATTGCAGCGCTTGGGCTTTCAGCTCGGCGGGCTGGTCGCCCCGGCGGCGGTGCTCGGTGCGGCGCTCGGTTTCGGCGCGCAGCGCATCGTGCAGGACCTGCTGGCCGGTTTCTTCCTCATCACCGAAAAGCAGTACGGCTACGGTGATGTCGTTCGCATTGCGGTAACGGGCTCATCACAGGACGCTGAAGGTACGGTAGAGGACGTCACTTTGCGTATCACCACGCTGCGCAACGCTGACGGCGAAGTGATCACCGTACCCAATGGTCAGATCGTGAAAGTTATCAATCTGTCGAAGGATTGGGCGCGTGCGGCCATCGACGTGCCCGTACCCGCCAGCGCCGACATCAACCGGGTCAACGAGATCCTGCACGAGGTCGGCAGCCGGGCTTTCGCCGATCGCAAACTCAAATCGCTGCTGCTCGACGAGCCGACCGTCATGGGTGTCGAAGATCTCACCGTCGACCAGATGAACATCAAGATGGTCGCCCGGACACTGCCGGGCAAACAGTTCGAAGTAGGGCGCGAGCTGCGGGTGCGGGTGGCCGCGGCGCTGCGCCGAGAGGGTCTGAGTGAAACTGCGTAAATCACCGGGCTTCACGCTGAAAGCCCGCAAATCCACGGCGATTCTGATGACGGTATGGGTCGCGACATTCGTGCTGTACGTCTTCGTCAAGCCCGAAGCATCGCAGCGCCCGGCGTATACCCCCATCGTCAACTCGGTGCTCAACAATGACGCGAAGGACGGTGGGACACCGCCGCCGCGCTGACCGCGAGGCCGCGCGGCGCGCCGGAGTGGCCGGCGCGTCTGGCTACACTGGCTCCCCGTGATAACCCTGCGGAACGTCACCAAGTCCTACAAGACCTCGACGCGACCCGCGCTGGACAACGTCTCCGTCGATATCGGAAAAGGCGAGTTCGTCTTCGTGATCGGGCCGTCCGGTTCCGGTAAATCGACGTTCATGCGTTTGCTGCTCAAAGACGAGAAGCCGACAGCGGGCGAGGTCTGGGTGGCGGACTTTCGGGTGGACCGGCTGCCCGGGCGCAAAGTGCCCAAACTGCGGCAGCGCATCGGCTGTGTCTTCCAGGACTTCCGGCTGCTGCAACAGAAGACGGTCGAGCAGAATGTCGCCTTCGCCCTGGAGGTGATCGGCAAGAAGGGTTCGTTCATCAATCGCGCGGTGCCCGAGGCGCTGGACATGGTGGGGCTGTCGGGCAAGGCGGACCGGCTGCCCAGCGAACTCTCCGGCGGTGAGCAGCAGCGCGTCGCGCTCGCCCGTGCCTTCGTGAACCGGCCGCTGGTGCTGCTGGCCGACGAACCCACCGGCAACCTCGACCCGGATACCAGTCAGGACATCATGACGCTGCTGGAACGTATCAATCGCACGGGCACCACGGTGGTGATGGCCACCCACGACAACACCATCGTCGACGCCATGCGGCGGCGCGTGGTGGAACTCGATCGCGGCCGACTGGTGCGCGACGACGAGACCGGCGTATACGGGGTGGGCCGGTAATGCGCATCGGATTCCTGTTCGGTGAGGTGTTCACCGGCCTGCGCCGGAATATCACCATGACCATCGCCATGATCCTCACCACCGCGGTGTCGCTGACCATGCTCGGCGGCGGCCTGCTCGCGGTGCGCATGGCGAACAAGATCGAGAACTTCTACATGGACCGCGTCGAGATCCGGCTGTATCTCGACGACACCGTCTCCACCACCGACCCGGACTGCCTGGCCGAACCGTGTAAATCCCTGCAGGCGGACCTGAAGGCGAACGACAAGGTGGCCAGCGTGCAGTTCGTCAACAGCGAGGAGGCGGTGCAGGAGGTCAAGGAGACCACCTTCAAGGATCAGCCGGGGTTGGCCGACGAGGTCACCAAGGAGGGGCTGCCCGCGTCGTTCCGCGTGAAATTGACCGACGCCGAGAACTATCAGGCCATCTATGACGAGTTCGCGACTCGGCCGGGCGTGATGACGGTGCTCAACGACAAGGACATCGTCGACCGACTGGTCAGCTTCTTCGTCGGATTGCGCAATGCCGCATTCGGTTTGGCGCTGCTCCAAGCGTTCGCGGCGCTGCTGCTGATCGCGAATATGGTGCAGGTGGCGGCCCTGGCCCGCAAGACCGAGGTGGGCATCATGCGCCTGGTGGGCGCGACCCGCTGGTATACGCAGTTGCCATTCCTCCTGGAAGCCGTGTTGGCGGCGCTGGTGGGTTCGGCGCTGGCGGTGGCGGGACTGTTCATCGCCAAACCGCTGGTGATCAATCGGGCGCTGGGTGATCTGTTCGACAATCGGGTGCTGCCGGGTATCAGCGGTGACGACATCGCGGCGGTGTCGTTCGTCATCCTGCCGGTGGGCGTCGGTTTCGCCGCGCTGACGGCCTACGCCGCGCTGCGGTACTACGTGCGGGAGTGAGTGTCCGCACATCGCGACGACATCGGCGCACCCCACCCGAATCGGGTGGGGTGCGTTGTCTTTCGGCCGAAACGCGGTGCGAGAACGGAGAATCGGTGCGAAGTCTCGCGGAGACCGGACAACGGGGTTCCGCTGTCGGCGGCGATCCGTAGGATTGCCGGGGTGAGTGCCCCGGAGATCGAGACCATGTCCGCAACTGGTGCCGACGTCGGCAGCAAGGCCGCGCACGAGGTGCTACGTCGGGCATTCGGTTACGACAGCTTCCGGGGGCCGCAGGCGGACATCGTCGACCAGGTGATCTCCGGCGGTGACGCGCTGGTGCTCATGCCCACCGGCGGCGGCAAATCGCTGTGCTATCAGATTCCGGCACTGGTGCGACCCGGGGTGGGTGTGGTGATCTCACCGCTCATCGCGCTCATGCAGGACCAGGTGGACGCGCTCAACGCCCTCGGCGTGCGCGCCGGATTCCTCAACTCCACCCAGTTCCCCGACGAACGGCGCACGGTGGAGGCGCAATTCGTGGCGGGGGAGCTGGACGTGCTCTACCTCGCCCCGGAACGGCTGCGGCTCGACGCCACCGCGCAACTGCTGGACCGCGGCAAGATCTCCGTCTTCGCCATCGACGAGGCGCACTGTGTCTCGCAGTGGGGTCACGACTTCCGGCCGGACTATCTGGCGCTGTCCATGCTGCACGAGCGCTGGCCGGAGGTGCCGCGCATCGCGCTCACCGCCACCGCCACCGAGGCCACCCGCAAGGAGATCGCCCAGCGGTTGGATCTGACCGGGGCCAAACACTTCGTCGCGAGTTTCGACCGGCCCAACATCCAATACCGGATCGAGGCCAAGAATCGGCCCGAACAGCAACTGCTGTCGTTCATCCGCACCGAGCACGCCGGGGACGCGGGCATCGTCTACTGCCTGTCCCGCAATTCGGTGGAGAAGACGGCGGCCTTCCTGACCGCCAACGGCATCGAGGCGGTGCCGTACCACGCGGGGCTCGACAATCGCACCCGGGCGACCAACCAGGCTCGTTTCCTGCGCGAGGACGGTCTGGTCGTCTGCGCCACCATCGCTTTCGGCATGGGCATCGACAAACCCGACGTGCGCTTCGTGGCGCATCTGGATCTGCCGAAGTCCGTGGAGGGCTACTACCAGGAGACCGGTCGTGCCGGACGTGACGGGCTCCCGTCCACGGCATGGATGGTCTACGGCCTCAGTGATGTCGTACAGCAGCGCAAGATGATCGACCTGTCCGACGGCGACGCCGCGCATCGACGACAGCTGCAACTGCATCTCGACGCCATGCTGGCCTTGTGCGAGACGGTGGAGTGCCGCCGCACCCAGTTGCTCAACTACTTCGGCCAGACCGGCGAGAAGTGCGGCAACTGCGATACCTGCCTCACCCCGCCCGAGTCCTGGGACGGCACCGTCGCCGCGCAGAAGGTGCTGTCCACCGTGCTGCGGCTGAAGCGCGAGCGCGGCCAGAGCTTCGGCGCGGGCCATATCGTCGACATCCTCGTCGGCAAGCGCAACCCCAAGGTCGAACAGCACGCCCACCACGAACTCAAGGTCTTCGGCGTGGGCACCGAACTGCGCGATATCGAATGGCGCGGCGTCATCCGCCAACTCCTCGCCCAGGGGCTGCTGGCCGTGCACGGCGATTACGGCGTGCTCACCCTCACCGAGGCCAGCAATCAGGTGCTGTTCGAGAAACGCGAGGTGAAGCTGCGTCGCGAACCCGAACGCGCCAAGGCGGCCCGAACTCCCAAGTCCGGCAAGGCGTCCCGGCTGGCCGCCGCGGACATGTCCCCGGCCGACAACGAGCTGTTCGAGAAGCTGCGGGCCTGGCGGGCGGGCGTCGCCAAGGAACAGGGCGTCCCCGCCTACGTGGTGTTCCACGACGCTACCCTCCGCGAGATCGCCTCCCGCAAACCCGCCTCGCTGGCCGATCTCGGCGGCATCTCGGGTATCGGCGAGGGCAAGCGCGCCAAGTACGGCGAGGGCGTGCTCGAGGTGGTCGCCGGAGCCGGTGCCCCTGACCTTGCCGAAGCTGGTGCGCCGGCAAAGGCTGCGACCGGTATGGCCGTGGACAGGGCAGGGGAATCCGCCCTCACCGGAACGCGGGAGTCCGTATCCGGCTCCGTGGATCGCACGGCTGCGGCGGTTCAGCGGGGTACGTCCGCCGCGCCGAGCGGCCATGCCGGGCAGGCGCGGTCCACCGCGGCACGGCCCGATTCCCGGTCGCGTGGCGCGCAGTCCCGGCCATCCTCCCGCCTTCCGGGGGGCGGCTCGCCGCAGGGCGTCTCCCGTACCGGCCGGGCGGCGGCGTCGGCATTCGACGCACCCGACGACATTCCGCTTCCCGAGCCCCCGCCGGAGTACGACGAGGTGCCGCCGCCCGACTGGGACTGACGGCGCGCTACAGCGCCACTTCCCGGCAATCCTGCGGTCCGGTATCGACCGCGCGAATGGAGGTATAAAACGCCCTGGGTGGGGATACCTTTCGGACATGGATTCCGGTAACGGCGCTGGTGACGAACTCGAAACCGAGCGGCCACCAGAGGCCGAGGCGGCGGATGCGGGCGTCATCCCACCGCCACGAGTACACGAGATCGTGGACACCGGCTGGCTGGGGCCACGCCGTGCACCGCGCCGCGGCCGCCCCCGGCTGACCACGATCGTCCTGTCCGCCATGTGGATCGGGACCCTGCTGCTCTACCTGTGGCTGCAACGCGGCGGTTAGCACGGCCCGACCAGGGAATAATCCCGTTGCCCGACCACTTAGAGTGGTGCTGTGAAAGAAAAGGGTCGCAAGGTCATCGCCACCAACCGCAAGGCGCGGCACAACTACACGATCCTGGAGACCTTCGAGGCCGGGGTCGCGCTGGTCGGCACCGAGGTGAAGAGCCTGCGGGAGGGCAAGGCATCGCTGGTCGACGCCTACGCCACCATCGACGACGGCGAGGTCTGGCTGCGCGGTCTGCACGTCCCCGAGTACGGCCACGGCACCTGGACCAATCACGCCCCGCGACGCACCCGCAAACTACTCCTGCACCGCCGCGAGATCGACAAGCTGACCGGCAAGACCAAGGAGACCAGCCTCACCCTGGTCCCGCTGTCCATGTACTTCAGCGACGGCAAGGTGAAGGTCGAACTGGCCCTGGCCAAGGGCAAGCAGGACTACGACAAGCGCCAGGACCTGGCCCGCCGCACCGCCGAGCGCGAGGTCACCCGCGAGATCGGCCGCCGCATCAAGGGCATGCGCTGACCACCGCTCACCTGCGCGGTTCGTGTCAGCCACGCCACAGCGGGATAATGGAATGATCCGCCGGTCGCGGAGTGTTAAAGTTACAAGCCCGGTCGCGAGACCGGGAGTTCATCTGGATCGATGAACACAGCTCGGGGCTGAACGGTTTCGACTGCGTACGTTGATTCAGGGGAAGCGTGTCGGTGCAGGCAGGAGACCACCGTATAAGCGTCGCTGTAACCCTATAAGCGCCGATTCTCATCAGCGCGACTACGCTCTCGCTGCCTAAGCAGTAGAGCGTGTCTGTCAGCCCGGGTTCGCCCTCGACCCGGTCCCTGGCATCAGCTAGAGGGCTCTACCGTCCGCCGCGGCCGCGGCGTCGGACGGGACATCGAACAGCGGCTGGGATCGTCATCTCGGCTTGTTCGCGTGACCGAGAGATCCGAGCAGAGGCACAGCGAACTGCACACGGAGAAGCCCTGAAGATGCGGCGGAGGACCCGGGTTCGATTCCCGGCAGCTCCACCAGAGGCCCTTCACTTGCTGCGCAGGTGAAGGGCCTTTTTTATGCGCTGACGGCCCTAAGCGTGGGCGCGTGGGCGCATTTTGGGCACACCGCTCGGCGGCAGCTCGAAAACCTGTGCCCATCCGCCCGGCCACCTCATCGAGGTCGTCCTCGAACGGGGGCCCATAGTTGTCGAGCGTCATCGTCGCCGACTTATGCCCGAGCTGACGTTGGATTGTCTTCACATGCGCGCCGCTGGAGATCATGAGCGACGCTGCGGTGTGGCGTAGCTGGCGTGCAGTCACCCGCGGGAAGATCGCTGGGCCGATCGGCTCGCCGTCGTCGTCACGCGGTACCGATGCCGCAATACACCAACCGACTGCCTTGGTGAACCAATGGGTAGTGGTCGGCGGTCGAATCGGTGTCCCGTCCTCCCGTGACCAAATGAGCTCGGTCGGGCTCTTCTGAGCCGTGACCGCTGGATGCAGGAGCTCGGCGACCTCGGCAGGTATCGCCACGGTCCGCTGTTCCCATGACTTCGGAGTTCCGATCACACTGCGCGAGTTCACTTTCGACGCTGACAGCCCGTCTACGTCACACCACTGGCGCGTGGGCGCTGTGGCCCATGCCCAGCGAGCCGCCCCGCGTGTGCAACCGCTGTCGCAAGCCAGCACCCGCCGGGGCTGCGCTCTGCCCATGCACCCCGCATGGACCGGCCGCAACGCGCCGGCAGCGGTAGCACCCGCAGATGGCGCACACTGCGAGAGGCCAAGCTCGCGACCGACCCGATATGCGAACGGCCCGGCTGCGTCGCCCTGGCCGACGAGGTCTACCACATCGAACCCGTGGGCGCGGGCGGCGAACGCTACGACTGGGCCAACCTGCAATCGCTGTGGCGCCCATGTCATCTGACTAAGAGCCTGGACGAATCCCGCGCGGCCCGCGGCGCTCACTGATTGCGCGGCGTCGCGCACTGTGTTTGGCCGCGCCCTGATTGTTCAGAAGCAACCGCATCACACTAAGTGCTCGCCGATAACGATCGTTGTCGCGCGTGAGTGTGGCAACGAGTGCCGCGACGACGAGAACGATGGACGTCCGGATCTGTTGGACCGCCACACTGACGGCTAGAACAAGCGGGCTTGCAAAGAGCAGCAGGTCTGTGGATGCAGACATAGGCGTTGATCTCCTGGCATCGGAAGAGACAACGCCAGCTGCATGAACCCCACCGATGAATGACGGAGATCAGAGGCCCCGCTAGGGGAGGAATCCTCGCCGCTCACCGAAGGGGGACCAACAGATGACGGTAGACCATCGCAGTGTGACACCGTGGTCACCCGCCCCGCAAGACCCCCGACCCTAGGGGGTCGGCATCGCTGGCCACTGGAGGTCGGACCCACGCCATGCAGGTCACCACCACCACGACAATGCACATGTCCTACGAGGAGAGTCGCCGTGTGCAGCGGGAGGCCGTTGCGGAGTTTCGGGCCAATGGGGGGAAGTTGGGCGGGGTGTACGCGGAGTTCGATGTGTTGTTGCTGACCACCGAGGGGGATGGTGGGGAGCGGCGGACCGTACCGGTGGGATATGCGCGGGATGGGGAGCGGTTGGTGGTGTTCGCGGCGGACAACGGGCGGGAGCGGGGGCCGAATTGGTTTCATGATCTGGTCGCGCGGCCGCGAGTGGAGGTCGAGGTCGGGCATGAGGTGTGGTCGATGGTCGCGTCGGTGGCGGCGGGGGAGGAGCGGAAACGGTTGTGGGATAGGCAGATCGAGCGGTGGGGATTCCTGAAGGAGATGCAGGATGCGGTGGAATGGGAGATTCCCGTTGTGATATTTACGCGCTGATGGTGGAAATATCCGGTTTACGTATTCGGACATCTCGGAAATGTGGCGCTTGGTCGGTATGGTAACTGGCACGAATTCTCATTGCCGCGTGGATAAACGTCCGGTACATATCGATGCGTGAATTTGCGCCACATCCTATCGATGGCCGGTATCGCGGCTACCGAACTCCCGGGTGATTTCGCCGAGCCCGGTGCGTCACGCCGTATCGGGTATGTCGAAGACCATCAGGCCACCGCTGTGGGGCTGGCCGCGGTGCTGGGCGAGCAGCCGGATCTCGCCGTGACCGCGATCGCGCCGACCGTGCCCGAACTCCTCGCGCGGGCAACGGATCTCGATCTGGTCGTGCTGAGTCTGGTGCTCGCCGACGGGTCCACGCCGCGGGCGAACATCACGACATTGCGGGAACGCGGGCTCGGCGTGCTGATCTATACCGCCGGGGAACGGCGTGACCTCATTCGGGCGGCGGCGCGGGCCGGGGCACTGGGTGTCGCGCTCAAGTCCGACCCGGTCGAGCTGATGGTGGCGATGGTGCGGGCGGCGGCCGCCGGACGGCCGGTGCCCGCCGCGAGTGGGGCACCGGCCGTCGGCTCCGACCCGGGCCTGGGGGACATCATCTTGCCGACGCGGCAGCGCGAGGTGCTCGAGCTGTACGCGAACGGCGAGACGGCGGGTTCGGTGGCGCGCCGGCTGGGGCTGTCGGAGTACACCGTCAACGACTACCTCGGCCGGATCCGCCGCAAGTACGCCGAGGCCGGGCGGCCCGTGCGGACGCGGGTGGATCTCTATCGGGAAGCCGCGAGGGACGGCTTTCTGCGGGATCCGCGCCACCGGGCCTGAGCGGCGGTCAGCGGGGGCAGCGGACGGTGTACTCCCATTTCGTCCGGGACGGCCCGGTGACCCGGACGGTGACGGAGGTGGCACCACCGGCCGGGACGGTCACCACGGCCGAGCCCGTGCCCTGGTTGGCATTGTCGCCGACATACCCGGTGTCGTGGATCTGCGCATTCTCGTAGAAGACCTGAATCCGATCGGGAATGTCGTATGTCTCGTAGGCCAGCACGAACGAGGTGGGTCCGGCGACGCCGAGTTGGTGGACCGTGGTGGTCACGCCCGCGCCGCCGGATTTGGTGGAGTTGTTGCACTGCTGGACCCCACCGCCGGGCAGACCGCTGCCGGAGGATCCGCTGTCGGACGAGCCCCCGCCCGCGGAACCACTGCCGCCGGAACCGCTGCCGGAACTTCCGGAGGAACTGCCGGAACCGATGATGTCGCCGAGAATGCCGCTACCGGTGTCGGCGCTACCCGGCTGGCCGGCGGCCACGGCCGACCCCATGCATGTCGCCACCGCCGCCGCGGCTCCCACGCCGAAACGAACCGCTGCTGAACCGATCCTCGAAACCATGACCGTCCTCCATGGAGCTATGCACAACCTTCGACAGATCGACGCGATCGTCGCGTCGTACGGCAGACGGTAGAAAGGCCGGGCCGGTGGCGGAATCCGGATCTTCTGTGCCCCGGAAGCCCTGCCCCTGAGATCGGGGGCAGCTTGGTGACCGGACTCACAATGCGCGGACTAGCTGAATTCCAAGTTAATAACGGCCCAATAAATGCAATAGTAGAACTATTCGCGGAATCTATGGGAGCCGGTAGCGGACAGGGTTGGGGCTCGGCTGATCGGGATGTATTCGGCTCGATTTGATTGTTGTGATCAGTGGTGTCCTTCTTTGGATTTCATGGGTTGTCGACCGCAATTGCCGGTGTTAGCTTTCCCCTTGTCCCCGAAAACCCTCCTCATCAGTACAGGTGGTTCAGAAATGATTAACTTCGTCAGCGGAATCGATGCCGGTTCCTCGGTGCTCAACAGCGGTTCCGGTGTGCTCGGGAGCGGTCTGGACCTGGGCACCGCGATCGTCAAGCTGATCGGCTCGATCGTCGGAATCTTCGCCTGATCCATCACGAACGCGGCGGTGCATTGCCATGGGCATGCGCCGCCGCATTCGTATATATGTCGTAAATTTCAGGAATTCCGGCGGAAGGGGTGTCGAGTATGCGTCGATATTCGTGCGGAATTCGCCGACGGCATCGGTATGGACCGAGTGGTCCAGAACTGGACTACCATCGTGGTATGTCGAATGACCCGAAGACCACCCGTGGGCGCGCGACCCGTGAGCGGATTGTCGAGCAGGCGGCCGAACTCATCGGCGAGCGCGGGGTGGATGCCACGAGTCTGGATGTGGTGCGTGCGGCGACGGGGGCGAGCAAGAGTCAGCTGTACCACTACTTCGCCGATCGGGATGATCTGATCGCCGCCGCGGTGGGGTATCGGTGCGAGCGGGTGATCGAGGAATTGACTCGGCTGCTGGGTCGGGTGGCGAGTCTGGAGGAACTCGAGCAGGCGCTCGCGGGGTTCGTGGCGGTGTACGAGCAGACCATGGCCGGATGCCCGATCGGGACCCTGGCCGGTGAGGTGGGAGATCGGAACGAGGCCGCGCGGCAGCAGGTCGCGTCCGCGTTCGACGCGTGGGAGCGGCTGTTCGCCGACGCCATCGCACGCATGGTCGAGCGGGGGGAGTTGCGGTCGGGTGCCGATTCGGCGGCGCTGGCGACCGGACTGCTGGCGAGTTTGGAGGGTGGGCTGCTGCTGGGGCATGCGCGGCGGGACCCCGTATCGCTGCGCTTGGCGGTGGAGGCCGGGCTGACGCGGCTGCGGATGGAGGCCGCCTGATTTCGCTGTGGGCGGACGGCCCATCACCACTCTGGACTGAATAGTCCAAAGACTGCTACCTTCGATTGGACTAAACAGTCCAATCGAAGGTGAATCATGGTTGCCGAAACCGACTCCACCCTGACCTCGGCCCGCGGCCGGTTGATCCTGCTACTCCTCTGCGCGGTCCAATTCCTCGATATCGTCGACTCCTCGATCCTCAATGTCGCCCTGCCCTCGATCCGCGCGGACCTGCCCTTCACTGCGCACGGCGTGCAGTGGGTGCTGAGCGGCTACCTGCTCACCTACGGCGGCTTCCTGCTGCTCGGCGGGCGACTGGCTGACCTGGTCGGACGCCGCCGCATGCTGGTCGCCGGAACGGTCCTGTTCGCGGCCTGCTCCCTCGCGGGCGGACTCGCCGTCACCCCCGAGATGCTGGTCGCGGCGCGCGTCCTGCAAGGCGTGGGCGCGGCCCTGATGGCCCCGGCCGGGCTGTCCATCCTCACCACCACCTTCCGGTCCACGGCCGACCGCAATCGGGCGCTCGGCGTCTGGGGCGCGGTCTCCGGCCTGGCCGCCGCCACCGGGGTCTTCTTCGGCGGCGTGCTGTCGGACGGTCCCGGCTGGCGGTGGGTGCTGCTGGTGAATCTGCCGGTCTGCCTGGCCATCATCGCCGCAGCGCACCGGCTGCTGCCCGCCGACGGCCCCCGCGAGCGGGTACGCGATTTCGATGCCGGCGGTGCGCTGCTGGGCACGGGTGGCATGCTGCTGCTCGTCTACGCACTGGTGCGCGCGCCCGAGCAGGGCTGGACCACCGCCGTCACCCTCGCCTGCTTCGCCGGGGCGGCGCTGCTGCTCGCCGCGTTCATCGGAAACGAACTGCGCCATCGCAATCCGCTGTTCCCCTTCTCCATCTTCCGGGTTCGCGGCCTGGCCGCCGCCGACGCCACCCAGATGCTGGCCTTCGCCGGATTCGTCTCCATGTTCTTCTTCCTCACCCTCTACATGCAGAATGTGCTCGGCTTCTCGCCGACCCAGGCCGGTGCCGCGTATCTGCCGGTGACCGTGGGCATGGGTATCGCCGCTGGCGTGTCCGCCAAGCTGTTCGAACGCGTCGGCACCCGGCCGGTGATCGTGGCGGGTGCGCTGATCGCGGCGGCCGCCATGTTCCAGCTGTCCCGCATTCCGGTCGGCGGCGACTACCGGTCGGATCTGCTGCCCGGCCTGCTGGTGGTGTCCATCGGGCTCGGCGCGGTATTCGTGGCCGTGACGACCGCGGCCAACGAGGGGGTGCCCGCCGATCGGGCGGGCCTGGCGGCCGGACTGCTCAACAGTTCGCAACAGCTCGGCGCCGCACTGGGTTTGGCGATTCTGACCGCCATCGCGACCTCGCGTACCAACGAGCTGCTCGCCGCGGCGACGGCGCCGCCGGAGGCATTCACCGCGGGCTTCCAGCGGGCGCTGTTCGTCTGCGGGATCTTCGCGCTCGCGGCGGCCGTGCTCGCCCTGCGCGCCGGTGAACTGCGTATCGGCAAGCACCGGTCGGACATCGATGCGGCCACTCCCGCCGTCGAGCTGAAGGGCATGGCATGAGCGCCACCGACCGCACCCGGGTACTGGTCACCGGAGCCACCGGATTCCTCGGTGGCCGCGCCCTGCGGGCACTGTCCACGCGCGCCGATGTCGAACCGATTGCCGCCTGCCGCAACCCGATTCGGTTGCCCGACTGGTTCACCGGCCAGGTGCGATCGGGCGACCTGCTCGATCCGGACTACCGCCGCGACGTGGTGCGCGATGTCGATGTGATCTGCCACCTCGGCACCTGGGGCGCCTTCTGGGGTCATCGCCGCGAAGAGCGCACCCACTTCCTGGAGCCCGCGGTCGACCTCGTGAATCAGGCGGTGGCGGCCGGAGCGCGTCGCTTCGTGCTGGCCGCCACGGTGGCCATCGCCACGCCGAGCCGGGACGGCACGGCGGTCGGCGATTTCGCCCCGGCCAGGTACACGGGATTCTGGCCGCATGCCGACCGCTTGATCGACCTCGACCGGCACCTGCGCGAAAGCAGCGGTGCGGGAACGGAAATGGTCACGCTTCGGCTCGGGCACTTCGTCGGGGCGGGGAATGCGCTCGGCCTGGTGTCCGCGCTCGCGCCCCGCCTGCGCACCCGGCTGGTGCCCTGGTTGAACGGCGGACGTGCGCGTCTGGCCCTGGTCGGGGACCACGATCTCGGCGAGGGAGTGGCGCGCGCGGCGCTCGCGCCGGGACTGGATTCGTACGAGTCGTTCAATATCTGCGGTCCCGAATTCCCCACCGCCCGAACGGTTATCGAGTTCATCGCCGACGAGATCGGCGCGCCCGCGCCGTGGTTCAGCGTGCCCTACCGCGCCGGATACGCCTTCGGCGGACTGATGGAGGCGCTGCATCCGGTGCTGCCCGGCGCGGATCCGTTCCTGACCCGGTCCCTGGTGCACGTCGCCGAGGACTGGTGGTGCCCCAGCGACTACGCCACGGCGAAGCTGGGATACCTGCCGACCCAGGATTGGCGGGATGCCGTGCGGGAGAACCTGCGGTGGCTGCGCGACCAGCCGCATACCTGGCCGCGTCTGGCGCAGGCGGTCTGACCCGGACCCCGCGTCGTTCCGGCCGGTGCGACGCGGGCGGTTCGCTCTCCTTGTCGGGGACTGTCGCCGGGGATACTATGTGATGCGCATCACGTCCAAGGAAGATCGGGTGCGGCGCATATTCGACATCACCGCGGGTGGGGTGGGTGTCACAAGGAAGCGGTGGGGCGATCGGCGCTCGTCGACCGCGCTGATCAACAGGTCGAATCATTCGGAATCGAGATGTCATGTCCGACGGTACGCAAACACTCGCAGCCGCCCCCGCGACCGGATCGGAGGATCCGGAATTCGCCGCCCGGGCGGAGGCCTTCGGCAACCGCATGCTGGAACTGATCAACGATGGCTTCCTGACGCTCATGGTCAGTATCGGCCATCAGACCGGGCTGTTCGACACCATGAGCGATCTGCCGCCCGCGACGAGTGCGGATATCGCCCGCGCCGCGAATCTGAACGAGCGCTATGTGCGGGAGTGGTTGTCCGCGCTCACCGTGGGGAAGATCGTCGACTACGACCCGGGCAGCCGTACCTTCGCCCTGCCCCCCGAGCATGCGGCGGCGCTGGCCAGGGCGGCCGGTCCGGAGAATGTCGCCGCCTTCACCCAGTACATCCCGCTGGCGGCGAGCGTCGAATCCGATGTCGTCGGCTGCTTCCGGCGGGGCGGCGGCGTGCCCTACTCGAAGTACGGCCGGTTCCAGCAGTTGATGGCGGAGGAGAGTTCCGCGATTCACGATGTCGCGCTGATCGATGTCACCATCACGCTGGTGCCGGGTCTGCCCGAGCGGCTTCGGGAGGGCATCGACGTCGCCGATATCGGCTGCGGCAGTGGGCATGCGCTGAACCTGCTCGGCCGGGAATTCCCCAACAGCCGGTTCGTCGGTTACGACTTCTCCGAGGAGGGCATCGCCACCGGTCGTGCGGAGGCGGAAGAGATGGGCGTGACCAATACCCGATTCGAGGTGCGCGATGTGACGAATCTGGGCGTGGTCGACAACTATGACCTGATCACCGCCTTCGACTCGATCCACGATCAGGCGCATCCCGCGCGCGTACTGAGCGGCATCGCCGATGTGCTCCGGGAGGACGGCACCTTCCTGATGGTGGATATCCAAGCCTCCAGCAATCTGGAGGAGAATATGGAGCATCCGCTCGGCCCGTCCATGTACACCATCTCCACCATGCACTGTATGACGGTGTCGCTGGCGCTCGACGGTGACGGGCTCGGCACCATGTGGGGCGAGCAGCTCGCCACCCGCATGCTGCACGACGCCGGATTCGCCTCCGTCGAGGTGAAGCATATCGAGGCGGACATCTTCAACAGCTACTACGTCGCGCGAAAGAGGTAGCGGCTCGCAATTCCGTTCTCCGAACGCCCTTCCCAGGGCGGTGTCACACGCGGTAGCCTATGACCGACCGGTCGGTCACTCCGTCGATGTGGTGACCGCCCGGTGCTTCGGCAGGAAGGGATGCGGTGGAATTCGTGACACGATGCGCGGCACTGATCGCCACGGCGGCGGTGCTCCTGGGTGGGGCCGCGGGTACGGCCGCGGCCGAGCGGGACGAGCCGGTGCCCTACAGCTATCTGGCCGGACTGGCGGCACAGGCCGCTGCCCCGGGCCAGCCGCCGCCGGGTGCGAACGACTGGTCCTGCCGCCCGAACGAGCGTCATCCGCGCCCGGTGGTACTGCTGCACGGGCTGGGCAATGAGACCGTGACCTGGCAGACGCTGTCGCCCCTGCTCGCGCGGTCCGGATACTGCGTCTTCACCACCACCTACGGCACGGGTGCGCTCGGGCCCGCGGTGGGCGCGCTGGCTCCGGTGGAACGCAGCGCCGCCGAGATCGGCGGGTTCATCGACCGCGTGCGCACCGCGACCGGTGTGGACCGGGTGGATGTCGTGGGGCATTCGATGGGTGCCGCGGTGCCCTTCTTCTACATGCACCACCTGGGTGGCGCGTCGACCATCGCCCGCCTGATCGGCCTGGGTGGGCCGTTTCACGGGACGACCGTCAGCGGGTTGGCCATGTTCGGCGACCGCGTCCGTGATCTGCCGGGCGCGGCGGCGATCGTCGCGGACTGCGGACCGTGCCAGATGTCGCCGGGTTCGCCGATGATCGATCTGTTGCGCGCCGATCCCCGGCTGCTGCCCGAGACCGAATTCGTCGGCATCGTCAGCCGATACGACGAGATCGCCACCCCGTACACGACCGGACTTCTGGAGGGACCCAACGCGCGCAACGTGGTGCTACAGGATGTGTGCGCCACCGACTTCAGCGAGCACTACGGCCTGACATCGGACCCGGTCGCGGTCGCGGAGGTGCTCAATGCCCTGGACCCGGAGCGGGCGCGGCCGGTGGACTGCACCGTGGTCGCACCGCTGCTCGGGCCTTTGGCGCCGCCGGTCGAGCACGGGGGGCGTGCGATGAACCGCCCTGCCCGCCTCGACATCGATACGCGCCACGGCAGCGTGGCGGTGTGGTTGTCCGGACCGGAACGTGGCGATGTGCCGGGAGTGCTACTGCTGCATGCCAATCCGGGCGATCATCGCGATTTCGATGCCGTCGCGGCGGAGTTCGCTCGGGAGCTGCCGGTAGCGGGCGTCGACTGGCCCGGCTACGGCGATTCGTCCGCCGCGAACCCGGAGGAGATGACCGCGGACAGTCTCGGAGAGGTGGCGGTCGAGGTGGTCGATGCGTTGGGGCGGAGGGGAATTCAACGCGTTGCCATTATCGGCAACAGTGTCGGCGGCTATGCCGCGGTGCGCGCGGCACAGCTCCGGCCGGAACGGGTGCGGGCGGTGGTGCTGGTGCAGCCCGCCGGATTCACCCCGGCGAACATCGCGACCCGTCTGGTCTGTCGAGCGATGGGGCGGCCCGCACTGGCGCGCCACCTCGTCCGGCCCAGTGCCCGCGCCTACCTGGGGCCGCTGCGCGACGCCGGACATCGCGCCATCTACGAACGGGCGCAACGGGTTCCGGATGATCCGGCCCGGCTGGCCGTCTACTGCTCGCTGTGGCGCAGCCTTGCCGATCCGCGATGCGACCTGGTCGCCGAGGCTCCGCTGCTGTCACACACCCCGGTTCAGGTGGTGTGGGGTACGCGCGATCCGATCAATCCGTGGCCGCTCAATCGACGCGGTATCACCCGTGCCCTGCCGCACGCCCGCATCTCGACGCTGCCCACCCGGCACGAACCGTTCAGCGAGCACCCGGGGCTGTTCCTCGACGCGGTGCGGCCGTTTCTCGAGCACCGGGCAGGATCGGTGTCATGAGATCCGCCGAACCGGGCCGCCGCGCCCTGCTGGACGCCGGCCGCGCCCTGCTGGCCACCTCCGACCTGTCCAAGCTGTCGGTCAACTCCATCACCGCCACCGCCAATATGGCCAAGGGTAGCTTCTACCAGCACTGGCCCAGCCGCGACGACTACATCCTCGCCCTGCACCGCGCCTTCCACGACCACCTGTTCGAGCGGGTGCGAGACCGGATCGCCGACCACCGGCCCGGGGCCGAACGCCTCGCCACCGGCATCCAGGTCTATCTCGACGGCTGCCTCGCCGAACCGGCCACCAAGGCCCTGCTCGTCCAGGCCCGCACCGAGGCGGCGCTCGGTGACGAAGTGGCGCAACGCAATCGGCAGGCCGCGGGCGTCATCGCCGAGGATCTCGCCGCGATCGGCTGGACGGACCCCGAACCGGTCGCAGCCCTGCTCGTCGCCGCCGTCGCGGAAACCGCGCTCATGGAATTGGCCGATCGGAGCCCCCGCCCCGACCTTCGGGACGCACTGCTCCGGCTGGCCGCGCCGCCGCGTGACTGAGCGGCCCGACGCCCGCCCGGAATCCGCGTAGGGTGTGGTGGACCCGGCGGACACCGGTCCCACGGCTACGACGTCACGGGGGTCCGGCGGTACGTTCGCGGCCTCGCGCGGGAGCGAATCGCGAAGCGCGCGATATCCGCTCAGTCGCGGGCAGCGGGTCGTTCCGCACGCAAGATGAGCAGGGTGATCTCGCTCGGGGCGAATACGCGGAGTTGCGGGCCCCAGAAGCCGGTGCCGCGGCTGGTGTAGAGCTGGGTCGCGCCGTGCCGGGACAGACCCGCCACCACCGGCTGGTCGAGGCGGACCAGGTAGCGGAAGGGCCAGATCTGGCCGCCGTGGGTGTGGCCGGAGATCTGCAGGGCCACGCCCGCCGCCTGGGCTTCGATGATCTGCTTGGGCTGGTGGGCCAGCAGGATGACGGGGAGGTCGCGGTTCGCGCCGTCCAGGGCGGCGGTGAGGTCGGGGCCGTGGCCCGGGAGAGCGGTGCCGGTGGGGTCGTCGATGCCCGCCAGGACGAGGCTGTCGCCGCCGTGGGTGAGGGTTTCGTGCTGGTTGTGCAGGGGCTGCCAGCCGATCGAGGTCATGTGGTCGATCCAGCCCTGGGCGTCGCCGAAGTACTCGTGGTTGCCGGTGATGTAGTAGCGGCCCAGGCGGGCCTCCACCTTGCCGAGCGGGTCGACCTGGGCGTGCCGCTTCTCCACCGAGCCGTCGGCGAGGTCGCCCGCATGGCAGGCGATATCGGGTTCGAGCGCATTGACCACCTCGACCACGCGTTCGGACCAGCGCAGCCGGTCGGTGGCGGCGTAGTGGGTATCGGTGACGACCGCGACCCGCACCCCGTCCAGGCCCGCGCCGAGACCGCGGATGGGCACCTCCACGGTGCGCACCCGGGGCACCCGACGTGCCTCGACGACGCCCCAGACGCTGAGCGCCACCGAGACGGCGAGCACCCCCGCCGCGACGAGACGGGAGCGCGCCGGATCATCCACCCCCGCGACGGACAACCCCACCCCGGCCGCCAGGCCGATCGCCGACCAGCTGAACAGCACCCACATCACGCCCAGCAGGGTGTCGCCCACGATCGACGCCGCATCCGACTGTCTGCTCCCGTGCCCGAGCAGCATGGTCGTCGGCAGCACGGCGTAGCCCAGCAAAAATACCGCCGTACCCAGCCAGAACAGCGTGCTCGCGCCGTCGGTGGGCGCGGCGACCAGCGTCCACCAGGGTAGGAGGAACAGCAGGGCGGGAATCGCCAGGAACAGGATGATGCGGGGGAGATACTTCACGGGAGGACCATTCTCGTCGGCGCGGCGCGAGATGCGACAGCGCCGCGCCAGTGGTCCCATCGACACTAACAGCGTCAGCGGGAGAGCCGTTCCAGCTGTCGCAGCAGCTCCGAGGCGGCGACGGGCTCCAGCGCCCCGAAGACGCCGCCGCTCACCTCCACCCCGAAGATGCGCAGCTCGTCGGGGTCGTCGTGGAACCCGCCCCGAATGCCGCGGTCGAGGGTGAGCGTCACGTCGTGGCGGGCGTCGACGCGGCGGTGCGCCCACCGGTCGGCGAGGACCCAGCCGAACCGCTGGAGCCCGAACACCCGTGCCGTGGCCACCCGGCGATTGTCGAAGCGGGCCAAGCGATTCGACGCGGCCTCCGCCGCCGTGCAGGCGTACACGTCACGATCGAGCTGAGCGAACGGCTGTGCCAGCCCGCGCTCGGAGTACACCGCACGCCACCGTGCGCGGGCGTCGCCGAGGTGCAGCGGATGCGCGACACCGATGA
Organism: Nocardia sp. CC213A; assembly: GCF_030766805.1. Classification (NCBI taxonomy): domain Bacteria; kingdom Bacillati; phylum Actinomycetota; class Actinomycetes; order Mycobacteriales; family Nocardiaceae; genus Nocardia; species Nocardia sp. CC213A. The sequence continues at coordinate 389,543 of NZ_JASFXA010000002.1, forward strand.
GCGCGTCGTCGGGCAGTTCGAGCGCCACCCCCTCGATGTCGAGGTACGCACCATCGTTATCGATCCGAAACGACGTAGCGACAGCGCCATCCGCATCGAAGGCCGCCCAGACGACCCGCCGTGCCATCGCCCCGAGCCCCGGCTGCTCGACGACCGTCTTCCGATGCGTCCCCACCCGCCACCGGCGGCCGTCCACCATGGCCCCCTCGAGGCGCCGAATCTGTTCGGTGGTCACCTGTCAGCTCCTCGGCGCGCCCGCTGCCGGGGTCGGAGCGAATCCCGGTGGGCCGCTCGGGCGGCGGTGGGTCGATCGTAGGTCACCGGCGTTCACGCGAGCCGGACCCGCAGCACAGTGCCGCTTTCGGTGCTCACCAGCAGTTCCCGGTCGGAGTCTGGGGCGGTGGTCACCGCGGTCATGGGTTCGCCCGTCAGCACGGTGCAGGTGGTGTGCGTGTCCGGGTCGAGGCGCACCAGGTGGCCGCTGGTGGTGGCGACGTAGAGTCGGCCGTCCGGGCCGACGGTGAGATCGTCGGGAAGAGCGGGGGCGGTGAACGGGGCGGCCGCGAGGTCGGCGGCCACGCTCGGACGGCCGGGATCGTCGAGGGGGACGCGGAGCACCCGGGCGGCCGGACTGCTCATGATCGTGACGTAGACCGAATTACCGTGTACGGCAATGCCGTTGACGGCGAGGCCGTCGGCGCTGACGGTTTTCGGGGCGCGCTCGGTCCACTCGGTGTCGACGGTGCCGTCGGGACGGATGCGGACCACCCCGGCGGTGGTGTCGCCGACGTAGAGGTTGCCCGCCGCGTCGAAGTCCGCGCCATTGGCCATGCCGAGGCCGCTCACGAAGGGCTCCGGTCGGGGGTCGGCGGCCGTCGGATCCAGACGGACGACGCCGCCGGAGCGAGTGAGGGCCGAGAACGGCGCATTGCCGGTGTTCACGTACAGCAGGCCGTCGGGGCCGAAGGCGATCGCGCCGGGGAAGGCCACGGGGACCGTCGCGGTGAGTTCACCGGAGGGGCTGTAGCGCTCCACCGCGTTGCGGTACATGCGCCCCACCCAGATATCGCCGCGAGCGTCGACGCCGATGCTTTCCGCCCAGTCCAGCACCGGAATCCGCAGTGGCAGTGCGGTTGTCGTGGCGGCGGCGCATCCGGTCGGCTCCGCCCCGGCCGGGGTGATCGCGGCCGTCGTGGCGAGTGCGGCAACCCCGACCGCGAACGACAGCCGGACGGCGGCGCGGGCGAGTGCGCCGGTGGCGGCGATGCCGCGGTTGCGTTCCATGGACCTGTGTTCTCCCATTCGGACTGTCCGACCCGCAGTCAATCTAGCCGCTCGCCCGACGGGGCGTGCGGCCCGATTCGCCCGGCTGGTGACCGGCGGGTAACCTTCCGCTCGCACAAGATCTGAAAGGACCGTCGTGAAGATTTCGGGCTCGGATGCGGAAACTGCCGAGCGCGTCGTCGACGTTCTCGTGGTGGGTTCGGGTGCGGCGGGTATGAGCGCCGCGCTGACCGCAGCCGCCCACGGCCTGCACCCGGTCGTCATCGAAAAGTCCTCGTACTGGGGCGGTTCCAGCGCACGGTCCGGCGGCGGTGTCTGGATTCCCGACAATCGGGTGCTGCGCGAGCAGGCCCCGGCCGACGACCTCGAACAGGCCCGCCGCTACCTGCACGGCATTGTCGGGCCGCACGCCGATCCAGCGCGGATCGACGCCTACCTGGACCGCGGCGCGGAAGCCCTGAACTTCCTGATCGACACCGCCCCACTGCATCTGGAATGGGTGCGCGGCTACTCCGACTACTATCCGGAGGCCCCCGGCGGCCGGGCGGGCGGACGCTCCTGCGAGCCGCTGCCCTTCGACACCCGCCGCCTCGGCGCGGACGCCGCCACCCTGCATCCGCCCTACAGCACCGCGCCCACCAATGTCGTGGTGAAGCAGTCCGAATACCGTTGGATCAGTGTGGGATTGCGCACCTGGCGTGGTCCGGCCGCCATGCTGCGGGTCGGTGCGCGGGCCATCGGGGCGTACCTGCGCGGTCGCCGCCTGCGCGGCCTCGGCGCGGCCCTCATGGGCGAACTCATGCTGGGGCTGCGAACGGCCGGGGTGCCCGTGGAACTCGGCACCGCGCTCACCGAACTCATCACCGAGCACGATCGCGTGGTGGGCGCCCGCGTCGAGCGCGACGGGCGCTCCGAGGTGTGGCGGGCCCGGCACGGAATCATCCTGGCCTGCGGCGGTTTCGAGCACAATGCCGAGATGCGGCGCAAGTACCAGCGTGAGCCCGTCGGTTCGGAGTGGACCACCGGCGCGCCCACCAACACCGGTGACGGCATCACCGCCGCGCTGAAACTCGGTGCGGCCGTGCGCCTCATGGACGACGCGTGGTGGGGGCCCGCCATCCCGCTGCCCGAGGGGCCGTGGTTCGCGCTGACCGAACGGTCACTGCCGCGCAGCATCATCGTCGACGCCCGGGGTGAGCGGTTCATGAACGAATCGCTGCCGTATGTCGAAGCGGTGCATCGGATGTACGGCGGCGACTTCGGGCAAGGCGACGGTCCGGGCGAGCACATTCCCGCCTGGCTGATCTTCGACAAGAAGTACCGCAACCGGTACATGTTCGCCACGCTGCCCGGCCGCGCCCCGCTGCCCGAGGCGTGGCTGGAGTCCGGCGTGCTGGTCGCAGCGGCCACCATCGCGGAACTGGCGGAGCGGATCGGCGTGCCCGCCGCCACCCTGACCGCCACCGTCGAGCGCTTCAACGGCTTCGCGGACAACGGGGTGGACGAGGACTTCCAGCGCGGCGAGAGCGTCTACGACCACTACTACGGCGATATCGCCAACAAGCCCAATCCGAGTCTCGGGCCGCTGACCAAGGGCCCGTTCTACGCGGCGCGGCTGGTGCCGGGCGACCTCGGCACCAAGGGCGGCATCGACACCGACGCCGCCGGCCGCGCGCTGCGGGCCGACGGCTCGGTGATCGCGGGGCTCTACGCGGCGGGCAACACCAGTGCGCCGGTCATGGGCCATACCTACGCTGGACCGGGGGCGACCATCGGTCCGGCGCTGGTGTTCGGGTACCTCGCGGCGCTCGATATCGCCGACCGGGCGCGCGGCTGACACACCGATCCCGCGCGCCACGCCACCGCCTCGTCGACCATCGGTCATTCTCGACCGTGGGTGGACAGGGTGGTTCCGATACCGAAGGGGGCTTCATGGGTGGCGTGGGCAGGTGGTGGCGGACGGGGCTGGCGACCGTGGTGGTCGCGGTGATCGCGGCATGCGGTACGGCGGACGGTGCGCAGGATCCGCACCTGTGGCTGGAGGAGCTCGACAGCCCCCGGGTGCGGCAGTGGGTGGCCGACCAGAACGCGCGGACTCTCGATGTGCTGGAACGGCATCCGGACTTCCCCGGCAACCTCGCGGTGGCCCGGGAAATCGGCAACTCGCCCGATCGGATCCCCGTGCCCAGGCTCGAACACGGGCGGGTCGGCAACTTCTGGCAGGACGCCGAGCATCCGCGCGGCATCTGGCGCGAGACCACCCGCGCCGATTACGAGTCACCGCAACCGCATTGGACCACGGTGCTGGACCTCGACGCGGTCGCGCGGGCGGACGGCAAGAGCTGGGTGTGGAAGGGCATCGACTGCGATCCGGTCCGGCACACCCGATGTCTGGTGCGACTGTCCGAGGGCGGCGAGGACGCCGTGACCGTCCGGGAATTCGACCGCACCACAGGCGCGTTCGTCGACAGCGGGTTCACGCTGCCTCGCGGGAAGCAGTACGCGGCCTGGCTCGACCTCGATACGCTGCTGGTCTCGCGGGAGTGGCGGCCCGGTGAGGTCACCGCCTCCGGCTACCCCTATATCGTCAAGCAGCTGCGGCGCGGCCAGCCACTCGACGCCGCCGTGGAGGTGCTGCGCGGCGACCCCGCCGACGAACTCGCCACCCAGCCGGTGCTGCTGGAGGACGGCGCGGGCGGCCGGATGAGCCTGATCCGGCGCGGCACCACCTTCTTCGAGCACGAGGTGAGCCGTTTCGACGGCCGCGCGCCGGAACCGCTCGGCATCCCGCCCAAGCACGACCTGGAGGGCCTGATCGGCGATCGACTGCTGATCGGTCTGCGGCAGGACTGGACCGTCGCGGGCGTCACCCATGCCGCCGGAAGCCTGCTGTCGCTGCGGGTGGCCGAGCTCACCGCCGACCCGAGCCGGATGCGGCCGGTGCCGGTGTATGTGCCCGGCCCACGGGAGGCGCTGGGCAGCGTCCTCGTCACCCGCGACCGGATCGTGGTCACCTCGCTCGACGATGTGCGCGGGCGCGCCGCCGTCCACACCCCGCTTCCGGACGGAACCTGGTCGGCCGCACCGGTTCCCGTGCCCGAGAACGCCACCGTCGAGGCCGTGGACGCCGACGCGGCGGGCGATATCGCCTATCTGTCGGTGACCTCGTTCCTCACCCCGGCCACGCTCCTGAGCCTGGATACGGCCAGCGGCGTGGCCACCCCGGTGAAAATGGCTCCGGCCCGGTTCGATTCGTCGCGCTACGTGGTGGAGCAGCGGAAGACCACCTCGCCGGACGGCACCCGTGTGCCCTACTTCGTGGTCCGGCCCGCCGGGATGGCCTTCGACGGCACCAATCCCACCGTGCTGTCGGCCTACGGCGGGTTCGGTTCGGTGTCCACGCCCGGTTACGACGGGGTGCTGGGCCGGCTGTGGCTGGAGCGGGGCGGCGTCTACGTGCTGGCGAATATTCGCGGCGGCGGTGAATACGGGCCGCGCTGGCACGAGGCGGCGCGCGGGGTGCACCGGCAGCGCGCCTACGACGACTTCGCGGCCGTGGCACAGGATCTCATCGCCCGCGGCATCACCACGCCGCGTCACCTCGGCATCCAGGGCGGCTCGAACGGCGGGCTGCTGGTCGGCGTGCAGCTCGTGCAGCGCCCGCACCTGTGGAATGCCGTCGATATCGCGGTGCCGCTGCTGGATATGCTGCGCTACGAGGAGATCGCCGCGGGGGCGTCCTGGGCGGACGAATACGGCACGGTGGCCGATCCGGAGCAGCGCGCCTTCCTCGCCGCCATCTCGCCCTACGCCCAGCTGAAGGCCGGGGTGGTCTACCCGGAACCGCTGGTGTGGACCACCACCACCGACGATCGGGTCGGCCCGCAGCACGCCCGCAAATTCGCCGCCCGGCTGGCCGAACAGGGGCACCCGTACCTGTTCTACGAGGCCACTCGGGGCGGCCACGGCGGCGGCTCGAACAATGATGAGCGGGCGTACACCACCGCGCTGGAGTACACCTACTTCCAACGCCAGCTCGGCTGATCCGGCCGTCAGCGGTCGATGAGGGCGACCGCGATCGGCACCAGCAGTTCCACGAGCTCGTCGACCGGTGGGCGAGGCTGCTCCAGCAGCCATTCGTGTGCCAGGCCGTTGATCGCGCCGATGAGGGCGCTGGTGGCCAGGGCCGGATTGCCACGCACCCGCGCACCGGATCCGGCAATGGGTTCCAGTGCCGCCAGCACCACCCGGCCCCAGGCGTGGCGACGGGCGCGACGATGCTGTTCCATGCGCTCGCTCACGCCGACCACCTCGATGAAGGCCACCTTGGCGCGGTACGGATCGGAGTCGATGGAGGCCAGGTACGCCGCCAGCACCCGGGTGACGGCGGCGGTGGGATCGCCGCCGGTGAGATCGCCCAGCGCCGCGGCGATGGCGGCTCCGGCCTCGTCCTGGATCCGGTCGTAGGCGGCGACGAGGACGTCCTCGCGGGTCTCGAACTCCTCGTAGAACTGTCGTTTGGACAGTCCGGCCGCCGCGCACACATCGGCCAGCGAGCAGTTGGCGTAGCCGCGTTCGGCGAAGATCTTGGTCGCGGCGTCCAGGAAGCGCTGCCGTCGCTCGGCCCTGCGCTCGGCCACGGCCCGCCCGCCGTACTGCCTGCCCTCCACTGTCACGTCACACACCGTAGCCGGGCGGCTGCCGGGGCGGGAATCGCTCAGGGGCGGGGACGCAATCCGTGGGTGAGGTGGCGGACCATATCGGTCAGCAGCTGGTCGGCGTCGTAGTCGCTGGTGAAATCCGAGGCCACGATGGTGGCGACGCCCTGTAGTGCGGCGATGGCGGTCAAACCGAGGCGTTTGGGGTCACCGGCCACGATCTCGCCCTCGGCCTGTCCCACGGCGATGAGGTCCACCGGCACCGCGAAGGCGCGCTGCACCGCCGCGGACAGTTCGGGGGAGGTGGAGCGCTGTTTGCGGGCGAACATGAGGGCCAGCAGTTCCGGATTCTCGACGGCGAAGCGCAGGTAGGCGCGGGCCATGCCGTAGAGGCGTTCGGTCACCGGACCCTCGGTGACGGTGTGGGCGAAGCATTCGCCCAGCCGGTCGAAGCCGGTGGCGGCGAGCTGGTCGAGCAGGGCCTGCTTATCGCGGAAGTGGCGGCTCGGGGCCGCGTGGCTGACGCCGATGTCGCGGGCCAGCTGGCGTAGCGACAGGCCGTCCACCCCTACTGTGCGCAAGGTGGCCTCGGCGCGTTGGAGCAGCGCCGAGCGCAGATCACCGTGGTGGTAGCGAGAACGGATGGACATGGTCCGCACAGGATATCCGACACATCCGTAATGTTGGCATTGACTACTTTGTAGCCACTGCCTACATTGGCGAAGGCTATGACGAACCAGAGCGCCCCCGAGGCGAAAAGCGGTGCGCACGTGGATGAGACGAACGCACCCCAAGGCCAACCCGCCGCCGCGACGGCCCCCGCATCCGGACGCCACCTCTCCCCGCGCGGGTGGGTCTTCCCGATCGCGGTCGTGAGCCTGCTTGCCGCACTGCTGGGCACCATGTACCTCGGCTACACCGCCGACCCGGAGAAGAATCTGCACGATTTCCCGGTCGCGCTGGTCAATCAGGACGTCGGCGACACTCTCGACGGGCAGCCCGTCAACTTCGGCGACCAGATCACCGCGGCCATGGTCGAGAAGGTTCCGGCCGACAAGATCGACCTGCGCCCGCTCGGCATCAACGAGGCCCGGCGGCAACTCCAGCACGGACAGGTCTACGGGGCCATCATCATCCCCGGGGACTTCACCAAGCGGATGGCCATTCTCGGCGCGGCCGCCGTGGTGCCCGGCGAGGTGGAACGGCCCATCATCACCGTCAATACCAACCCGCGCGCGGGCACCTACGCGGCCTCGATCATGCAGCGGGTGACCGATCGTGCCATGCGCGAGGTGAACGCGACCGTCGGCACCCAGCTCACCGAGCGGGTGGAGGCGCAGCTGCGGCCGCCGCCGGGCAGCGAGACCGCGGCCGCCGCGCTCACCGGGGCCGCGCGCCTGCAACTCGCCGAGCCGATCAATATCGACATCGCGCCCTACCGTCCGCTGCCCGAGGGCACCGGACAGGGGCTGTCGGCCTTCTTCTACACGCTCATCCTGTTGTTCGCGGGCTTCAGCGGTGCCATGATCATCCATTCGCTGGTGGACTCCTCGCTCGGCTACGCGCCCGCGGAATACGGTCCCTACTACCGGAATTCGCCGCCCGCGCCGATCAGTCGCCGGCGTACGCTGCTGCTCAAATGGGGTGTCGCGGTGGTGACCGCGCCCATCGTGTCCGCCATCTTCCTCGGCATCGCCACCCTGCTGGACATGCCCGTCGACCATCCGCTCACGCTGTTCCTGTACGGCACCCTGGCCGTGGTCGCGGTCGCGGTGACCGGGCTGTCGGTGCTGGCCGCCTTCGGCACGCCGGGGCTGGTGGTGAACATGGTCCTGTTCGTGGTGCTCGGACTGCCGTCCTCGTCCGGGTCCATTCCGATCGAGGCGACCCCGCGCTACATCGCCGATCTGGCCGCCTTCGAGCCCATGCACCAGATCTACCTGGCCGTGCGCGCGATCCTGTTCTTCGACGGTCATCTGGAAGCGGGCCTGAGCCAAGGCATCTGGATGACGGTGCTCGGACTCGGGATCGGCCTGCTGTTCGGGGCGATCGCCACGCACACCTACGATCTGCGCGGCCTGTCCCGGCTCGGTGTCCCGCACCGGACGGTCGCGGAATCGTAGCCGCCGCATCGGGAACGTACCGACCGATCGTGCTGTGCACGAGGGACTTTCGACTCTGGACCGGCCGGGCTACCCTGCGGATACTGGCTGCCAACAAGGTGTCGTGGAGTGGTTCGGTGGGATGGGTGCTGCACAGTTCGATCAGCTGACCGGACAGTTACTCCGGTCGGTGCGCGACGGCGGCGGCGGAATGCTGGCCGTGTGCGGGGCCTGCGTGCACGTGCTGCCGGTGCGGCGGGCGGCCATCGTGCTCGAGGAGCGCGATGCCGGACTGCAACCCTGGTGTGCCAGTGACGAGATCGCCGACCGGGTGGAGGCCGCGCAGGCCACCGCCGGGGAAGGGCCGGCGGTGTCGGCGGTGGACGACGGAGTGCCGGTCGCCGTTCCCGACCTGGCCACCGAGGTCGAGCGCTGGCCCGGATTCGCCGAGGCGCTGGGTGATGCCGCCCCGCGCGGATCCCTGCTGGCGATTCCGCTGCGCCTGGGCGGAGCCCGGCTCGGCGCGCTCGATCTGTACCGGGACGCGATCGGGCGGCCCGGCCCCCGGCTGGTGACGGCGAGCCTGCACGTCGCCGACCTGGTGACCGCCAGCCTCGTCCTGGCGGCCGAGGGGGAGGCGCGGCGCTGGGGCCAGCCGTCGTCGAGCCGGTGGATCCACCAGGCCGCGGGGATGGCCAGCGCCCAGCTCGGCATCGAAGTGACCGACGCCTACGCGCGGATGCGCGGATACGCCTTCTCCCACGGGCTTTCGCTGGTCCAGGTGGCGCGGGGAGTGGTGGACCGGAGCATATGTTTCGAGCCGGAATGAGACGGCTATTGGCGTTGAAGCTTCACGTTCTCATACGATGGGAAGTTGGGCGGCGCGGCACGGGAGTTCATTTTCGCGGCGGAGACGTATGTCCGGCGATCGGGGTGATGGCGGTGTCAGACGGTGAGCTGCTGGTCCTGCGCAGCGCCATGGGCGTACTGGAGCCCGACGGCGTCACCGTCGCGGTCCGGCTGCCCGATCAGCCGGAACTGTTCGGGGCGCTGCCCGAGGAACTGCTGGACCTCGAAGCCTGCCAGTGGGATCGGGGCGACGGCCCCGGCGCGGTGGCCTTCTCGTGCCGAGCACCCATGACCATCACCGAGATCGAGCGCTACCGTGACATCTGGCCGGAGTACGCCGATCTGGCGCGACGGCAGGGCATCTGCGCCGTGGCCGCCATCCCCATGCGCGTGGACGACACCGAAGCCGGTGTGCTGAGCCTGTATTCGCATGAGCCGCGACCGTGGTCGCGACGCGACGTGCACCGTGCCGCACTGTTGGCCGCCATGGCCGCCGAGCACATTCTCAGCAGGCATCAGGTGCGCCAGCACCAACGCACCACCGCCCAACTGCGGCACGCGCTGACCTCGCGGATCGTGGTGGAACAGGCCAAGGGCGTCATCGCCCACGCGCACGGCACCACGACCACCGTGGCGTTCGAGCTCATTCGTGCCCACGCCCGGCGCAATCGGGTCACCGTGCACGCCGTCGCCCGCGGCATCGTGGAGCTGGGTCTGCGAATCTGAGTGACCTGGCGAAGATCCCCGATGTGCATTTCGCCGACGGAGTAGCCTGAGCACTGCGGAGCCGAGATCCCCTGTCCCCGGATGGATTCCGCAGTGACAAGCGAGCGTCCAGAACCTCGACGCCCGTCCGCGATCCTGCATATCCACCGGGGGCTTCACTCATGTCACAACCACCCTGTACCACGGCGGCGCCCGCCGCCGCCCGCCCGATCCGCCGCGGCAGCGACTACGACGATCTGCTCCGCCGTGTCGGCGACCGCGACCGCGACGCCTACGACCGGCTCTACCGCGCCACCCGCGCACTGGTGTTCTCCCGGGTGCGGGTCGTCGTGCGCGACATCGGATACGCCGAGGAGACCTGTCACGAGGTGTACCTCCAGGTCTGGCGCAGCGCCGCCGCCTTCGACCCGGCGCGCGGCAATGCCCTCACCTGGCTGTGCGCCCTGGCCCACCATCAGGCGGTGGACCGCGTGCGCCGCGAACGCACCGCCTATGGGTACGAAAACCGCTGGGGTGCGAGCGATTACCGCCGCCCGGCCGACGTGGTGGCCGAGGAGATCGTGCGTCGCCACGAAGAACACGCGGTACGAACGGGTTTGACCGCCCTCAGCCCGCGCCAACGCGAATCGGTGATGCTGGCCTTCTACTGCGGCCTCACCTACCGCCAGGTCGCCGCCCGCCTCGGCATCGGCGAACCCGCCGCCAAGGCCCGCATCAGATCCGGCCTGGCCCAACTGAAATCGGTCCTGCTGTCCGACGCCGCACCCGCCCGCACCTGACGACCCCGCAACAGTTCGGTCGGCAGGTACAGCTGCGCCCACATCGCGCGGCGCGCAGTTCGAATTGAACCGCCGCATCGGCCGATCGCGGAGCGACCGGCCGGGCATCGGTTCCAGCCGGCCGGCGTGACGCCGCGGTGGTCCGACGACCCCGGGCCGAAGGAGGCCGTGCGGTGGCCAGCCGCCGGTCCGACCGAGCAGACGCCGGGGCGGGCTCCCGCCGTCACCGGCTGTGACCGTCAGTGGCTGGCAGTGGCCTTGAAGCCGTGCGGGACGAGGGTCACCGTGAGCAGCGCCACCGTGCCGACCAGCGCCACCGAGATCCACGCCGTGGTGGTGAGGGCGAGGTCGAAGGCGTGGCTGGCGGTGGTGAGGATCTGCTCGGCGATCGGACCGTCCGCACGGCTCGCCACATAGGCCGCACCGCCGACGGAGCCCTGCGCGGTATCGAGATCATCGCCGCGCAGCGGCAATCCCGTCACATGGGCGGCGAAGATCCGGGCGTGGATACTGCCGAGCAGTGCCACCCCGAGACCGATGCCGAGTTCGTAGTTGGTCTCCTCGACGGCACCGGCCTGACCCGCACGCTCGGGCGGCACCGCCGCCACCATGACCGCGGCGGCGGTCGTGACCGCGAGCCCGTCCCCGAGCCCGAGGGCAACCAGCACCAGCGCCACCACGGGGTACACGGTGGGCTCCGGCGAGATCGCCAGCACGGCGAAACCGGCGGCGAGGGCGAACAATCCGACGCCGAGCACGGTGCGCACCCCGACGTGGCGCAGCAGCCACGGCGTGGCCAGCGACCCCAGCAGCGTCGCCACCGCCGCCGGAATGGTGCGAACACCCGCCTCCAGCGGTGAGTAGCCGTGAATGTACTGCAGCCACAACGAGATCAGGAACAGTGCCGCGCCGATGGCGAGCATGGCCACCAGCGTCGCCAGCGCCGCCGCCAGGAAGGTGCGATTGCGGAACAACCGCACATCCAGCAGCGGATCGGCCGAGCGCAGCTGCCGCAGGGCGAACAACGCCAGCAGCGCCAGTGCCACCAGCAGCATCGCCGCGTCGAGCACCGTCACACTGCCCGCGGCGAGGTGTTTGATGCTCCAGGCCAGCGCCACCACACCGGCGATGGACAGCGCCGCACTCGTGAGGTCGAGGCCACCCTGCTGCGGTGCGCGGTATTCCGGCAGCAGCGCGATACCGGCCACCACCGTCACCACGACCACCGGAACGTTCACCCAGAAGGCCGCCGACCATCCGAAGTGCTCCACCAGCACACCACCGGCGACCGGGCCCACGCATGCGCCCGCTCCGGCGACCGCCGCCCAGATGCCGATGGCCAGCGTGCGTTCGTGGTCGTCGGTGAAGATGGTGCGGATCAGCGACAGCGTGGACGGCATGACCATGGCGCCGCCGATGCCGAGCAGCACCCGCCCGAGAATCAGCTGCCAGGGCTGCTGCGCCGTCGCCGCCACCACCGAGGCGAGGCCGAACAGCACGAAACCGATGAGGAACAGTCGCTTTCGGCCCTGCCGGTCGCCCAGCGCACCGCAGGTGATGAGCAGGCCGCCCAGGACGAGGCCGTAGATGTCGATGATCCACAGCTGTTCGATCGGGCTGGGCTGCATGTCCTGGATGAGCGAGGGCAGCGCCACATTCAGGATGGTGGCGTCCATGGCCACCAGCAGCAGGCTCGCGCACAGCACCGCCAGCATGGCCCAGCGTCCGGGCAGCGGGGTGTCCGCGCTGTCGGAATCGGGTGCGGGCACCTGCCCGCGGGGGACCCGGCCCATCGTCGCGCCTCCTCGCCTCGCGTGTTGGCAATGGTTCGGTTAACGACGATAGCCCGAAACGGAGAACGCCCGCGCCGGGCACGGCCGTTCGCGCTACTTCGTGGCCGAATCGCCGTTCGGCCCGTCGCCGGTGGCACGCGCCGCCAGCGCGTGCTTGCCGTCACCCACGGCGCGCTGCGCCACCAGCAGGTCGCGGATCTCGGCGAGCAACTCCAGCTCGGTGGGATCGGCCTTGACCTCGGTCGGGGCGGCGAATCGCTTCTTCAGGTGGTTCATCGGCAGGATGAGCACGAAGTACAGCACCGCCGCCACCATGACGAAATTGATGGCCGCGCTGATGATCGGCCCCACCGCCACGAAGGTGGCGGGTTTGTCGCCGACGATCTGAAAGCCCAGGCCCAGTTCACCATTGGTGCCCAGAATCGCCAGCAGGGGTTCGATCAGCCCTTTGGTGACCGAGGTCACGATGGCGGTGAAGGCCGTGCCCATGACGACCGCCACCGCCAGATCGATGACATTGCCCCTCATCAGGAACTCTTTGAAACCCTTGAACATGATCCGCTGAATCCAATCCGCGCCGGTTCACTAGTGCCGGGCGCAGTCTAAGGCGGATCGAGCCGCGATTTCGCCTCGGCGACCGGGTCTATTAGCTGTGAAGTTGCCAACGTCGGTGGGGTGGTTCGTGACTCAGCCCACCCCCGCGCGTTTCGGCGTCCGGCCGGTGCGGATCGCGCGGTCGCTGCGGAAGGTGCGCACCAGGGCCACGCACATGGCCAGCATGACCACGCTGAACGGCAGCGCGATGAGCACCGCCACGGTCTGCAGGGTGGTGAGCGCCTGTGCGCCCTCGCCGCTGGCCACCAGTAGCGCGATGGCCACGGTGCCCATGGAGCAGGTCCAGAACACCCGGCTCCATACCGGCGGCTCCGGATTGCCGCCGGAGGAGATCATATTCACCACCAGCGCACCGGAATCGGCGGAGGTGACGAAGAACAGCACGATCGCCAGGATCGCGATGCCCGCGGTGAGCGCGCCGCCGGGCAGCGTGTGCAGCAGGGCGAACAGCGCGCTGTCGCGATCGGGACCCTCCGGCCCGATGAGTCCACCGCCGCCGAACATCTCGCGGAACAGCCCGGCGCCGCCGAAGACGCTGAACCAGAGGAAGGTCAGCAGCGTCGGCACCAACAGCACTCCGGCCACGAATTCACGCACCGTGCGCCCGCGCGAGATACGGGCGATGAACACGCCCACGAAGGGTGCCCAGGAGATCCACCAGCCCCAGTAGAAGACCGTCCACTGCTGCGTCCAGTTGGTGCCCTTCGGTCCCTCGGTCGCGCCGGTGTAGAGGCTGATCTTGGGCAACTGCTGGAGGTAGGTGCCGATGTTCTGCACCAGGTCGTTGACGATGAACAGCGTCGGACCGACCGCCAGCACGAACAGCAGCAGCATGCCCGCCAGCCCCATATTGATCTGCGACAGCCATTTGATGCCCCGGTCCACGCCGGTCACCACCGAGACGGTGGCCAGCAGGGTCACTGCGATGATGAGCACGACCTGAAAGCCCTTGCCGGGCTGGTTGATCCAGCCCTGGTAGTTCAGGCCCGCCGAGATCTGGAGCACGCCCAGCCCGAGCGAGGTGGCCACACCGAATACGGTGCCGATCACCGCGACGATGTCGATAAGGTCACCGCGCCATCCGCGAATGCGTTCCGGAGCGAGCGATTCCAGCGCCCATCGAATGGACACCGGACGCTTGCGGCGGTGGATCGAGTACGCGATGGCCAGTCCCACCACCACGTAGATGGCCCACGGGTGGATTCCCCAGTGCAGGAACGTCTGCACCATGGCCGCGTCGGCGCGCTGGGCGTCCGTATCGCCCACGCCCGGGCGGGGATCGTCGTAGTGGAACAGCGGTTCTGCGACGCCCCAGAACACCAGCCCGATTCCCATCCCGGCGGCGAACAGCATGGCCAGCCAGGCGGTGATCGAATACTCGGCCGGTTCCCCGTCGTCGCCGAGGGTGATGTCGCCGAATCGGCCCAGCCCCAACCAGATCGCGAACACCACGAACAGTGACACGATGACGATGTAGTACCAGCCCATTCCGCCGATCACATTGTCCTGCAAGGCTTTCGCCTGCTCGGCGGCGGTATCGCGGAACACGATGGCATAGACGGTGAACGCGACCACCACGATGGCGGCGGGCCAGAACACCCTGGGTTCGACGGCGGATCGAGGGTGAACCGCGCTCGTGTCGGATGAAACGCTGCTCGGTGCGCTCACGTACTCCGTCCTCTGTGGTGTTGGCATGTCCCCTGTGAATCCCCCGTGCGGACGGGTTCTCGACCCCGGCCCGCAGACGGCCGGGGTCGAGAACCCGCGATACTACGAATCGCCCATCTTGTTCTTCAGGTTCTCGACGATCTCGTTGAGCGCCCGCATGGCGTCGGCGGCCGCGCCCTCGAGATTCGCACGAGCCTGTTCGAGCGATTTCTGGATGTCCTCACCCGCGAGTCTGTCGGCCAATGCCTTGGCCATATCCGCGAATTCGGCCGCGGCCGTCTGAGCGCGGTCGGCCAGTTCGGCGGCGGCGCTGCTGGCCTTCTCGGCCAGTTGCCCCGCCGCGTCCCCGGCGCGTTCGGCCCACTCGCCAGCGGTATCGCTGATGTTCTCGGCGAGTTCGTCGGATGTCGCGGTGAGATTGTTGTCCTCGTCGGTCACGCGTGCTCTCCCGCCTACCGCCCGCCGCCGAGCTTGTCCTTGGCGTCGCGCATGGCGCCTTCGGCCTTGTCCCGCGCCTCGTCTGCCCGGCGCTTGGCGTCGCCGGTCGCCTCGTGGAACTTGGATTCGAACTCGTCGGCCTGATCCTCGATCTTGTTCCCCATGCGGTCGGCCTGCTCCTTGGCCTTCTGCGCGGCCTCCTTGGCCTTGTCCATGAGCGACATCGAAACCTCCGTAGGTGTGGCACGCCCGGACCGGGCGCGCTGGTTCGGGGTACTTCGACGAGCGATCTTTCAGCTAATGATCCTACGCCCGTTCCACATGAAAAAGCCCGGTCGGTCCGGAACTATCCGGAACCGACCGGGCGGGAACGGGAGTTGTCGCAGGTCAGCGTATCGGGCCGAGTACCCGATCGAGGTACGGATTGGCGAAACGGCCGTTCGGATCGAAGCGCCGGCGCACCGCCGCGAACCGCTCCCACTCCGGATACCGCTCGGCCAGGGTCGCCGCCGTCTGGAAGTGCCGCTTACCCCAGTGCGGACGACCGCCATACCGGTCGAAAACCGCCTCGCACGCCCGGAAGTACGGCTCGTACTCCATCCCGGCGTACTGGTGCACCGCGATATAGCAGGTGGCACGCCCCCCTGCGGGGGAGAGGAAGGCGTCGTCGGGCGCGACCCACCGCACCTCGATGGGCATGACGGTGTCGAACCGCTTGGCCACCTCCTTGATCTCACGAATGGCGTCCACGGAGTGTTCGCGCGCGACGGCGTACTCCATCTCGGTGAAGCGGAACAGCCGCGGGCTGGCGAACACCCGGTAGGAGCGTTCCACCTGGCGTCGATAGCTACCCGCCAGCGCCGAGAACTGCTGCACCCGGGGGATGAGCGCGGGGGTGCGGCGGGTGAGGCGGCACAGGGCGTCGAACACGTGGTTGTTGATCAGGATGTCGGAGAACCATTCGACGGCCCGCCCGCGCGGCTGCTCCGGCAGCTGCACGGTGTTGTTGCGCTTGGTCATGGCGATGTCGCTGTGGGCGAACATGTAGAACTCGAAGTGCTCGTTGCCGTCCACGTGGGAATCCAGATCGGCCAGTACGTCCTCGAGCGGGAGTGGCCGTTCGATGCCCTCGAGGACGAAGGAGGGCACCATCTGCAGCGTCACCGCGGTGACCACGCCGAGTGCGCCGATGTTCACCCGTGCCGCGCGCCAGCCGTCCGGGTCGGTCTGCTCGTTCAGCTCCACCCGGCTGCCGTCGGCCAGCACCATCTCGACCGAATGCAGGGCGGCGGAGAGGTTCTGGAGTTTGGCCCCGGTGCCGTGCGTGCCGGTCGCGGTCGCGCCCGCGATGGTCTGCACGTCGATATCACCCAGATTGGGGAATGCCAGGCCGAGCGGGTGCAGGGAATTGCTGGCGGCATTGAGCGTCAGGCCCGCGTCGACGCGCACGAGTCCGCTGGAGCGGTCCACCGAATGGATCCGGTTCATCTTCGACAGCCGCATGAGCGTGCCGTCGGTGCAGACGGTGTCGGTGAACGAGTGGCCCGATCCGGCCACTCGGACGGTATGTCCGGCGGCCTCCGCTCGCGCGAGCAGGGCGGCGACTTCCTCGGGCGAGCCCGGTTCGGCGATGGCTGCCGGAGTACAGCTCTGATCCCCGGCCCAGTTCACCCAAGAGTTGGTCATGCGTCCAACTCTAAACCGGACATGTGATCGGCGCTACCGTTTCCGGTTCATGCACATGGCCGCCTTGCCCCGCTCCACCTCCTCCTCGGTGAGCGGTGGCACGTCGAGGGGGATGCGGGGGACCGCGTCGCCGCGCACGCCGTTGAGGATCAGCGCCATGTAGCGCCGCCAGACGTCCGGGTTGACCGGTCGGGCGAAACCCGCGACCGCGTCGACCATATTGACCATCGCGAAGAAGTCGCCGGACTCGATCTCGGGCCGCAGCGCTCCGGCGTCCTTGGCGCGCTGTACCACCTGGAACATGCCGGGCCGGACGCGGTCGCGCATGCACTCGAAGCGCTCCATGCTGTCCTTCATCTCGAGCAGCACCTCGCTCAGGCCGCGATTGGTGGCCATGTGGCGGCAGGCGTACTCGAACAGATCCACCAGGCCCGTCCACGGGTCGGGATGGTGCAGGGCGGTTTCCACCGCCGCGGCGAACTCGTTGACGTTCTGGTCGAACACCTCCGAGATCAGTTCCTGCTTGTTGGCGAAGCGGCGGTACACGGTGCCCACACCGACTCCCGCCTTGTCGGCGACGTCGTCGAGGGTGATCTCGAGTCCGTGCTCGGCGAACAGCTCGCGCGCGGCGGCGATGATCCGCTGCTGATTGCGGGCGGCGTCGGCGCGCAGGCGACGGGTGGGCTGTCCCGTGGCGGGACGACCCGAGGGGGTCGTCGCGGCCGCTGCGGCCGTGGTGGTGGCGTGATTCACACCCATATGCTAGCAACCTTCGGGATTAAGTGGAGGCTATCTCTCCGTTTTGATGGTAACTTCTGACAGGAAACCGGAGGGCCTTCCTCCACTAAGTGTACGGGACGAGGACACCGCATGACTTCCACCATCGACATAGCGAAACCGGCTCCGCCGACCGGTCGACGCGGCTCCCACGCCCTGCGCTGGTGGGTGCTCGCGGTACTCGGCGTCGCCCAGCTCATGGTCGTGCTCGACGCGACCGTGGTGAATATCGCGCTACCGGAGGCGCAGGCCGATCTCGGCTTCTCCAACGCCGACCGGCAGTGGGTGATCACCGGTTACGCGCTCGCCTTCGGCAGCCTGCTGCTGCTCGGTGGACGGCTCTCCGATCTGTTCGGTCGGCGCACCACCTTCATCGTCGGCCTGGTCGGCTTCGCCGTCGCCTCCGCGGTGGGCGGGGCGGCCGCCAACTTCGAGATGCTGGTCGCCTCCCGGGTCGCCCAGGGCGTCTTCGGTGCGCTGCTGGCCCCGGCGGCGCTGTCGCTGTTGACCGTCACCTTCACCGAACCGGGCGAACGCGCCAAGGCATTCGGCATCTTCGGCGCCATCGCCGGTGCGGGCGGCGCACTCGGTCTGCTGCTCGGCGGAGCACTCACCGAATGGGCCTCCTGGCGCTGGGTCATGTACGTGAACCTGATCTTCGCGGCCGTCGCGCTGATCGGCGCGGTGCTGCTGCTGGCCAAGCACGTCACCACCGCGGAGCGGCCGAAACTCGACATTCCCGGCACCATCACCGTGACCGCGGCGCTGTTCGCCATCGTCTACGGCTTCTCCAAGGCCGAATCCGACGGCTGGACCGACTCCGCCACGCTCGGCTTCCTGATCGGCGGCACGGTGCTGCTGGCGGTGTTCTTCTGGATCGAACAGCGGGTAGCGCATCCGCTGCTGCCGCTGCGGGTCATCGCCGACCGCACCCGCGGGGCGTCCTACCTCACCGTATTCGCCATCGGCATCGGCATGTTCGCCATGTTCCTGTTCCTCACCTACTACATGCAGCAGCAGCTGGGGTACACCCCGATCGTGACCGGCGTGGCGTTCCTGCCGATGGTGGCGGGCATGGTGATCTCCTCCACCACGGTGCCGTCGCTGGTGCTGCCGCGGGTCGGGCCGCGGGTGACGGTGGTGTCCGGCTACCTGCTCGCCACCCTGGGCATGGTGCTGCTCACCCGGATCGGCGTGGACACCGGCTACGCCAGCCACATCCTGCCGAGCCTGATCATCATGGGCGTCGGTCTCGGTGCGGCCATGTCCACCGCCTTCGCCGGCGCCACCGCCGGGGTGCACCACACCGATGCGGGCGTCGCCTCGGCCATGGTGAACACCAGCCAGCAGGTCGGCGGCTCCATCGGCACCGCCCTGCTGAGCACGCTGGCGGCCAGCGCCTTCGACGGCTACGTCGCCGATCACCTGCCGCCCAACCCCGGCGTGCTGGCCCAGGCCGCCGTGGAGAGCTACACCACCACCTTCTGGTGGGCGGCGGGCATCTTCCTGGTCGGCGCGGTCATCACCGGCATGATCATGCCGAATACCGTGCCGGTCCCGGCCGAAGGGGAACCCGTACTGGCGCACTGAGTCCCACGCGCCGGAGCGGTGCGCCGATACCGGGAGTGCCCCGTCCGCGATCGTGGACGGGGCACTTCTCGACGCGGTGCGTGGGTCCCGACGACGGCCCGCGCGGGTGACCGGTGCGCCCTGCCGAGCGCGACGGCGGTCCGTGCTCAGCAGTTGGACGGGGCCGCGAGGCCCGCGAAACGATCCGACAGGTAGTTGAAGGCGCGCGGCGCTCCGGAGAAGATGGCCGTGCCGTGATCGGCTCCCGGGATCACGTCGAACAGCACCGGGGTGCCGGCGTGGCAGTAGCGTCCCGCCACGCTGAGCGCCAGATCCAGTGGCACCTGGTCGTTGCCGCCGTGCCACTGATAGACCGGCGCGCGCGGCACGCCGGGATAGATCTCCAGGCTGTTCTCGTGCAGGATGCGAATGTTGTTGGCGCTGGCTTCCATTCCGGGACGGAACATCTCGCCGATGGAGTGGTTCGCGCCCGCGCTGATGATCTCGTTCACGCAGGCATTGGCGATCTGCGCGCGCAATGCCAGACCGGCCGGGCTGAGCGCGTCGTCGAGATTCATCTCCGCCGGGTACTCGCGCTCCAGTCCGACCGCCACCGCGAAGCCGAGCCCGAACAGCGGATGCGGCGCATTGCCGATCTGCAGGGCCATCTTGCCGGGATTCACCGGTACGCCACCGATGGCCACCCCGACGATCGGCAGCTCCGGCGCGTACTCCGCCGCCAGTGCGGCCGCGAAGCCGGTCGCCATGGCGCCACCCGAGTATCCGGCCAGGCCGACCGGCGAATCACCCAGTCCCGCAGGGGCGAAGCGCTTCACCGCCCGAATGCCGTCGAGGGTGATCTGCCCGCCCATCCGGGCCGCGCCGTACGCACTGGTCGGCCCGAGATGATCCGGCACCGCCACCGCCCAGCCCCGGGCCAGCAGCAGATTCAGCGCCGGAGCCTCCTGCAGGCTGCCGTCGAACAGACTGTGCGACGGAGCGCACTGCGTGCCCAGGGAATTCACGAACGGCTGATACGACACGATGGGCCGCGGTCCGCCGCCGCCGGGCAGGATGAGCGTGGTCACCGCCGAGATGGGAGCGCCCGCGGAGTTGGTGGAGCGGTAGTTCAGCTGCCACACCGTCGCGCCCGGATAGCCGTGGGCGGGGACGATGCGGCTGTTGATGACATCGCCGGGGGCGAAGGCGCCGATATTGCCCGGGGGCGCGTAGAACGCGTCGGGGTCCGGAAAGGGATAGATGGCGCCGTGGGCGACCGGAGTCGCACCGAGACTGCTCGCCAGAGCCGCCGCTACGGCCGCGGCGATAACAGAGCTCCGGACCAGCAACCCCCTGATCGACTGCCGTACCGTCAACTTCGCTCCTCCAGGCCGATGGGACAACACTGAGATGGCGGCACTATCCTCGCAGTCCCGAGGTGTCGTTCGGCCTCAGCAACACGCCGAACAGCAACGAATTGGCAATCGAGGCGGAGGGGTGGTGGTCGCAACGTTCGCGCGATCCGACGCACCGGCCCTCGCCGCCATCGCCGCGGGCGGCGCGCTGGGGTCGAGCCTGCGCTACGGTGTGGCCGCGTGGTTGCCCCAGCGCGGGGACATTCCCTGGCAGACCGTGGCCGTCAATGTCGTCGGGTGCCTCGCCATCGGCGTCCTCACGGTGTGCGTGACCGAGATCTGGGTTGCCCGGCGGCTACCGCGGCTCTTTCTGGGCGTCGGGGTCCTGGGCGGTTTCACCACCTTCTCCACCTTCAGTGTGGAAGTTCGTACACTGCTCGAATCGGGGCGGACGGTTTCCGCGCTCGGCTATCTCGGGGGAACGGTGGTGGCGTCGGTGGGCGCGGTCGTGATCGGGGCGGGCGCGACGCGGTGGTGGAGACGGACCGGGACAGGCACGGCGAAAGGGGGCAGGCGATGAACGACCCGACGGGTGCGCGCTGGCGGCCCGCCTCGCGGCTCACCGTGCTGCTGAGCGAGGACGACCGGTGGCAGCATCGCCCCCGCTACCACGAGATCGTGCGGCGTGCCCGAGATGCCGGATTGGCCGGGGCGAGCGTGTGGCGCGGCGTCGAGGGATTCGGGGCGTCGGCGGATATCCACACCACTCGACTATTGGATCTGGCCGACCGGCTACCCGTGCTCGTGATGATCGTCGACGACACCGACGTGCTGCGGCGATTCGTGGAAACCAATGCGGACCTGCTGAATTCGCTCACCGTGACACTCTCGCCGGTGGAATCCTGGCAGGGGGAGCGCGCGTGACGATGCTGCTCGTGGCGCTCGGCGGCATGGTCGGAGCGCCGGTTCGTTATCTGGTGGATCGCGCGATGGCCCGTCGATTCGCTAGTGTCTTTCCACTGGGCACAGTGACGGTGAACGTGACCGGGTCGGCGATTCTGGGCGCACTGATCGGCGCGGGAGCAAACCACTGGCTGCTCGCCGTGGCCGGAACGGGCTTCTGCGGTGCGCTGACCACGTTCAGTACGTTCGGATACGAGACGGTTCGATTGGCTGAGGAGGGCGCTTACAGCTATGCGGTGGCGAACGTCGTGATCGGCGTTGTGGCGAGCCTGGCCGCGGCCTTCCTCGGTGCCGGTGCCGCCCAGTTGTTCCTGGGCGCGGCGCACGGGGGGTTGCCGTGATCCTGATGACCAGCCGGGCACAGGCGATACGGAAGGGAGGCCCGAGCATGGCCCACGATCGAGCCGGTCGACCGGCCCGGGCCGCGGACCTCGTGGACGTCGCGCACCTGGTGACGGCCTACTACAGCCGGATCCCGGATCCCGCTGATCCCGCGCAGCTCGTCGCCTTCGGAACCTCCGGGCATCGCGGGTCCAGCCTCGACAACGCATTCAACGAGGCGCACATACTCGCCATCACACAGGCGATCGTGGAATATCGCGCCACCCGCGGCATCACCGGGCCGGTGTATCTGGCGCGCGATACGCACGCCCTGTCCGAGCCCGCGTGGACCACCGCGCTCGAGGTGCTGGCCGCCAACGACGTCACCGCCATCATCGACGCGCGCGACCGCTACACGCCCACACCGGCTTTGAGTCATGCCGTGCTGCGGCACAATCGCGGCGGCACCCGGCATCAGGCCGACGGCATCGTCGTGACGCCGTCGCACAATCCGCCGCGCGACGGCGGGTTCAAATACAACCCGCCGCACGGCGGTCCGGCCGACACCGTCGCCACCGACGCCATCGCCGCGCGGGCCAACGATCTGCTGCGCAACGGGCTGTCCGAGGTGAAGCGCACGACACTGGCGCACGCGCTGGCCGGCAAGGTGGAGCGTTACGACTACCTGGACCGCTATATCGCGGATCTGCCGAACGTGTTGAATCTGGACGCCATTCGGGGCGCGGGCATCCGGCTCGGCGCCGACCCCATGGGCGGCGCCAGCGTGGACTACTGGGAGGAGATCGGGCAGCGCTACGACCTCGAACTCGAGGTGGTGAACCCGTTCGTCGACCCCACCTGGCGGTTCATGACCCTGGACAGCGACGGACGCATTCGCATGGACCCGTCCTCGCGCTACGCCATGGCGTCACTGGTGTCGATTCGCGACGACTACGACATCTCCACCGGCAACGACGCCGACGCCGACCGGCACGGCATCGTGACTCCCGATGCGGGACTGATGAATCCGAACCACTACCTGGCCGTGGCCATCGAATACCTGATCGCCAACCGGATGGGGTGGGATGCGCTCACCAAGATCGGCAAGACGGTGGTCACCTCCGCCATGATCGACCGGGTGGTCCGGGTGCTGGGCCGCGACGTGTACGAGGTGCCGGTCGGCTTCAAATGGTTTGTCCCCGGATTGTTCAGCGGCAGCCTGGCATTCGGCGGTGAGGAGAGCGCCGGAGCCTCCTTCCTGCGCAGCGACGGCACCGTGTGGACCACCGACAAGGACGGCATTCTGCTGGCCTTGCTGGCCGCCGAGATCACCGCCGTCACCGGGCAGAGCCCGTCCACGCGCTACACCGAGATGGAGAAGCGCTACGGCAGCCCGGCCTACGCGCGCACCGACGCCGACGCCACCCCGGAACAGAAAGCCCGGTTGGCGGCGTTGACGCCGGATGTGATCACAGCGACCGAGATCGCCGGGGAGCACGTCACCGGCATTCAGACCCGCGCGCGCGGCAACGGCGCGGCCCTGGGCGGGGTCAAGGTAACCACCGAGAACGCGTGGTTCGCGGCCCGGCCCTCCGGCACCGAGGACAAATACAAGATCTACGCGGAGTCGTTCGAGGGCCCGGAGCATCTGGCCCAGGTGCAGGCGGCCGCGGAGGAAGTTGTGCGACAGGCGCTATCGGAGTGAGCAGATCCAAATCCCTGCCGGTCGAGATCTGGGTGCTGGTGGGGGCGGCATTCACCATCGCCATCGGATTCGGGCTCGTCGCACCGGCGCTACCGCAGTACGCGCGCGGCTTCGGGGTGGGCGTCGCGGCGGCCTCGGCGATCGTCAGCGCCTTCGCGCTGATGCGACTGCTGTTCGCGCCCATGAGCGGGCGGTTGGTGCAGAAACTGGGGGAGCGGCCGGTCTATCTGGGCGGGCTGCTGATCGTGGCGGTGTCCACGGGGGCGTGCGCGTTGGCGCAGAGCTACTGGCAGCTGCTGGTGCTGCGGTCTTTCGGCGGTATCGGGTCGACCATGTTCACGGTGTCGTCGCTGGCGCTGGTGATCCGCATGTCGCCGCCGACGGAGCGGGGTCGGGTGTCCGGGGTGTACTCGACCAGCTTCCTGATCGGCTCCATCTCCGGTCCGCTGGTGGGTGGGGCGCTGGCCGGACTGGGATTGCGCGCGCCGTTCGTCATCTACGCGGTCGCACTGCTGGTGGCCAGCGCCATCGTGTATCTGGCGCTGAAGGATTCGCCGCTGGTGCGGCCCGAGGCGCTCGGTGACACCCCGGTCATGACCTTCCGGGAGGCGGTGCGAAAATCCGAGTACCGGGCGGTGCTGTGGTCCAACTTCGGCAATGGCGCGGCGGTGTTCGGGGTGCGCATGGCGCTGGTGCCGCTGCTGGTGGTGGAGGTACTGCGCTACGACGCCGCCCTGGCCGGGGTGGCGTTGACGGTGTTCGCGGCGGGCAACGCGGTGGTGCTGTTCCAGTCGGGGCGCTGGTCGGATCGTCTGGGCCGCAGGCCGTTCCTGATCTGCGGCACGCTGCTGTGCGCGGTCGGCACGGCCGGACTCGGCTTCGCCGAGAACCTGCCCTGGCTGCTGGTCGCCTCCTTCGTCGCGGGCCTCGGGTCCGGCATGTTCACCCCCGCCCAGCAGGCCGCGGTCGCCGATATCGTCGGCGCGGGACGGCGCGGTGGACCGGTGCTGGCGGGCTTCCAGATGTCGGCTGACCTGGGCACCGTGCTCGGCCCGTACGCGGTCGGCCTGCTGGCCGAACACCTCTCGTACGGATTCGCGCTCGCGGTCACCGGCGCACTGCTGGCGTCGGCGGCGGTGGCGTGGGCGATCGTGCCGGAACCGTTGCAGCGCAAGCCGCTGGTCGAGACGACGGCCGCCACGACGACCCGCCCGCAGGGTTGACCCGGTAGCGTTCGGACGGGTTGCGTACCCGCGCGGCGGTGGGTTGCGGCAGAGTGGTGGCCGTGAGCAAACCGACGACGAACTACACCCCGCGTCCGGTGTCCAACAAGACCACCTATGCCCTCGGGGCGGTGGCCGTGGTGGTGGTCGCGCTGATCGTGTTCGCCCTGTTCCAGTGGAGCGGCGGCGACAGCGAGATCCGCAATGACGGCTACGGTCCCGCGCACGACCCGGCGGTCGGCGTGGCCCTCGACTCCGATGGCGCGATCGTGCTCGGCAAGCCCGATATCGCCAAGACCGTCGAGATCTACGAGGACCCGCTGTGCCCCGCCTGCGGCTCCCTGGAACGCATCTACGGCCAGGAGATCGCCCAGCAGATCGACGAGGGCACGCTCGCGGTCCGCTACCGCCTGGTCAACTTCCTCGACGAGCGGTCCGGCAGCAAGGACTACTCGACCCGCGCCGTCGCCGCCAACGAATGCGTGGCGCAGGAGGGCGACGGCCCCGTCTACGCCAAGTTCCACGCACTCCTCTTCACCGACAAGCAGCCCGCCGAAGGCAGCGGCGACCTGGACAACCAGCAACTGGCCGCCATCGCCGCGGAAGCCGGAGCCCCCGAATCCGCCCAGCGGTGCATCACCTCCGGCGACCGCGTCGACTCCGCCCGCAACCACGCCGAAGCGGCCATCGCCGCCCTCGAGGCGGCCAGCGGTGGCGCGGCGGGCACCCCGTCGGTCTTCCTGGACGGCCGCGAGATCGACGTCAACAACAAGGACTGGGTGCTCGACGCCGCCAAGTGAGCGGGGCCGGCGCATCGGCGCCCGCGCGTGTACGGCCCTCGCCACGCCGCCGACGCGGGACGCTCGTAGCACCGATCCCCGAATCCGCTTGCCGCACAGCATCGGATGGATGCAGCGGCACTGAGTGGGAACGGCCGCAACGAGACCGCACGAACGAGCCGCGGGCACTGGACCCGCGGCTCGCTCTCTGTGCCGGACAAGCTGTGTTCAGTCCAGTCGCGCTGTGTTCAGTTCAGATCGCACCGCGCACCCCCCGGGCCCGGCGCGAGGCAGCCGTGCCGGAGCGACTGTCCGCTGCCGCATCCGCCGCATCGGACGACTCGCCCTGTGAGCGGAACCTCCGGCATGACTTCGGTTGACGACACGACCGTCGTTGTTCGGTGGACGGAGGTTCGAAGGTCCCCGGGGCCGTCGCCCGCAAGGAGCGGCGCTGCGCTCCCCGCGGGTGATCCGTGGCGGTGCGCACGCCGCAGGCGGGTGCTCAACGGCGGAAGGACGCGGTGTGGTTCACCGGTAGGTCGTCGGGGATATCGTTGTCGGGGGTGCAGCGGGACAGCTGCGGGTGGATGAGGGCGTGCCCGTCGATCGGGTAGGTGAGATCGGCCGGGACGGTGCGCACTGGCTGCGGCGGTGGCACGTGCACCCGCTCGTAGGGTGTCGGCGGCACCGTGGGGGCGTCGATATCGGTGTGCGGGAACAGATACCGCGCACCTTCGCGCGTCGTGGTGTGGGTTTCGCCGCTGGGGTCGGTCCACACGATCCGATCGGCGTCCGCGCGACGCACCCGCCACGCCTGACTTCCCCGGTCCGCCAGCATCTTCAGCCGGTGGTGCCGCGTGCACAACGCTGCCACGTGCGCCATACCGGGGAGCCGCGGCCGGGCGTTCGTCGCCTCGACATACGCGAGCTGGGCATCGGTGGCGGGCATTCCGCATCCGGGAAATCGGCACACCCCGTCGATGGCCCGCACATCCTCGGGTGACTGCGACGACGTCGGCCGCCGCGCCCCCGCCTCCGGTGCCGGCGGCTCCGGCACCACCTCGAACCGCGCGTACTTCGCGAGCTCCCGAGCCAATGTCGTATCGATCGGCCCGTACCCGACCAGCATGGCGGGATCGTTCCGCAGCCCGGCCAGTGTCTCGGCCGACACCCCGATCTGGATCAGCGGTGGCCGCGGCGGCTGCGCCCCGGGTCCTGCGGGAGCCACGCCGGCAGGTTCGATTCGCCCCGGCGCGGTGTCGTCGCGGCGAGTCACGGGTCCGGTCCACGAAGGTGCGGTGTCGCCGCCAGCTGCTTCGGATCCGGTCTGCGCCGATCGGGCGCCGCCCACGGGCGCTGGGGGTTCGTTTCGCGCCGATTGGGTGCCGTCCGGAGTCGCCGGGGGGCTGGTCTGCGCCGATTGGCTGCTCTCCGGAGTCGCCGGGAGTTCGGTCTCGGCCGCTCCGGCATCGTCGTGAGTCGCCGGGCATTCGGTCCGTGCCGGTTCGGTGGTATCGCGCGGCGCCGCGAATTCGGCTCCGGTTGCGGAGGCACCGCCCGCGACGCGGGTTCCGGGTGCGGTATCGGATCCTCCTGGTTGGGCTGCGGGCGGGGCGTGGTCGCCGTACGTGTGTGCCGGGTCGGTCGCGGTGGATGCCCAGCCGCCGCCGACTCCGGATGCGGTTGCCGACTTCGGGCAGCGCGCACCGCGCCCGCACGCACACCACAGCCGCTGCGACCCGTCGGCCAAGGCCACCAACGCGTCGGCGCGGCGCTGCGGCATGGTGCGCGGGTCCTCGGCGCACACCTGCCCGCACAGTTCCCGCAGCCGATTGGCCACCGTCTGCGCCCCCACCGCGGGCAGCAGCCCGTCGAATACCGCCATCCCGTCCTGTACGGCACGTATCCGCACGTCCCGGTCGTGCTCGCGTTCCTCGCGCCGCTCCCGTTCGCCGTCCGGATCCAGTCGCGCCACCCACCGCCGCGCCGTCTGCCGCAGCCGCACCGGATCATTGCGGGTCGCCGCGTCGATCAGCTTGGGCTCCACCGCTTCCCGCACCTCGCGGGCCAGCCCGCGAGTGGTCTCCGCGATCACCTGCACCCGCGCCAGATCGATCCGTCCGTCCCCGAACGCCTTCCGCGTCCCGGGCAGCTCGTCCAGGGCCAACCCGATATCGATGAGCGCCGCCGCCACCGGCTCGGAGATCTGCACCGCCACCGCCACCTCGGCCGCCGCGAACTCCCCGGCCCGCACCCCGCCGGCCCCCGGCGCCGCATTGGCCGCCCGATGCCGCCGATACAACTCCCGCACGGCCGTGATTTCCGCCGCCTGTGCGAATGCGGCGGCCCCGTGCGCCCTCCGCAATGCGTCGACCAGCTCCTCGTCACCCATCACCTGGACCTCCCTGCTGTCGAACATATGTTCGAGCCTACCTCCGAAGATCGCTCTTGTCACCCACCTGTCCAGGCGATTTGGTCCGCACAACGGCGGTGGTGTAACTTCGTTCAAGCCAGCGGGGAACACCCCGCTGACACAAAACTGAACACGGGGCTATGGCGCAGCTGGTAGCGCACCACACTGGCAGTGTGGGGGTCAGGGGTTCGAGTCCCCTTAGCTCCACTCCACGACAGAGTCGCAGGTCATCGACCTGCGGCTCTTTTGTTTTTCCGGCAATGCCCTGGCCGTCATTCGATTCCGGCGATCCTGGGTTCGCCGCCAACAGTGAGGACTTGCTCGGCGAGGCATACGGCGAGTGAGCTTCTTCATCGCCGACACCTCGGCCATCATCGCCGCTTACGACCGTGCCGCGGAACTGCACGAGCGGTCGCGCGAATTTCTCTCCACCTCTGTTGCGGTTGTCTCGCCGCTGGTGCTGGATGAGGTCGATCATCTGCTCGTGGCGCGGTTCGGAAAGGACCGCCGCGCAGCCGATCTCGTCCTCGATGACTTGCTCACCTCGGCCGAGGAGGGCGCGGTGCTCGTACCGCAGGTGGACCGTGATGACCTCCGAGTCGCCCAGAGAATCATCGAGCACTATCGCGGCCTCCGCCTCGACCTGGCCGACGCGGTCACGGTCGTACTCGCCGAGCGTTACCTCACCAATGACATCTTGACGTTGGATGAGAAGGAATTTCGCGCCGTGCGGCCCCTGACGCCCGCTCATCCGTCGTTCCGACTCTTGCTCCAGGGCGACTGAACCGCTCGCTGCCGCGAACTTGCGGCCACCGCCGATATCGAGACATGCCGAAGTGCCCGATAGTCGTTCGGGTCAGGGGGCGTCGAACCGGATTCGCGACATCACCCGTCGGGCTGATGTGCGGTGCCTGTCGCCGCCGTACGGTGGGAAGGGTCTTGTCCGGGCGAAAAGGGAGGCACGGTGCGGGATCTGCGCGACAAGGTCGCCGTTGTCACCGGGGCGGCCAGCGGTATCGGGCGGGGGATGGTCGAGGCATTCCTCGACTCCGGAACCCGGGTGGTTCTCAGCGATGTGGAGGAGGATGCGCTCGCGGCGACGACGGCGGAGTTGCGGTCGGCCGGCGGGGACGTGCACGGCATCGTGACGGATGTGTCGAATCCCGACGAGGTGGCGACACTGGCTGCCGCGACCCTGGGGCGGTACGGGGCCGTGCACATCCTGTGCAACAACGCCGGGGTGGCCGGTGGCGGCGTGCCGTCGTGGGCAAGCACGCTCGACGACTGGGCGTGGATGCTCGGGGTCAATCTGATGGGAGTCGTGCACGGTCACCGCAGCTTCTTGCCGATCATGATCGAGCAGGATGACGAGGCCCACATCGTCAACACGGCGTCGGTGGCGGGTGTGGTGGGCGGGTCCGGGGTATACGGTGCGACCAAATCCGCGGTGGTCGCGCTGTCGGAAACCGTCCACATGGAACTCGTCGGCAGCGAATTGAAGCCCCGGATCTCGGTGTTAATGCCGGGAGTGGTCGACACCCGCATCCTGGACGCCGACCGCAATCGCCCCGACCGCCTCTCCGATGTCGGCCCGAGTCAGCTCCCGCCCGGAGTGAGCATGGACGACCTGCGGAAACTATTCGCCCACGGCACCAGCCCGCGGGTCGTCGCCGACCAGATGCTGCGTGCCATCCGGGAGGAACGCCTCTACGTGCTGACCCACCCGGAATGGAAGGGCCATATAGAACACCGGATGCAGGCAATCCTCAACGGCGAGAACCTCACTCCCTTGCCCCCGCCGGGAACCGAGTAGCCGATGTGGGGCGCTCGCGGCCCTTCGGTGGTCGGCCTGCGCCGCGCTATACTCGCCGTGATGACTACCGGGACGGCCTTGTGCCACACACGGATTGGTGACCCGGTGCTGTTCTGAGCGCCGCGCGGGCACCGCCTGGTACGTGATGATCACCAGCTCGACAGATCGATCACGACAGGAGAGTTCATGTCCGCACGTTTCAACCACACCATCATCGCCGCCAAGAACCGTCAGGAGTCCGCGGCGTTCTTCCGGGATATCTTCGAGTTCGCCGATGCGCCCTCGTGGGGAGTGTTCACCAACCTGCTGTGCGAGGACGGGGTGTTGCTTCAGTTCGCCGAACCGCCGGTGGACATCCAGATGCAGCACTACGCGTTCCTCGTCGACGACGACTTGTTCGATCGCGCGTACGCCAAGCTGTGCGACGGGGGTGTGGAGCACTGGGCCGATCCGCACTTCCAGCGGCCTGGTGAGATCAACTCCGGGCACGGTGGGCGGGGGGTCTACTTCCGCGACCCCGCCGGTCACGGTATCGAGATGATCACCCGTCCGTATCTGTGATTCGCGAAGTCGCCGAGCGCCTTTCGGATGCGGAGGGCGCTCGGCGGTCCAGCCGGTCGAGTCACCGCACCGCGTGTCGGGGCGAGTCGTCGCGTCCGGTGTGGGCGGTGGTGCGGGTGCGGTCCGCCCGGTAGAGGTAGTGGGTTCGACCGTCGACCGGGTTGTCCGGTTCCAGGTTGGCTTCGGCTACCCGGTGCAGACCGGCCTTCTCCAGCGCCCGCCAGGAGGCGCGGTTGGCGGCGACGACCGGGACCAGAATGGTTGTCGCGGTGGGGTGATCGGTCCAGGTCGCCTCGACGACGGCCGCGATCATGCGACTGCCCAGGCCGCGGCCGGTGCGGTCGAGGTCGCCGATCAGATAGTCGATCGTCAGTGCGTCGGCGGGCACCTCGGTCGCGGCGGCCAACTCGTCGCGATAGTCGGGGTAGTCGGCCAAGGCGCAGCGCTGGACCAGGCCCACCGGGCGGCCGTCGAGAAAGACCAGGAGGTCTTCGGAGGGTTCCTCGCCGCGGGTGGCGGGTCCGAAGTCGCGGGCGACCGCCTCGGGCGAGGTTTCGTGATGCCACCAGCGGGCGACATGCGGCTGTTCGAGCCAGTGCGCGAGCAGGGGAAAGTCCTGCTCGCGCAGTCGACGCCAGGTGATCATGGGTGCACCTCTCGGGGATGATGACGGCGGTAGTAGCGGGCTTGGCGGTCGCGGTGCCCGCAGGAGGGGTGGCACCAGCGTCGCCGCGCGTGGTTCTTGACGAACAGCAGGGAGCAGCCCGGACCCGAACAGCGGCGCAGGGCGTCCGACTGTGGCCCGGTGAGCAATTCGATACAGCAGGTGGCGATGCGGCCCAGCAGAGCCGGTGCGCCGGTGGCGATGTCGAACCGTCGGGCCGCGGGCGCAATATCCGGCGTCCATGTCAACTGTGCGAATGTGGGTGCGGCTCGGGCGAATTCATTGACGATATCGAGTCGTCGCGGATCCGGTGCGGCCCTGTCGGCGGCAGCGCTCAGGAGGTGACGCACACCGTCCCGCAACTGCCGCACCCGCTCACCGGCACGTCCCATCTCACCCTCGATCGCGGGCGGGTGGACGAGCGCGAACCATCGATCGATCTGTTCGGCGCTCCGCAGGAAGTCGATGCGGTCCGCACCGCCGCCGTAGTCGGTGTTCGCGAACTCGACCGGCAGAGGTTCCGTGCCGAGGATAGGAAGGTCGACCTCCGTCATGCTGCTGACGGTAACACGACCATCCAAACGTCAGCCATTGATTTCGTGCCTCGTGTCTCATGCCGAGTCGCCGCCCGTTGGCGCATTCCGTTCGCCCCGGCGGAGTACTTCGAACTCGCCGACGCGCGGGCTCGCCACGCGCCCGCAGATCGGCGGACTCTGGAATCAGGGGAATGAGGCCCAGCCGCCGTATCCACCGCGGTCTCTTCCGCCCGAACAATGGACTGCACTACACGCCGAACGACCGGACTGACAGCAGTTCGTCGCACTGGCACTGCCGTCGTGCCGTCCGTGGCCGAGCGTCAGCCGGGATTGCGGCGGCGGGTTGTTCTCCCGTCGCGGCCGCAATGGGCGTGCTGCTGTACTGACCGTCAGCCGCCGGTGTTGCCGCCGCCTTCGAGTTCCCGGATCCGCTTGGTGGCCTCGGAGAGTCGCTTCTTGCGGGCGGCCGCGTCGGACTTCTTCAGTTCCTCGTACACCTCTTCGTCGGAATCGCTGAATCGCAGGATCATGCGCGGAATGCTCAGGGTGATGATCAGTGAGGGCCAGACGATCCAGGCGTAGTCCCAGCTCACGATCACCTGGAGGACGAGGAAGGTGATGAGGGTGATACCGACGATGATCCAGTCGAGTGAGTCGATGGTGTTGCCGCGGTTGCGGAGCGCGGCGAGTTCGGCCGCCGCGTTGTCGCCACCCGTCGCCGGGGAGTTGTCGTTGACGGGGACCTTGGCCACCTGCCCGTTGACTCGCGTCAGCGGCACGCCGCCGGGCAGGCCGCTGAACGCCTCCCCGAGAGCGCCCAGGGTGCGGGCGGTGGCGACCGCGCCCGAGCGGTCGTAGAACTCGGCGCTGTCCAAGCGCCCGTCGGCGTAGTGCTTGCCGAGCGCGTCGAGGGCGTGCGTCCGCTCCTCGTCGCTGAGAAACAGGTCGTCGGGGTCGGGATTGGCGGCCATGGCGTCGGTGTGTCCTTGTGCGAGCTGACTTCGTCGGTACCTCTCCAGTGTGGCACTCGTGGGCCGCGCGGGTGCTGCTCAGCACATCATCGCCCATACTGCGTCGGCGGACTCCGTTTGTCATGAGCGAAAGCCGCGGATCGGCGATCCGCGGCTCCGGCGAGTTCCCCGCCTCACGACGCGGTGTCGATCATCGCTATTTGACGGTGCGGTCCTCCTGGTAGTGGAAGTTCTCGGCATGTTCGCCATTGCCGGTGTAGAGGGCGCGGACCGCTCCTTCGAACGCCGCTTTGCGGGTGGTGTTCTCGTCGGCGTGGTAGAAGCCGAAATTGGGTTCGAAGAAGACCACTTCGGTGCCGCCGCTGGTGAGGACGACGGCCTCATGGTTCTGGTGCTGGGCGCTGTCGGGGTTCTTGCCGTTCTTGCCGAACCAGAGGCCGACGCGATAGACCTTGGTGGCGGCCAGGTCGGCGGGGATCTGGTTGTAGGCCTGCTGGGCTTTGCCGTGTGCTTCGCCGCCCTTGTCGCGCAGGTTCTTGGCCTTACCCGCTTTCACGATCGTGGCGGGCACCGCGTTCTTGGCGACTTCGACGGCTTCGGAGAATTTCTTGACCCCGTTCCACATGCTCTCGCGCACGTATTCGCTCATGTAGTAACAGATTCCGCCGCTCGAATAGCCGACGTCGCCGAGCCAGAGTTCCTGGGGGCATTCCTTCAGTTTGGTGGTGGGCATCGTATTCATCCTCCGATGGCCGGGTGGATCGTAATATGCTCCGCTACAACGAATTATACGAATGACCAAGAGCATGTACTTGACAATGCAATCTCCCGGAGAATTATCGGATCAAATCCGACTGGTCAGCACTTGACCGAGGCATGGTTCGCTTCGTGCCCGCTTCGGTCGAGTTTGCCGCCGGGAGCGACTGCTGCCCGTTCGCTGCCCCTCGCGTCGTGAGAAGCGGTCCGGTTCCATACTGGTCGCTACCCTGGATTTACAAGCAAGACGGTGGTTTGCGCCTGGTGCGGTGCCGGAGCTCGGACGGGGTTGGATAGGTGAAGCCGGAGCTGGTTCTGACGCCGCTGATGAGCGAGCTGATCAGGGATGTCCTCGCGGTCCCGGAGCGACTGTCCGCCATGGTGGACGCGCTCGGTTCGCCGCTGAATATCGTTGTACCCGAGCAGATCACGGCCAACGCGGCGGAGTATCGCGCGGTGTACGACCGGCGGCGGCTGAGCGGCGAGGTGTACTTCGCGCACAAGGCCAACCGGTCCAGCGCGCTGATCCGCGAGCTGGCGGCGGGGGAGTGCGGGGTGGACGTCGCCTCGTTGGGTGAGCTGCGGCATGTGCTGGCGGCCGGGTTCAGCGGCGATCGGATCATGGCGACCGGCCCCAAGGACGCCGAATTCCTGTGGCTCGCAGCCAGGGTGGGGGCGGTGGTGAACGCCGACTCCCGCGCGGAACTGCGAGAACTGGCCGCCATCGTCACACGCTTCGGCCTGCCGCCGGCGCGGGTGATGATCCGGCTCTCCGCCTTCGACTCGCCGGGTGTGCCGATTCTCAGCCGCCCCAGCCGTTTCGGGGTGCACGCCCGCGAACTCGCCGACGTGCTCGACGTTCTCGACGAGCACCGGGCCGCGCTGCGTTTACTCGGCGTGTCCTACCACCTGGACACCACCGGCATCGAGGAGAAGGCGCTCGCCCTCGAAGGCTGCCTGCTGGCCATGCACGAGGCACTGGGGCGCGGGTTCGCCCCCACCGCGATCGACATCGGCGGCGGCTTCGGCGTCAACTATCTGGCCGACCGCGGCGAATGGGAGCGCTACACCACCGAACTCGGCACCGCGGTCCTCGGCCTGCGCCCGCCCATGACCTGGCAGAACCACGGCTACGGCCTGCGCGCCGAAGCCGGAACCCTGCGCGGTGCGCTGGGCGTGTATCCGGCCTACCGCGACACGGCCGGAGCGCGGTACCTGGACGAGCTGCTCGATCGCGAATCCGTCAGCCTGCAACGGTCGTTCGCCACGCTGCTGCTGGAAAACCTCTACGACCTGTACATCGAGCCCGGACGCGCACTGGCCGACCAGTGCGGCCTCACCCTGGCCCGGATCGCCGAGGTGCGCACCACCCACAGCGGCGACCCGCTGGTCCGGCTGGCGGCCAATTCGCGCGATATCAGCGCGGAAGAGCATGCGGTGCTGATGGATCCGGTGCTGCTGCCATCGCGCCCGGGTACGCCGACCGGTGTGTACCTGGCGGGGAATCTGTGTCTCGAGGACGACCTGATCACCCGCCGTCAGGTGACGCTGCCCCGCCCACCGGAGCCGGGAGATCTGCTGGCCTTCGTGAACACGGCCGGCTACTTCATGGATTTCGCGGCGGATCACGCGCTGATGCAGCCCATCGCCCGCACGGTCGCGGTCCATCGCGCCGCGGGCGGATGGTCGTGGTGCCTGGACGAACAGTACTGGCCGGTGAAAGGGAACCGCTCATGAAGTACGACAGCATTCTCGACGCCATCGGGGATACGCCGCTGGTCCGGATCGACCCGACCGTGCACGGGCTGCGCCATATCGACCTGTACGCCAAGCTGGAGATGCTCAATCCGTTCGGCTCGGTGAAGGACCGCCCGGCCTGGAATATGGTGCGCGAGGACCTGCCCGCGGCCATCGAACGCGGCGACGCCATCGTGGAACTGTCCAGCGGCAATACCGCCAAGGCCCTCGCGGTCATCGCCGCCATGCACGGCCTGCCGTTCAAGAGCGTGACCAACCGCATGCGGGTGCCCGAGATCAAGGATCTGCTGCTGTTGCTCGGCGCGCAGATCGAGGAGCTGCCCGGCCAGACCGAATGCCTGGACCCGACCGATACCGAGGATCCGCTGACTCGCATGTACCGGATGCTCACCGAGGAGGGCAACGGCTATCTGCACACCGATCAGTACTTCAATCCGCGCAATCTGGACGCGCACCGGGTCGGCACCGCCACCGAGATCATCAAGGATCTGGACGGTCGCGCCCCGGACGTCTTCATCGCCTGCGTCGGCACGGCCGGGTCGTCATCGGGGGTGGCCGGTGTGCTGCGGGAACACGACCCGTCCGTATCGGTGGTCGGATTGGTCGCGGCCAAAAGCGATTTCATCCCCGGTATCCGAAATATCGACGAGGTCAACGAGGTCGGGCTGTTCGACCCGGAGAACTACGACACCCTCGACGCGGTGAGCGCCGCCGAGGCCATCGACGGCATGCTCACCCTCAACCGCCGCTGCGGCATCCTGGGCGGCCCCACCGCCGGTGCGGCGTACTTCGGTGCCCTGCGTCATCTTTCGGCTCTGGACGCCACCCTCACCGAGCGCCGCACCGCGGTGTTCATCGTGTGCGATCGGGTGGAGAGCTATATGAGCTATCTGCGCAAGCGCCGTCCCGACCTGTTCAAGCAGCCGCCGCGTCCCAACTCGGTGGATACGCTGACCGACGCCGAGATCGCCGCCGCCGTCCAGGTGGATGTGCCCGAGGCGCGCGAGTGGATCGAGCGGGAACGTCCGCTGGTGGTGGACCTGCGCGGCGGATTCGCTTACACCGCACTGCATATCGAGAACTCGATCAATATGGTGGACGAACTCTTCGACGACCTGCTGCGCGGCGGCCTGCCGTTCGGCTCGGCCCGGCCGGTGCTGCTGGTGTGCCCGGTCGGCGAGAAGTCCGCCCGCTACGCGGCGCTGCTGACGAGAATGGGGCATCGGGACGCGCGCAGCCTGCGCGGCGGCATCGTGGCCTGGCGCGACGCGGGCGCACCGCTGGTCCGGGACTGATGCCATGACCACCATGACGAATCCGGCCGAGGTCCTGCACCGCCTGGCGGACTGGCAGCGGGGATTGCGGGCGCAGTTCCCGATCATCGCGAACAATCCGGGACTGGCGTATCTGGACAGCGCGGCCACCACGCAGAAGCCGACGGCGGTGCTCGACGCCGTCACCGCGTACCTCACCACCGGCAACGCCAATGCCGGGCGCGGCTCCTACCCGTGGGGCACCGCCACCGGCCGACGCATCGACGCCGCCCGCGATCGCATCCGACAGGCGCTGGGCGACAACGGCTCCGAGTCGACGGTCGAGTTCGTCGGCGGCACCAGCGACGGGCTGCGGGCGGTGGCGTGGGACTGGCTGGCGGAGTCGCTCGTCGACGGTGACGAGATCATCGCCCCGTTCGGTGATCACGAAGCCAATCTGCGGCCCTGGCTGGACCTGCGAGACAGCCTGGCGCGCAGTGGCATTCGTGTCACCGTGCGGCCGATGCCGGTGGACCCGGCGTCCGGGGACTACGACCACCGGGCACTGCCGTCCCTTGTGACCGACCGGACCCGCTTCGTCGCGGTCACCCACGTGCACCACGTGTTCGGTGTCGACCTGAACGTGCACCGGGTGCGCGCCGCGGTCGGACCGGACGTGCCGATCTGCCTGGACGCCGCGCAGAGCGTGGGACATCGGCCGGTGTCGGTGGCGGATCTCGATGTCGACTTCGTCGTGTTCTCCGGGCACAAAGCACTGGCGCTGCCCGGTGTCGGCGCGGTGTGGGCACGCAATCGGCGCGGCCCCCGCTTCGCGCTGCGAGGCTGGGCGGGCACGCCGAATACGACCGGCATCGTGAGTCTGGCGGCCGCCTTCGACTGGCTCGACGCGGCCGGGCTGGCCGAGATCGGGGCCTGGAACACCGCCCTCGCCGCCCGCCTCACCGACGGCCTCTCCCGGTTGCCTGGGGTGCGGGTGCTGGGCTGTCAGGACAGCCTCGGCGCGGATTCCCCGGTGCAGCGCCGGGAGGGCATCGTGACCTTCCGGCACGCGCGGGTCCGGTCCGACGATCTCGGTTTCGTCCTCGCCGACGAGGGCATCATGGTGCGCGCCGACGGCCACTGCCAGGCCGGTCGGGCTTCCGACGATCATGCGGTGCGGGTGAGCGCGCACGTCTACAACACGCCGGAGGAGATCGACCGGGTGCTCGAGGTGGTGCGGCGCTGCGAGGAGATGGCGAGCTGACTGCGCGCCCGGCCTGTGCAACCGGTTTGGGCAACCGGCCTACGCCCCCGGCCTGCGCCCCCGCCAGCCGGTGCGGGCGGTGAGCAGGGCCAGGTCGCGACGGTGGCCGAGCCAGGCGTCGTCGTCCGGGTCGAGCAGCCGCTCCCACGCGGCGGCATCGTCGGCGCTCAGGAACGGTCCCGCCCGGCCGACGCGCGCCGCCAGTTCGGCCAGCACCACTCCGCGCACCTCGACGGGCAGCGGTGCGGGAATGTCGACCAGTTCGGTGAAGGCGGTGACATCGGTGAGCCCGGCGCGGGCGAGGATGTCGGCCCAGCCCCGCCCGGGGCGTTTCGCGCCCGCCCGGCCGAAGAACCACTGGGTGAAATGCCGATCGTGGGCCTCGTCCAACCGGATCTCCAGTCCGGGGCGGCCGATGCCGGTGTCCCAGGGCAGGCATCGGGTGGGCAGCCCGCCCTCCGCCAGGCACAGCACGCCGCCCGGCCGCAGCATGCCGACCAGGGCCCGGGTGGCGGCATCCCAGTCGCGGGCGTGGTGTACGCACCATGACGACCACACCGCGTCGACGGCTTCGGGCAGCGGCGGTGCGCCGTCCTCCAGATCGTGCAGGACCGGCCGGATCCGATCGCCCACACCGGCGTCGTGGGCCGCGGCCATGGTGGCTTCGAGCATGGCCGGATCCAGGTCGACGGCGTAGACGCGGCCGCGCGGGCCGACGGCGTGGGCCAGTGCGACGGCGGCGGTTCCGGCTCCGGGACCCACGTCGGCGACCACGTCGCCGGTCGTGACGCCCAGCGGTGCGAGCAGGCGCATGGTCGCGTCCAGGAATACGGCTTCGGCGGCGGCCGGATCGTCGGTGGACGTTCCGGTTCCCGGTTTGCCGGTCCGCTGCTGCGCGCTGATCGTCACGCGGCGATACTACTGAACATCGTTTTCAATGCGAAGTCGACGCGGCGTCGGCGTTTCCGACCGGGCGCACCCGCCACGGCCGGAAGCGCGGACACCGGCGCGAGCGCTACACGGTCACCCGCTCCCCGGTATCGACGCTATCACCCTCCCGAATACCGAAGCGGGCGTGCAGATGTCGCAGCGGCGCGGGCGCCCACCAGGTCCACCGGCCGCCCAACCGCATGGCCGCGGGCAGCAGGAAACCCCGGATGAGGGTGGCGTCCGCCAGCACCGCGAGCGGCAGCCCGATGCCGAACGCCTTCATGAAGGTGATGTCGGAGACCAGGAAGCCGAGGAACACCACGGAGATGAGCACCGCGGCAGCGGTGACGATGCGGCCGATGCGCTCCAAGCCGCTGGCCACGGCCGCGGTCGGATCGCCGGTGCGTTCGTACTCCTCGCGGATGCGGGCGAGCAGGAACACCTGGTAGTCCATGGCCAGGCCGAACGCCACCCCGAACAGCATGATCGGGACGGTGGCGGTCAGGGTGCCGGTGACGGTGAACCCGAGCAGTTCGGACAGATGGCCGTCCTGGAAGATCCAGACCAGTGAGCCGAAGGTCGCGGTGAGGCTCAGGCAGCTCAGCAGCACCGCCACCACCGGCAGGAAGACGCTGCCGGTGAGCAGGAACAGCAGCACCACCATGGCGGCGACCACCACCGTGAGCGCGAGCGGGAGCCGTTGCACGAGAGCGTCGGTCGCATCCAGGCTGACCGCCGCCACCCCGCCCACCAGCGCCTCGCCGGGCGCATCGACCGCGCGGATATCGGAGACCAGCGCCTCCAGCGTCCCGGCATCGTCGGTGTCGGGCACCACGGTGAGGAAGGCGTCGCCGTCCGCGCCGTACCGGGCGTGCGCGGCCGTCGGCGGAATCACCTGTGCGCCATCGGCATAGCCGCCGGTGATGGTGTCGATCCGCTGCACATGCGGCAGTTCCGAGAGGCGCGCGGCATACGCGCCCGGATCGGCGTCGAGCCGGGGCAGTACGACGGTCAGCGCGTTCTGCTCACTGGTGTCGAAATCGGCGCGCACGGTTTCGGCGACCTGCCGGGCGCTCGAGGATTCGGGCATGGACCGCTCGTCCGGGAAGCCCAGCCGCAATCCCAGGAACGGCGAACCGACCGCGAGCAGCAGTGCGATCACCGATACCGCGACCGTACCGGGCCGCCGCATGACGAAGACGGCCAGCCGATGCCAGCGACCCTCCCGCACGTCCCGGGACTCGCTGTCGGCATTGCGGATTCGCCACTTGTCCACCCGCCGCCCGAGTACCGCCAGCAGGGCGGGCAGCACGGTCAGCGAGCTGAGCGCCGCGATCAGGGCCACCGCGATACCGGCGATACCCACCGACCGCACCGCCTGCAACGGGAAGAACAGCAGCCCCGACAGCGCCACCGCCACGGTGACCGCGGAGAACGCGACCGTCCGTCCCGCCGACCGCATGGTCGTCGCCAAGGCCGGACTCGGCTCGTCCCCGGCCGCGAGCTCCTCGCGGAAACGACTCACGATCAGCAGGCTGTAATCGATGGCCAGGCCCAGTCCCAGCAGCGTCACCACGTTCATCGACAGCGCCGACAGGTCCATCACCCCGGCGAGCAGCCAGATCGCGCCCATGGTGAGCAGTACCGTGACCATGGCGACCAGTAGTGGCAACAGCGCGGCCACCACACTGCCGAAAACGAACAACAGGGCGACGAGCGTGATCGGGAAGGCGATGGATTCACCCGCGATGGCATCGCGCTCGCTCTGCTCGAACATCTCCCGCTGCAACATGGCGTAGCCGCCGACCCGTACCTCGAGTCCGTCGTGGGCACCGGCGTAGCGCGGGGCGATATCGGCGATCCGCTCGTCGATATGGTCCGGGTCGCCGAGGATGGTCGCGATCACCAGCGCACGGTCGCCGCCGGAGCCGCGCAATACCGGCGGCCTGCCCGCCGTCCAATAGGAGGTCACCCCGGTGACGTCGGGTTCCGCGCCGAGGCGCGCGGTGAGCGCCGTGGCGGCGGCGGTGGCGGCCGGATCGTCGACCGAACCCGGCGTCCGCACCAGCAACACCAGATTCGGTTCACCCTGGCCGAACTGCTCGCTCAGGATGTCGGCGGCGGCGCGGGATTCCGCTCCCGGATCATCGAATCCGCCGCCTTTCAAACGGTCGAACAGAGTCGCGGCCGCGATGCCCGCCAGTAGCACGGCGATCGTGGCCACGACCAGTACCGCCCGCCGATGGCGTGCGCACAGGCTCGTCGTTCTCTCCAGCACCTCTGTCTCCTCCCGTCGACCGCGGCAATGCCGTGGTGCGTATGAGAGACGGGTGGGAGCGGTGAATGTGACGGCGTGCGATGCGGTTCACATGCGGTCGCCATGTCACAGTTCGCGGTGCGCGGGCCCTCCTAAGCTCGACACCGTCAGAGGAGGAGACGTGACCGACGCTGCCGCGGACACCGCGACCGAGACCTTCGCCGAACATCGCGATCTGCTGTTCGCCCTGGTCTACAACCTGCTGGGCAGTATCGCCGATACCGAGGACGTGTTGCAGGAGACCTGGCTGTCCTGGATGCCGCGGCAGCGACGCGGCACGGGCGAGATCGCCAACCCGCGCGCGTACCTGGTGCGCATCGCGGTCAATGCCGCCCTGGCACGCCAGTCGGACATCGCTCGTCGCCGCGAAACCTATATCGGCCCATGGCTTCCCGAACCGCTGCTCACCGACGACGCCGATTCCGCCGATGCCGCGCTGCGCACCGAGGCGGTGTCCATGGCCATGCTGGTGGTGCTGCAGACCTTGACCCCGTTGGAGCGGGCGGTCTTCGTGCTGAACGAGGTCTTCGGGTACCGGCACGCCGAGATCGCCCCCATGATCGGCCGGGAGGCGGCCGCCGTGCGGCAGCTCGCGCACCGCGCCCGCTCGCACGTACAGGCGCGCCGACCCCGCTTCCGCGCCGACCCGGTGGTGCAGCGGCGGGTGACCGAGCGGTTCCTCGACGCGCAGCGGGGCAGTGATCTGTCGGCTCTGATGGACCTGCTCGCGCCCGACGTCATCTTCCATTCCGACGGCGGTGGACGTATCCGGACCGCACTGCGTCCCATCGAGGGTGCGGCCAAGGTCGCCCGCCTGCTCACCGGTCCCGGCGTCCGGAGCACCATGGTCGATCTCGACCTTCGGCTCGGCCACATCAACGGTGAGCCGGCCGTCGTCTGTTTCCGCCGGGGCGAGCCCTACGGCGTCGGCGTGCTCGACATCGATCCCGAGACCGAGCGCATCCGATGCGTCTACACCATCGGCAATCCCGACAAACTCATCGGCATGGCGCGCTGAGCCCGCATCGGGTCAGTTTCCCGGTCGTGGCACGTCCCCGCGCCAGGCCCCGGTCTCGTGCCCCTGCTCCTCGATGAACTGCTTGAAACGCTTCAGATCGCCCTTCACCCGCAGGTCGAGGACGCCGAGCTTGTCGCCGACGTTCTCCACGAATCCCTCCGGATCGATATCCATCTGAGTGATCACCCGGGTGGTGGTGTCGTCGATGCGGTGGAAGGTCACCACACCCGCGTGCTCCGGCCCGCTGTCGGAGTGCCAGGCCACCCGCTCCTCCGGATGCTGTTCGGTGATGGTGGCGTCGAATTCACGTTCCACCGGACCGAACTTCACCTTCCAGTGCGTATGGGTGTCGTCGAGCTGATCGATGCGCTCCACCCCCTCCATGAAGCGGGGGAACGATTCGAACTGCGTCCACTGGTTGTAGGCCGTCCGGATCGGCACATTGACCTCGGTCGAAGCGGTGACGGTACTCATAGCAACCTCCTTCTCCCGGCGCCCGCCCGGCGTGACGGGACCGGATCTTCGTCTGCCGATACCTTCGACACAGTGGTCGGGCTACCCGGCGGGTGCACCGATAAACGGTCCGGCGCACCGCTCACCACGGCGGCGCGGGACTCAGAGCACGAACTCGGCTACTTAAGTAGCCGCCGCGGGAATACCGATGCGCCGCGCACCGCGATGACCGAAGACTTCAGTGTCCCTTCGGCTCGGATACACAGGTAGGTGCGTGATGGCAAGCGTGGCGCTCTGGATGCAGATGTCCCTCGACGGCTTCGCCGAGGGCGCGGGCCGCGAAGTGCACTGGCCGGTGGTGGACGAGGAACTGTGCGCACCGTTCTTGGACGAGTTCCGCGCCGCCGACGCCTTTCTCTACGGCCGCGAAACCTTCGAGATCATGGCCGCGTTGTGGCCGACGGCCGATTCCGACCACGCGTTCTCGCCGTTCTATGCCGACTTCGCCCGGGTCTGGAAGGACAAGCCGAAGATCGTGCTGTCCCGTACATTGCGTGCACCCGGGTGGAACACCCGGGTGATCGGTCGCCGGGCGGTCGACGAAATCGCCGCGCTGCGGTCCGGTCCCGGGGGCACCGTGATCCTGTTCGGCGGCGTCGAGACGGCATCGACCTGTATCGCCAACGATCTGATCGACGAGTATCGGCTGTTCGTACACCCGATTCTGCTCGGTCGCGGCATACCGCTGTTTCCGTCGTCGGTCGACACCTCGCGGCTCCGGTTGACGGACGTGACCACTTTCGACAGTGCCGTCGTGATGATGCGCTACCGTCCCGAACGTCGCGAGGCCTGCGGATTCGCCGAGGTGTTCAACGACTCGTGAGTCCGGGCCGCTCCGCCGGTGCTGTCGCGCCGAGGTGGGATGCCGCAGCGCTGAACTCCACGACGGGGACCTCGACCTCGCCCCACGGTGTGTGAACGGTTCCGGGCCGGACCAGCAGCTGCGGGACCTGGATGTGCTGGGGGTCGCACCAGGTGGGCCGCGGTTGTGGCGCCGACGGAAAGTCGGTGCAGCCGAGGCTGTTTCCGCCCGGATCGTGATCGTCATCGTCGTCGTGATCCCCGCCGTCGTCGATCGGCCCGCCGGGGAAGCCGGGATGGGGAAGCCAGGGGAACCACGGCCCGCCGGGGAAGGCCGGGTCCCACGGGAACAGTGGTCCCCCCGGAATTCCGTGCTGCGGTGGTTGGTCGGCACGCGGGGGCGCCGCGGGCTCCGATGGTTCCGCGGGGTGGGGCGGTTCCGTGGGCTGCGATGGTCCGCCGGGTTGTACCGGGACGGCGGGCTGTGCCGGGATGTCGGGCCGCACCGGGAAGTTCGGCAGGTCGAGTCCGTCCCCGTCGCCGTGACCGGGGCCGCCGTGACCGGGGCCGCCGGTGCCGTGACCGATACCGCCATCCGAGTCGTGGTCATCCCGCTGCCACGCGGGTCCATCGCCACGGCCGCCGTCGAACCCCGGGGCGTCGGGGATTCCGCCTCCGATGCCGGGGCTGTCCACCCCCGGTCCGCCGAATCCGTGGTCATCGTCGGTGCCGCCGTCGAAACCCGGCCCGTTCCCGTCCCAGCCGCCCATACCGGGTGTGCTGCCGCCCGGTGAATCTCCAGGGGTACGTGAGGGGTCCGACCAGTTGTCGGTATCGAACCCACCGCCGTCGAACCCACCGCCGTCGAACCCGCCGCCGGTGTCGCTGTCACCCGCGGAGCCGTCGGCACCCGGGGCGGCCGTCGCCGTCGCGGCGGTGAATACGCCGCCGGCGAACCCGGCCGTGACACCGGCGGGGATCAGGCTCAATGAGGCCGCGATCGCCGTGGTGGCCAGCAGTGTCGGTGTGCGGCCACGCTGTCTCGCAGTGCGCATACCAGTCTCCGTTCATCGGATGCCTTCCGTGCCATCGCACCGAAGGGGTCGGAACTCCTCAATGCCTTCAATGTACCGCTGTCTAGCGGCACATTGAATGGTGTGTTCTCAGAGCTGGAAGGTCGCATCTCGGGGCTGTTGGTCACTCTTCGGATTGCCTAGAAAGGGCTACATCCGGCGGATTTCACCTGGTGAAAGGCCATCGGTGGGCCGATGACGATCTTCCCGGTGCTGGGAAGAGTGAGTTCCCTCCTAGGTGTGACACTGGTTAACGCGCCACTGAATAGCGGCAAGAAGCTACCGGATCGATCGGCCACTACCCAGCCCGCCGATTCGACCGAACGGTATGAACGGAGCAAATTCGATGTCCAGCACCACGATGCCGACCACCCGGGCCCGCCGACTGCTGGCCGGTGCCACCCTCGCCTGCGCACTGACCGGCGCGGCCTTCATCACGGGCACCGGGGCCGCGAGTGCCGCGCCCGACAAGGACTTCGGCGATTCGACCGGATGGGATCACATCGACCCGCGCGGGTTCCACCACTCGTTCGACGACCCCCGGTCGCGGGCCGAGCGGGATCGGGCGCGGCGTGACCACCTCCCGACCTCCTTCGGCGAGCAGGCCGAGGCGTCGAACAGCTCCGGCGGCACCACCACCACCTGGACTCAGGTCGGCCGCGACAACGGCTCCGGTTGGGTAGTGTGCCGGCCGCTGGCCCGGGTTTGCTGATGCGCCTCGATCGTCGGCTCGGTCGGCACCTACTCAGTTGTCCCAGGAGGCGACGCCGACCGGCCCGACG
The DNA here is from genome assembly GCF_030766805.1 of Nocardia sp. CC213A. NCBI lineage: Bacteria > Bacillati > Actinomycetota > Actinomycetes > Mycobacteriales > Nocardiaceae > Nocardia > Nocardia sp. CC213A. The sequence goes on from NZ_JASFXA010000002.1 coordinate 434,256, forward strand.
CCGACGCACACCGTGAGCCCCGGGGTGAGCGCGCCGATCCGGAGCGCGCGGCCGCTGCCGACCGTACGCACATAGACGGTGTTCAGCCCGCGCCGGATCGGAACGGTCACCCAGTCGCCGTATTCCAGGGCGACCGTGATGCTGCCGTCCCCGCTCGCGAGGTAGTTGAGTTGGGCCGTCCATTCGTGATCGAGCAGGGGGCCGTCGAGCGGGAGAACGGTGGGCGCGGTGCCCTGGACGCGGTATCCGCAGTCGCGGTCGGGTCCTGGAGTGATGCTGCGGTTCCACCAGACCTCGGCGTCGACGATCGCGCCGGTGTCGGTGATCATCCGCAGCCGGGGCGTGGAGGTGGCGAAGGCGTCCGCCGGTGCGACGGCGGACAGCACCCGGCTGATCAGATTCTGCGGATAGACCGTCGGGTTCAGCACCTGCCACGGCACTTCTTGTTCCAGCAGTGGTTCCTGCCGCCAACCATGCAGTGCCGCCTCGGTATTCGCGATGTAGGTGCGCGCCGGGTTGGGCTGCCAGCAGCGCACGAAGGCGCAGGTGGACCACAGGCAGCTCAGGATGAACACCATTGTCACCGCGATGGTGACGCGGGGGCGCGCACGGGTGCTGCGGCGGGCGTGCGCCGACAGGATCAGGGCGAGCGCCGCGGCCAGCACCACCGTCGAGTCGGCGAAATAGCGCAGTGACCGGAGCAGTTCCGCCGCAGCGGTATTCGGCCCGCCGCGCGCCAGCACCACCGGCAGCTGTGCGAGCAGGATGTAGGTGGCAACCACCAGCCAGACCGCGAGCACGCGCCGGCGGGCGCGGATGGTCACCGCCACCACGGCGGCCAGCGCGAACCACGCCGCCGCCACCGCCCAGTCCGGCGGATCCGCCCACGGTGTCGCCGGGGGCCAGCGCTCCCAGTGCCACGGGCCGCCGAACAGTGCGGGCGTGACGTCCAATGCCGCTGTCCCGGAGAGGAATTCCCGGGTCTCGGTACTGCCGCCCGAGGCGCGGGGCAGCCCGACCACCGCGAGATAGGCCAGTGACCAGCAGGTGAGTACCACGCCGGACCCGATCCACAGCGCCGCACCCCGCCGCGCCACCGTGCGCACCGGCGCTGCCCGCCCGTCGAGATACCGGATCAGCACCGCGAAGGCGAAGGCCGCGAACGGCACGATCGCCGCCTTCTCGAAGAACAGCAGCGCCACCGCCGAGACCGCGACCCCCGACATCGCGTACCGTCGCCGCCGAGTCCGCGTCAACAGCACCGCATCGGCGATCACCCAGGCCAGCGCGCCCTGCAACGGCAGCGCGTTGAGCGCCGCCGACCACCATGCGAAGGCGGGAATCGTCAACGGGCAGAACGCATAGAACACCAGCGGCACCAGCACCGCCCACCGCGCGCCCAGCAGTACCAGCAGCATGCGCAGTACGGCCACCGATGCGACGAGTTGCAGCAGCACCATGGAGGCCGCTGCCGCGGTCCACCCCAACGGGGCCACCGCCGTCACCACCCACGCGGTGACGAAGGCCAAGGGCATGAAATGCCCGTCGTGGTCGTGCAGCAGCAGCTCCGCCGACCACACCGGATACTCGGCCGCCCGGCTCACCAGAATGAAATCGTCCCAGTAGAAGAACCCGGACCCGGCGACCCACCCTCGAATCACCAGCTGTAACACCAGCACACCCACCGCCGCGACCACGATCGGCCGCACCCGCGACCGGTGCACCGATTCCGCGCGCACATCGGCCCGCGGCGGTTCGATCATGACGGTGTCCATGCCGCCCCACCGTAACGCGCGGACGCTCGGAGGGCGTGGAGCCCGTGCTGGTGGGCTGTGGGGCGCGCATCCGGTCAGCGCGGTCCGGCGAACGGCGAGAACCGCACGTCGGTGCGGTGGGCAGCGCCGAACCAGCCGGTAGCATCCGGCGCATGCTGAATACCGCGTTGTCGCCGCTCGGGGAGCCGCTGGATTCGCGGCGTTTGCAGCAGTTTCTGTGTGTGGCGGAGGTCGCCAGCTTCAGTCGGGCCGCCGAGCGTCTGCATGTGAGTCAGCAGGCACTCAGCAGTTCGGTCGCCAAGTTGGAAGGGCAGTTGGGGGTGTCGCTGTTCGATCGGTCGGGTCGGCAGGTGCGGCTGACGGCGGCGGGGGAGGCACTGCGGGCGGGCGCGTCGGTGTTGTTGGCGGCGGGCCAGGTCTTGGCGCGGCAGGTGCGGGATGCGGCGGCGGCGCAGCAGCGGCCGTTCGTGGTGGCGCATACGCCGGCCATCACCGGCGAGGAGGTGCACGAGGTGCTGGAGCCGGTGCGCGCGGGGATGCCGGAATTGTCCGTGACGGCCATCCAGATGTTTCCGAAGGAGCTCGAAGCGGCGGTGCTGGACGGCCGGGTCGATCTGGCGCTGCGGCGGGGCACGACCGTGCCCGCCACCCTGGCCTCGGCGGTGATCGCGTATCACCCGCTGCGGATCGCCGTCGCGAGCGGACATCCGCTGGCCGGGCGGCGTACCGTCACCCTCGGTGAGCTGCGCACGGAACGAATCGTCGTGTGGGCTCCACCGGGTGCGTCGTTCTACACCGACTTCATTCTGAGCACCTGCCGCCGTGCGGGTTTCGAGCCTGCGCTGGTGGTCGATCGGATTCAGGGCACGACGCCGGCGACGGCCGTGCTCGACTATCCGGATGCGGTCGCCTTCGTCACCGCGCCGCCCGGTTCGGCACTCGGCGATCGGGTGTGGGTTGTCGAGATCGAGCATCCGCCGCTGGCTCCCGTGCAGGCCGTGTGGCTCCCGCATACTCGTTCGGCCATTCGCGATCTACTGACCACGGGCGATAACCCGCATACGCGTGGCTAACAAGCAGTATTTGTAGGTTCACCCAAATATTCTGTTTCTCATTTGTCAGTCCGACTCATAGCGTCGGTACCGGAAGATCTCCGAACTCCGAACGAAGGACTGACCTATGAGCAACACGTTGGCAGGCAGGTCGGCGGTCGTCGCCGCGGGTGCGAAGAACCTCGGCGGGCTGATCAGCAACTCCCTGGCGGAACGCGGCGCGAACGTGCTGGTGCACTACAACAGCGCGAGCACCGAGGCCGAGGCCGACAAGACCGTCGCCGCCATCGAGGCACTCGGCCGCAAGGCGGTGAAATTCCAGGCCGATCTCACCGTTCCGGCGAATGTGCGGCAGCTGTTCGACGCGGCCGTCGATGCCTTCGGCACCGTGGATATCGCCGTCAACACCGTCGGCAAGGTGCTGCGCAAGCCGATCGTGGAAACCACCGAGGCCGAATACGATTCGATGTTCGACATCAATGCCAAGGCCGCCTACTTCTTCCTCCAGGAAGCCGGTAAGCGTCTGGCGGACGGCGGCCGGATCGTCACCGTCGTGACCTCGTTGCTGGCCGCCTTCACCGACGGCTACTCCACCTACGCCGGTGCCAAATCCCCCGTGGAGCACTTCACCCGCGCCGCGGCGAAAGAGTTCGCCGCCCGCGGCATCTCGGTCAACAATGTCGCCCCGGGGCCGATGGACACCCCCTTCTTCTATCCGCAGGAGACTCCGGAGCGGGTGGAGTTCCACAAGTCCCAGGCGATGGGCGGCCGCCTCACCCGCATCGAGGACATCGCCCCCCTGGTGGAATTCCTGGTCACCGACGGCGGCTGGGTCACCGGCCAGACCATCTTCGCCAACGGCGGCTACACCACCCGCTGACCCGGGTGGAACAGCGCTGTGTATCCGTGGGCCTTTCGTGATCAAGGGAAGGGGAAGACAGTGCGGGAGCCGACGGTGTGCGGTTGCCAGCGCAGTGGGTCGGCGTTGCCCGAGCACACGAATTCGCCCCAGGCGCGGCGCATGGGCGCACCGAGTGCGTCGACCCGGTCGAAGGGGAGGCCGCCCAGCATGGGCGCGTCGCGCCAGGCGTCGGCGTCACCGAACAGCAGTGGCAGGTCGATGCAGTGGCAGGCGCCGAACGGCGCGTCCGGCGCCAGCGGTTCGACGCGGTAGCGGTGGACCGCCGCCGCGACCCGCCGCCCGACGGCGGGGACCCGGGAATCATGTGACGGGCACGCGTTTGCGGCCGGGGTGACACCGTCACCGCCACTCCGCCGGTCGAGCGGGGCGACGGGCCAGCGCCACAGGGCGCTCTCCGGCACCGGTTTCGAGAGGTCCGTCAGGCGCTGACCCGCACCGGCGGCGCGAAGGTGCGCAGCAGCGGTTCCACCACGCGGGCGGCGATCGGTCCGAGCACCGCCATGAGCAGGACGTAGGTGGTCGCCAGGGCCGCGAATTCCGCCGGTACCGCACCGGCCGCGACCGCGAGTCCGGCGATGACGATGGAGAACTCCCCGTGCGCCACCAGCGCCGCACCCGCTCGTGCGCGGCCGTTGCGGGAGGCTCCGGCGCGGCGGGCGGCCCACCAGCCGGTGAAGAGTTTGGCGGCGGTGGTCACCACGGCCAGCGCGACGGCCCAGCCGAGCACGGGCGGGATGCTGCTGGGATCGGTGCTCAGCCCGAACAGGACGAAGAACAGCGCGGCGAACAGATCGCGCAGCGGTTCCAGAAGTTTGGCGGCGTTGTGCGCCGTCGATCCCGAGATCGCGATGCCCAGCAGGAACGCGCCCACCGCGGCCGAGACCTGGAGCGCGGAGGCGACCCCGGCGACCAGCAGTGCCGCACCCAGCAGTTTGAGCAGGAAGATCTCGCGAATATCGCTGTCCACGATCATGGACACGTAGCGGCCGTAGCGCAGCGCCACCACGAGCACCACGGTGACCGCCGCCAGGGCGATGCCGACCGACTGCAGTCCGGCGAGGAAGCCGATTCCGGCCAGCACCGCGGTGAGCACCGGCAGATATCCGGCCATGACGAGGTCTTCGAACACCAGGATCGACAGAATGGTCGGCGTTTCCCGGTTGCCGAGTCGGCCGAGGTCGTTGAGCACCTTGGCGACGATGCCGGAGGAGGAGATGTAGGTGACGCCCGCCATGGCCACCGCCCCGGTCACGCCCCAGCCCAGCCACAGCGCCACCAGCACCCCCGGGGTCGCGTTCAACACCAGGTCGACCACGCCCGCCGCCCAGGATCTGCGCATACCCGTGACGAGTTCGCTTGCGCTGTATTCCAATCCGAGCAGCAACAGCAGCAGCACCACACCGATCTCGCTGGCCAGGTGAATGAACTCGTCGATGTGGTCGAGTTCGACCAGCCCGCCGGTGCCGAATACCAGCCCGCCGATCAGGTACAGCGGGATCGGCGACATGCCGATCCGCGCGGCCAGTCGTCCGAGCAGTCCCAATCCGAAAAAGACCGCGCCCAGTTGAATGAGTGCGAGCGCGGTTTCGTGTGCCACCATCTACTTTCAGCTATCCCGTCACAGTCATGGCGGCGGGTGGGGCATCAGCCGTTGTCGCGGAGTGTTCTCCGTCCAGACCTCCCGGCTCGCTCGATGGTAATGATTCCGTAAAGAAGTTGTTTTTGCAAACCGAACGCCCTGGTCGGCCACCGGCTTCCGGCCAATGCCGACCGGTAGCCATCCTTTCGCCGCGCGGCAACGAATAGCGATCACCGCACGAATCACCTTGCTCCATAACGCATCTTCACGAAGGAGGAATACCTATGATCCCGCGCTTCATCGACGACGTCACCTCGGCAATCAACAACCTCCTCGCCTGGCTGCTGATCCCGTAGCCGCGCCGCCGCCCGGGGCAGTCGCCGCCCCGGGCGGTTCTCCCACCACGCCGGATACGTCCCCGACGCCCGGTAGCGGACGCCCGGTAACGACGGGTCTCCGCCGCGAATCGAGTACTCGGGTACTCGGTACACCGTGATGTGCCGGGGATAGGTTCTACGGTGGGTCCGGGGTTGCAGGGCGAAAGGGAGTCATCATGCCTACCGCGAATTTCGGGACGAAGGACGAACCCGGTTTCGAGCTCGAGCAGAGTCCGGATCTGATCGTGGTGCGCGCACGGTACGGGCGCGGGGTGCCGTTGCAGGCGGGGTCGGTGCGCACGCCCGTCAGCGGGGTGCTCGAGGACGCGAGCCTCGTGCAGACCTACCCCGAGGCGGGGGTCGAGGTGTATCGCATTCCGCCCGGATCCCGGTCGGTCGAGGAACGCAAGACACGGCTGAACGCCGCTCCCGAGGTGCGTTTCGCCGGACACGTGCTGGTGGATCCGGTCGGCGACGAACCCGTGCTGTACACCGAGAACATCTTCGTGAAGTTCGTCGACGAGGCGGATCCACGCGACTGCGAGGCCGTGCTGCGCGAGGCCGGACTGTCGATCAAACAGCGGGTGGACTACGCCGAGAACGCCTACTTCGCCGCCGCGCCGGAAGGCACCGGACAGCGAACCTTCGATATCGCGAACACGCTGCTGCGCCGCGCCGATGTCATCTACTCCCATCCCGAACTCATTCGCCGCCGCGCCCGCAAGGCCGTCTTTCCCCCGCAGTGGCATCTGCGCACCACCGTCATCGGCGGGGTCACCGTGGACGCGCACGCGAATGTCGAAGCGGCCCATGCCATCACCCGCGGCTCCGGCGCGACGGTGGCCGTCGTCGACGACGGCGTGGACATCGACCATCCGGAATTCGCCGGTACCGGCAAGGTGGTCGCCCCGCGCGACGCCACCCTGCGCACCGACGATCCGCGACCGAAGGACCCGTTCGGCACCGGACCCGACTTCGGCGACAATCACGGCACCGCCTGCGCGGGCGTGGCCTGCGCCAATGGCGCGCTCGGTGCGTCCGGGGTGGCTCCCGACGCGGCCCTCATGCCGATTCGCCTGGCCTCGGGACTCGGTTCCCAGGCGGAGGCGCAGGCGTTCCAGTGGGCGGCCGATCACGGCGCGGACGTCATCTCGTGCAGCTGGGGTCCGGCCGACGGCCTGTGGTTCCGGCCGGACGACCCGGCCCACCAGCGGGTGGTGCCCATGCCCGCCAGCACCCGGCTCGCCATCGACTACGCGATCACCAAGGGCCGCGGCGGCAAGGGCTGCGTCATCTGCTTCGCCGCGGGCAACGGCAACGAGTCCGTCGACAACGACGGCTATGCCAGCCACCCGTCCGTGATCGCCGTCGCGGCCTGCAACGACACCGGAAAGCGCAGCGTTTACAGCGATTTCGGCAAGGCCGTGTGGTGTGCCTTCCCCAGCAACGATTTCGGCCACGCCCCCTTCGGTCATCCCGACCCTCTCACCCCGGGCATCTGGACCGTCGATCGTCGCGGCGCGGACGGCTATAACCCGGGCGATCCCGAATGGGGCGATGCCGCAGGACATTTCACCAACAGCTTCGGCGGCACCTCGAGCTCCTGCCCGGGTGCGGCCGGCGTCGCGGCACTGGTGCTGTCGGTGCGTCCGGAGCTGACCTGGCGGCAGGTCAAGGATCTGCTCCAGGGCTCCTGCGATCGCATCGACAGCTCCGGCGGCGGATACGACGCGGCGGGCCACAGTGCCAGGTACGGCTTCGGCAGGCTCAACGCGCTGGCCGCGGTGCAGGCCGCGCAGGCGGCGGTGCCCGATCCGGTTCCGGTGGTCTGAACCGCGTTCACCCGGCCGGAGGACGGCCGCCGATGGCGGCGGTCACGGCCGCCGCGGCGGTGCGCAGCGGGGCGGCCAGCTCCGGCCAGGTGTGGCCGCATTCGATCGCCTCGTCCCGGCAGTGGTGGCGCAGCGTGAGCCCGAGGGCGGCGATGGGCCGCCCGCCGTGATCGAACACCGCGTGCGCGACGGTGGCGAAACCCGGCGTGATGTAGCCGTCCTCGACCGCCCAGCCGCGTGCGGCCTCCACGCGCAGCAGGTGGCGCAGCGCGCGCAGTTCGCGCGGGCCCCGGGAGGTACGCATGGGAAACGCGGCCGGGCCCGGAAAGAGAGCGCGCACATGTTTCGGCGTCAGGTGCGCGAGGATGGTGCGCCCGGTGGCGGTGAGATGGGCGGGCAGGCGCACCCCCACATCGGTGACCAGGGTCTGCGGGCGCGGCGGTCGCTGCTCGATGAGGTACAGCGACTCGTTGCCGTGCAGGACGCCGAGGTGCCCGGTGCAGCCGACCGCGTCGACCAGGCCGCGCAGCAGCGGAGCCGCCACCCGCTCGAGCGGATCGTGCCGCAGGTAGGCCGAACCGATCTCGAACGCGCCGATGCCGAGCCCGTATTTGCGCTCGGCCGCCAGATAGGCCACGTACCCGGCCGCCTGCAACTCGTTGAGCAGCTGATACGTGGACGAGCGGGGGATGTCGAGCTCGCGGGCGATCACCGCGGCGGGTACCGGATGCGGCCGCTGCGCGAGCAGTCCGAGGATGCGCAGACCGCGCCGCAGCGCCGGAATATCACCGCTCATCCGCCATCACCTCACCCGTCCGCCGTCCATTCTGTCTGAAATACCAGACAAAACCCGGCCCGGGGTGCTCGATCGCGACGGCCCGAGGCGCTGGAATGGTGCCCATGACGATCGGAATCCAGCGGGTGCTGGTGAGCGCGAACCCTGTGACGCGGTCGGAGGTGGTGGCGGTCGCGCGACACGGCGCGCGCGTGGAGCTCACCGAACCGGATCTGGCGCACCTGGCGAAGGTGCGCGGCCATATCGACGAGCTGGCGCACGGGGAGCGGCCGGTATACGGCGTGTCCACCGGCTTCGGCGCGCTGGCCCTGCGGCATATCCCGCCGGACCGGCGCACCGACCTGCAACGCTCGCTCATCCGCTCCCATGCCGCGGGCGCGGGCACCCCGGTGGAGGCGGAGGTGGTGCGGGCCATGATGCTGCTGCGCCTGCGCACCCTCATGTCCGGGCACACCGGCGTGCGGCCGGAGACCGCGCGGGCGTTGGCGGCGCTGCTGGACAGCGGCCTGATTCCGGTGGTGCCGGAGTACGGTTCGCTGGGCTGCTCCGGTGATCTGGCCCCGCTCGCGGCCGTGGCGCTGGCGCTCATGGGTGAGGGCTCGGTGCACGGTCCGGACGGCCCGCGCCCCATGGCCGAGGCCGCCGCCGCGGCCGGGCTCACCCCGCTCGTGCTGGCGGAGAAAGAGGGGCTGGCGCTGACCAACGGGACCGACGGCATGCTCGGCATGCTGGTGCTGGCCATCGACGATCTGCACCGACTGTTCGATGTGGCCGATCTGACCGCCGCCATGAGCGTGGAGGCGCAGTTGGGCACCGATCGGGTGTTCGCCGCCGATCTCCAGGCCCTGCGCCCGCATCCCGGGCAGGCCGTCTCCGCGGCGAATATGCGTGCGGCGCTCGCCGATTCGGCGATCGTCGCCAGCCACCGCGGCGACGACTGCCCGCGCGTGCAGGACGCCTACTCGCTGCGCTGCGCCCCGCAGGTGCACGGCGCGGCGCGCGACACCCTGGCGTACGCGGAGACCGTGGCCGAGCGGGAACTGCGCGCGGCCGTCGACAATCCGGTGGTGCTCGACGACGGCCGGGTGGAGTCCAACGGCAACTTCCACGGCGCACCGGTCGCGTATGTGCTGGACTTCCTGGCCATCGCCATCGCGGATGTGGCATCCATCGCCGAGCGTCGCACCGACCGCATGCTCGATGTGCATCGCTCGCACGGCCTGCCGCCGTTCCTGGCCGACGACCCGGGCGTCGACTCCGGCTACATGATCGCCCAGTACACCCAGGCCGGGGTGGTGTCGGAGCTCAAGCGCTGCGCGGCCCCCGCCTCGGTGGATTCCATTCCGTCCAGTGCCATGCAGGAGGACCATGTGTCCATGGGCTGGGCGGCCGCACGCAAGCTGCGCCGCGCCGTGGACGGGCTGACCACCGTGCTGGCCATCGAATTGCTCACCGCCGCACGCGCGCTCGACCTGCGCGCGCCGCTGCGGCCCGCGCCCGTGACCGGCGCGGTACGGGATCTGGTGCGCACCCACGTACCTGGGCCGGGTCCGGATCGCCATCTCGCTCCGGATATCGCCGCGGCGGTGGAGCTGATCCGAGCCGGTGCGGTCGATCGCATTCTCGACGAGGGGACTTCGAACTCATGAGCAGGACCATTCGCGCCGCCCGCGGCGGCGACCTCACCGCGCGCACCTGGCAGGCCGAGGCGGCGCTGCGCATGCTGCACAACAACCTCGATCCCGAGGTCGCCGAACGCCCACAGGATCTCGTCGTCTACGGCGGCACCGGCAAGGCGGCCCGGGACTGGGCCAGTTTCGACGCCATCGGCCGCTGTCTGACCGATCTGGGCGCGGACGAGACGCTGCTGGTGCAGTCGGGCAAGCCGGTCGGTGTGCTGCGCACCCATGAATGGGCACCCCGGGTGCTCATCGCGAACTCCAATCTCGTGCCGGACTGGGCGACGTGGCCGGAGTTCCGGCGGCTCGAGTCCCTGGGGCTCACCATGTACGGCCAGATGACTGCCGGATCCTGGATCTACATCGGCACCCAGGGCATCCTGCAGGGCACCTACGAGACCTTCGCGGCCGTGGCGGCCAAGCGGTTCGGCGGCAGCCTGGCCGGAACCCTCACCGTCACAGCGGGCCTGGGCGGCATGGGCGGTGCGCAGCCGCTGGCCGTCACCATGAACGACGGTGTGGCGCTGTGTATCGAATGCGATCCGGCACACGCGCAGCGGCGGGTGGAGACGCGCTACCTCGACGAGATCGCGTCCGATCTCGACGATGCGCTGGACCGGGTGCTGGCCGCCACACGCGAGCGGCGGCCGCTGTCGGTCGCCGTCATCGGCAATGCCGCCGAGGTGCTGCCGGAACTGCTGCGCCGCGAGATCGAGGTGGACGTGGTCACCGACCAGACCTCGGCGCACGACCCGCTCACCTATCTGCCGATCGGGGTGGCGCTCGAGGACTGGGACGACTACGCGGCGCGCAAGCCCGACGAATTCACCCGCCGCGCCCGCGAATCCATGGCCGCCCACGTCGGCGCGATGGTGGGCTTCCTGGATCGCGGGGCCGAGGTGTTCGACTACGGCAACTCGATTCGGGGCGAGGCGCAGCTCGCCGGTTACGAGCGCGCATTCGACTTCCCGGGCTTCGTACCCGCCTATATCCGCCCGTTGTTCTGCGAGGGCAAGGGACCGTTCCGCTGGGTGGCCCTGTCCGGCGATCCGGCCGATATCGCCGCCACCGACCGCGCCATCCTGGAATTGTTCCCGCACAACGAATCCCTGGCCCGCTGGATTCGCCTGGCGGGGGAGCGGGTGGAGTTCCAGGGGCTGCCCGCTCGTATCTGCTGGCTCGGTTACGGCGAACGGCACCTGGCCGGGCTGCGTTTCAACGAAATGGTGGCCAGCGGCGAGGTGTCCGCGCCCATCGTGATCGGCCGCGACCACCTGGACTGCGGTTCGGTGGCCTCGCCGTACCGCGAGACCGAGGCCATGGCCGACGGCTCCGACGCCATCGCCGACTGGCCGCTGCTCAATGCCCTGGTCAACACCGCCTCCGGCGCGAGCTGGGTGTCCATTCACCACGGCGGCGGCGTGGGCATGGGCCGGTCCATCCATGCCGGGCAGGTCACCGTCGCGGACGGCACCGAACTCGCGGCGCAGAAGATCGAGCGGGTGCTGAGCAACGACCCCGGGATGGGCGTGCTGCGTCACGTGGACGCCGGTTACCCGGAGGCCGACGAGGTGGCGCGCGCCCGCGATGTGCGAATCCCGTTGTGGGAGCGGTGATCCCGGTGAGCGTGCAGACGCCCGCGGCCAACGCCCTGCTGGCAGAGATCGAACGGATCGGCGCGGACGCCGTGCGCGGTGGCTATTCGCGGCATGTCTTCACCGCCGCCGACGGCGCACTGCGCGAGTGGTTCACCGCCGCCGCCCGGGCGCGCGGCCTGGCGGTGCACACCGATCGAAACGCCAACCTGTGGGCCTGGTTCGGCACACCCGGACCGGATGCCGTGGTCACCGGCAGCCACCTGGACTCGGTCCCGGGCGGCGGGGCCTACGACGGTCCGCTGGGCGTGGTGAGCGCGCTGGCCGCCGTCGATCTGCTGCGCGCACAGGGATTCACACCGCGGCGTCCGCTCGCCATCGTGGTGTTCGCCGAGGAAGAGGGCGGCCGCTTCGGGGTGCCGTGCCTGGGTTCTCGGCTGCTCACCGGCACCTTGGCCGCTCCGGAGGCGCTGGCCCTGCGCGATGCGGACGGCACCACCTTCGCCGAGGCCGCCCGCGCCGCCGGAGCGCGTCCGGAGCACTTCGGCCGCGACGACGAAACTCTCGGCCGCATCGGCACATTCGTGGAACTGCACGTGGAACAGGGGCGCGGCCTGGTGTACCTGGACGCGCCCCTGGCCGTGGGCAGCAATATCATTCCGCACGGGCGCTGGCGGTTCCGCTTCACCGGCCAGGGCAATCACGCCGGCACCACGCTCATGGCCGACCGCCGCGATCCTATGGTGGCCGCGGCCCAGCTGGTGCTGGCGGTGCGGCAGTGTGCCGCGGCCGTACCGGAGGCCCGGGCCACCGTGGGGCGGCTGACGCCGACCCCGGGCGGTACCAATGTGATCGCGTCCCAGGTCGACGTCTGGCTGGACGCGCGACTGCCCGAGCCGGGCAGTGTGCGCGATCTGGTCGCCGAGATCACCGACGCGGCCCGCGCGGCGGCCGAACTCGAGGGTTGCACGGTCGAGGTGCGCGAGCAGTCCTTCGAGGGCACCGCCGATTTCGATCCGGCCCTGCGGGATCGGCTCGGCGCGCTGCTCGGCGGCGCGCCGATGCTGCCGACCGGAGCCGGGCACGATGCCGCCGTGCTGGCCCCCTTCGTGCCCACGGCGATGCTCTACGTGCGCAACCCCACCGGTATCAGCCATGCGCCGGAGGAGTTCGCCGAACCCGCCGATATCGATTACGGGACAGTGGAACTGGCTCGCGTGCTACGGGACCTCGCCGCATGACCACGTACTGGTGCGAGCGGGCGTGGCTGCCCGACGGCGTCGCGGACGGCGTGCGCGTCGAGGTGGCCGACGGCGTCATCACCGCGGTGTCCACCGGCGCGCCGCGCGCCGGGACGGTGCTGTCCGGCCTGGTGGTGCCCGGCTTCGCGAACACCCACTCACACGCCTTCCACCGTGCTCTGCGCGGGCGCACCCATGACGATCGCGGCAGCTTCTGGACGTGGCGCGACCGCATGTACGCGCTGGCCGAACGGCTGCAACCGGATTCCTACTACCGGCTGGCTCGTGCGGTGTACGCGGAGATGGTGTCGGCGGGCTACACCAGCGTCGCCGAATTCCACTACCTGCACCATCCCGGCGGCGGGCAGCGCTACGCCGATCCCAACGAGTTCTCCCACGCGCTGGTCGCCGCGGCCGCCGACGCCGGAATCCGGTTGACCCTGCTCGATGTGTGCTATCTGGCGGGCGGCTTCGAGCAGCCCACCGCCGGTGCGCAGCGGCGGTTCGACGACGGCGATGCCGACGCCTGGGCGCGACGCGTCGAATCCTTCCGTCCGGCGGCCGGTCTCGTCGTCACCGGAGCCGCGATTCATTCCGTGCGGGCCGTCCCGGTCGACCAGCTGCCCATCGTGGTGGCCGCGGCCGCGGACCGCCCGTTGCACGTGCATCTCTCCGAACAGCCGCGCGAGAACGCGGAATGCCGCCAACGCTACGGATGCACTCCCACGCAACTGCTGGCCTCGGCCGGTGCGTGGACGCCCCGCACGGTGGCCGTCCACGCCACCCATCTGGAACCCGCCGACATCACCGCGCTGGCCGGGAGCTGGGTATGCCTGTGTCCCAGTACGGAATCCGATCTGGGCGACGGTATCGGCCCCGCACGGCGGCTCGCGGACGCCGGGGTGCGGCTGTGCCTGGGCAGCGATTCGAACGCGGTGGTCGATCCGTGGTTCGAAACCCGGGCGCTGGAATGGCACGAACGCCTGGCCGCCGGTCGCCGAGGCCGCTTCGAGCCCGTGGAACTGCTGTCCGCCGCCACCGGGCACGCCGCCTCGGGCTGGTTCGGGCCGGGGGAGATCGCACCCGGGCGGGATGCCGACCTGGTGGTCGTCGATACCGGCTCGCCGCGTACGGCGGGTGCGGATGGCGCTGGGACCCTGTGCGCCGCAACCGCTTCCGATGTCACCGATGTGATGGTCGCGGGCCGGTGGGTGGTCCGTGGGCGAGTGCACCGCGACGTCACCGATATCGCGGCGGCACTCGCCGCCGAAATCGCCGCGCTGACGACCTAGTCGGCCTGTGACGTGTCGACCGTATCGGTGTCGTCGTAGCCGGGCTGGGCGACGGACTGGCCGATGCTGGCCAGAATGCCCAGCACCAGAATGACGATGAGCAGGATCTTGCCGCCCTGCGAAACCCACAGCGGTCGGGTGGGGGAGGCGACCGGCGGCTGCGCGGCGGCGAGCACCGGATCGGTGGGCTGCGTGCCGTCACCGAAGGGCCCCTTCAAATAGGTGGGGGTGAGCAGATAGGCGTAGGCGCTGGTGCGCAGCTGCGTGCGGATCACCGCGGCGGTGGCCTCGAACACCGGCTGCGGCATGCGGCCGGTGATGAGGACGATGAGCCAGATGAAGAAGGCGATGACCGTCCACCCGGTGGTCAGCCAGCTGGCGAAGATCAGGATCGGGATGGCCAGAATCAGGCGGAACAGCACCGTCAGCCGGTTCAGTTCGGTCGGCGCGTGGAACAGCACGCGGACCGGATAGTCGGTCGGATTCCGGGCGAAGGGCGGGTAGTCGTCCACCAGCAGCATGCCGTAGCCGTAGACCCGAGTGGTGTAGGAGAAGTAGCCACGCAGAAACTCCGTGCACCAGTCGGGCAGGCGGCCGAGCACGAGCGCACCGAACCAGCCGCAGATCACGACGACGATCGCGGCCAGCCCCAGCAGCCAGACGACAATGGCCTGCGGAATGATCAGCAGCAGGCGCAGCAACACGGTGAGGCGTGAATGCTGTTCCGGTGGAAAGATATCCAGATCGACAGTGGGTTCCTTGCCCGGAACTCCGGTTTCGGGGGCGGGATAGTTTTCGGGGCCAGTCATGACGGGACCTCCCGGGTCGACGTAGTCGGTGCGTTCTTCGATTCAGGCGAATGTAGCCCAGAATTCGCTAGCCGGGTGGTGCGAAACCCCCGGACGCCTCCGAGTGACGCTGACATGGTCTCATTCGAGAGCCGCCGGTGCTACCTCGATTTCGATGGGATCACAGGTGCGGCCGCGGTCCCGCCCGTGGGATTCGGGTGGGACCGCGGCCGCGCCAGGGCCGTCTGGTCAGCCGAGGCTGAACGGCTGGCCCCACAGGCGCAGCTCGGAACGGCCGAACTTGGTGGTCACCTCGACGCCGACGAAGGCGCGGGCCTGGGCGTATCCGGCGCAGCCGGACAGGCCGAGCGTGGAGTCCTTCCAGTTCACCGACGCCTGCTGCTCGGTGAACTTGAAGCCGCGCAGGTAGCTCTTCTCACCGTAGGCATCCGGACCCTCGAGGTCGAGCAGCCAGAAGGTGGACGCCTGGCCGGGGCCCAGCGTCAGGTTGCCGCCGGTGCTGACCCCGCCGCTGCCCTTGCCCTCCCAGGTGGTGGCGGCGTTCGCACCACCGGTGCCGTTGCCGCCGCTGATGTCGACCTGGCAGCCGACCACGTAGCCGGGGTAGATCTTCGAGTACTTGTGCTCGCCGTGGATCTCCACCTCGGCCCGGCCGGACGCCCACACATTGCGGTGCAGCGGAGTGGCACCCATGGACGGGTTGATATTGACCGACTCGTTCACCAGCCGGATGGTGACGGCGGTGCCGTCGGGCAGCGTCTGGGTGATCTCACCGCCGGGCAGCGGGATGAAGGTGTCGGCGTGCGCGGCACCCGGGGAGAACAGGCCCAGCGCGACGGTGGCGGTCGCCGCGACACCGGCCAGGCGGGCGGCGGCTTTCTTCAGGATGGTCATGATGATGTCTCTTTCGGAGCGTGAATGCTGTTCAGCACGAGGGGGATCGACGAAGACGGCCGGTGTCAGCCGATGCTGAACGGAGCCCCGTAGAGGGTGGTCTTCGAGTAGTTGGTGCCGATGATCTCGACCACGGTGTAGGCGCGCGCCTGTGCGTATCCGGCGCAGCCCTGGATCTGGAGTTCCACATCCTTGTAGCTGACGTGGTACTGGCCCGCCTCGACGATGTCGAAGCCCTCGACGCCGACGAACTTGACCTCGCCGGGGCCGATCTTCACCGAGATGGAGCCACCGGCGTTCATGCCGGTGGTGGTGATGCCGCCGGAGACGCCGGCGGAGATGGCGTTGTCGGCGATGCTGACCTGGCAGCCGATGATGTAGCCGGTGTTGATGCGCGAGGAGCCGTGCGTCGAGGAGTTGTTGGTACCCGGCGCACCGCTGCCGCCGACGAAGGGCTTGGGGTCGCCCTTGGGGGTTTCGGTCACGTCGGCGAGTACGGTGCCGCTCACCCAGGCCACGCGTCCGGCGCCGTTGGCAGCCATGGACGGCGAGATCAGGGCGCTCTCCGCGACCCGCTTGATGGTCACGCCGGGTCCGACCGTCTCACCGTCCGGCAGCGGGACGAAGGTGTCGGCGGTCGCCGTACCGCTGGCCAGCCCGAGGGCGGCGGTTGCCAGCGCGGAGGCAGCAAGGAGTTTTCGCATCGTGGGATTTCCTCATCAGGTGGGTGAATCGAATCGCGTTCTCGGACAACTCGCAGCGACCGGGAACCGACTCGCGTCTAGCAGTGGGAAGGACTACCACCACCAGGACCGGGAATAGGGCTCGTACGGTGTAAAAATATGGGATGTATCACAGTGCTGTGGCGAAAATCCCTGGTGGGCAAATGAGTTCGCTAAGAAGGAGGGTATTGGCCGTACTGCTCCCCGGCATTCGCGCGGCTGGACAAATCCCCCGGTTTGTAGGTTAGGCTAACCTCGCTTGATGTGACCGGAGTCGTTGACGTGCCGCGTGACCTGCACTGACGCGCTGATGAGAAAGCCCCGATGGACAGACCGCGAGAAAGCCTCAGCACGGCCAGCGATGCTCCGGCAATCGTCGCCGCGCCCACCCGGCACTGGCGGGGTTGGCTCGCGGCGGGTGCGGTGCTAGCGCTCGTCTGCCTGTTCAGCCTGCTCGTCGGAGCGAAAGCCATTGCCGTGGGCGAATTCTGGGCAGCCCTGTGGCACGGCGGCGACTCGCCGGACCGGCTGATCGTCACCGAGTACCGGCTGCCGCGCACCCTGCTCGGGCTGTTGGCGGGCGTCGCGCTCGGCGTCGCGGGCTGCCTGATGCAGGGACTCACCCGCAATCCGCTCGCCGATCCGGGGCTGCTGGGCATCAATGCCGGGGCCGCCTTCGCGATCACCGTCGCGGTCGCCTTCCTCGGTGTCACCGAGCTCGCCTCCTACGTGTGGTTCGGCTTCATCGGTGCCGCGCTCATCGCGCTGGTGGTGTACCGCCTGGGCACCGCGGGCAGGCAGGGGGCGGATCCGGTGCGCCTGACCCTGGCGGGCGTGGCGGTCACCGCGGTGCTGACCGGCCTGACCAAGGGACTGATCCTGCTGAACGCCAAGGCTTTCGACGAGATGCGCCAGTGGGATTCCGGATCGCTGACCGGGCGAGGCTACGACATCATCGCCGGTGCCGCGCCCTTCATCGCCGTCGGACTGGTGGCCGCCGTCATCGCCGCCCGGTCGCTCAATGCCGTCGCCCTCGGCGACGATCTGGCCCATTCACTGGGCGTGCGCGTCACCCGCACCCGGCTGCTCACCGCCGCGGCCCTGACCCTGCTGTGCGGCACCGCGACAGCCGCCGTCGGTCCCATCACCTTCATCGGCCTGGCGGTCCCGCACATCGCGCGCTGGATCGTGGGCCCCGACCAGCGATGGATCATCGCCTACTCGCTGCTGCTCGCGCCGACCCTGGTGCTGGGCGCGGATGTACTGGGCCGCATCCTCATTCCCGGTGACGAGGTCCCGGCGGGTCTGGTGACCGCCTTCCTCGGCGCACCGGTGCTCATCTGGCTGGCCCGTCGCGCCCGGGCGGGTGCGGCATGAGCACGGCGATCGACTTCGGCCGCACCACCCTGGTGGTGCGCGCCCGCGGCCGCAGCGTCCGGATGGGGCTGCGCACCGTCGTGGTGTGCGCGGTGCTGCTGGCCGTGGCGCTGGGTGTGGCCGTACTGGCCCTGGGCACGGGCGATTACGCCATTCCACCGGATCGGGTGGTGCGCGCCCTGTTCGTCGGTGACAACCGCTTCGACCGACTCGTGGTGTGGGAGTGGCGATTCCCACGGGTGCTGCTCGCGCTGGCGCTCGGCGCGGCCTTGGGCGTGAGCGGCGCGATCCTGCAATCGGTGACCCGGAATCCGCTGGGCAGTCCGGATATCGTGGGATTCAACACCGGGGCCTACACCGGTGCGCTGATCGTCATGCTCACCCTGGGCGGCGGCAGCTTCCAGACCGCGGCCGGTGCGTTGCTCGGCGGTCTCGGTGCGGCGCTGGCCATTCAACTGCTGGCCTTCCGCCATCATGTCAGCGGCTTCCGGCTGATCATCGTGGGCATCGGCGTGAGCGCCATGCTGGCCTCGGTCAACACCTGGCTGATCCTGCGGGCCGATCTGCACGCGGCCATGTCGGCTGCCGCCTGGGGCGCGGGTTCCCTGAACGGCCTGTCCTGGCCCCAGGTCGGTCCGGCACTGGCCATCCTGGCAGTCCTGACCGTCGCCGTGTTTCCGGCCGCGCCCCGGCTGCGCACGCTGGAACTGGGCGATGATCTGGCCCACGCCTTCGGGATTCGAGTGGGCCGGGCCCGCATGCTGCTGATCGTGCTGAGCGTGGCGCTCACCGCGACCGCCACCGCCGTCGCCGGACCGATCGCCTTCGTGGCCCTGGCCGCGCCGCAACTGGGTCGCCGCCTGGCGCGCACCCCGTCCACCGCGCTCGCCCCGGCCGCCGCCATGGGTGCGCTGCTGCTGGTCGCCTGCGACTGGATCGCCCAGCGTGCCTTCGCCCCCACCACGCTTCCGGTCGGCGTCGTCACCGTCTCGATCGGCGGACTGTACCTGGCCTATCTGCTGGTGGCCGAGGCGCGACGGAACTAGAGGAAGCGACGATGAACGAAACCGCCGATACCGCTGGGGAATCAGCCGCCGCCGCGGCGCGGCTGCGCGCGGACCGGGTTCGGCTCGGCTACGGCGGCCGCGTGATCAGTGACGGGCTCTCGGTGGATATTCCGGATGGGACGTTCACCGTCATCATCGGCCCCAACGCCTGCGGTAAGTCCACGCTGCTGCGGGCGCTGGCCCGGCTGCTGAAGCCCGAGGACGGCGCGGTGCTGTTGGACGGCAAGGCGATCGCGTCGTATCCGGCCAAAGAGGTGGCGCGGCGCATCGGCCTGCTGCCGCAGACCTCCACCGCGCCCGACGGCATCCGAGTGGCGGATCTGGTGGCACGTGGCCGCTATCCGCATCAGTCGCTGCTGCGGCAGTGGTCGCGAGCCGACGCCGAGGCCGTCGCCGCCGCCATGGCCGCCACCGGCGTGACCGAACTGTCCGCGCGCCCGGTGGACGAACTGTCCGGCGGGCAGCGGCAGCGGGTGTGGATCGCCATGGTGCTGGCGCAGGACACGCCGGTGATCCTGCTGGACGAACCCACCACCTACCTGGATATCGCCCACCAGATTCACCTGCTGGATCTGTGCCGGGCGCTGAATCGGGAATCCGGTCGCACTGTGGTGGCGGTGCTGCACGACCTGAACCACGCCTTCCGCTACGCCGATCACCTCATCGCCATGCGGGACGGGCGCGTGGTCGCCGCCGGACCGCCCGGTGAGATCGTCACGGCGGAGCTGGTGCGGGAGGTCTTCTCGCTCGGCTGCCGGGTGATCGACGATCCGGAAACCGGTGCGCCGCTGGTCGTTCCACTGGCGCGCGACGCGGCCCGAATCGGTTGACGACCGCCGGTCGGGGTGCGTCGAGACGAAGCTTCCCCACTCCAACTTAAGTTAGGCTAACCTACTTCAGTTGTCTTTTGGTGGGACGTCCGCAGGGGTGGTGCGGGCCGAATGTTGTTGCTGATGAAGGGAGTTGCCGTGGTGTCGGTGGAGCGGAACGATGCGAGAACCTCTCTCGGACTGCCGCTGACCGGACCGCAGCTGGGCATCTGGAACGCTCAGCGCTTCGATCCCGACTCGGACCGCTACCTGGTCGGCGAGGTGCTGGAGATCACCGGCGACGCTCCCGTCGATGTCGAACTGCTCGCCGAGGCCATCCGTCGCACCGTGGCCGAGGCCGAGAACATGCGGTTGCGCTTCCGGGAAACCGCCGAGGGGCCACGGCAGTTCGTCACCGATGCCGAGGCCGTGCTGCGGCCGACCATCGACCTGCGCGCCGCCGCCGAACCCGTGGCGCTGGCCCACGAGGCGGTGGCCCTCGAACGGCAGCGCGCCGCCGAGGACTGCCGCGCCATGGTGGACCGGCAGCTGTACAACTACACGCTCATCCGGGTCACCGACTGCCAGGTGTGGTGCGTGCAGCTCTACCACCACCTCATCGTGGACGGTTACAGCGCGGCCCTGCTCTCGCGTCGGGTGGCCGCGCACTACACCGCGCTGCGGCGCGGAAAGCCCGCGCCCAAGCCCACTTTCGGCACCATCGCCGCGCTGGTGGCGGAGGAGCGGGAGTACCGCGCCGGTGCGCAATTCGAACTCGACCGCCGGTTCTGGCGCGATCAGCTCACCCCGTGGCCCGATCTCGACGGCCGCGGTCGTCACGTGGGCGGAGCGGTGGAGCGCACCCTGCGCGCCGAGGCCGTGCTGTCGGCCGAAACGCTGGCCCGGCTGCGTGAATGCGCGGAGAACTACGGCATCACCTGGGCGGATGTACTGGTGGCGAGCTACGCGGCCTTCCTGAACCGGCAGCTCGGCACCTCCGATGTGGTGATCTCCATGCTGCTCATGGGCCGAGTCGGCCGGGCCGCCCTGACGACCCCGGCCATGGCCGTGAACGTGCTGCCGCTGCGCCTGCCCGTGCGCGCCGACGACCGCCTGAGCGATCTCGGGCCGCGCGTGGCCGAGGCGTTGCGTGCGGTGCGGGCGCACCAGCGCTACAGCGGCGACGATCTGGCCCGCGACTTCCACGGTTACGGTGCGGGCGAGCTGCTGCACGGCGTCGGCATCAACCTCAAGGTCTTCGACTTCGCACTGGACTTCGACGGTGCGCGCGGCGTCCTGCGCAATGTGGCCGGCGGGCCGCCGGAGGACCTCGGCCTGACCGTCACCCCGCTGCCCGACGGCACGGTGCTGCTCGGCTTCGAACCCGATGCGCGCACCAATGATCCGGAGGATGTGCGGCGGCGCATCGACGGCTTGGTTCGGGTGATCGACGCCTTCACCGGCGGTGGCAAACCCGCGGTCGGGGCGCTGGAACTCATCGCGCGGGCGGAGCGCGCCCGGCTGCTGGCCGCCCGGTCCGGCGCGGCGGCGACCGACAGCGCCGAACTGGTGCCGGACGCCCTGGAGCGTCTGGTGGCCGAGCGACCCGACACCGTCGTACTCGCGGCGGGCAGCGGACAACCGCATGAGAACCCGTGGACAGCAGCCGAATTCGGCATCCGGGTGAACCGCCTCGCCCGCTGGCTGCGCGGCCGGGGAGTGGGCCCGGAATCCGTGGTCGGCATCGCCCTGCCCCGCACGCCGGACCTGGTGGTGGCCATGTTCGCGGTGTGGCGTGCGGGCGGCGTCTTCCTGCCCCTGGACCCCGAACATCCCCTCCCGCGCCTGCGCGCCGTCATCGACGACGCCGACCCCGAATTGGTGCTCAGCGCGGGCGACCTGGCGGCCCGGCTAGCGGCCGAGGACGACGCTCGCGACCCGAAAACCGTCGGGTCCGGTGCAGGGTGTCCGGAGCACGGACGAACACCGAGCCGTTATGTGGACATCGACGCCGTGGGATTCCACGACGAACTCGACCGGTGCTCGGGCGCTCCATTCGATACCGACGGTGTGGACGGTGCGGGGGTCGGCCCCGAACCGCTGACCCGGCAGACGGGGGACCCCTCCTCCCGGATCGGGTCGACCTGGATGGTCAGTGACCGCTCCTCCGGGACCGAGTCGACCGTACCCGAGACCGTGGGTGCGGGTGCTGATCGCGGTACGGGCTCCACCGCGGCGGCGGTCGCGGATTCGCGAGCGTTGGCGGCGGTCGCATCTGCACCCGGGTCCGCTCCACGCGTCGTCGCCCCGGCCGAGGACGGCACGGTGTCGGCTCTCGCCGTCGGCGCGGGGGCAGGCGCACGGAAGCCGTCGTCGCCCAGCGGCGGTCCGGACGCGGGACACGGCGCGTACCTGATCTACACGTCCGGGTCGACCGGGCGGCCCAAGGGCGTGCTGGTGGAGCATGGGGCGTTGGCGGCGCTGCTGGCCGCGCATCGGGCCGGGATGTACGCCGAGACGGCCGAGCGCGCGGGACGGCCGCTGGCCGTGGCGCATACGACGTCGTTCGCCTTCGACGCCGCGCTCGATCCGTTGCTGTGGCTGCTCGACGGCCACCGTATCCACCTGTACGACAGTGAGATTCGGCGTGATCCCGGCGCACTGGTCGCGGCCTTCGCGCGGGACGGGATCGACGTCGTGGACGGAACGCCCACCTTCGCGGCGGCGCTGTTGGAGCACGGGTTGGCCGATATCGGGCCGCGACTGCTGGCGCTCGGCGGGGAGGCGTGCCCGCCGGAGCTGTGGCGGGCCGTGCAGCGCGCGGGGATCACGGCGGTCAATCTGTACGGGCCGACCGAGGCCACCGTCGACGCGCTCAGCGCACCGGTGGACGGCGCGCTTCCGGCC
Organism: Nocardia sp. CC213A; assembly: GCF_030766805.1. Lineage (NCBI taxonomy): Bacteria > Bacillati > Actinomycetota > Actinomycetes > Mycobacteriales > Nocardiaceae > Nocardia > Nocardia sp. CC213A. The sequence goes on from NZ_JASFXA010000002.1 coordinate 456,981, forward strand.
ATCGGTGCGCCGGTTCGGGGAGCGCGAATCCATCTGCTGGACAATGCCCTCCAGGCGGTCGCCGACCATCGGGTGGGCGAGTTGTATCTGGCCGGACCGCAGCTCGCGCGCGGCTATCTCGGCCGTGCGGACGTGACGGCGGACCGCTTCGTCGCCGACCCCTACGGACCGCCGGGCGCGCGCATGTACCGCACCGGCGACCGGGCGCGCTGGGTGCCCGGTCGTGGTTACGAGTACGTCGGCCGCGTCGACAATCAGGTCAAGATCCGCGGTCACCGCGTGGAACTGGGGGAGGTCGAGGCCGCGCTCGGGGCGCTGCCCGAGGTGCGGGCGGCGGCCGCCGACATTCGTGAGATCTCCGGACGACCCACGCTCGTCGGCTACGCGGTCGCGGCCGGGGCCGCGCCGAACGCGGTCGAACTGCGTTCGCGGCTGGCGGATGCGGTGCCCGACCACATGGTGCCGTCGCGGCTGGTCGTGGTGGACGCGCTGCCGCACACCGTGAACGGGAAGATCGACCGTGCGGCGTTGCCCGAACCGCCGTCCGACACCGGCGGCCGTCCGCCATCCACCCCGGCGGAGATCGCGGTGTGCGAGGTGGTCGGGTCCGCGCTCGGTCACGACACCGTCAGTGTGGACGAGGACTTCTTCGGTGTCGGCGGGGACAGCATCACCGCCATCAGCGTCAGCAGCCGCCTGCGTGAGCGCGGGCTCGTGCTGTCACCGCAGGAGCTGCTGTCCCGCCGGGCGCTGAGCGAACTCGCCGCCGGCGCAACGGTTGCCGGGGAGGCCGCGCTCCCCGGCCGACCCGCGCGGGGGCTGACGCTGCCGCGGACGAGCCTGGACGAGCTGACCGCCCGCTACGGCGAGATCGCCGACGTACTGCCGCTGTCCCCCTTGCAGGAGGGCCTGCTCTTCCACGCACTGCGCGACGGAGACGCCGACGTCTACACCATGACGGCGCGATTCGACCTGGAGGGTCCGGTCGCCCCGGACCGGCTGGCGACGGCCTTCCAGCGTATGCTGGCCCGGCACCCGAATCTGGGTGCGGCCTTCCGCTACGAGGACTTCGATCAGCCGGTCCAGGTGGTTCCGGCCGTGCCGCGGGCCGACGTCCGGGTGGTGGACCTGCGCGACCGCACGGCCGGGGCCGCCGAGCGGACCGCCGCCGAACTGGAGTTGCGCGCGGGTGCCGAACCCGTCGATATCGCCGAACCGCCGCTACTGCGCGTCGTCCTGATCCGCCTGACCGATACCGCGCACCGACTGGTGCTCATCGCCCACCATCTGCTCGCCGACGGCTGGTCGGTGCCGATCATGCTGCGCGAAACGCTCGCGCTGTACCACGGCGACGACCGACATCTGCCCGCCCCACCGTATTACGGTGACTATCTGGCCTGGCTCGGCGGCCGCGACAACGCGACGGCGGTCGAACGGTGGAGCGACTACCTGGCCGGGTTGCCCGCACCCACGCTGGTGGGTGTCCCCGCGGGGCGACGCTTGCCCGCCGTCGGCCGCGACGTCGACCTACCCGCGACCCTGGGCACCGACCTGGAGGCGTTGGGCCGCCGGCACGGCCTCACCATGAGCACGCTCGTACAGGGCGCATGGGCGATGGTGCTCGCCGAGTACGTCGGCCGCACCGATGTGGTCTTCGGGACCGTCATCTCCGGCCGCCCGGCCGAACTGCCGGAGGTCGAGAGAACCGTTGGGCTGTTCAGCAATACGGTGCCGGTACGCGTGCGGCTGGACTCGGACCGGCCGCTCGCCGCGCAGCTCGGTGAGATCCAGCGGTCGTGCTTCGACATACAGGCCCACGGCTATCTCGGCCTGGCCACCGTCGAACGCGCTGCCGGGCTCGGACGACTCTTCGACACCCTCGTCGTCTTCGAGAACTTCCCGAAATCGGGCCTGCGCCAACCCGACACCCATGAGGTGCGGGTCGCGGACGTAGCGGTGCACAGCCTCACCCACTTCCCGATCACGGTCACCGCACGCCCCGGCGAGCGGTTCCGTCTGATGCTGCACCACGACCCGGCGGCGGTCGCGGATACGACGGCGGCACGCCTGGCCCAGCACCTCGGTGCCGTACTGTCCGCTCTGGTCACCGATCCCACCGCCACGGTGGCGGCGCTGGCCGCCGCGACGGCTCTGCGGGAAACGCGGGGCAGCACGCTCGCGGACTGGGGGACCGTCGTCGCACCGACGGCACCGGCCGTGACGCTCGCGGACACCACGATCGACCACGGCGAGTTCCACGCCCGCGCGAATCGTCTGGCGCGCTGGCTGATCGCGCGCGGTATCGGCCCCGAGACCGTGGTGGCGTCGACCATGCCGCGCACCATCGACGCGGTCGTCGCCGCCCACGCCATCGCGCGCTCCGGCGGCGTCTACCTGCCGGTCGACCCCGACCAGCCCGCCCAGCGCCGCGAACGCATACTCGACACCGCCGCTCCGGCGCTGGTTCTGGAATCTCTGGACGATATCGACACCGCCGGATTCGCGGACACCGAACTGGGCGATGCCGATCGCATCGCACCGCTGCGGCCCGCCCATACCGCCTACCTGCTGTTCACCTCCGGCTCCACCGGCGTGCCCAAGGGAGTGGCAGTCAGCCACGAGTCCATTGTGAACACCTTCGAATGGCTGTGGGAGCAGCAGCGTTTCGGCCCCGGCGATACCGTGCTGTACCGCACCCCGCCCATTTTCGACGCCTCGCTGTTGGAGCTGTATCTGCCGCTGCTGGTCGGCGCGCGGATCGTGCTCACCCGCCCGGACGGCCACCGCGACCCCTACTACCAGGCCGAACTCATGCGCGCCGAGCAGGTCAGCGTCGTGCAGATGACGACCTCCATGCTGACCGTGCTCGCCGAGGAGACCGATCTGGCCGGGTGCGCCGATCTGCGCTGCGTCATCACCGGCGGGGAGGCGCTGCCCCCGGCTACCGCGCGGCGGGTACGGGAACTGACCGGCGCACGGGTGCACAACCTGTACGGCCCGACCGAGGCCGCGGTGTGCATCACCTACCACGAGGCCACCGACGCCGATACCGCATCGGTGCCGATCGGCAAGCCCGCCAAGGGAACCGGGGCCCGCGTCTTGGACGAGCGGCTGCTCCCCGTCCCGGCCGGAACCATCGGCGAGCTCTACCTGACCGGTGCCCAGCTGGCCCGCGGCTACCTGTCCCGCCCCGACCTGACCGCCGCCGCCTTCGTCGCCGACCCCTACGCCCCCGGTGCCCGCATGTACCGCACCGGTGACCTGGTGAAGTGGAACCCGAACGGCGAACTCGACTACCTCGGCCGCGGCGACAGCCAGGTGAAACTGCGCGGCCAGCGCATCGAACTCGGCGATATCGAAGCGGCCCTGTCGACCTGCACCGGCGTGGCGCAGGCGGCGGTCCTGCTGCGCGAGGACACCCCCGGCGACCAGCGCCTGGTGGCCTACCTCATCCCGCGCGCCGGTGCCGATCTCGACCCCGACACGATCCGCACCGAACTGCGAACCACCCTCCCCGCGTACATGATCCCCGCCGGCTACGTGGCCCTCGACCGGATCCCCCGCACCGCCAGCGAGAAGATCGACCGCAGGGCCCTGCCGGTCCCGAGCTACGACGCCGACCTTGCCGACTCGACCGCTCCGGGAGTCCCCGGCGGCCGGACACCAGCCCACGAAACGCCGGGCGAGAGTGCGGACCGCGCTCGGAACGGCGTCGGCGCAGCGGAGCATGAGTCTCCGGGACGAAACGATCTGTCGGGCACGGCGGGTCTCGCGCGGACAGCGGATGCCGCCGTGCCGCGCGACCCCGGCTCGGTCTCGGAATCCGCGCCGACAGCGGGTACCGGCGTGGTGGAGAACTCCGGCCCGGCGGCGGAGGCAGCGACGTGCGGCACCGGCCGCGCAACGATGCCCGCAGACCCGCACACGGTGCCGAGCAGTCGTTCGGCCACAGCCCGATCCGCGGCGGCGGGCGGAAACACGGCCGCGTCCTCCCAGCTCCCCGGGGAGCCGGAGTGCCCACCTGCGGGCGGGCTCGCGTCGGTGGTGGCCGCTGCCGTCGCGCAGGCAACCGATTCGCACACGGAGGCAGCGCTGCTCGGCGATATCCGCGCCGCCATGGCGGCGGTGCTGTCCGCGCCCGATATCGGCGTGGACGACGACTTCTTCGCCGCGGGCGGTCATTCGCTCACCGCCGTCCGCCTGACCGGCAGGCTGCGACGCACCGGCATGGACACCGTCTTGGACGACATCTTCGCCGCCCCGACCGCACGTGCCCTCGCCCTGCGCATCGGCGCGCGCGGCGCGGTGCTCGGCCCCGCTGCCGCGGGCGGTCTCGCGGACCATTCGGACCGCGCCACCCCGCCTGTCCCGGTCGCCGTGGTCTCCCACCCCGCCCCGGTCCCAGCGGGCACGAATCGTGGCGTGGTCGGCAATGGAACCGCGGGCCCCGGCGGCCTGGCGGATGCATATATGACGGGCGGTAGCGACGGGAGCGCGCGCGGAATCAGCGCTGGGGGCACCGAAGGGCCAGGGGTTGTCGATGGAGCACCGGGCACCGTCGGAACACCCGGTACCAACGGAACACCCGGTACCGATGGAGCCGGGCGCATCGATGGTGGTGCCGAGCCGGAAGGAACTGTGGGCAGCGACCGTGCGGCGATCAGCGCCGCCGCCCATGCCGACGGTCTCGCGCTGTTCGGCGGCCGCCTGGACCACGTGCTGGAACTGCGGTCCGGGGGTTCGGCCGCGCCGCTGTTCTGCGTGCATCCGGTCGGCGGCACCGCCTGGCAGTTCGGGCCGCTGGCCCGGCTGCTGCGGGCGGACCGGCCGATCATCGGCCTGCAACTGCCCACCCTGCGCGACCGGGACTTCCACGCGGACACCCTCGAAGAACTGGCCCGCCACTACCTGGCCACGGTCCGCCGCATCCAGCCGCACGGACCGTACCGCCTGCTCGGCTATTCGCTGGGCGGCAATATCGTGCACGCCATGGCGGCTGCCCTCGAGGCCGAGGGGGAGTCGCTCGCCTATATGGGCCTGGTGGATTCGCATCCGCTGGCCACCCTCGCCGAGCAGGCCGCGCGGGCGCTCACCACCCCTGCCGAGCTGGACCGGCTGCTGCCCGAACTCCCTTCGGACGCACCGGAACTCGCCGCCGCCGTGCGCACCGCCGCGACCGCGCTGCTGGGTATGGTCACCCGTTCCACGCCGCCGCGCTACCACGGCTCCATGGCCCTCTACGCCGCCGACACCGGCACCCAGCCGGGTCGAGCCGAGGCTCAGCTGTCCGGCTGGCTGGCCGACGGCGCGCGGCTGGTGGTGCGCCGCCTGCCCTACTCGCATGTCGACATCGTGTCCCCGACCGGCTGGACCGAGGTCGCGGCGCTGCTGGACGCCGACCCGGCGATCCGCGCATGACCCTCCCCCAGAAGAAGAAAAGAAAGAACACACCATCCATGTCGCTGTACCGAATGACGGCCCGCCTCCGCACCGCCGTCGCCCTGTTCCTGCTCTCGCTGATCGCGGTGGTGGCGGGCTGTAGCAGTTCCGCCTCCGACGATGCGAGCGCATCCGGCACCCGCGAGGTGCGGACCGATCGCGGTGCGGTGAGCGTGCCCGCCGATCCGCAGCGCATCGTCGTGGTCAACGGATCGCTCGCCGGATACCTCTACGATCTGGGCGCCAAGGTCAAGGCCGCCGACCCGCGCGTACTCGGCGTGACCCTGAAGCCCGGTGAGTTCCCGGCCGCCTGGGCGGACGACGCCAAGGCGCAGGGCACCGAGGTGCTGCCCTCCGGCGACGACATCAACCTGGAGTTCATCGCCTCCCAGCAGCCGGATCTGATCATCGGCGGCGGCCAGGGCTACCCGGGCCAGCAGTCCATCGACGCCTACGACAAGCTCACCGCCATCGCCCCGACCGTGCTGGTGCCCTCGGATCTCACCAACTGGCAGGACCAGCTGAAGTCGGTCGCCGACGCGGTGAACCGGTCGGCCGAGGTCGAGGGGCTGATCAGCTCGTACAACGACAAGGTCGCCGAGGTGAAGTCCAGCATCAAGGTTCCGCAGGGAGCGGTGTCGGTCTTCCAGTCGCGCAAGGATCTCAAGCCCTCGGTCATCGCACCCAGTGGTCCGCTGGCTGCGCTGCTGACCGAGGTCGGCTTCACCATGGACGAACAGGTGGAGGCCAAGGCGGGCAACCCGACCCGACCCGCGGCCGCCGACTGGGTGTCGTTCAGCCCCGAGCTGACCAGCACCGTCGTCGACGCTCCCGTGCTGTTCGTCGTGCGGCTCGACGGCGGCCGCAGCATCGACGAACTGAAGCAGGATCCGATGCTGGGCACCCTCCCGGCCTTCCGGTCCGGCCAGGTCTACGATCTGCCCGCCACCAGCCAGCGCCCCGACTACCGCAATGTGATGGCCACCCTCGACCTGCTCGCGGAGCGCTTCCGGTGACAGTCGTCGGCGGCCTGCTCATCGATACCTCGCCCCTGCGCGCCAGCCGGGAGTTCCGCTGCGCCTTCGCGGCCCGGCTGGTATCGGTGCTGGGGATCGGGCTGCTCATGGTGGCCCTGCCCGTGCAGGTCTACCAGCTGACCGGCTCCTCGCTGCAGGTCGCCGGCGTCACCACGGTCACCGCGGTCGCCCTGTTCGCCGGAAGTCTGGCGGGCGGGGTGATCGCCGACCGCTACGACCGCCGCGACGTCATTCAGTGGTCGCGCACCGCGGCGGGACTCGGGTTCCTCGCGCTCGGCCTGAACGCCCTACTGCCGGAACCGTTCCTGGCCGTCATCTACGCCGCGGGCGTGGTGGACGGTCTGGCCGGTGGCGTCAGCGGCTCGGCGCTGATGGCGCTGGTCCCCATGCTGGTCGGCCGGGAGAAGGTGGCCGCCGCCGGTGCCCTCACCGCGCTGACCTCCGATCTGGGCACCATGGTCACCCCCGCCGTGGCCGGTCTACTGATCGCGAAAACCGGTGTGGGGCTGGCGTTCTTCCTGGCGGCCGGTGCGACCGTGGCCACGGTCGGCCTGATCCGCGCCATCGGACCGCAGCCGCCCCCGGCCCGCGAGATCCAGCACCCGCTGCGGGAGCTGGCCATCGGCATTCGGTTCGCGATGCGGCACCTCGCGATTCGCGCCGCACTGCTGACCGGGCTGATCGCCATGCTGGTGAGCGGCCCGCTGGTGCTGCTGCCCGCCCTGGCCGAACACGATCTCGACGCGGGCACGACCACGCTCGGCCTGCTCTACGCCGCCCCCGGTGCGGGCGCGGTGCTGGGCTCGCTCACCAGCGGCTGGATCGGGCGCAGCGCCCGGCCCGGCCGTGCCCTGCTGATCTCGCTGGCACTCATGCCGCTCGGCGTCATCGTGGCCGGACTGGCGCCGCACGCCGCCGTGGTCTTCCTCGGTCTCGCCGGATTCGGCCTGGCCCGCGCGGTGAACATGGTGCTGCGCTACACCGTGCTCCAGCAGCAGGCCCCCGAGGAGTTGCGCGGCCGGGTGTCCGGCCTGCTCATGGTGCAGGCCGTCACCGGCACCGCCGTCGGCTCCATGGTGGCCGGGTTGGTTGGCCAATTCTTCGCGCCCGGAACCGCTCTCGTGGTCTACGGGCTGTCCGTACTGGTACTCGGCGCGGTCACGGCCCTGGCCGCCGCGCCCCTGTTGGGAAAGGAGTAGCGCCCATGGATCGTGCCGCCTATGCCGAACGCATCACCGAGGTGCTGTCCGGCGAGCACGGAGCCAAGGTCGGCTATCCGATCGGATTGTGCGCGGTGGAGGTGAAACGCACCGTCACGGTGGGAGCCGGTCTGGTGCGCATCACCTTCGGCGGCGAGGAGCTGGCCGGTTTCCACAGCTATGTGCCGGATGAGCATGTGCGCCTTGTCTTTCCGGACGACGACGGGGTGCTGCGGCTGCCGAGGAAGGACGGCCTGTCCCTGGAATGGGGCCAACCGCGCCCGGTGTCGCGGGAGTACACGGTGCGCCGCTTCAGCGCCGCGGACCGGGAACTCGATATCGACTTCGCCATCCACCCCGGCGGTTTGGCCTCGGACTGGGCCCTGGCCGCCACACCGGGCACCCCCATGCATATCGCCGGGCCGCCCGGCGGCGTCGTGGTGCCGACGAACTATGACAAGTTCCTGCTGGCGGGCGATATCACCGCGCTGCCCGCCATCGCTCGCTGGCTGGAGTGGCTGCCGCGTGAGGCGGCCGGATGGGCCGTCATCGAGGTGGGCGGTCCGGACGAGGAGATCGACATCGACGCCCCGCTCGGCTTCGAGGTGCGGTGGGTGCACCGTGGCGATGCCGAACCGGGCACCGGGGACGCCTTCGAGAAGGCGGTCCGGGGTGTGGAAGTGCCTGCCGGGGAACGGGTGTACGTCTGGCTCGCCGGGGAGGCCGGCGTGCTGAAACCGCTGCGCCGCTGGGTGCGCACCGAGCTGGGGGTGGGACCGAAGGACAGCCTGATCGCCGGGTACTGGAAGCGCGGCGTGGCCGATTACGACCGAGACGAGTGAGGGATCATGACGAACGAGAACACCATCGTGGCCGAGCGCGCGCGCGTGATCGCCGATGTGGCGGCCGCGCTGGGCGTGGACCCCGCCGAGCTCACCGACGAGACCGATCTGCTCGATGCCGGACTGGATTCGGTGCGCATCATGTCGCTGGTGGAGAGGTGGCGCTCCGCCGGATTCGAGCACATCGACTTTCCCACGCTGGCCTCCGACCCCGTGCTGGGGTCCTGGATCGAAGCCCTGGGCTGATGCTCGCGTGCCCCGGCGCGCCGACCCGACCGCGACCGGCCGCCTCCGCGGTGCCGCACCCGGCGGCGGCCGACCGTGGCGGGATTCCGCCCGCGGCGGCGGTCGGCCGCACCGGGATGCCGGGGCCGGCGCTATCGAACCCGCTGTGCCCCGTCGGCCAGCAGCCGCCGCAGTTCCTTGCGACTGGTCTTGCCGACGCCCGTCTCCGGGAACTCGTCCACGACCACCACCGTGTCCGGCATCTTCCACGCCGCCACCCCGCGCTCGCGCACGAAGGCCCGCACGCTGGTCAGGGTGGGCCGGTCCGCCGGGTCGGTGGGCTGAACGAAGGCGGAGATGCGCTGTCCCAGCACCGGATCCGGGGTTCCGACGATGACCGCGTCCCGAATTCCCGGATGGGCCAGCAGATGCGCCTCCAACTCCTCGGCCGAGACCTTCTCGCCGCCGCGGTTCACCCAGTCCCCGGCCCGCCCCAGCACGTCCAGATTGCCGTCCGGGCGGATGCGTACCATATCGCCGGTGCGGTACCAGCCCTGCGCGGTGAAGCTGCGGGCATCGGCCTCGGGATTGTCGTAGTAGCCGCGAATCGTGTACGGGCCGTGGGTGATCAGATTTCCCGGCGCGCCGGGCGGCACCTCCGCGCCGGTGTCGTCCACGACCATGACGCGATCGTGTTCGGACATCGGGCGGCCCTGGGTGCTCACCACCACCTCGAGCGGATCGTCGAGCCGGGTGTAGCAGACCAGGCCCTCGGCCATGCCGAAGACCTGCTGCAGGGTCACGCCCAGCGCCGGACCCACCCGGCGCGCCAACTCCTCCTGGCAGCGGGCCCCGCCCACCTGCACCACCCGCAGGCTGGACAGGTCCGGGGTGTCGCCGCTCTCGGCCTTCTCCACCCACAGCCGGGCCAGCGGCGGCACCAGCCCGGTGATGGTCACCCCGAAGCGTTCGATGGCCCGGAAGGCCGTCGCGGGCGTGGGGTCCGGGGTCATGGCCACCGTGCCGCCCGCCCACAGCGCGCCCAGAATGCCGGGCGAGCTCATCGGGAAGTTGTGCGCCACCGGCAGGGTCGCGAGATAGACGGTGTCGGTGTCGAGTTCGCAGATCTCGGCACTGCGTCGCACGCTGTAGAGGTAGTCGTCGTGGGTGCGGGGAATGAGCTTCGGAATACCGGTGCTGCCGCCGGACAGTTGCAGGAAGGCGACATCGCTCGCCGCGGGCGCGGGCAGCTCACCGGGTTCGTCCCGCAAGGCCGCGATATCGTGCGCCCCCTCCGGCAGCGCGGCGTCCGCGTCGTCGGTGACCACGAGGATATGGCGCAGGGACGGCACCTGCGCGCGGACCGAATCCGCCAGCGCCACATAGTCGAAGCGCTGATGCACCCCGCTGGTGATGACGGCCGTGGCGGCGCTGGCCGTGGCGATCGGCACCAGTTCCGCCTGCCGATGCGCGGGCAGGCAGAACACCGGCAGCGCGCCGAGCCGGAAGAGCGCGAAGACCGCCTCCACGAATTCCGCGCGATTGGGCAGTTGTACGAGCACCCGATCGCGCGGGCGGATGCCGATCCGGGCCAGCCCGGTGGCCAGCGATCGGGAGCGGTGGTCGAGTTCGGCGTAGGTCCAGCGGTGCCGCTCGTCCACGACCGCGACGGCCGCTCCGGCGGTGGCCGCGCGGGCGGCGAGCACGTCGCCGAAGGTCTCTCCGGTCCAGCAGCCGAGTTCTCGATACCGTCGCGCCTCATCGGTCGGCCACGGGACGAAGCCGGGGAGAACGGTCGATGGCATTGGGGCACACCTTCTTTCACGGATTCTGTCGACACTCGCGCACACCGGGGAGCGGCACGCGCCCCCTATTCTTATCAGGTTAGGCTAACCTTATGCTCATGATCGATTCGGGTAAGCGCGCGGTCGTCGTGACCGGCGCGGCCGCGGGGATCGGAGCGGCCGTCGCCGCCGAACTCGCGAGCGGAGCGCAAGTGCTGGCGCTCTGGGACCGTGATCCGCGGGTGCACCAGGTGGCGCGCGAGATCGCCGACCGCACCGGCGGATCCGTGCACGCCGCCGAGGTGGATGTGGCCGACGCGACATCGGTGCGAGCCGCCTTCGACCGGTTCACCGGCGAGTTCGGCCCGGCCGACGTGCTGGTGCACGCCGCCGGAGTCATGGATTCCGGGACGGCACTGGATATCACGCCGGAGGTGTGGGACCGCAGCTTCGCAGTCAACGCCACCGGCACCATGCACGTCACCCAGCGGGCGGCCCGGGAGATGGTCACCGCCGGACGCGGCGCCATCGTGGTGGTCTCCTCCAACGCCGCGAGCACGCCCCGCGTCGGCATGGCCGCCTACTGCGCCGCCAAGGCCGCCGCCACCGCCTACACCCGCGCGCTCGCCCTCCAGGTCGCTCCGCACGGCGTCCGGGTGAACCTGGTCTCACCCGGCTCCACCGACACCGCCATGCTGCGCGGCCTGTACGCCGACGGCGACGACCACCCCCTCGACGATGCCGCCCACGCCGGTCTGCTGGCCGGTGATCCCGAGCAGTTCCGGCTCGGCATCCCGCTGCGCCGCATCGCGCGTCCCGCCGATATCGCCGCGGCCGTGCGCTTTCTGGTATCCGACGACGCTCGCCACATCACCCTGCACGATCTGCGGGTGGACGGCGGCGCGACCCTCGATATGTGACCCGAGAGGATGATCCCTATTTCCGCCACACCAGATACCGATTCGACCGACAGCGCGGACCCCGCCTTCGTGCTCGCCCGCCCCTACCGCACGGTGGTGGCGGGGCGCGGTGGCCGCGTCTTCCGATCCGCACACGATGCGGTGTCGGCGCTGCGCGCGGGCGAGGTCGGCCATATCGTCGGCGCGCTGCCCTTCGCGCCGGACGCCCCGGCGGCGCTGTGGGCGCCGGACTCGATCACCGTGACCGAATCCGGCTACGTACCCGACGCCGGTAGCCGTCCGGTCTTCGACTTCGAGGCCGCCGTTCCGGAGCCCGACACCCACGTGCGGCGGGTGGCCGCGGCGGTGCGGCTGCTGGCCGATGAGACGCATCCCATTCGAAAAGTGGTGCTGGCCCGGTCGATTCGCGCCCGTGCCGCCGTCGCGACGCGGGCGGTGGAGATCCTGGACCGCCTGGTGTCGACCGATCCCATGGGCAATGGTTTCCTGGTGGACCTGTCCGCCGCGGGCGCGCCGTACACCGGCAGGCATCTCGTCGGGTCGAGCCCGGAAATCCTGCTCCGACGCGACGGCACCGAGGTGCTCAGCCATCCGCTGGCCGGATCGGCACGGCGGATTCTCGACGACGAGCGGGCCGACCGGGTGGTGGCGGAGACACTGCTCGGCTCCTCGAAGGATCAGCACGAGCACCGCTATGTGGTCGACCAGGTCAGCGGCGTGCTGCGCGACCGCTGCGCCGAGGTGGTCGCGCCCGCCCCCGAACTCACCAGCACCCCCGAGATGTGGCATCTCGGCACCCCGATCACCGCCACGGTGCGCGCCGACGGCCCCTCCGCACTGGAGTTGGCGGCGGCCCTGCACCCCACCCCGGCCATCTGCGGTACCCCCACCGCCGAGGCGGCGCGGCTGATCGCCGAACTCGAGGGCGACCGCGGCTTCTACGCGGGCGCGGTGGGCTGGTGCGACGCCGCGGGCAATGGCGAGTGGATGGTCAGCATTCGCTGCGCCGAACTGGCCGCCGACGGTCTGAGCCTGCTGGCGCACGCGGGCGGCGGCATCGTGGCCGAATCCGATCCGGTGGCCGAATTGGCCGAGACCACCGGCAAATTCCAGCGCATCCTGGCTCCGCTCGGCATCGCGGACCTACCGCTCACCGTCGGCTGACCGCCACGCACACGACTTCGGGAGATCTCATGCCTATTCCGCCGATCGCGCCCTATCCGATGCCCACGCCCGAGGAGGTGACCGCCAATCAGGTGGAGTGGACCGTCGATCCGGCCCGCACCGCGCTGCTCATCCACGATATGCAGCAGTACTTCCTGGCCGCCTACGACACCGGGGCGGAACCGGCGCGCACCCTCATCGCCAATATCGCGCGACTGCGAAACCGCTGCCACGAGTTGGGGATTCCGGTCATCTACACCATGCAGCCGGGCGACCAGCATCCGTCCCGCCGCGGCATCCTCGCCGACTTCTGGGGCACCGGCATGTCGCACGGCCCCGAGACCGAGGTGATCGCCGAACTGCGCCCCGACGACCGCGACATCCAGGTCACCAAATGGCGCTACTCCGCCTTCCAGCGCACCGACCTGCGCGAACTGCTCGGCTACTACAACCGCGACCATCTCCTGGTCACCGGCGTCTACGCCCATATGGGCTGCATGCTCAGCGCCGCCGAAGCCTTCATGAGCGATGTGCGGCCCTTCCTGGCCCTGGACGCCACGGCGGATTTCAGCCGCGAGGAGCACCTGATGGCCCTGAACTACACCGCCCGCCGCTGCGGCGCGGTGTCGACCACCGCCGAGCTGCTGCGCCAACTCGACGGTGCGTCGGTGCCCGCGCGGCGCGCGTCATGAGAGGGTGACGGACCGGCCGGACCGCCCCGGCCGGGAGCGCTGCGGCGGGATCGGCCGGAGCGTCAGTCCGCGGGGCAGGGTGTGCCGCGATAGGGCAGGCCGAGCGCCCGGTGCACCAGATAGGACACAGCGGGGGATTCGGGGAGGATGCCGTGGTGGTGGGTGTCGGTCGGGCAGACGTCCTGCACCCAGACATTGGTGACGGTGGCGCGCGGTCCGGCGCGCAGGAAGGTGGCCTCCGGCGGAGTGACCACGCGGTCCACCCGGCTGGCGATGGCGGTGTAGGCGACACCGGGTTCGGTGTCACCGGCGGCGTTGAGCGTGGCCAGGAACTCGCTGTCGATGAGCTGCTGCGCTGCCGCGGTCCCCAGCACCCGGGCGATCAGGCTGTCGGCCACCGCACCGGCGCTGCCGGAGGGCAGCAGGTAGCGCAGGCCTTCGGCGGTGGTGCCGTGATGGGTGGCGGCGATGCTGATCAGACGCCGAATGCTGGTGCGGCTCGGGTCTTCTCGATGCGCACCGCCCTCGAAGCGCAGATACTGCCGAACCAGGGGGCCGCCCTGGGAGTGCGCCACCACATCGACCTTCGCCGCGCCGGTGGCGGTGCGCACCCGGTCGACGAAGGCCGCCAGCTCCTTGGCGGAGGTGCGCATATCCGCCGTCCCGAAGACGCCCGGGGCCGTGCCGCGCAGGCTGGCGGCGGCGTGACCGTAGTTGAGCGTGAACACGCAGACGCCGTGTGTCTTCAGCACGGGAGCCAGTGTGTCCCAGGAGTTCTGGTTGCCCCAGGTGCCGTGCACCAGCAGCACCGGTTCCGGGTGCGCCGCCGTGGGCGTACAGCTCCAGTCGTTCGCGCCGACCGGTGCGCGGCCCCCGTCGTGTGCGGATGCGGGCGCGCTCGTGAGCGCGAGGGTCGCGATCGCCGCGAGCAGTGTGATTCCGCAATGGCACCAGCGTTTCTCGCGCGCAGGCATCCGGCGCAGCCCCTTTCGCCAGCACAGTGTTTCGGGTGGGCAGCGTTCGGTGTGCGGGATGCCAAACCATCAGGTCGTGGGCTCATGGAACCACTAGGGCTACCGGTCGGCAATCTTCACGCCGGTGTGGCGCGGGCGATTTTTCCGGTAGTTTGCCCACCATGGCGCTACCGTCCGAGTTCCTGGCCGTCGCCGAGCGCGTGAACAATTGGGGGCGTTGGGGTTCCGACGACGAGATCGGCACGCTCAACCTGATCACCGACGAGGTGGTGCGGGCCGCGGCCGCGACGGTGCGGACGGGACGGCGGGTGCCGCTGGCGGTGCCGTTGCGCCAGCAGGGGATCCAGACCGGGCTGATTCCCGGCCGGGTGAACCCGCTGCACACCATGCTCGCGGTCAACTGGGAGATGTTCGGCCCCGACACCATCGCCACCAGCGACGACGCGGTGACCATGGGATTGCAGGCCGGAACGCACTGGGATGCGCTGACCCACATCTCCTACCACGGCCGCATCTACAACGGACGCCCCGCCGACAGCATCACCGCCCACCACGGCTGCGCCTTCAGCGGCATCGAGAAGGCGCGCCACATCGTGTCGCGCGGTGTGCTGCTGGATGTGGCGGCCGCCCACGGCGTCGCGAGCCTGCCGTCGAATCACGCTGTCACACCGGAGGATCTGACGGCGGCCGAGGATTTCGGGGGAGTGCGGGTGCGGGCCGGGGATGTGGTGCTGGTGCGCACCGGACAGCTGCGGCTCTTTCTCGCCGGTGACCGCGACGCCTACGCCATGCCCTCGCCCGGACTGTCGATTCGATGCCCGGAATGGTTCCACGCGCGCGATGTCGCGGCCGTCGCCAACGACACGCTGGTCTTCGAGATCTTCCCGCCGGAGATCGAGAACCTCTTCCTGGCGGTGCACGCGCTGCACCTGGTCGACATGGGCATGCTGCAGGGGCAGAACTGGAATCTCGAGGAACTGTCGGCGGTGTGCGCGGAGGAACGGCGATACGAGTTTCTGCTGTCCGCCATGCCGGAACCCTTCGTGGGGGCGACCGGAACACCGGTCGCCCCGGCCGCCATTCTCTAGCTATGGATCAGCTACCGTCGGACCGGGTCGGCGGCGGCCCGCACAGGCGATAGGAGGCTGATTCATGGGCGCGCTGCGTCGGGCACTGATCGGATCCGCGGTCGCCCTGCTGGCCACGGCGGCACCGGCCACCGCCGCACCCGCCGCGACGCCCGGCGGCCTCATCGACGTCATCGCCCAACCGGCGGGCTGGCGCGGCATGGCCCAGGGGGCGGTGATCGACTACTGGATGACCGGATCGCAGGGCGAACCGGTCCCCGCCAGCGGCGCACTGTTCGTTCCCGCCGGACCGCCGCCGCCGGACGGCTGGCCGATCATGGTGTACGACCACGGCACCAGCGGTCTCGGGCCGAACTGCGGCGGACAGACCACCCCGGACGCCGACGACCTGTGGCCGCTGTTTCGCGACCTGGTGGCCCGGGGGGTGGCCGTGGTGGCCCCCGACTATCTGGGCCTGGGGCGCTTCGACACCGGCACGCACCCCTACCTGGAGATCCGCACCGAAGCCACCGCGGCCATCGATCTGGTGCGGGCCGCGCGGGCGGCGAATCCGGGTCTCTCCCGCACCTGGGCGGTCTTCGGGGAATCACAGGGCGGCCAGGCGGCCTTGGGCGCGGCCCACCTCCAGGCCACCTACGCTCCCGAACTCGACTTCCGCGGCACCATCGCCCTCGATCCGGAATCCGATGTGGAGAAGGTCGCACCCCTGATGGGTCCGTGGGTACCGAACGCCCGCGCGCTCGACAAGATCACCGATTTCTCCGCCTACATTCTCGCCGGATTGCGGGCCGCCCGACCGGATTTCGACGTGAACCACTACCTCAGCCCCACCGGTCGCGCGGTGCTCGACAGTATCGGTGGGCTGTGCTCGGCGCAGATCGCCGAGCGCCTGGCCGGACTGTCCCTCGGCGACCTGCTGGCCCAGCCGCTGGTGGACGACCGATTCCGCAGCACGCTCACCGGCTACATGGAGGTACCCGTCGCCGGGTACGACCGCCCGATCCTGTTGCTGGTCAACGCTACCGACACCACGGTGCCCTCCCCGCTGCACGCCGCCCTGATGGCTCAGTTCGCCGCGCACGGCGTGGACTTCCGGACCGTCCTCGGCCTCGGCGCGCACACCGATATGAACGCGGCGATGCACGAGGCCACCGCCGCGTTCATCGCCCGGATCTTCGCGGCGCCCGCCGTCTCCTGACCGAATGCGGGGTGTGCCCCCCAACCCCGGATCTTCGCCGACCCCGCCGCGCTCCGGCCCGTGTGCGGGGCATCTGCCACACCTCTGTCAAGGAGGGTTGCCACGGGTGGTTTGGGCCGCTGCGCGGGTGGGCACCTGATCGGGAATGGACGTAGTCAAGGATCTCGACATCCGCACCGCCACCGTCCGGGGCGACTCCGGTGCGGGACTCGGCGCGCACCGGAACACCTATGTCGCCGTGCGGCCGCCCACCCGGCGGCACGCGCTCGAGGTCATGGGCCTGCTGCTCTGCGGGACGGTCGCGGCGATCGGCGCGGCCACCGGTGCGGCGGTCCTGGTCATTCCCGGCCTCGCGGGCGCGCTCATGCTCGGCGTGCGCCTGCTGTGCGAGCTGACGCGGCTGGCCTATCTGAACGGACGCGACCGCGACACCCGGCTGGAGCTGTACGACGGCGGCTGCGTGGCCGTGGTCGGCGGCCGCGCACGGACCATCCGATACGACACCGCCACGGTGCGGCGGGCGGTGACCGAGGACGCCGACCGCCACGCGCCCGACCGGACCGCGCACCCGTACACGGTGACCGACACCGGCGGCGATCCGATCGTGCTGCGGCAGACCATCGACCATCCGGAACAGTGGGGTCCGGAGATCGACCGCGCCGTCACCGAGGCGCAACTGCCCCGGGCGCTGGCCGTCCTGGAGTCGGGCGGACGCCTCGACTTCGCGCCCTTCTGGATGACGTCCACCGAGATCGGTGTGGAGCACCGCTCGGTGTCGTGGGCCCGGGTCAGCGGCATCGTGGTGCACAAGGACTGGGTCTCGGTGCGCATCCGCGGGGAATCGCTGCCGCTGGAATCACTGCCCGCGAACGTGATCGGGAACTTCACGCTGTTCCGCACGGTCGCCGAGCGGATGCGGTCGGCGACCGCAGCACGGGCCTGACCGGTAGCGCGGCATAGCCGCCTGGCACGATCGCGTTCATCCGCTACCGAGGCGGCCCGGACCGGAATACCTCGTCGTCGCCGCCAACCGGCCCGTGTCCCGCCTTCAGCGGCATGGTGCGGGCATCGCCCCGGAGTGGGCCGTCACCGGCTCCGAATCGTTGTGGGTGCCAGGGGTGTGCCGACACACATTCTGAACTCGAAGGACAATCCGGCGCTGGTAGGCGTTTGACGACGCCCGCGAGAGCCGCGCGGGCGCCCGGGGGCGAATCCCACAGCGGGTCAAGTCAACTTGACCGCTTCCGCCGGACGTGACACCGCCGGAGCGCAGGTGGCGGGGGTGCGGTACCGGAGTGTCGCGACGGGACGCGCGCATCCGGTGAGCAATTCCTCGGAATCGGTTGCTCTAAAACTGCTGTGCTGTCAGGATATCTCGCACGTGACCGCTTCCGATCAGGGTGTGGTCGCGATGTATTCCCTTTTGCGAGAACAGTATTCATCGGCGTGTGTCCAATTTCAGGAGTTAGGCCATGACTGCGGGGATCTTCTCCGATACGGGGAAATTTCTCGCCCTGGGGCGAGAGACCGCTCGGGAGCTACTTCTCGAATTATCCGATGGAGCAAAGGAATCGCGGACGGGAGTATTACGTGTCACCGGAGATCCGGGAGGTGATTTCCATATCGTCCGCGGCCGGATAGTCATCGTCGATTCGCCCGGTGCGCCGGGCGTCGGCGATCTGCTGGCCCGCCCCGGACGGCCCTCCTCCGGTGTCGCGGAAATGCGGGTGGTGGCGATGATGGCGGCGCTGGACGGGGCGTTCGCCATAGCCGCGGGCTGGCTCGGCAGCTGCTACTGGCAGGAGCCGATCGAACCGCCACCACCCGTCTTCGCGCCGCCCACACCCGGTATCGAGCCCGGCTGGCTGCTGTTCGAGACCGACCGGCGATTGCGCGCCCTCGCACACGCCGGGGTGTCACCGCATCGAAACCACTTGGCGCTCACCGATCGCGGACGCACCCTACTGGCCGGGGCCGTACCGAATCCGCGTGCGGAGATCCTGCTGTGGGTGAACGGCCGCCGTAGCTGCCGCGATATCGCCATGCAGCTCTGCCGCGGTCTCTACCCGGTCACCGTGGAGGTCTCCCGCATGCTCGGCGACGACATCCTCGCGATCACCCCGCCGCAGCGGGCGATCCCCGAGCCACCGCGCACGCCCTCGGGCCGCTCCCTGCTGCCGCGTCGCCGCCGCGGAGCCAGCGGCATCAACGACACCCTCCGACCACCTCCGCCGCGCGCCCGGATCGGCCAACAGCTCATCCCCGTCGCGCGGGAACCAGAAAGGAAGCCATGAATACCTCCAACCCCGCCGCGCAAGGAAGCCTCTCCGATCGAATCGCGATTCTCGTGAAGGTGATGCGCTCCGAGGTACCCGAATGCATCGCCGCCGGCGCCATCGATATGGCGACGGGCATGCTGCTCGCGGTCGAAACCGTCGATAATCACCCCCAGGAAGTTCTCGATCTCCTCGCCGCCGCCACCCTGGAAATTTTCCAGGGCCGCAATGTGACCATGATCGAAGACATTTGGAAGGAACGCCGCGGCGTACGAACCGACCGCCACTATTTCCAGGAGATCCTGGTCAACAGCGACAACCTCACCCACCTGTTCATCCGCACCGAAAGCCGAGACGACGTGGTCGTCGTAGCCGTCTGCCGCAAAACCGTCAATGTCGGCATGCTCTTCGCCCAGGCCCGCCGAGTCCTGAAAGATACCGGCCGCCTTTAATCTTTCGCAGGGCAATTACTCAGCTACCCACCTTCCCCACACCTCCGGGTGCCGCTGCTCAGGCGTCGGACCGCCACCGCACGCCCGGCCCCGGACGCACTCCCGGCCGCCCGCCTCACAGCGGCCGGGAGTGCCCCCTCCCACCCGATTTGCCCCCACACCCCCACCCCGTGTAATTTTCATCCGCGCACTCGGAGCACTCCGAGAGCAAACACTCGGGGCTATGGCGCAGCTGGTAGCGCACCACACTGGCAGTGTGGGGGTCAGGGGTTCGAGTCCCCTTAGCTCCACCACAGGTGGCATTGCACGAACCGACTCCTAGGCCACACCGTCCCGGTCGCGGCCCTGACCGCCCGCGAAGTAGACGTCCTCGATCCGGTTGCGGTGAGCTATCCGCCGCTTCGCGAAATCTCCAGCCGCTCAGACCAGTCCGTGCTCGTGGGCGAAGACCACGATCTGTACGCGGTCGCGCAGGCCGAGTTTTCGCAGGATCGCGCCGACATGGCTCTTCACGGTGGACTCACCGGCGTACAGGAGTTGGGCTATCTCGAGGTTGGAGTGTCCTTTCGCGACCGCGGTGAACACCTCCTGTTCCTTCTCTGTCAGACCGGTGTAGGCCGCTGGAACGGGGGTGCGGGAGCGGAATTGGCCATCGAGCAGGATGGCGAGGTCGTGTGGGGCGAGTACGGCGTTGCCGGTGTGGACCGTGCGGACGGCCTCACACAGCATGCGGGGATTGGTGTCCTTGAGCAGGAAACCGCTGGCGCCGTAGCGAATCGCGGTCGCGGCCCGGTCGTCGAGGTTGAAGGTGGTCAGCACCAGCACGCGCAGGGGTTTGGTGCGGCGGGCGGCGCGTTCGGGGGAGAAGAGCTGGCGGGTTGCCTCCACGCCATCCATTTCCGGCATACGGATATCCATCAGGACGACATCCGGCTCGAGTTCGTCGACCAGGCGCAGCGCGTCGAATCCGTCGGCCGCGTGCCCGGCGACCCGCATACCCGGCTGGGCGTCGATGATCACCGCGACGCCGGTGCGGAACAGCTCCTGGTCATCGACCAGGAGTACCCGGATGTCATCGTCGCCGCTCACGGTGGTTTCGCTGGCAGGCTTACTCACGGGGCGAGCCTACGCAAGGGAACCCGGGCGATGACGGTGAAGCGGGGCGTGTTCGGTTCACCGGTGTGCTGATCGCCCCGCGGGCGAATATCGAGCCGCCCGCCCACCGCCTCGACCCGCCGCCGCATTCCTTCGAGTCCCCGTCCATCCGCGCTCGTTTGCGCGGCATCCCCGGGGGTGCGGGAGTTGGTTGTTGCGATCCGCAATTCCTCAGAGGTCCAATGTAATTCGACAGAAACCGGCGTGGCTCGGCTGCCGTGCCGCATCGCATTGGTCAGCATTTCCTGCAGCACACGGTAGGCGACCGTGGCCAATTCGGGAGCCAGTGTCCGGGCGTTCCCGATTTCGTCGAAGGTGATCTCGTGCCCGCTGGCACGCACCCCCTCCACCAGGGTGAGCAGCTCGCCCGGTCCGGCATCCGGCGGTTCGGTCGAGGTGAGGACCTGGCGCACATCCTGCAGTGACGAGCGCGCCAGCTTCGCGATCGCGGCCATCGACACCCGCAGCGCATCGGTATCGGCGATGAACTGCGCCGATTCGGCCTGCGCGAGAATCACCGCCAGCGAATGTCCGACCACATCGTGCACATCTCGGGCGAGCTGGGCCTGCCCTTCACGCAGCCGCGCGATCTGTTTGGCCTGCACGCTCTCCTGGTGAGCCAGCTCGGCATCCGCCTCGGCCGTGCGCTGCGCGGCGTGGGAGTGCGTCGCGCGGTCGGAGTAGCGCCGCAGCGCCAGCCCGGCCAGCCAGGAGCCGCCGAAGAGCGTGGTGATCAGGAGCGCAACGTAGACGCCCGAGTTCACCGCCATCGTCCCGAACACCGGAATCGACAGCGCACCCGCCACCTTGGTGGCCGTACCACCCCAGTGCGCGGTACCGAATATCACCGCAGCCCAAGCCATCTCGACCAACAGCACCGGAACTCCCGCGGCCAGCTGAAATGCGAAGGTCAGCCACACCACGGCCAGCGCGGCAGCGGGCCACCGCCGAGTGAGCCCAACCGCCGCCGCGGTGGCGACGACGACGGGCACCACACTGCCGCGATTGGGGAACACGTCGAAGCGGACACTGAGCCACAGCTCGACAATTCCGCCGATGAGCACAACCAGCGCAGCCGTCCCCGCTGGGATCCAGTCACGCCGGCCCTCTCGGATGGCCCTCACCCGACCTCCTGGTAGCGCGGAAGAGATATTCGCAGGCAATCGAACCACGGACGGCGAGGTCCGGTTCCACACCAGCACGGTCGTTTCGCGTGGTGCGGATCGGACCTCCCAACCCGTCGCCCCGCACACCCGCGGGGCCGAGTACGGACAACTCAGTGGTCGTGCACGGCCCGCGAGCCCGCGGTGATGACGGCCGATCGAACCAGCGCGCCGACAACCAGGACAGCCGCACCGAACGACAAGGCGATGAGACCGAGCACCCCGGCCATCTCACCGGAGGCCCCCGCCGCGGAGTTGGCGGTGAAAGCGCCGATCAACAACACCAACGCGGCGACAACGGCGAGACCGCCGCCCACCCATACCGCCCGGAACATGCTGAGCTGCGCACGCGAGGCCACATCGCGCAGGCGCGGAGTACGAACGGGGACGGCGTTGGCACGGGAATTCATGGGTTCTCCTTCGGCTTCATGTGAACGAGTCCCACTGTCGTCGGCCGTCGGCGGCGATACCTCCTCCCGAGGTATCGAACGAGTAGCCGCAAGTACCGGTCGAGGTGTACGGAGGTAGTCGACCGCAGCCGCGCGTGGACCACACTGGCGCGCCGATTACCACTACGTCAGCCCTTCCGCCCGGTCCGGGTGTGCTGGGTCGCGGTGGCGGGCGGGGTTGCGGTGTGCGGCCAGCGAACCAGCTCCAGGGTCGCGTGCAGGGTTTCGGATTCGGCAGACTGTCCTCGGCGATCTGATACGACAGCAGCTTTCGCCCACATTGTGGCGCGGGACCACGCGGTACCAGCACCGTGGTCACCGTCGCTATCTCGGTCAGGCGCTCCCGACAGTGGCCGACAACTGTGCGAGAAGCCAGGCGATCAGACCGCCGAGGTCCCGCCGCCTGCTGTGCGGAGGTCGTATAGAACCGGCCTGGAGTGGGGGTCTACCTCGGGCAGTGTGCCGAGGTTGGCCTTGGCGTCGGTGGTGACCACTGTCCGGCGCGTGGCCACTGCTGTGGCGGCAATGATCAGGTCGTGGGCGCCACGTGGCTGGCCTGCCCGGCGGACGTATGCCATCAGCCGGGCGTGTGCGCGTGCGACATCGAGGGTGTGATCTTCGACGGGTGTGGCCGCAATGAATGCGTCGACGAATGCCTTCCGTGCGCCCTGGTGAACTGTCGGACGGGTGGTAACTCCAGCCTCGAACCGCACCGATTGGTGCACATGCTGGCCCGTCAAGCTACCGATCAGTCGATCTGCTCGGCGAGTGCGATGAGGATGCCTGCGGGACCGCGCAGGTAGCACAGGCGGTAGCTGTTCTCGTATTGCACCAGGTCGCCGAGGGGTTCGGCGCCGTGGGGACGCAGGCGGTCGAGGGTTGCGTCGATATTATCGACGGCGAACATGATGCGGTGCATGCCGAGGGTGTTGGCCGACGGATTGGGGTCGGCGTCTCGGGCTGGGGGTGACTGGTATTCGGTCAGCTCGAGGCGTCCGTGGCCGTCCGGGGTGCGCATCATCGCGATGTCCGTGCGGACTCCCTCGAGTGCGATGAGGCGGTCAACCGAGCTGCCCTCGATGGTCGCCTCGCCTTCCAGCTCGAGTCCGAGCGCGGTGAAGAATGCCGTGGCCGCTGGGAGGTTGTCGACGACGATGGCGATGTTGTCCAATCGCTGAACTATCCCGGATTGGCGGTTGTGCGGGTCGGTGTCGCCCATGATGGCTCCCTTCGGGCGCGCCGCCGGTCAGGTGGCGTGTGTGTTGGCGCTTGGTTCGAACCACTCGGTTGTAGCAGCGGCATCCGGTTGATTCTGTGGATCAGACGGGGAAACCAACCGAAACTCATCGACGCGGCCGCGTTCGGGCGTAATCGGTGGTGTTGGGGTAGCGCCTCGAGCCGAAGGAATTACAGTGCCTGAATCCCCTTCAGGACCGCACGGAGCACGGTGAGGTCATCGGAAGATCCCGGGCCGACGGCGGGAGCGCGGAAGTCGAGGACGCCGTCACCGATGAGATCGCCGACCAGGATCTTGGTCGCGGTGATCGGCAGGTGCAGCCGGGCGGCGATCTCGGCCACCGAGAGCGGCGATCGCGTCAACTCCACGATGGCGGCGTATTCGGGTTCGTGGCGGCGCAGCCTGCCGAGGCTGGAAGCGACCACCCGGGTGACCATGTCCACATCGGTGCGGCGGGTCTCGGATCGGCCCCGCGTCACCGCGTAGAGCCGCACCACCGGCCCGGCTTCCTCGTCGTACCACGAATCCGGTGAATCGTTCATGTGTACTCGGGCTGCGTCGGAATTCGCTGCTCCCGAACAGGATCGGCGGCGCCCGTATCCGGAGCGGAGGTGGTGAGCGCGTTCGGGATCAGCACGATGGCCTTCACGCCGCCGTAGTCGGATTCCGTGAGCCGCACGGTAATACCGTGGCGGGCCGCCAGTTTCGCGACCACGAACAAGCCGAGCCGGATATCTCCGGCCAGGGTCGCGACGCTGAAATCCGGTGGCTGTGCCAGCAGCGCGTTGCGGGCGGCCATATCCTCCGCGGTCATGCCGAGGCCCTGGTCGGAGATCTCGATGGCGATTCCCTTGCCGACCAGACCACCGGTGATTTCGACGGGCGACTCCGGTGGGGAGAATGTGGTGGCATTGTCGGCCAGTTCCGCCAAGAGGTGGATGATATCGGTGACGGCGGGTCCGATGATCTGTGTCTCCGGCAGCTTGCGGACGTGAATTCTGGTGTAGTCCAGCGATTCCGCGCCCGCACCGCGAACCACGTCGATCAGCGGCACCGGGTTGCGCCACTTGCGGCCCGGCTGTTCTCCGCCGAGCACGATGAGGTTCTCGGAGTTGCGCCGGGCCCGGGTCGCCAAGTGGTCGAGCTGGAACAGCAATTTCAGCCGGTCCGGTTCCGGTTCCTCCCGCTCGGCCTTGTCGAGCAGGGCAAGTTGGCGGTGCACCACGCCCTGGGACCGGTGGGCGATCTTCACGAACACCGCGTTCACGCCCGCCCGGGTCTTGGCCTCGGCCACCGCCGCGTTGACCGCCGCCCGGTGTGCGCGGTTGAAAGCGTCTGCGACGTGGCCGATTTCGTCGGACCCGAAATCCAATCGGTCGGCGTCCTGATCGAATTCCTCGCCGGCCGAGAGTCGGCGGATCGTCTCCGGCAGTCGTTCGTCGGCCAATTCCAGCGTGTCCCGGCGTAGCCGGCGCAAGCGTGCGATGAACCTGTTGGCCAGCACCAGCGCACCGAGAAAGGCCAGCAGCGCGAGCGAGAGTACGCCCGCCCCGGCGGACAACGAGTTCCGCTCGAGCCGATTGCCCCGTTCGGTCGCCTCGAAATGCGCGTCGACGCTTTGGGTTTCCCACAGGTTCAGCAGATCGCGCCGCACCTTGCCCGCGACCTGCTGCCATTCGGTCAGTGTCAGCGGTAGCGGATCGGCGGATTCGCCGGATGTTCGACCGCTGTCGGCGGTGATCGGGCCGCGCTGGATGATCGCGTCCTCCATGGCGCGCAGCCGCTGCCATTCCGTGCTGGCGGTGATCGCCTTCCATTGGTCGAGGTGCGCCCCCCGCAGCACCGACCCGAGGTAGGCGACCTCGCCGCGTCCGTCGCCGATGTATCCGGTCAGCTCCACCAGCAGCTGCGGCGACAGCTCCTCGGTGAGCATCATCAGTGAACCCAAACCGCTGGTCTGCGAGATGGATTCGGCGGCCCGCAGCGCATGCACCGACTTGTACAGTTCGACCGCGATATGGGATTCGGGCGCGACGTCCGCCGAGATCAGCCAGCCGTTGACGATGGCGGCGACCGCCATGCTGTACGCGGTGAACGCGTCCGCGGCCGGGATGGCGCGCGCGTCGATGGCGGCCCGCAGGGCGGGCACCTTCTGGCCGACACCGACCCGGAAGAACCCGTCCTTCAGGTCGGGCCGCAGCTCCGAGAGCGCATTGGCCTGGGCCACCACCGCCGCGTACCCAGCATCGGACTGCTTGCGCGCCGCCGGCAACGCGAATCCGGCCGAGTCGTCCCCGGCCAGGAACAACAGCGAAAGCCTGCGTTCTTCCTGGAAGGCCTCGATCATCATGATCGACGGCCCGGAGGTGCCGCGCGCCAGTTCAGCGAACCGATCGGCTTCCCGCCCGCTCTGCACCAGATAGGCGGATCCGCCGACCCCGATCGCGAGCAACGCGATACTCGGAATGAGCACAATGACCAGCACTCTGGTCCGCACGCTGGCAGCCCGCTGCCGCAGTGCCGAGATCTTATGGAGGAATCTGCTGCCGATCACCGAATTCTCGTCTACTCACAGGTCTGGCTATCCGCCAGCGGTGCTCGCAAAGCTAGTCACTGAAACGCCACCCCCGCAACACTTTCGCCGATCAGCCGCATCCGAATTCGTAGGGAGGTCGCTCAACCGGGAGGCCGCCAGGGCGTGCCGGATCACAGCGCCACGTCGGCCGCTCGGCCGCTAGTTCGCGATCTGCGCCAGCATTTCGGGAGGACGACCGCCGCGGCCGTCCGACGCGTCGGGCGAGAACTTCGGATGCGGGGGCCGCACCCAGCGTGCCGCGGAGCGCTCCTAGCGGGCGTGGTCGGGGTGGGTGAGGAGCCGGTCCATGCGTGCGCGGTTGTCGTCGTCGACGGGGGTCCAGACGGTGAGGATGGTTTCGGGGGTGGCGGGTAGTTCCATGCGGGTCAGGGTCAACGCGAGGTCGCCGACCGCGGGGTGGCGGTAGATCATGGTGTGGGTGGGTGGTGCGGCGACGTCGCGGGTGGCCCACAGTCGCGTGAATTCGGGGCTGGCGGTCGCGAGGGCGCGGATGAGGTCGGTCCAGGTGGGGTCGTCGAGGTGGTGGGCGAAGTCGGCACGGAATGAGGCGACCATGTGGGGGAGGCCGGCGTCGCGGTTGACGAAGCAGCGCGCCTCGGCGGGGGTGGTGAACAGTTCCCACAGCACGTTGCGTGAGCCCTCGGGGGCGGTCAGCCGTGGCCACAGCGCGGCCGCGGCGGCATTGTGGCCGAGCAGGTCCCAGCGGGTGTTGATGGCCGCGGCCGGATACCCGGTGATGGCGTCGAGGATGGATTGCAGGGTGGGGGTCAGCGCCCGCGCTCGGGTGGCCGTGGTGGGGATCGGGACCTCGGCCAGTCGGTAGAGGTGGGCGCGTTCCGCGTCGTCCAGGCGCAGCGAGCGTGCGATGGCGTCGAGGATTGCCGCGCCGACGTTGATGGGGCGTCCCTGTTCGAGCCAGGTGTACCAGGTCACCGATACCCCGGCCAGCCCGGCGACCTCCTCGCGCCGCAATCCTGGTGTCCGGCGCCGCAATCCGGGTGCCAGGCCGACCTGGGCGGGGGTGAGGCGGTCGCGGCGGCTGCGCAGGAACGCAGCCAGTTCGGTGCGGCGGGGAGCGGGAGGCACGGCGTACATCATCGGACACACCCGGCGCCGGATGCCAGGCGGTTGCCGGGTGCTGCTGACACCAGTGTCAGCAGTGTCTTGGTACCGGTGCCACGGCCCCGGCAGGCTGCGATTCGCACCATTCGACATTCACCGGATAAGGAGTCCATAGCTCATGACCGAAACAGATACGTGCGCGACGACGTCCGCGCGGCGGAGATCCACATCCGCGGGTGCGGCCGGGATCGACGGTGCGCCTTTCACGTTGCGGTTCGCGGTGCGCAGCTACGAGCTCGACACCAATCACCATCTCGCTTCCACGGTGTATCTGCAGTACGCCGAGCACACCCGCTTCGCGTGCGGGCAGGCCGCCGGGCTGTCACCGCGGCAGCTGCTCGCCGACGGGTTCGGGCCGATCAACCTCGAAACCACCGTCCGCCACCATGCCGAGCTGCGCGCCGACGACCAAGTCGACGTGACGTGTGCGTTCGTGTGGGGGCCGGGCAAGACCCACCGCGTCGAACACGTGCTGACCACACCCGACGGCACTCTGGTCGCCGAGGTCACCAGTGTCAGCGGCCTGCTCGACATGCGGACCCGACGCCTGGTCGCCGACCCGGCTCGGGAACTGCGCGCCCGCGCCACCCACCCCGAGCTACTGGGTCTCGCGTGAGGCCAGGGCTCGACAGCGGCACGAAGCACCGTCTGGGGCTGATCGATCACGGCTTCGTGCCGCGCAAGCTGACCGTCAGCTATGTGGCGATCTGCGCCGGAAAGGTCGATATCGCGCTGCTGCACGATGCCTTTCGGCTGCTGTGTCGCACGTATCCGATGCTGACCGGCACGATCGAGGTCACCGGTGACCAGTGCTGGCTGCGGATTCCCGGCGACGGCACGAGCGCGGCCACCACCGAGGTCGTGGCGGGCCCGATCGCGGACTGGCTCGCGGGCGCGGGGCGCACGCCGCTCGATCCCGCACGCTGCCTGGCGACACTCACCATCGTGTGCGACGGCGCGAGGACCGCGGTCGCGCTGCGGGTGTGTCATGCGATCAACGACGCCACGTTGGGATCGGAACTGCTGGCCGTGCTCTGGCGCATCGCCGCCACGCTGGCCGGGAGCGCCGCGTTCCCCGACGTCACGCCGGTCTACCCGTACAGCCTCGAACACGCCTATCACGCCCGCGGCATGGCCCTGCCCGACCTCGCCGCCCCGGTGGCGGGTCAGGTGCACAGCATCCCGGCCGCCGACCGCGGTGACGGCCCGGGGTTCGCTCCCGCGCCGGGCGGGCGGATCACCTTGTCCCAAGCCGACACCGGCGCGCTGCGCGCACGTGCGCGGGCGTCGGGGACGACGCTGCACGCTCTGCTGTCCGCCGCGATCGTGCGGGCCGAACGCGAGCTGCTCACCGCAACGGCCGGGGATGCCGCCGAATTGCCGATGGTCATGTTTCATCTCGTCGACCTGCGCGGCCACCTGCGTCCCGCGGCACGCTCCGACGAGGTCACCAACGCGTTGGGGTTCGCGCCGACGGTCACCGCGTGCACTCCCGGCGCCGCCCTGAAAACGCTGGCCACGCAGGTGAAGGCGCAGATCGTCGCCGGCATAGCGGGTGGGTCCGCACTGGCGGTGATGCGAGCCGCGGCGGCGGTGGCCGCGCACGGCGGCCCGCGCAAGGGCGTCGGGAACTTCATCACCAACTGGGGTGTGGTGCCCGATCTCGCGGTTCCGGCAGGAATCGAGGTCGTCGACTTCCGCGGCTTCGCCACCTCCGAGCCGGTGAGTTGGGTCGGCTACTTCGTGTCCACCTTCGCCGGGCGGTGCAGCATCGAGCCGGGGTTCTCCCCACGCTTCCACCGTCCCGCACAGATCATGCGACTGCGCGAGTCCCTGCTCGCCAACCTCGGCGAACTGACCCGCGCCGCACTGCCCTGACTCGATCCTGCCACCGCGAGAGCCGTTCGGGCACAGCGGTGTTCGTGTGTGGGACCGATGCTCCCGGGGTGCGGGCGCAGCAGCCGGTCGGAGTCCTGGTTGGCAACCGTCCGCAGTTACGTTACAGTCACTCGCTGTAACGAAAATCGGTGATCGTTCCGCGGCGGAGCGGGACGACACCTCTCGTTGAAGGAGAACTTTCCATGAGCAACCACTTCGTCGCCTCGCTCGAGACCGCCCTGGCCTCCCTGGTGGACGGCGCCGACCGAGACGACGACGGGCAGCCCAAGCCGACGGTGGTCCTCGTCCACGGCGCGTTCGCCGACGCCTCGGGCTGGGAGCCGGTCGCGGCGCGGCTGCATCGGCGGGGCTTCCCGGTGATCGCGGTGCCCAATCCGCTGCGCGGCCTGGCTTACGACACCGCCTATCTGCAGGGCCTGCTGGCAGGGGTGGCGGGGCCGAAGATCCTGGTCGGGCACTCCTACGCGGGCGCGGTCATCTCCAACGCCGCCCCCGCCGTCGCCGACGTGACGGCCCTGGTGTTCGTCGCGGCGTTCGTGCCGGACGAGGGCGAAGCCCTCGGCGGGCTCCTGGAAGCGCACGCCGACGCGTCGGTGCCGTCGCTGCCGCAGCAGGTCTTCCAATTCACCCGCCCGGACGGCTCCACCGGCGCCGAGGTCTGGCTCGACCACGCCCGGTTCGGCACCGCATTCGCTGCCGACGTCGACGCCGCCACCGCCGCCTACCTGGCGATCTCGCAGCGCCCGGTCGCCGCCGAGGCGTTCGGCGAGGCGGCCACGGCCGCGGGCTGGAAGACCGTCCCGTCCTGGGCACTGGTCGCGACCAAGGACCACGCCATCGCGCCGAGCCTGGAAAGGTTCATGGCCGAACGCGCCGGCGCCACCGTCACCGAGGTCGATTCCTCGCACGCGGTCATGCTCAGCCACCCCGACGCCGTCGCCGACCTTGTCGAGCAGGCCCACCGAGGCACCCGCTGACCGTCCGGGTCTGCGGTGGTGGGCGGGCATCGGCGTCGCTGCCCGCCCACCGGCACCCTTCCCTCTCCATCCACGGCACCGCCATCGCGCGCCGGTAATCACCAAGGGGCACACATGGATTCGTTCGACATCGCCGTGCTGGGGCTGCGCACCGGACTCGGCGCGATGCTGATCGCGCACGGCTGTCACAAGATCTTTCTCGGTGGGCGGCTGGCCGGGACCGCGGCCTGGTTCGAGAGTCTTGGGATGACACCCGGTCCGCTGCACGCGCGGACGGCCGCCGCCACCGAGGTCGGCGCCGGGCTCGCCCTCGCGGCTGGATTCCTCACCGCCCCCGCCGCGTCGGCGTTCGTGGCGCTGATGCTGGTCGCCGTCGTCACCGTGCACCGCCGCAATGGGTTCTACGTCATGGACTCCGGCTGGGAATACAACTTCCTGATCGCCTTGGCCGCCGTCGCTGTCGCCACCCTCGGTGCGGGTCGCGTCAGCGCCGAACAACTGCTGTTCGGCCACCCGGTGCTCACCGGCTGGACCGGGCTCGCCCTGGCTCTGGTGGGCGGGCTCGCCGCCGGGACCGCGCAACTGCTGGTGTTCTACCGGCCCACCCCCGCGCCGACGGAGTGACCGCGCCGGACCACCGTGCGACAACAGGATGCGGCAAGGAACCGCCGCTGTGACGATCGAGATGAAGAACGCACGTCGCCTGCCGTGCCGCCGCCGCACACATCCTGAGGGTTACAGTCCAGTCTTGTAACGCAACGTCGTAGCGAAAGGGAGGCCATGACCCGCCCGCACACCGAACCCGGCAACCAGCCACGGGCCGAAAGGTCCGGCTCGCGCGGCGGGCGACCCCGGGATCCCGCCGTCGACGAGGCCATCCTCGTCGCGACACGTCGCCGCTTGGTCACCGACGGCTACACCCGCATGGCGCTCGGCGACATCGCCGCCGACGCCGGTGTCACCCGCCCCACCCTCTACCGGCGTTGGCCGGGCAAACTCGAACTCGTCATCGACGCCCTCGACTACGGGCTACGCGCCCAAACCGCCGTCACCCCACCATGTCCCATCGACGAGCTGACCCCGCGCGAGGCGTTCACCGAAGCCATACGCCGTGTCGACCCCTGCTACCACAACCCCGACGCCATCGTCCTGCAGGGCGGATTCATCAGCGAAGCCGACCGTGTCCCGGAACTCCTCAACCACCTCGTGACACGCGCCGTCGAACCCCGCGTCTCCCAAGTCGAACAGGTCCTGGCGCAGCTGGTCGCCCGTGGCGCGGTGCGGCCTGACATCGACTCCCACACCGTCGCCACCATGGTTTTCGGCGCCTACTTCGGGGCGTTCCTGCGCGGCGAGGACGCCACTACCCGCGCCGGACTCGCCGACAAAATCACCGCCACCCTGTGGCCCGCCCTCAGCACCGACACCCAGCACTGACCAGGACTCATCGCCCGCACGTCGACCTCGACGTCGATCCGTTCCATGATCATGTGGGAGAGTCGCGGTCGTCCCGAAGGCCACGGCCTGATCCGCTCCGCCGATCTACCGAACCGCGTTCGGGGCAATCGGTGGCCGTCCGGGACCGTCTTCCGGCTGGGTACACGGTCGACGGCGAGCACGGTCAGTTCACAGGCACGATGTGGTGGCCGATGAGGTCGTCCAGCGGTCGCCGGCCTCGCTTCGGTTCGGGGGTTCGGCGACGCCGACCGCCAGCCGGTATCGCCGACCCCGAGGCCGTCGACCACACCGGCGGTCGACTCGACGAAGCCGCCGCGACTCGGCTGAGCAACGTCAGGTCGTCGCCGGTTGGCCCGGTAGCGTAGTAGGGCAATCACGGTGGTGTACTGCGTTTTTCGACCTTGCTGCGGTATGACCATGCAATTGGGGGCGTAACCGGCGGCCTTCCCGGACCGACACCCGAGTGGGGACGAAAAATCGGGAGGAAATGTAATGAACAAACTCATCGGTACGGGGCTGGCGGCATTCTTGGTGGCCGGTGCGGTCGCGGGCTGCGAGGACGCCACGACACCGCCCGGGCCCGGCTCGCCGGCACCCGGCCCCTCGGAGCCGGGCACGGTGACCGGGACCGCCGCGCCGACGATCACGTCGCGGCCGGACCAGCCGCCGGTGACGACCAGTCCGCCGGCCGACGGCCTTCCCGCGACCGCGGGCAGCGGTCTGTGCCTCGATCCGGGGTCGGACGCGGTCACCGCGGCGATCGCCTCGCTCGGGCCGTCGGTGGGTGGCGATCCGTACACCTTCGACAGCTCCATCCCCGCGGCCGTCGGCGAGTGCCCGGATTTGCTCTGGGCTATGGCGACGACACCGGGCGGTACGGCCAGCTCGCCGTACCACGTGCTGTTCTTCAACCACGACGGCTACCTCGGCACCGCGACGTCCAAGGCCACGTCGTACACGAGCGTCGTCGGCTCCTCCGACCGTGCCGTGCAGGTGCAATACCGCTGGCTGAAGGGTGACGACGCCAACTGCTGCCCGTCCGGCGGTCCGGCGGTCATCACCTTCACGCTCGGCTCGGACGGCGCCACGGTCACTCCGAACCCGTCGATTCCGGACGAGGTTGCCAATCCGAGCGCTCCTCGGTAGCGGTTCTCGCAGGAAGTACGACCAGGTGGCCGTGCCACTCGACGGGCTCTCCGAGCGCGGGCGAGTGGCACGGTCGTTATCGGGACGGAATTGTGTCGACTACCTGTACTTCAGATCTCTGATCTCCTGCATGAGCCGCCCGGCGATGAAGAGGTTGCCGTCGGAATCCAATACGGCGATGATCTTCTTCGTATCGCCGTGGTGGGTAGTGAAGAAGATCTTGTCGGCTTCCTGGCTGGTGCTGTAATTGGTGTTGACCGAGAGTTCGATGCTCACTGGAGAGCTGATGAGAACGTCCTTCTTCGGTGATTCCGGGTAGCATTGGTTCTGCCGCAGCCGGATTCGGCCGTGTGTGTCCCCTTCGTTCCAGTCGGTCGCCAGGCCCAGGTCGATATCGGGCATGCTGATCACCTTCCTTGCCTCCCCGAGGCGTATCCCCGGGAGCTGTGGCGAAGCTCCGTTGCTTCAGGGCTTCGCGGACCGCGCCGATTGCGGTCCGCAGGTGCCGCGCGGCGTGCTGCGGAATTCGGGTCCCGGTAGGTGTCGAGCCGAAGGCGAGTGCCATGCTCGAAATATCGCGCTGCAATGAAGTATAGATAGTGAGCGTGCGGAAGCATGGTCGTTTCGAAAGCTCATTCGCGGTGAATTCCCTTGTGGGAGAGATGATATAGCCGTAAATATCCGACCGGTCCCGTTGTTGCGACTGCCGTGGGCGCGTCAGGTCGACAACCACGGCACCCCCGCGCGCAACAGCACATTGGCGTAGGGCTGTGCCTCGCCGGTGCGAACCACGAAGCGGCACTGGGCGATACGGGCCTTGAACTCGGCGTGGTCGAGGAGCTTCGCCTGTAGGCGGGTGGTGAGCAGGGTGGCGGTGTCGGGGTTGTGGACGGTGACGTCGCTACTGCCCCAGGCCGCCTCCACGGTGACCTCACTCAGGATGAGGTCGAGTATCGGCTCGAAGCGGGGGAGGCCGTAGCTGATTCCGAGGTCGATGACCGGGATGTCGGCGGGGACGGGGAGGCCGGAGTCGCTGACGGCGAACAGATCGGTGTGACGTAGCGAGGTGAGAGCCGACAGTAGGTCAGCATGGATGATTCCGGTGGATCGCACGATCGAAATCCTTTGCGGGGCTGGAGTGATCAGGGCAGCTGGGCGGCCGGGGGGACGGTGCCGAGGGCGGCGATGATCTGCTCGTGGCTGGGGTAGGCGGTATGAGTGCCGGAGGACTGGACCGCGAGCGCGGCGGCGGCGGTCGCGACGGCCACCCCGGCGGGCAGATCGTCGCCGCGAGCGAGCGCGGTGGCCAGTGCGCCGACGAAGGCGTCCCCGGCTCCGGTGGAATCGGTGGCGTCGATTCGTGGAGCGGGCTGATGCCCGCCGACGACGGTGCCGCCGTCGCGGCGAACCCAGACGGCCCCGGCCGCACCCAGGGTGGCGACCACGGCGGGAACACCGCTGCGGCACAGTTCACGCGCCTGGTCGAACGCCTCCGGCGGGTTCGTCGCGGTCGCGCCGGTGAAGGTCGCGAGCTCGGTTTCGTTGACTATCAACGGATCACACCGATGCAGGAGATCGGTGGGCAGTTCCGCCGCCGGGGCGGCGTTGAGGATGAACCGCCGTGCGCGCCGCGCCGCCCAGGCCACCACCCGAACCGGCACCTCCAATTGCGCCACTACCACGTCCGCGTCCGCGATCAGCCGGGCCGCGGTGGCGGCGTCGAGTTCCGCATCGGTCTCCCACTGGAAATTGGCGGCCGGGTCGACCACGATCTGGTTCTCACCGGAGGCGACGGTGATGTAGGCCGTTCCGGTGTGGGCGCCCGGCACCTCGCACACCGCCTCGAGTCCGACGCCGTACTCACGCAGCGACTTCCGTAGCGAGGGGTCCGGCTCCGCACCGATTCGGGCCACGAATTCGACGCGCCCGCCAGCTTTGGCCGCCGCCACCGCCTGATTGGATCCCTTGCCGCCCAGATTGGTTCGCGTGCCGACCGCGAGGACGGTCTCACCGGGGGTGGGGAGCCGCGGCACCTCGCACACCACATCCCGATTGACCGACCCGAGCACCACCACCGTCACGAGGCCACCTCGGCGACATCGAGGTTGCCGGGTGCGGCACCGGTGATCAGCGCGACCAGCCGGTCACCGTCCACTTCGTCGATGCGATGTGCGGCAACGGATCTGCCGCGCCGCAGCACCACTACGTTGTCGCAGATGCGCAGCACCTGGTCGAGATCGTGGCTGATGATCAGCACCGTGACGCCGCGCTCGCGCAGCCCGCGCACCAGCTGTTCCACCGCGGCCGTTTCCCGGACACCGAGTGCGGCGGTGGGCTCGTCCATGATGACCATGGACTTACCCCAGGCCACCGCCCGCGCGATGGCGATGCTCTGGCGCTGACCGCCGCTCATCCGCCGGACGGTGGTGCGCACCGACGGCACGTCGACATCCAGGTCGCGCAGGATCTCCCCGGCGCGGGCGATCATGGCCTTGCGGTTGACGATGCCGAGCGGATACACCAGCTCGCGATTGAGGAACAGGTTCTGCCAGACGGTCAGGTCGTCGATGAGCGCCAGATCCTGGTAGACGGTCTCGATACCCATCCGCCGGGCATGCTCGGGCGAGCGCAACCGCACCGGCTCGCCGCGGAACAGTATCTGCCCGGTGTCGGGCGGCTGGACGCCGGTCAGGCAGCGCACCAGCGTCGACTTGCCCGCGCCGTTGTCGCCGACCAGTGCGGTGACCTCACCCTCGGGAATCGTCATGCTGACCCCGGCGAGCGCCCGTACCGAGTCGAACGACTTGGTGAGATCTCGTGCCTCCAGCAGTGGAATCGCCATGTGCTGACCTACTTTCGGAAGCGGGCGATGCCCGCGGCGAGCAGCAGTACCGCGCCGACCGCGACCGGCTGGTAGTACTGCGAGATGCCGAGAATGGTGAACCCGTTGATGAGCGAGGTGAAAAGCACCGCCCCGCAGACGGTTCCGAGGACCGATGCCTTGCCGCCGGACAGCGATGAGCCGCCCAGCACCACGGCCGCGATGGAACTCAGCAGATAGGTGGTCTGCAACGACGGATCCGCCCCGCCATTGCGGGCGACCAGCATGACACCGGCGATACCGCACAGCAATCCGGACATGGCGTAGGCGAACAGGCGAATCCGGTTCACCGGAATCCCGGTGTCGCGGGCCGCCTCCAGCCGACCGCCGGTCGCGAGCAGATGGGTGCCGATCCGAGTCCGGAAGATGATCACCGCCACCGCCAGCGCGGCCAGCAGCGCCAGTAGCCAGAACCAGCGCACCGGGCCGATGCCGTCGAGTGCGAGCCGTTGCAGGAACTGGGAACTCACCGCCTGCGTATTGCCGTGCGTCAACAGCAGCGTGATGCCGTTGAGCACGCTCAGCATGCCGAGGGTCACCACGAAATCGGTCATGCCCAGCCGACCGACCAGCACCCCGTTGACGACGCCGACCGCCAGTCCGCCGAGAATCGCGCCGGTGATGCCGATCGCCAGCGGATAGCCCTGCGCGGTCAGATAGCCGAGAATCGCGGCGGCCCACGGCAGGTTGGCTCCCACGGACAGGTCGATGCCACCGGCCGTGATCGCGAACTGCTGGCCCAGGGCCAGCACGGTCAGAATGGTCGAGGCGACGAGCAGGTCACTGATGTTGTCCAGCGTCAGGAAGTGCGGGGTGGCGATGAAGAACACCACCCAGAGCACCACCAGGGCCAGGGGAGCCGCGAATTCCGCGATTCTGGACAGGATCTCGGTGCGTCCCGCGCGCTCGCGCGAGTCGACCGATGCGGTGTCCACGATGGCCGTCACTTGTCCAGGAGCCCTTCGATCGGGTTGTCGAAGGCGACGATCGGGCGCGGGAACGCCTCGATCTGCTGTTCGACATTGTCCGCGCCGATGAACGCGATCGGGGCCACGACGCGCGAGGGCAGGGTCTTGCCCTGGTGCAGGGCCAGGCACCCCTGCACGGCGAGTTGGCCTTCCGCATAGGGGTATTGGGTCACGGTGCCGTACAGATCCCCGGACCGCACGGCGTCGAGAGCGGCCTGGATGCCGTCGACCGAGATCACCTTGATCTGTTCCGACTTGCCCGCGTTCTTGATCGCCTGTGCCGCACCGAGTCCCATGGTGTCGTTCGCGGCGAAGACACCGGTGATGTCCGGATGCGCCCGCAGCATCGCCTCGGTGACCTGGAGGCCCTTGTCCTGCTCGTAGTCGGCGGGCGCCTTCTGCACGATCTCCAGCTTGCCCGCCACGGCGTCGCTGAAACCCTGGTCACGGTTGATGCCGTTCTGCTCGCCCGCGATGCCCTGCAGCATCACCACCTTGCCGCTGCCGCCCAGCGCCTGCACCATCCGCTCGCCGGCGATCCGCCCGGCATCGAGATTGTCCGAACCGATGAAGCTGGCGTAGCTGACACCCGCCGCCTCGGACGCCTTCGCGTCGATCTGGGTGTCGAGGTTCAGGATCGGAATGTCCTTGCGCGCGACCGGCGTCAGCGGCGTGATCACATTGGTGCTGTTGACCGGGACCACGCCGAAGCAGTCGTAACCCTGGGCCGCCATGGTGGAGATCTGGGCGTTCTCGCCGTCGGCATCGGTCTCGGACTGTCCGGCCTGGACGTCGACCCGCACGCCCAGCGCCTCCGCCTCGGCCTTCGCACCGTCGCGCAGCGCCGCCCAGTACGGGTTGGTGAAGTTCCGGGTGACGATCGCGATCTTGAAATCGTCGGAGCCGGAGTCATCACCGCGGCCGCAGCCGGTCGTCAGTGCGGCAACCGCGGTGACCAGGGCGACAGGTATCAGAGCGCGGCGAAATCGTGCATTCATCGTGAACCGACCTAATCTGTTTCGTAGTATCAACTCGTGTTGATCAACACGAGTTGAATGACAGTGTGTGATGCGGGTCACGAGCTGTCAAGGGGCTGGTCTTTCACCGTCGGCCGGTTCGATGCTTGGATGGACGGTGCGCGAGAAGGAGATGACTCGATGGCGGTCACACGGGCCGACGTGGCTCGGCTGGCGGGTACGTCTCCGGCGCTGGTCAGTTATGTGATCAATGGCGGTCCGCGACAGGTCGCGCCGGCGACCCGGGCCCGCATCGAGGCCGCCATCGCCGAACTCGGCTACCGGCCCAATATGTCCGCCCGCAGCCTGCGCACCAACCGCGGCCACGCCCTCGGCATGGTGATCCCGGACGGGGCCAATCCGTTCTTCGCCGAACTGTCCGCGGTGATCGAGGCGGCGGCGTTCGCGCGCGGGTATCCGCTCTTCGTCGGCAACGCGGATGGAGACCCCGCGCGCGAGCAGGCCTATGTGCGCTCGTTCATCGACCGCCGCGTCGAAGGGCTGCTGGCGATTTCGTCCGCGTGGGAGACCGGTATCGCCGATGCCTGCGAGCAGGCCGGGATGGTGCTGGTCGCCTTGGACCGCATCATCGACCCGACTCGGTGCACGCATGTGCTGTGCGATTCGGT
This sequence comes from Nocardia sp. CC213A, assembly GCF_030766805.1. Lineage (NCBI taxonomy): Bacteria > Bacillati > Actinomycetota > Actinomycetes > Mycobacteriales > Nocardiaceae > Nocardia > Nocardia sp. CC213A. The sequence goes on from NZ_JASFXA010000002.1 coordinate 494,967, forward strand.
GGCGGGGGCGCGACAGGCCGTGGACCATCTCATCGACCATGGTCACCGCCGGATCGCCTGCTTGAGTGGACCGCATGTCTCCACGGCCGAGGATCGGGTGCGGGGATATCGGAATGCCTTGGCGGCCAAGGGCTTGCCCGAAGGCGTCATTGTGCGCACCGATTTCGGCGGCTCGGCCGGGTACCACGCGCTGGCCGAGTTGACAGCCGGTCCGAAGCCCCCGACCGCCGTATTCGTCACCAGTGACCTCCAGGCCATGGGGATGCTCCGCGCCGCCTACGACGCGGGGTTGCGGGTTCCCGACGATCTGGCCGTTGTCGCCTTCGACGGCATCGAATACTCCCGATACACCCGCCCCGGCCTGACCACCATGGTCCAACCGGCCCGCCGCATGGGAGAACTGGCGGTGGACCTGCTTCTCGAGCAAATAGAAAGCAGCGCACCCGATCCCGGCATCATCCGCCTCGCCGCCGAATTGCGCACCCGCGGGTCCTGCGGCTGCTCGGACGAATTCTGAGGCTGCCGAGCGCGGATGCGTGTGCGGCGGTCGTGCGCGGTGACCGACTGCGACCAGGCGACAGCGGCCGCGCGCCGACGAACGGACGGTCGCGGTCGCTGCCGGGTGGCTCAGCCCGCGACCGCCAGGTGCTGCAAGCGCGCGCCGAGCACCGTCAATCCCAACGCCACGAGCAGCAGTGCCGCCAGCGTCCACGCGAGGGCCGAAAACCCATGCGGCGCGGTGACGGAGGCGACGATCGGACCGACGGTGGCTCCCACGTAGAAGCTGAACATGGCGACCGAGGAGGCGGCGGCCCTGGCGTCGCCGCCGAGTTCGCCCGTGGTTTGGAGAACCGCCGGGGCGATAACGCCGAGACCGCCGACGAGGACGGCGAGCAGGGCGGTCAGGATGCCGATGTGACTGCCCTCGAAGGTGGCGGCCACCATGGCCGCCGCGGCCACCAGGGTGCCGAGCATGATCTGACGGTGTTTGGTGAGCCGGGCGAGCGGCACGGCGAGCAGCGGCAGCGCCACCATGACCGGCAGCGCGCCCGCGCGCAGGGCGAGCAGTTCGCCCGAACCGTGGACCAGGCCGGTGATCTCGATGCCGGTGTAGACACCCACCATGACGGCCATGGACAGTGCGCCTGCGATCAGCAGAGGCAGCAGTGGCCTGATTCGTAGTACCGCGGGCACGGTGGCGTAGCTGTGCAGCAGCGGTCGATCCGTGCCGGTCGGCGCGTCGGGCACCATGACCGCGCGCAGCGCCAGTGCCAGCGCCGCGAAGGCCACCGCAGACCCGAGGAACATGGTGCGCCACGGGAGCGAGGCGACCACGGCCTGCGACGCGATCTGCGCCAGCACCGTCGCGGCCAGGAACGAGGTGGCCACCGACATGGTCACGACGGCGCGATGCGCGGGCGTGATCCGCGTGGCCACATAGGCCATGATCGCGGGCGGTATCGAGCCGACCACCAGGCCCTGGACGACCCGCAGACCGATGGCGATCGGCGCGCTGAGAGCCAAACCGGTCAACAGGGTGACCACTGCGGCGGCGAGCATCCCGGTCATCAGCACACGCCGGTGGCCGTACCGGTCCGACAGCGGGCCGAAGGCGACGAAACCGCCCGCGTACCCGAAGGCGAAGGCGCTGATGATCCACGTCATGGCGCTCGCGCTCACCTGCCAGTCGGACTGCATGGCGGTGAACAGCGGAATCGGTATGTACATCTGCCCTGTCGCCAGTAGGGCGGACAGCACGAAGACCGGTAGCGTGCGCGCGGTGTGGGCGCGGTGCGTGGCGGTCGAGACCTGGGTGTCGGTCGAATTCGGCAGGGCGGTGGTCGGCATGGTGACGACGGTAGGACGCCGGTGACCATCATGTCAACCAAATAGTTGGATTAGTGGATGTTAGAGTCGCCGTCATGAACGCTCCGGCCAAGCGCAGTGACGCGACCAGGCGGGCCCTGCTGCGTGCGGCCCGCGCGGAATTCGCCGAGTACGGCCTCGCGGGCGCGCGCGTGGACCGCATCGCGGAGGCGGCGGGGGTGAACAAGGAACGCATCTACGGCCTGTTCGGCAGCAAGGACAAGCTGTTCGACGTCATCCTCATCGACACCATGCGCGAGTTCCTCGAGGTGGTGCAGCCGCTGTCGGAGACCGAACCGGGCGAGTACGTGGGCAAGCTCTTCGACTACCACCGCGCGCATCCGCAGCTGCTGCGGCTGCTGCTGTGGGAGGGCCTGCACCGTGGTGCGGACGCGCACGATATCGACGGCTGGCGCGCCGATCACTATGTGCGCAAGTTCAATCGGGCCCAGGAGCAGTTCGGTGTGGACGAACGCCGGGCCGGTTTGGTGCTGCTCGCCCTGTGCGGGCTGGCCAACTGGTCGCTGGCGGTGCCGCAGACCACCCGACTGCTGCTCGGCGAGGCGGCCGACGACACCGAGGCCACCAAGCGGTTCATGGCCGACTTCGCGCGATCGGCCATGCGGGCGGGGCGCGGGGACCTCGAACTGGTCAATACCTTGACCGACGAGGCTCCCGCGCATAGCGAGGATGTGCGTGCGGCCGCGCTCAGCGAGGACGTACGTGCGGGCGGAGTGGTCGCCGCGGCCGCCCGCCGCCTGCGGGAGGCGCAGGCGGTTGCCGCGGCCGCCCGCGACGACCTCGCCGCCGCACTGCGGGAGTCCCATGCCGCCGGGGTGAGCGCGAACCAGTTGGCCCGGCAGGTCGCCGGTACGCTCTCCCGGCCGGTAGTGCTGAAGCTCCTCGCCGCCGATGCCGCTGACGCCGCCGACACTGCCACCGACACCCACTGACACCGACGCTGCTGCTGCCGAATCTGCCGACTCTGCTGCTGACTCTGCCGACGCTGCTGCTGCCGACGCTGCTGCTGCCGACGCTGCCGACTCTGCTGCCGCCGACTCTGCTGTCCCTGCTGCCGTCGACACCGACGTCCCTGCTGCCGCCGATGCCGTCACCGCTCGCGGACGGTAGCGGTTTCCGATGTAACCGAGCCTCTTCGGCGGTGGGTTATCCGGAGATGCTCGGCAACGGGCAGCCGAAGCTGCCGGTGGCGGTGCTCGCGGCGACCTGGACGGTCAGTGGCGTCAGTGTGATCACATGGTCATCGCCCCAACTGCCGATGGCCGTGAGCACGTGCTGGCCGGTGGTCTCCGGTGTCCAGGTCACCTTGGCGGCCTTGCCGACCAGGCCGCCGCCCGCCTCGTCGGTCCCGATCGCGACGCCGTTGTCGTAGAAGGTGATCGGCAGCCCATTGCTCGAACTGCTGCCGCCGCCGACGAGGTCACCGCTGGTGACCGCGTAGCCGCACCCGACCTTCGGATTCGATGCCGCCATCGCCACATACCCCTGGCCCTCGGCCGCCGCGTGCGGCGCCAGCATCACCAGCGCCGCGCCGATGCCGAGCGTCGTCGCACCCAATCCGGTGCCGCGCACCCGAGTAGTAGCCATGAGATCCCTTCCGGCCGTGTAGCTCTCGCCCCGAATCGGAGTGAAACTAACATTCTTCACATTATCGCGCGGCTGATTCGCGCCGTTGGTCCACGCGGCCGCGGTGCGGCGGAGCCGTCGCGACGACACGGAGCGCGGCGGTGATTCAGCGGGCGGTGCGCCTGCGGTATTCGCTGGGTGCGACGCCGTGGAGGCGGTGGAAGGCGCGGCGCAGGGCGCGCACGTCGGCGTAGCCGACCCGGGTGGCGATGGACTCGACACCGAGTGCTGTCTCCCGTAGCAGGCGTGCGGATTCGGTGTGGCGGACGCGTTCCAGTTCGGTGCGCCAGGTGGTGTCCTGCTCGCACAGGCGGCGCTGAAGGGTACGGGGGCTGGTCGCCATGCGGTGTGCGACGGCGCGGAGGGTTGGTGTCGAACCCTGTTGCAGCGCTTCGCGAATCGCGGTGTGCAACTGGTCCAGCCAGCCCAGCATCGGGCGGGCGGAGGTGATGGTGGTCTCGGTGTAGGAGCGCATGATCGCGGCGAGTACCGGATCGGCCTCCGGAAGGGGCTGTGCCGCGTCGGCTTCGGTGAAGGTGATGGTGGTGTGCTCCGCGCCGAAGTGCATGTCGTCGGTGCCGAAGAGTTCCACCAGATGCCGGTGGTGCGGTGGCGGCGCGGTCGTGAACGTCACCCGCTGCGGGCGGAGGTGCCGCCCCGCGGCGGCGCGTGCCTCGCGCAGGATGAGGCCCATCGCCAGTTCGTTGATCATCGAGCCACACGACAGGTCGGCGTAGGGCGTGCGGTAGACGACGGTGGCCGCGCCCGCGGCGTCCATGGTGACCTCCGCGCTCTCCAGCGGGTCGCGGACCGCCGCGAGCAGGCTCGCCCCGGCGGTGAGACCTCCGGTCAGGGTGGGGGCGGTGCGGAACAGGTAGTCCCATGAACTGAGCAGTCCCGGCTGCCACAGGGTCGCGATCCGCGCGCCGCCGCCCCATGCCTCCACCTCGTCTCCGGCGATCTGCCAGATATCCAGCGCCATGGCGGAAGACAGTCGGACGCCGTCCTCGTGAATGGCCGCCATCCCGCGCACTCGAACGAGCTCGGAGTCCTTCACCCCGGCTTCGAGCGCCGCGGCGAGGATCAGGCGCAGCATGTGCGGCGGCACCGTTCCTGCGATCACACGCTCACGATAAAGCGGTTGGCGCGTTCTGTCCCGCGCACGGCGCATTGTGGTCTGACAGCAGGACGAGCAGCGGTTTTACCTTCGATATGTCAGGAGTTCGGTCCATCCGGGACCGGATCGAGAACGTTGGGACAGTGCAATGCGCAAAGTAGTGGGCGGCTTGTTCATCACCGTGGACGGCGTCGTGGAATCACCCGATCAATGGTCGTTCGATCTGTTCGACGAGGATTTCGGCGCGCATATGGGAACGGTGCTCGCCGCCACCGACACCATGTTGTTGGGCCGCAACACCTATACGGAGTGGGTCGACTATTGGCCCACCTCCACCGACGAGCCCTTCGCCGGACATATCAACAGCGTCCGGAAGTACGTCGTATCCGACACCCTCGACGAGGTCGGCTGGACCAACGCCACCCTGCTGCGCGGCGCCGACCTGGCTGCCACCCTCGCCGAGTTGAAGCGGCAGCCGGGCAACAACATCGGCACCGCGGGCAGCCCCACCCTGGTCCGCCGCCTGCTCGAGGCCGATCTGCTCGACGAACTGGAACTCATGATCTACCCGGTGGTCGCGGGCAAGGGCACGCGCCTGTTCACCGACACCGGCCTGCTGCGCCGACTCGAACTCGTCGGTTCCACCCGCACCGGCAGCGGCATCGTCATCAACACCTATCACCCGGCTTAGATCGGCGCAGGAGCGGGTGCGCTCACGCCGGCTGCCCGCGCAGTGGCTGCGGCGTATCCGCGAAGCGCCAGCCGATCGCGATGCTCAACACGCCGTACCCGAGGTGCAGGTAGTTGTCCGGCTCGGACACCCCGTGGATATTCAGGAATCCGGCGGCGCCGGTCACGCCCAGTGCGAATGCGGCCAGCAGGCCCGCACCGAGCACGATATTGACCGTCCGCGTCACCGGGGGCAGCACGGCGGCGGCCAGCCAGACCGCGCCGAGCACGAGGTGCACGACATTGTGGAGTGGATTCAGCGCCAGGATCAGTATTTTCGCGTCATGGCTGCCGGCGAAGTCACCGAAACCGGTCACGGCGAAACCGATGAGGCCGGCGGCGAAGTAGATCACCGACGAGACGGCGGCGAAGATCTGGTTGCGCGTCATATCCGTACCTTTCGACGGGCCGCGTGCTGCGGCCGTGCACAGATATGGACTCGCGGAGCCCCGGCCCGTTACAGCGTGTCCGGATTTCGCCGCTGGAATTCGGCCAGCAACTCGTCGAACCCGGCGGGTCGCAGCTCCACCGCGTCGTCGCGGGTGGCGGAGACGATGCGGATGGTGCGGCGGATCTGGTCGACGTACACCCGGCATGCCTCGCAGATCGCGGTGTGTTGTTCGAATCTGCGCAGGTCGGATTCGTCCAGCGCGTCATCGAGGAATTCGGTGACCAGCTCGACGGCGTCCGAACAGGTGATCCGCAGTTCGTTGTCGATGAAACCGTTGTCATTCATCGAGATACTCCTCCAACGCGGCACGCAGGGCGGCGCGGCCCCGGTGCAGTAGAACCCGCTGATTCACCGCCGAAATCCCCAGCGCCGCACAGGTTTCCTCACTCGACCACCCCTCGATATCGCGCATGGTCACCACCTCGCGCTGCGCGGGCGGCAATGTGTGCAATGCGGTGTCGACGACGGCACGCACCTCCGCGGACATGAGCCGCTGCTCCGGCAGCAGCTCCCAGCGGACCGGTACGTCCGGCCAGTAGTGGGGGCCGAGTTCCGGATGCGCCAGCCGATCCGGATCGACCGCGGGGCGCGGATCGGCCGTCGGACCGGCGGTGGCGAAAGGCACCGTGCGCGGTTCCCGACGGGCCAGGGTCCGCACCCGGTTCAGCATGATCCGGAACACCCAGGTGCGCACGCTCGCCCGGCCCTCGAACTCGCCGATGGCGCGCACCACCGCCATCCAGGTGTCCTGCACCGCGTCCTCGGCGGCGGCACGGGGGAGGTAACCGCAGGCCAGCCGCACCAGGGGGGCGTGCAGCGCCTCCACCAGCGCGCGAAAGGCCTCGGTGTTCCCGCCGCGTAGCGCGGTGAGCAGGTCGTCCTCGGTCGGCCAGCGGTCATCGACGATGGTGCGCGTGCGTGGAACCACGACTTCGCATCCCCATTCTCGAAATCTCGGATTCGCGGCCGCCGCGCTGTAACGCCGGGGGCCGCCGGGGTGTCCATACCTCGCGCCGTCGGTAGGGGCGACAGCGCGGCACAACGACAACCAACGATACTGGAGGACACTCATGAGCACACTGCCTCTCGTCAGCGCGGATCGTGAAACGCCCGAGCAGACCACGGCATTGTCCGCGGTGCGGCAGGCACTCGGCTCGACACCCAACCTCACCCGGGTGATGGTGCACAGCCCCGCGCTCGTGCACGGGTATCTGGCCATGGCGGGGAATCTCGCCGAGGGCGTGCTGTCGGCGGCGACGCGGGAGCGGCTGGCCATCGCTGTCGCGCAGTCCAACGGCTGCTCGTACTGCCTGTCGGCGCACAGCTACCTGGGCGAGAACGTCGCCGGTCTCAGCCGCGAACAGGTCGGCGCGGCACGCAAAGCCGACGCCGACGACCCGAAGACGGCGGCACTGCTGGCCTTCGCGGTGGCGGTCAACGAGCAGCGCGGCGACGTCGGCGACGACGTGGTGGCGACGGTGCGTGCGGCCGGAGCGACCGAGGCCGAGATCGCCGAGGTCATCGGTCACGTCGCGCTCAATGTGCTGACCAACTACCTGAACAATGCGGCACGCACCGAGATCGACTTCCCGGTCGTGCAGGCCTGACGAATCGTCCTGCGGCGGAGCGCAATTCCGATCCGCCGCAGGGTGTTCGGCTCAGGGGGTGCTGCGTTTGCGGTATTCGCTGGGATCAGGCGCGGCGTGTGCGGCGGTCTCTTCGATCACGACCCCATTGCCAATCGGTCGGCGCGTCACATCCCGCGCAGGGCGCATTCGGGTCTGACGGCAGCGGGTGTCCCCGGTGGCGCGAGCGCACGAGCCGCGTCGGCGGTGGCTCGATCGAACCCGGCTGATATCGACCCGGTGGGGGCGTCGCGGCCTGCAGCGATAGCCCCGATGCATGTCCTATAGTGATGCGACGTTCGGTAGCTGATAGTTAGCTTCAGTGGGTGACTTGGTTCGGGTTCCGGGTTGTCGCATGCGGGAGGCTGCTGGTGTCTCTGTCTTCATCGCGTTCGCGGTGGCGTCTCTTCGGGTCGGTCGGCGTGCTGGTGGTGAGCTTTGTCGTGGGCGCGTCGGGGCTGGCGGGGGCGCAGCCTTCGGAGCCCGACTCGCCGCCGGCGCCGCCGCCATCCCCGGCGGAGGCGCCGGTGCCGGGGGTGGCGGCGGTACCGCTGTCGACGCTCGGCATGGGTCGCGTGCTGGCGTTTCCGGGACAGGAGCACGAGGTGGCGCTGACGCTGCCGGTGCTACCGGGGATGGCGCCGATGGAGCTGGTGGGGACGGTGCAGTTGCCGCCGTATGTGGCGCGCGGAACGCTGGAGGTGATATCGGGGGAGCGGCTGCTGGATCGGGTGAATCTGCCGCTGGAGCGCGACGCGCCGGTGCGGCTGTCGCTGGCCGGCGCGGAGGTCGAGAACAATGCCATCGCGGTGACGCTGAGTTCGGCGCTGGTGCCGGAGGTCGGGACCTGTATCACCGACTGGCTCGGGCGACCGATGACGCTGTCGGATCCGGCCGTGGGCTATTCCGGCCGGGAGGTGCAGCCGTCCACCGTCGCCGAGTTCCTGCCGCCCGTGCTGCGCCGGCTCACGGTCTATCTGCCGGAGCGGCCGTCACAGGTGGAGAGTGCGGCGGCCCTGGAAATGCTCACGGCTGTGGTCGCTCGCTACGACGGCCAACCGGTTGCCGTGGATTTGCGGTCGATGGGTCGCGGGGCCACGGCGCCGGATCACGCCCCGGAATTCCTGGAACGGCAGATCGCCCTCGCCGAATCCGCCGACACCGGGCTGCGGCTCACTGCCGACGGTCCCGGCCCACTGCTGACGGTGTCCGGCACCCGCGACACCCTGCCCGACCAGATCCGGCTGCTCACCAGCGATCTCGCGCGCATCGCCCTCACCTCGGGGGCCACGGCGGTATCACTGCCCGCCGCGCCACAACTGCCACCGGAGGTCAGCACGCTGAGCGATCTGGGTGAGACACGACTCAGCGCCACCGCCATCGGCGTGGTGAGCGTCGATATCGGCATCGACCAATCCCGCCTCGGCCGCCCCACCCGCGATATCCGGGTGCGCCTGCTGGGCAACTACACCCCGCTGCCGCAGACGCTGAACGGGCAGATCACGGTGACCGCCCGCGACCGGCAGATCGACAGCTGGCCGGTGGACGCGAGTGGCCGCATCGAACGCTGGATCGAGATTCCGGACGAACTGCTCGGCCGGTTCACGACGCTGACCGTCACCCTGGCGCAGACCGGTCTGACCCACGGCTGCGGTTTGGAGCAGCCGGTCACCCTGACCATCGACCCGGCCAGTGAGATCACCGGAGATGAGGCGAAACCGCCTGTGCCCCCAGGATTCCAGTCAATGCCGCAGGCGATGCTGCCCACCGTGCAGGTCGGGTTGCGTGAGCCCGGTTTCGCCGACACGCGCCGCGCCGCGCGCATTCTGGTCGGCATGCAGCGCCTGACCCCGGTGCCGCTACGGCCGGAGTTGGTGTCGTTCGACACCGCGGTGAACGGCACCGACCCCGTCGTCCTGATCGCGGCCGACGGCGATGTGCCCGAGTCGATTCGACTGCCCCTGAGCCGATCCGGCGATCGGATCACCGTGTACAGCGGACCGTCGCGCGCCGAACTGCGCATCGATCCGCTGATTCCCTTCGGCTCCCTTCAGGCCACCTGGTCGAACGACCGAGCAGTGCTGGTCGCCACCTCCACCGCGGAGCCCGAACGGGTGGACCGCATGCTGGACTGGTTGGACGGCGATCCGGACCGCTGGTCCCGACTCACCGGAAATGTGCTGTACCAGACCGGTGATCGCGATCCGGAGTACTTCGACCCGCAGGAGGTGGTCGCCGGCGCACCCGGTGACTCCGCCGATATTCCGGTCGCCCGCATCCTGACCATCGCCGGAGCCGTGGTGCTCGGCCTGGGGCTGGTCGCGGGCCTGCTGATCCTGGCGCGGCGTCGGCGCGACCACTGACATGCACGCGAAAGTGTCGGCACGGCGGCCGAATCCGGCTACCGCGATGGTCGCGCGGGGGACGCTGATCGCCGTGGCGGTGGTGACGGCCTTCTGGAGCACGGTGGTGGAGATCGCCGAGGACATCACACAGGGTTCGCACCTCGGATATCTGCTGCTGATGCCGGTACTGGCGGGGTTCGCGGCCATCGGCATCGCCCTGCGCCGGGGTGGTGAGCTACCCATCCACGATCGGCAGACCGACATCATCGTCGGACTCATCGTCTTGGCTCTGTCGATGGCGGTGGTGGGTCTGCTGGTGCGCCGCTACCGCTACCACTACGAGCTGCTGCATCTGGACGTGCTCGCGGCGTGGCTGTTCCTGCTCAGCGCGTGCGTGCTGGTATTCGGACTGCGGCCGACGTGTCGGTTCTGGCCGGTATGGCTGCTGCTGCTCGCCGCCGCGCCGCTGCCCTACGGTTTGGCGATCGCGGCTCTCGGCGGCGGTGTGGTCGCCTCCGGGCTGGTCATGCTCCTGATCGCGGCCGTGACCGCGGCCATCGCGACGGGGCGGACCCCGGCCCGTGGATGCGCAGCCGCGGCTATCGCCCTCGTCGTGGGCGGGCTCTGCCTGCTGGCGGTGCGGTCCGTGCTGCCCGACGGACGGGGCATCCTCTATCAGGCCCTGCCGTCGGTGATCGGTGTGAGCACGGCCTGTGCGGTGATGTACCTGTACCAGCGGCGCGGTGCGGCTCTCGAGCCGTTGGACCGGCCGTTGGCCGCGCTGACGGCCGGACAGTCGTACGGGGCCCTGGCACTCGTCGTCTCCGGCGCGGTGGTGTTGGGTCTGATTCCGGTGTACAAGGACTACAGCGTCGAATTTCCGGAGGTCGCCGGGCTCGTCGTCATGGGTCAGCACCTGGTCCCGCCGGGCTGGCAACTGCTCAGCGAGGACGAATATCCCTGGGCTCGCCGCTATTTGGGCTCAGATGCCACGCTCACCAGACAGCTGATTCGCGCCGAGCGCGGGAATTCGGACTGGGACAAGGAATCCCGTCGCCGCCGCATCGTCGTGGATACGGCACGCGGCGATGATCCATACAGCATCAACAATGTGCCCGAGTTCGTGCTGTACCGCCTCCAGCAGCCACGCATCAGTCCACCTTCCTATATCGACCTCGGTCGCGGAGTCACCGCCCGGCTCAATGTCGTTCTGGACGACCGCAGGCTACTCAGCTGGACCTGGTTGAGTTGGAACTGGACCGGCACGGGTGGAGCGGAGCGGATCACCCTCATCGCCGCCGACAATCATCTGCCCGACGCGGAGTTCCCGCCGCTGCAGCCCGCCTTCACCGAGTATCTCGACAACCTCATGAATCAGCTGTTCCGCGGCAATGCTGTCGTGCTGGACAGCCATTCGCACGCTGTCGAGGCCGACCTCGCCCCCAAGGACGAGGACCTGCTGACCACGGTAGCGCGAGCCATGGTGCGGGCGAGGACGTCATGACCGCCGTCGATCCGGAATCCCCGGAGTTCAAGGCCGACGCCCTGCACGCGGCCGTGCACGGATTGCGGGAATCCGATCCGCTGGCCTCGGCTGCGGTGGCTTTCCTTCCGTGGCAACGTAATACGTTCCTCGCGCTGATGCTGACGGTCGCGGTGTGCGCGGTGTTCTTTCCGCTCGCCACCGGCACCGTACTGGTGGCGCTGTGCACGCTGGGGTATCTCGCGGTGCTCGGTGACCGCGTGCTGATCTTCACCCGCGGCATGGCCCGGGATGCCATCATGACCGTCGACGATGCCCGCGCCCGCGCCCTGCCCGCCGACGACCTGCCGCCCTACACCATTCTGGTGCCCGCCTACGGGGAACCGGAGGTGGTCGGCGATCTGGTCGCCGCGCTGGAGTCCATCGAGTATCCGCGCGACCGGATGCAGGTGCTGCTGCTTCTGGAGGAGGACGACGAACCCACCATCGCGGCGGCACGGGCGGCCGGAATCGGTTCGGGCGGAGCCGAACACATCACCATCGTGCTGGTACCGGCCGCCGATCCGCGCACCAAGCCCAAGGCGTGCAACTACGGATTGCGCCGCGCCACCGGCGATATCGTCACCATCTACGACGCCGAGGACATCCCGGATCCGCTGCAACTGCGCCGCGTGGTCGCCGCCTTCCGGGAACTGCCGCCCACGGTGGCGTGCGTACAGGCCAAACTGGCCTTCCACAATGCCCGGCAGAATCTGCTCACCGCCTGGTTCACCATGGACTACGGGCTGTGGTTCGGCTATCTGCTGCCCGGCCTGATGCGCAGTTCCGCCCCGATTCCCCTGGGCGGCACCTCGAATCACTTCACACGCGAGGTGGTGACCGCGATCGGCGCGTGGGATCCCTACAACGTCACCGAGGACGCCGACCTCGGGGTGCGCATCGCGGCCCGCGGCTATGCCACCGCGGTCATCGACTCCACCACGCTGGAGGAGGCCAACCCCGACCCGATCAACTGGATTCGGCAGCGATCTCGCTGGTACAAGGGCTATTTGCAGAGCTGGCTGGTGCACACCCGCCGTCCGGTGCGGCTGTGGCGGCAGATCGGGACGGTGGCCTTCCTGCGCTTCACGCTGTTCCTGGCGGGCACTCCGATCATCGCCTGCCTGAACCTGGTGTTCTGGGCGATGAGCCTGGCCTGGATTCTGGGCCAGCCCTTCGTGATCGAGCAGCTGTTCCCGACCGCCGTCTACTTTCCGGCCCTGGTCGCGCTGGTGCTCGGCAATGCCGCGACCATCTACATGAACCTGCTCGCCTGCCGGGAGAACGATCGCTCCGATCTGCTGCTCGCCTGTCTGACCTCACCGCTGTACTGGCTGCTGATGAGTATCGCCGCGACCAAGGGCTGCTGGCAGCTGCTGCGCAATCCGTCCTACTGGGAGAAGACCTTCCACGGCCTGGGTGCGACGGAGAAGAGCGCGTGACGCGCACACGGTCATGGGCGTCGCTGGCGGTCTTCGCGACCGCGAGCCCGCTGTACCTGATCACCGGGTGGCTGGTGACGGCCGGCCACGGCTATCTGATGGGAGACGCGCTCAGCCGGGTGTCGGCCGCGCAGGCGGCACTGTTCAGCCGTGACCCGCACCTGTCGGCCATCGGCTTCGTCTTCACCCCGCTCACCGCGCTGGCGCAGCTGCCCGCGGTCGCGCTCTCCCCGCTGCTGCCCGGCCTGACCACCTGGGGCCTGTCCGGGGTGCTCATGACGGCGTTGTTCATGGGCGGCGCGGTGACCACCGTCCACGGCATCGGCACCGATCGGGGCGCGCCCGCATGGCTCACTCTCGCGGTGACGGTGCTGTTCGCGCTCAATCCGATGATCGTGTTCTACGGCGGCAACGGAATGAGCGAGGCGCTGTTCCTGTTCTGCCTGTGCTGGGCGATCCGGCGGCTCATGCGCTGGGTGCGCACCGACGGCGCGCACGATCTGACCGCCTGCGGTATCGCCCTCGGCCTCGGCTATCTGACCCGCTACGACGCCCTCGCCCCGGCCGCCGCCGCGGGTGCGTTCGTCGGCGCGTACACGCTGTGGCGGCGGCGCGGTGAGGCGCGGCGCTGGTGGGCGGCGGCCATGGATGTCTGTCTGGTGCTCGCGCCGGTGGGGCTGGCCTTCTTCGTGTGGGCGGCCACCAGCTGGCTGATCACCGGTCAGGCGTTTCAGCAGTTCACCTCGCAGTACGGCAATACCGCGATACTGGAGCAGTCCGGCACGACCGCCGCGGGCGATTCGGTCGCGGCGCTGGAGTACTCGGTCGCCGCGATGCTGGTACTCGGTCCGGCGCTGCCACTGCTCGTGCCGGTGGCGGGAGCCCTCGGCGTTCGCCGCCGCGACCTCCAGGTGCTCGTGCCCATGCTGCTGTGCGGTGCCGTGCTCGCCTTTCAAACCCTCAGCTACGCAACCGGTTCCACCTTCGCGTTCCTACGCTTCTACATCGCCGCGATACCGCTGGTGGCCGTGCTGACGCTGCTGCTCGCGCCCGCCCGCGGGCAGCCGCCCAGCCGTCGTCTCGGGGAGCACGCCGCGGCAGTGCCGATGCCGCGCGCCGTGCCGGTCGCCGCTCTGGTCGCCACCGTCCTCGTGCTGGCGGCGTCGCTGCCGCTGACCACACTCGGCATGAACAGCTCGCGCCTGGCGGTGCAGGAGTACGCGTTGGGCGCGGTGCTGTTCCCGCGGCCGGACAATGCCTCCGAACGCTACGCCGATCAGCGGCGGATCGCCGCCACCTTCACCACGGGGCGCAAGCTCGCGCGCTATCTGGACTCGCTGCGGCTGCCACCCGGCGCGGTGCTCATGGATACCGTGTACGGCTTCTCGGTGGTGGTCGCCTCCGAGCGGCCGGACCAGTTCGTGGTGCCGTCCGACCGTGATTTCGTGCGCATCCTGAACCGGCCCGCCGAACGCGGGGTGCGCTACATCCTGGCGGTGCCGCCCACCGGGCGCGGTGCCTCGGATGCGGTGAACCGCAGGTACCCCACCATGTTCGAGAACGGCGCGCAGATAGCGACTTTGGAGCTGGAAGTTCCGGCCGACGGTGCGAGCGAACCGGATTGGCGGCTCTACCGGGTGCTGGGCGCGCGCTGATCACCCGACGGTGATCCGCTCGGCCACCAGGTCCCAGAGCGGATCATCGGGTCCCACGTCGAAGGTGCACGCGTCGGCTCGCGGGTCGGGGACGAAGGCCCAGACGAGTGCTCCGGCCGCCCCGGCCGCGCGCTGCCCGATCATCTTGCGCTCGATCGCCGCCCGCCGCGCCGGGAGACTGCGGCAACTGCCCGCCGCCACCCCGATCTCGGCCACCAGCAGCGGCTTCCGCAACAGTTCGGCCTGATCGAGGCGTACGGCCAGGCCGTTGAAGGCGTCACCGGGGACCGCGACGTCCTCCTCGCCGTAGTCGTGGAACTCCAGGACGTCGATGAACCGCGAAGCGCCGACCCGGACGAATTCCTCACCCGCCGTCCCGCACTGCCCGCCGCCGATGAATCCGGCGAAGATGAGCCGCCCCGGGTCCAATCGGCGCACCAGCGCCCCGGATTCGTCCATGAAGGTGCGCAGCACGGCCGCGGCGTCGTCCGGGCAGGACTGGCGGTCGTCGGCGCAATCGCCGGCGCAGACACCCGGTTCCGGCTCGCCGATCACCTCCCACCCGGCCACCACCGGGGAACTGCGCCACCGCTGTACCGCCGCCCTGATCCAGTCCCGGGTGCTCAGCACCGCGCGACCTTCGATCGGCCTGGCCTCGGCCCAACCTCGCGTGAACCATTCCCGCTGCTTGAATGTCTCGTCATCGCAGGCCCCGTCCTGCGGCACCAGTACCGGCAGCACCAGCTGCGCATGCCGTTCCGCGGCCGCGAATACGGCGTCCACGGCCCGGAAGTCGAGCGCACCCGTCGTCTTGTTCACCGCCAGCGCCTGGAAGACATTGAAACGGGTGAGGGAATGGCGGGGTAGCCGTTCGAAGAACTCGTCGAGATTCACCTCCGCACCGCAGCCGATATTGAGCCCGTAGTCGGTGGCGAGTTGGGGAGCATTGAAACCCGCGGGCCACCACGGTTTTCCATTGAGCAGCAGCCCGGATGCCGAGGCGCTCACCGCCGCACCGGCAGCCGGCGGTCCATCGGGAACAGCAGCTCCCGGCGCGTCCGGGCCGCCGTCGGCGCATCCCGCCCCGAGACACAGCGCGGCCACCACGGCGAGAACGCGAACACGTGCGGACAACGGTCCTCCTGACTGCGAGCGAGGCGAGCGGGGACGACGACCGTCTCACGATCGCAGATGCGCCGACCCAGCCTCGTCGGACGCACCGAATACCTCGTCCTCGCGTTGTGCCCGCCGTAGTCACGTCCGAGCTGTTGC
Source organism: Nocardia sp. CC213A (assembly GCF_030766805.1). Lineage (NCBI taxonomy): Bacteria > Bacillati > Actinomycetota > Actinomycetes > Mycobacteriales > Nocardiaceae > Nocardia > Nocardia sp. CC213A. The sequence continues at coordinate 510,638 of NZ_JASFXA010000002.1, forward strand.
CGATCGGAGAACAGGGGCAGCGTCGATGGTGTCCGGGCCGGACCCGCGGTACGCGCTCCGATTCCGGCTATCGGCCGAAATGCTGCCCGCGGTCGCCGAGGCCGACAGTCGGCGTGCGTGAGACGCGGACACCGGGCATCGGATGGTTCCCGGCCGTTCACCTGTCGGTCCCGGCCCGCCACTAGCGTGTGGCCCGTGGCGCATGGATGGCGTAGGGCTGGACAGGTAGCACTGGCGGTGGCGGTCGTAGGGGTGCTGGGCGCGCCGACGGCGCACGCGCAACCGGGGGTGCGGTTGCTGGGGGAGCGGGTGATCGCCCACGATCTCGACGTGCGGGGGACCGTGCTCGGTGGGCTGTCGGGAATCGACTATCGCGCGAGTACCGGAGATTACGTGCTGATCAGCGATGATCGGTCGGAACGCGATCCGGCGCGGTTCTACACCGCGCGCTTCACGGTGGACGGCGACGGGGTCGGGCCGGTCACCTTCACCGGCACGCACCCGCTGCTCGATCCCGCCGGTGCCGAGTATCCGGCGAAATCCGTCGACCCCGAGGAGATTCGGGTCGATCCGTGGACCGGCGAGTACTTCTGGACCCAGGAGGGGGAGCGCGCGGACGCGGTGCTGATCGACCCGTCGGTGCGGATCGCCCGTCCGGACGGCACCTACGCCGGAGCTCTCCCGATTCCCGACAACGAACGAATGCGCCCGGACACGGGTCCGCGCCGCAATGCCGCGTTGGAGGCCGCGACCTTCGCCGCGGGCGGCACCCTGTTCGTGACCGCGCTCGAGGGTCCGCTGCTCGAGGACGGTCCCGGGCCCACCACCGGCGCCGGATCGCTCAACCGCCTGACCGTGCAGGCTCGATTCGGTCCGGTGCTGGCCCAGTACCTGTATCCGACCGAGCCGGTCTTCGCCGCGTCGCGCCCCGAACCGGGCCGCGGCGACAACGGCATCGTCTCCATCCTCGCCGCCGACGCCCTGAACCCGTCGACGCTGCTCGTCCTGGAACGCGGCTTCGTCCCGGGCGTCGGCACCAAGATCCGTCTCTACGAAGCCGACCTCACCGCCGCCACCGACGTGCACGGCACCAGCGTGACCGACGCCCGCCCGGCCACCAAACGGCTGGTCGCCGACCTGGGCGAGCTCGGCCTGTCCCACGTCGACAATATCGAGGGCATGACCTGGGGGCCGCGTCTCGCCACCGGCGAACGCACCCTGATCCTGGTGAGCGACAACAACTTCAGCGCCGAACAGGTCACCCAGCTCGTCGCGCTCGCCATGCGCTGACCGGGCGACCCACGCGTTTCCCACGTACGGGGCCGGACCGCCCGGTACCGTCACGGACACAGCGCGTTGAGAGGTGGGCTATGTCACATTCCACTGATTCCGCGGTCGTCGTGGACGATTCCAGCGGCGCGGCCTCGCGACGTTGGATCGGCCTCGGCCTCGGCGTGATCCTGGCCGTGATCGTGTACTGGGTCCTGCCCGATTCGCTCGGGACGCCCGCCCGGTCGACCGCGGCGGTGGCCGTGCTCATGGCCGTGTGGTGGATGACCGAGGCATTGCCGCTGCCCGCTACGGCGCTGGTACCGCTGGTGGCGTTCCCACTGCTGAATGTCGCGCCGATGGGAACGCGGGGGCTGGATGCCGTCGGGGACGACGCGACCACCGGTGATGTGCTCGGCGCCGCCGCCCCCTACGCCGACAAGATCATCTTCCTGTTCCTGGGCGGCTTCCTGCTGGCGGCGGCCATGCAGAAGTGGGGACTGCACCGCCGCATCGCCTTGCGGACCATCCGTGCGGTGGGCACCCGGCCGGTGTCGCTCATCGCGGGATTCATGCTGGCCACAGCCTTTCTGTCGATGTGGGTGAGCAATACCGCGACCGCCGTCATGATGCTGCCCATCGGACTGTCGGTGATCGTGCTGACCACCCGGCTGGGTGACGGGGACGGCGATCCCAACTTCGCCGCGGCACTCATGCTCGGTATCGCCTACGCGGCGTCGATCGGCTCGCTGGGGACGATCATCGGCACCCCGCCCAACGGTCTGCTGGTGTCGAATTTGGCCGAGGAGGGCATAGCCATCTCGTTCGGCCAGTGGATGCTGTTCGGGGTGCCGATCGCCGCGGTGTTCCTGGTGCTGGCCTGGATCGTATTGACCCGCTTGGTATTTCCGCCGCGCATGTCCGAGATACCCGGCGGTCGTGAGGCCATCGACGAGCAGTACCGCGAACTGGGGCCGATGTCGCGCGGGGAGATCACGGTGCTGGTGGTGTTCGTGACCACCGCGCTGGCCTGGATCCTCATCCCGACATTGTTCGGCTCCAACGGAATCGACGCGCTGCGCGACACCTTGCCATTCTTGACCCGCATCGGTGACGAGGTGATCGCCATCGTGATGGCCATCGCCCTGTTCATCGTTCCGGTCGGCCGCGGCGAACGCCTGCTGGACTGGGAGACGGCCAAGGGCATCCCCTGGGGCATTCTGCTGCTTTTCGGCGGCGGGCTGTCGCTGGCCAACCAGATCCGGGTGACCGGATTAGGCACCTGGATCGGCGATCAGGTGTCCGGGCTCGGCGGCATACCGATCCTGCTGCTGGTCGCCGTGGTCACCGGCCTGGTGCTGCTGCTCACCGAGTTGACCAGCAACACCGCCACCACCGCCACCTTCCTCCCGATCATCATCGGCGTGGCGGGCGGCCTCGGCCTGGACCCGATGCTGCTCGCGGTCCCCGTGGCGCTGGCCGCGACATCGGCCTTCATGCTGCCGGTGGCCACTCCGCCCAACGCCGTGGTCTTCGGTTCGGGACATATCCGCATCGGCCAGATGATCAGGGCCGGAATCGGTCTCAACGTGATAGGCATGGTCTTGATCACCCTGGCCATGTTCACCCTCGCCGGACCGATCCTGGGCGTCGACCTCTGACCCCGGTCGTCCTCACGAGCCTGCGGTGACCGCCGGGGCCGTAGCGCGCGGGGGAGTGCGGCTCCGGTCGCGACGATGCCAGGCGAACGTCAGTCCCATGGCGACGCATAGCGCCGCGATCAGGGCGGTGAACACGTTGAACGCGCCGCGGGTGAGGTAGGAGGACACGGCCGTCGCGATCACGCCGGCGGCGAACGCGAAACCGAAGCCGAGCGCCGGGACCGCATGTCGTCGAGGCAGCAGTGCGGCGGTGATCAGCCATGCGCACAACACCAGATCGGGCCAGAGGAACAGGTTGGCCGCGTGGAATCGATTCTGCAGGAAGAGGTAGAGAAGGGTGGGGAGGCTGACGGTGACGGCGGCCAAGCGGCCCGCGATCAGCAGCACGCCGCCCATCAGGCGATCGCGCCGATCGTGCGTCGGGGACGGTAGTACCGGATCGCCACACCGGTCAGTGCGGCGATGCACAGCAGATCGAACACGATGCTGAACATCGCGAGATCGCCGCGGATGGCCGGGTTGGGGAGGATCAGCAGCAGGAAGACCGATTTGCCGGTGACAGCGGCCACGGCCGTGCCCAGGCGGACGGAGGGCTGGAACGCGGCCCACACCAGTGCCGCGCCGAGGAGGAGTTGCAGCATGCCGCGGTGCTGCAGCAGGGCGAGAGTCATGGGGTCCGGGTCGGTGACCCGGTAGGTCCACTCCAGCGCGTACACATTCAGCAGGGCCGCGGCCGGGGTCGCGGTGACGAGGCCCATCGTTATCAGCGCTACCCGCAGGGCTCTCTCGCCGGATGATCGTTCGGTCACATCGTACTCCAATTCATCAGTAGTGCTGACAATCAGGCTAGGTGACTGTCAGTAGGCTCGCAAGAGCGGCGTAAGGTGATGCCATGGCTTCCGCATCCCCCTCGGAGCTGGTCACCTCGTCGACCGGTTATCTCATGCTGCGACTCGGCGAATTCCTGCGGGAGCGCACCGAGATCCTGCTGCGGCGATGGGATCTGAGCGCCCGGGACCTCCGCGTACTCGGTTTCGCCGCCGCTCGGGCGATGTCGCAGCGGGAGTTGGCCGAGACCGCGGGACTGGACCGCACCACGATGGTCGGCGTGCTCGACCGACTCGAATCGATCGGTTACGCGCGCCGGGAGCGCGACGAACACGACCGCAGGCGCTTCCTGGTGGCGGTGACCGAGGCGGGGGCGCGCACCCTGGAGCAGGCGGTGGCCGAACTCGCCACCGCGCAGGCCGACTTCCTGGCTCCGTTCACCCCGGAGGAGCGGCGGCAGTTCCACGCCATGGTCGAGCGGCTGTTCCGTGCGCACGATCCATCATGTGACCCGGCCTGATTCCGATACGTCGCTGCTGCGGTAGCCGGATTGCCCGGTGCCGCACGGATTTCCGCCGGTCGAGGCCGTGTGGACGGCCTAGCGGGCGGGGGCGGGTTCGCCGGTCGTGCCCTCCCAGGCGCGTTCCGGCGGACTGCCGATGAAGCGGCCGCAGAGGAGGGCGGCGGCGGTGGCGACGATCCAGCCCGGCACGATCTCGTACCAGCCGGTATCGGCCAGGGCGTCGACCTGGCGCCAGACCACGACGGTGATCGCGCCGCCGAGAATGCCCGCCATCGCGCCGGCGGCCGTCATGCGCGGCCAGTACAGCGACAGCAGGATGACCGGGCCGAAGGCCGCGCCGAATCCCGCCCAGGCGTACGCCACGATATCGAGGACCGCGCCGCCGCTGAGCGCCATCACATAGGCCACGACAGCGACCGCGACCACGGCCGCGCGGCCCACCCACACCAGGACTCGTTCGGAGGCATCGCGGTTGAGGAAGGCGTGGTAGAAGTCCTCGGTCAGGGCGGTGGAGGAGACCAGCAGCTGGCTGTCGGCGGTGGACATGATGGCCGCCAGCACCGCGGCCAGCACCAGACCGGCGATCCAGGGCGCCAACTCCTGCTGGGTGAGCGCGATGAACACCGTCTCGGGATTGTCCAGCGGCTCATCGAGCGCCACCACGCCGATCAGGCCGACCAGGCAGGCGGCCGTGAGCGTGATGAGCACCCAACTCATTCCGATGCGGCGGGCGGTGGGCACGTCGTCGGCGCTGCGAATGCCCATGAACCGCGCCAGAATATGCGGCTGGCCGAAATAGCCGAGCCCCCAGGCGAGCAGCGACACGATGGCCACGAATCCGAGCGAACCGCCGTCACCCCAGACGCCGTCGGCGAAACTCGCCTCCGCGCCCATATCCAGCAGGTCGGGCGTCTTGTCCCGCAACGCGTCTCGCACCGCGCCGAATCCGCCGAAGCCGGCGACGGCGACAATGGGCACCAGCACCAGGGCGAAGAACATCAGCAGGCCCTGCACCACATCGGTGAAGCTCACCGCGAGAAAACCGCCCAGGAAGGCGTACAGGACGATCACCAGCACCGCGACCGTGATGGCCAGCGTCGAGTCGACGCCGAACACCTCCTCGAACAGCACGCCCCCGGCGACCAGTCCGCTGGCCACGTACACCGTGAAGAACACCAGGATCACCAGTGCCGACACCACCCGCAACAGCCGCGTGCGGTCCTCGAACCGAGCCTCGAAATACGAGGACAGGCTCACCGCGTTACCGGCCCGCTCGGTGTAGGTGCGCAAGCGCGGTGCGACGAACAACCAGTTGAGATAGGTGCCCACCGCCAGCCCGACGGCGATCCAGGTGGCGCCGATCCCGGCCGCGTACACGGCCCCGGGCAGTCCGAGCAGCAGCCAGCCGGACATATCACTGGCCTGTGCCGACAGTGCGGCCGTGGGAGCGTTGAGTTTCCGGCCGCCCAGGGCGAAATCGGCGAGCGTCGCCGTACGGCGATACACCCACACCCCGATCGCCACCATCGCCACCAGATAGATGACGAACGTGGTCAGCGTGACCGCGTCCAATTCGACCATGACGGGCACCTCCCGGGTCCGCAGCGGCTTGTGGCCGCGAGAACGTACGGCACCGCGCCGGAACGGGTGTGCCCGACAGCTGATGCCCGACTTGTCGGATCACGGTAGACGATGATCACGCCGCAGGGTGGCGACTCCCCGGGATTTCCATGCCGGTCGATTTTCACGCGGTCCGCGCCGGTGCGTCCGGGGGGTGAGTTCGATCGGCGCTCCGCCGTGCTACCGCTGACCGTCGGATTCGTCGACGATGTCGTAGTAGCTCATGCCGAAGGGTTGCAGCAGCGCGCGCATGAACCCGGGTCCGTCGTCGGGGTGCACGTACCTGCCCGTACCGCGGATCTCGATACCGGATCGATGCCATTGCTCGGCGAGAGCGCATCCCCCGGGTGTCGTGAACGTGAGTGCCGCCGTACCGGTCTCGGTCAGACGGAACTCGGCCACGCGCCGGGGATCCCAGGAGCCGAGATCGTATATCGCGACAAGGGTCGGTAGATGTTCGTCCATACGGCTTCGATTTCCTAAACGATTATGCCTGGCCGCCATTCTCTTCCGGTGATCTTACCGTCCTGCTGGATCTCGACCAGGCGATCGACGGCCCCCTTGATGGCGTCGTCGCTCAGGCCGAGATCCCCGAGATTGGACCGCAGCTGATCGGGGTGCAACGCGCGGACGTCCCGCAGAACGTCGGAATGCAGCGAGCCGTCGCTCGGGGCATCGGGTCCTCGGTCGTTCATGTAGTGCGAGATGAAGTCGGACCGTATACCGAATTCCGTATCTCGATACTCCGGGAACGTCAGCGAGTGGTCGATCGCCACGGGGCGGATTCGATCCGACTCGACAACCGTCCGGTAATTGCCCGCATGCCTGTCGGTATTGCCCGTGATGTAGTCGAGCACCGCCATTCGATGCCGGTCGACGATGTCGTAGTCCTCCAGGCTGCGAGCCTCGTCCGATTCCACGAACTTCATTACCGCGCTGGGGCCGAAGTCCGCGGCATTGTCGGCGATCCCTGCCGGGGGAACGAGATCCCAGCCGAGCAGGTGGTCCACCCGATATGTCGCGACCTCCCGTGCGCCCTGAGCGCCCCCGCCAGCCGGAATGCAGGCGCGTGTTCGTATCTCGCCGGTGAACGGCTTCACTACATAGCGGCTGCCATCGCTCGATTCGGCACGGTAGACCTGCTTTTCGCGCTGACCCCGCTCGAGATCGTTCCCCAGCGTGGCGTCGGGTCCGTGCAGCGAGTCGACCCGCCGTCCCGGATCCGGCCCCGACAGGCCACGCCGCATCTCCAGTTCTTCGCGGCTCGGCCGGTAGCCGGTTGCCGTGGCAGGTGGCGTGTCGGGGACGTGCCGTGGAGATTCGGAAGGAAAGTGCCCCTCCACGGCTCGCACGCTGTGCCGATCGGCCCCCACGGCGTTCGAGCCGGTCGCGCGCAGTTCGCCGGCGGCATCGCGCATGGGCGGGGCGGCGGCCTGATTGGCTCCGCTCTGGAGCGCCGTGCTGATCCGCTGCAAGATCTGCTGTCCCAGCCGGGAGAGCAACCCACTCATCCCATCGCTCCCCGCACCCGGCATCGGTCAACCGACGTGAGTCGTCACGCCGCCTGGTGATCATCCGAGATGACGGCGGGATGCACCGATTACGGTATTCCCATTACGGGGAAGAGTGGATCGGCAGGAAGAGTTGGGTCGGCGGGCAACGCGTGTCGGGGCCTCCTACCCGAAGCTCGGTGCGCCGGGGACCGCGGCGGCCGGGGAGGGGAGCTGGCCGGGGGGCGGTGTGAAGGAGGCCATCAGTTCCCAGGTGCGCGCCTGGGCGCGCTTGGACGCCTCGCGGCCGGCCGCCGCGACGGCGGTGCCCAGCTGTTCCAGGGAGATTCGCCGGGCGTCGGCGCCGAAGCGCACGTCGGTGAGTACACCGGAGGCGTCCACGGTGACCTCCACCAGGCCGTCCGCCGACTCGGCGGTGCAGCGCAGCGTGTTCAGCCGCTGATGGATGTCGGCGAGCCGTGCCTGTTGCTCGCCGAGTGCGCCGACGACCTGATCGATCTGCTCGCGCGCCGAATCGGCGGGTGAGCGCAGGTCTACTCGTTCCGCACTGTCCATCGCATCTCCTCGTCTCGCGATCCGGTTCGTTCGCTGCCATTGTCGGTTCTTCCCAGTGTGGGGAGCACCGCACGCGTGCGGCGGCGAGCGGACGCTCAGTCGCCGAGTGCCGTGATGGCGGCGCGCAGCCGGTCGGTGGCCTCGTCGGCCACGTCCTCGAGGGCGGGTGCGTCGGCGAGATCCGCCATCATGCGCGGGTCCGCTACCTCCACCAGCACGGTGTCGGGTCCGGTGCCGCGGACCACGACATTGCAGGGGAGCAGCAGGCCGATGCGGCGCTCGCCGTCGAGGGCGCGGTTGGCCAGTGGGGGATTGCACGCGCCGAGGATGAGGTAGTCCTCCATGTCGACGTCGAGCTTGGCCTTCATGGTGGCGCGGACGTCGATTTCGGTGAGCACTCCGAAACCCTGCTGCGACAGGGCCGTTCGGGTGCGTTCGACGGCATCGGCGAAGGAGGTGTGCAGGGTGGTAGACAGTTCCGGGTTCGTCTTCATCTCGTCACCTGCTCGCTATCGGTTGCGGAGGCGGCGCAGCCAGCCTCGGTCGGTATCGGTCTGGTGGCCGGGGCACCACTGGTCGGCGGGGACCGCGGCGCGGACCTGCGCGACATGGTGGCCGCAGCCGGACCAGGTGGTCTTGCCGCAGGTTCGGCAGCGGACGGGGCTACACATGCGGGATTACCTTTCCGTGGTGGGTCATGCCGGGCCGTCGCCGTTGTCGACCGCGTCGGCGAATTCGCAGAAGGCTTCGTAGGCGCGGGCGCCGTGGATGGTGGCGGGTCCGCCGTGCATGAGGAAGGTGACGCCGATGGCCTCGGCGGCCTCCTGCCGGGTGGCTCCGGCGCGGGCCGCGGCCTGCCCGTGCGAGGCGATGCAGCCGTCGCAGCCCTCCACCACGCCGATGGCGAAGGCGATGAGTTCCTTGGTCTTGCGGTCCAGCGCCCCCGGCGCGAACGCCGCCTTGCTCAGCTCGCCGAAGCCCTTGTAGACCTCGGGAATGCTGCGGCGCAGCTCACGGTGCTGTGGGGACAGTTCGCGCAGTACCGCCGTGCCGTGCCGGGACGTGTGCTCGGTGACAGGTGACATCGGTGTTCCTTTCGGCTCTCACTTATCCCCCTGGGGGGATACGAGACCCAGCGTACATCCCCCTGGGGGGATATACAATGAACGAGTCCGGCCGCGATTCGGCCGATCAGCCGAAGGAGATGGACCCATGCGACTAGAGCCCGAGGACACCAGGGCCGTGCTCACCCGGATGAAGCGCGCCCACGGCCATTTGGCCAGCGTCATCCGCATGATGGAGGAGGGCGCGGAATGTGAGGACGTCCTCACCCAGCTCGCCGCCGTCAACAAGGCGCTCAGCCGCAGCGGCTACGCGCTGGTGGCCACCGGCCTGCAGCACTGCCTGACCACCGGCGGCCCGGACAGCGTCGACACCAAGAAGATGGAGAAGCTCTTCCTCTCCCTGGCCTGAGTTCGACCGGTCGCCAGCGGGATTCCCGTCATCGCGCACGCTGTGGCAGGGTGGTCCGGGCAGGTGTCGTTCGGTGTTCGGAAGGCTCGGTGTGGTTTCGCGGTTGGGGCGCAGCAGATTTCCGTGGCTAGTCGCCCTCGCGGCGGTGCTGGCCGGGCTGGGTGCGGTGCCCGTGCCCGCCGCGGCCGACGCCGTCGACAACCATGTCGACGAGCTGGCCGAGGCGGCGGCAACACCGGTGCTGCGCTGGAACGACTGCGGTGACGGGTTCGAGTGCGCGAGCGCGGCGGTGCCGCTGGACTACCACCGTCCGCGGGACGAGGGCATCGAGCTGGCCGTGATCAAACTGCCCGCCGCCGATCCGAATGCCCGAATCGGCACCCTGTTCGTCAATTTCGGCGGTCCCGGCGCGTCCGGCGTCGATCGGCTGCGGGAACGGGCTCGCTGGCCGTGGCTGTTCTCCGCGGAGCTGCGGGCGCGCTTCGACATCGTCTCATGGGATCCGCGGGCGGTGGCGCGCAGCGCGGCGGCTCGGTGCTTTCCGAATACCGATGCGCAGCTGGCATTTCTGGGGGCGTTCCCGGCTATGCCCGGAGATCCGGCTGGCGAGGCCGAATTCTATTCCTACAACCGGGAATTCGCCGAGCGCTGTGCGCGATCGGCGGGTCCGATACTGCGCCACGCCTCGACCGCCAACACCGCGCGGGACCTGGAACTGCTGCGGCGGGCCGTCGGTGACCCGCGACTGACCTACCACGGCATCTCCTACGGCACCCTGCTCGGCGCCACCTACGCCAACATGTTCCCCGGACGTGTTCGGGCCATGGCGTTCGACGGATCCATGGACTTCCAGGGCAGCGTCACCGGCCACGGGACCCAGGGGACCACCATGCCGCTGGACGCCCGCCAGGACGTTGCCACCGGTATCGCGGAGACCTTCGACGCCTTCCTGCGGCAGTGCGCGCAGGCGGGACCGAATTGCGCCTTCTCCGCCGGGTTCCCCGGACTCAAGTGGCGGTTGATCGCCGAACGGGCGCGCTTCGCGCCCATCCAGCTGAACGGGTACACCTGGACGTACTCCGCCATCGTCAACGCGGCGTCGGACCTTTCGCGCCCGTCCACCTATCCCGAGCTGGCCGAACTGCTGCAGTCGCTGTTCGACGCGGTGTTCGGTCTGCCGGGCATCGCGCCGGTCTCCGGCGGGGCGAACTACACCGGCAATCGCACGGAGGCGTTCTTCACGACCCAGTGCGTCGACAGCACGGTGCCCACCGATCTCGCGGTGTACAGCCGCGCCGCCGTCACCGAGGACCGACGGGTGCCGTACTTCGGCCGCATCGGCGTCTTCGACATGATGGCCTGCGCGTTCTGGCAGGCACAGGACGCCGACCGCTACACCGGCTCCTGGAACCGCCGGACCGCCGCCCCCATCCTGGTGCTCAACAGCCGATTCGACCCGGCCACACCGCTGGCGGGCGCGTACGCGGGAGCCGCGCAACTGGCCGACGCCCGCGTGGTGGTGGTCGAGGGGACGGGCCACAGCAGCATGTACGTGCCCAGCACCTGTGCCGAACGGGTGAAGCGGGAGTATCTGTTCACCGGCGAGCTGCCTCCGGTGGACACCCGATGCGAGATGGACCGGTCGCCGTTCGATCCGGCCTGACTCATCCGATGGTGACGAATCCCCGCTCCGCCATCCACTCGCGCGCCACCCGCGCCGGTTCGCGACCCTCCACATCCACCTGCCGGTTCAATTCGGTGATGGTCTCGTTGGTGAGCAGCCGCGAGATCGGGGTCAGCACCTCGATCACCTCCGGATGCGCCGTGGCGAAATCCTCCCGCATCACCAGGGCCGCATTGTATGTCGGGAAGAAGCCGCGATCGTCGGTGAGCAGTCGCAGATCCAGTGCGGGAATACGCCCGTCGGTGGCGGCGACGGAGCCGAAGCGGCACTGGCGGGCATCGGCGACGGCCTGGTAGACCAGCGCGTCCTGCACGATCTGCTTCGGCACCCGACCGGCGTCGATACCGTAGGTGCGCGTCATGCCCGGGAAACCGTCCTGGCGCACATTGAATTCGGTGCCGACACAGGTGGCGGCGGCGGCCGGATCGGCGGCGACCAGCGCCGCGTAGTCGGACAGGGTCCGCACCCCGGTCTCCTCGGCCGTGCGGGCGCTGGTCGCGATGGCATAGGTGTTGTTCATGGGAGCCATTGCCGCCCAGACCATTCCGTGTGCGGCCAGATCGGCGTCGCGCACCGCCTCGAACTGCTCCCGGGACCCCGGCACCGGGGTCTCGTTGCCCAGGTAGTTGATCCAGCCCGTCCCGGTGTAGTCGTAGGCGATATCGATCTGCCCGCGCTCCTGCGCGGCGCGCAGACTGTTGGAGCCGACGATATTGGTGAGGTCGCGCACCTGTGCCCCGGCCGCCGAGAGCGCGAACTCGATGAGGTACCCGAGCACGATCTGCTCGGTGAAGTCCTTGGAGCCGACCGTGATCGACACCCCGTCCAGTGCGGGAACCGGCTGAACCGAGCCGGGCTCGACGCGCAGCGGCACCGCGCTGCCCGCCTCCAGGCCGCAGGCCGCCGCCAGCATTCCGATGGCGAGCAGCACGGCCGTGCAGCCGCGCCGGATCCGACCGTTCACCGCAACCCCCTCGGGCCGAGGAACCGCTCGGCCAGCGCCCCCAGCCAGTCGATGAGCAGGGCGAGCGCCACCGTCAGCAGCGCGCCCACCCAGAGCGTCACATTGTCGCGCAGCTTGTAGCCGGTGTCGATGAGGATGCCCAGCCCGCCCGCGCTCACCAGGAACGACAGGGTGGCGGTGCCCACCGCCAGCACCAGCGAGGTGCGCAGTCCCGCCAGAATGTAGGGCACGGCGAGCGGGAATTCGATGCGCCGCAGCACCGTCGCCGCCGACATGCCCTGCCCGCGACCCGCGTCGACGATCGCCGGATCGACCTCGTCGTAGCCCAGGATGGTATTGCGCAGCACCGGGAGCAGTGACAACAGCACGATGGGGGCGACCCCGATCCAGAAGCCGGTGGTGCGGGTGATCAGGTAGAACAGCACGATGAGGCCGATGGCCGGGGCCGCCGCGCCGATATTCGCCAGACCGACGAACAGCGGTGTGAGACGCCGGAATCGGGGGCGGGTGAGCAGGGTGCCCAGCGGTACGGCGATCACGACGACGATCGCGACCACGGTGACGGTGATGAGCACGTGCTGTCGGGTGACGGTGGCGATATTGTCGGCGGTGAGGCTGGCCCGCTGTGTGGCCGTGAGGTCGCGCGCGAAGGCCCACACCAGGACTCCCGCGCTCAGCAGCACCGCGAGCAGCGGTTGCGCCACGAGCCGGATGCGGTCGGCGCGCCGTTCGGCCCGCGCGGTCACGCCGAATCTCCCGCGTCCGCGCTGGCGTGATCTCCCGCGTCCGCGCTGGCGTGATCTCCCGCGTCCGCGCGGGCGTGCGCGGTCCGGATGGCGGACAGGTGCGCGACCAGCGTGTCGATGGTGATCAGACCGGCGTAGGCGCCCCGGCGGCCGGTGACGACGGCATTGGCGGTGCTGTCCGCGAGCAGCGCCTCCAGTGCCTCCTGCAAGGTGGACCGCAGCGAAACCGCCTCGCCCACCGGCGTTCCCGCCTCCCGCAGTGAGGTCGCGTGCGCGAGCTGGGGGAGGGTGACCCAGCGCAGCGGGCGGCTGTGGTCGTCGAGAATCAGGCCGAAGTCGCGCTGACCCCTGGTGAGGGTCTCGCGCAGCAGGTCGACCGAGGAACTCTCCACCACGGTGGGGCAGTCGCCCAGCTCGACGTCCGCGACCCGGGTGAGGGTGAGCTGTTTGAGCGCCGCGTCCGCGCCCACGAACCCGGCCACGGTCTCGTCGGCCGGTTCGGCCAGGATCGCGGCCGGGGTGTCGTATTGCAGAATGCGGGATCGGTTGCCCAGCACCGCGATACGGTCGCCGAGCTTGACCGCCTCGTTGAAGTCGTGGGTGACGAAGACGATGGTTTTGCGCAATTCGGCTTGCAGCCGCAGCAATTCGTCCTGGAGCAGGCCGCGGGTGATGGGGTCGACCGCGCCGAACGGCTCGTCCATGAGCAGTACCGGCGGATCGGCGGCCAGCGCCCGCGCCACTCCGACCCGCTGCTGCTGACCGCCCGACAGCTGGCGCGGATAGCGGTCCCGGAAGGTGTCCGGGTCGAGTCCCACCAGATCGAGCATTTCGTCGACGCGCTCGGCGATGCGGGTGCGGTCCCAGCCGATCAGGCCGGGTACGGTGGCCACATTCCGCGCCACCGTGAGATGCGGGAACAGTCCGGCCTGCTGGATGGAGTAACCGATACCGCGGCGCAGCCGGTCCGGGTTCACCGCCGCGGTGTCGCGCCCGTCGATGGTGATGGTGCCCGAGCTGGGTTCGATGAGCCGGTTGATCATGCGCATGGTGGTGGTCTTGCCGCAGCCCGACGGCCCCACCAGTACCACGGTCTCACCGGCCGGAATGGTCATCGAGACCCGGTCCACCGCCGGATCACGCTGCCCCGGATAGTGTTTGGTGACGGCATCGAGCACGATCTCGGCCCCGGAGACGGCCGGTTCGGCGCTGCTGGTGTCAGGCACGGATACCCCCGGATGTGGTCAGTCGCCCGGTGAGGACGAGGAGTGCGTCGAGCAGCAGGGCCAGGACCACGATGAGCACCGTGCCGGTGAGCGCCTGCGGCACCGCCGTCGGCGTGCCCAGCCGGGCCAGTCCCGAGAAGATGAGATTGCCCAGGCCGGGACCTTTGGCGTAGGCGGCGATGGCGAGAATCCCCATGATCATCTGGGTGCTGACCCGCATGCCCGCGAGGATGGCGGGCCAGGCCAGCGGCAGTTCGATGCGGGCCAGCACCCGCAGCCGGTTCATCCCCACGCCGCGCGCGGCATCGGTCACCGCCGGATCCACCGCGGACAGCCCGACGATGGTGTTGCGCAGGATCGGCAGCAGCGCGTACAGCACCAGCGCGGTGATGGTGGGCGGAACACCAAGGCCCAGAACGGGAATCAGTATCCCGAGCAGTGCGAACGACGGAATGGTCAGGATGATGCTCGCGGTGGCGGTCGCCGCCGCCGACCCCAGCGGGCTGCGGTGCACCAGCGCCCCGATCAGCACCGCCACCACCGAGGCGATGGCGATGGCCTGCACCACCGCGGAGACGTGCAGATACGAATCCGTCATCAGCTGATGGCGATGGTCGACGATATAGCTCCACAGGGTGTCCAGTGCTCACCCCTCCCACTGGTCGGTGTCGCGGCCGAGCATAGTGGGGAAACCGCGACGCCCGGGGATTTCGCCGGGCACCGTCGCACCGACGCCGATTGACCGAACGGTATGGTCTGACCCGACGCAGGGAACACCGGTGCGAATCCGGGGCTGTCCCGCAACTGTCACCGAGGAGCGATCCGCCGAGTACGGCCACGACCTGCCCAGGTTGGAAGGCCGGTGGAGAGCATCGATCCGGGAGCCAGGATACCTGCGCCAGCGGTACGGGATCACACCCACGAGGATGGCAATGAACAACTACACATCAGCCCGGCCCGGCTTCGGTCGCCGGCGTTTTCTGCTCGGCGGCATGGGCGCACTCGGCGCGGTCGCGCTGGGCGGCACCGGCATGCTCACGGGCTGCGGCACTGAGAGCGGTCCGGCGGGCGCACCGGATGGACCGCCGCGCCCGGGCGGGCGGCTGCGGTCGGTGATCGCGGGCCGCTCCGCGACCTCCGACGTACTCGATCCGCACCAGGCGGGGAGTTCGGCGGGCGGCGCGGTCTCGAAGAACGTGTGGGACAAGCTGGTCGCGTACAACAACGACCTGACCCTGCGCTACCGGCTCGCGGAGTCGCTGGAACCCAACGCCGACGGCAGCCAGTGGCGGATCCGGCTGCGCCCCGGGGTGGTCTTCAGCGATGGTACGCCGCTGACCTCGCGGGATGTGCTGTGGAGTTTCGAACGCATGCTGGATCCGGCCAAGAAGTCCTCCGGTGACCTCTCGGTGGTCGACATGTCCCGCAGCCGCGCCGCGGGCGACCTCGAGGTGCTGGTGGCGATGAAAACCCCGCTGGCCGACTTCGGTTCGGTGCTGGCGGGCTGGTACTGCTACATCGTCAAGGACGGCACCGGCGTCATCGACGGCTCCGTACTGCCGGTGGGCACCGGTCCGTTCGCGCTGGAACGCTGGTCTCCCGGCGACCGGACGCTGCTGCGCCGCAACGAACGCTACTGGGACGGGCGTCCCCTGCTCGACGAGGTGGAGATCATCCAGATCGCGGAGACCGAGGCGCGGGTTAACGCCTTCCTGTCCGGGGAAGCCGATGTGGTGCACGAGATCTCGTACCTCCAGGCGCGCACGCTGTCCAGCGATCCCGACACCACCGTGGTGGTGCCGCCCGCCGGACTGATGGGCGCGTTCCAGATGCGGGTGGACACACCGCCTTTCGACGATGTGCGGGTGCGGCAGGCGATGCGTCTGGCGGTGGACCGGCAGGCCATGGTCGACGCGGTGTACTACGGCTACGCCGAGGTCGGCAACGACATCTACGGCAAGGGCGCGCCGTTCTACCACGACGGACTGCCGCAGCGCTCCTACGATCCGGACCGTGCGCGAGAACTGCTGCGCGCGGCGGGCAAGGAGAATCTGACCGTCACCCTGCCCACCGCCGACGGCACACCGGGCATGCTCGAATCGGCCACACTCTTCGCCGAGCAGGCCAAGGCCGCGGGCATCACCATCAACCTGGAGTCGGTGCCGGCCGACACCTATTTCTCGCAGGTCAGCGGAAAAGCGCCGCTGTCGCATATCGGTTGGTGGAACTACAGTCTCGACTACTTCTACGGCCAGACCATGACCAGCGGCTCACCGAGCAATGGCACCGGCTGGCGGCGGCCCGAGTGGGACGCCACCTTCGCGCAGGCCCGTGCCGCCATGGATCCGCAGCGGCGCGCGGCGCTGTATCGCGAACTCCAGGAAGAGCTCTGGAACGAGGGTGGCTACATCCTGCACAGCTTCGCCAAACGTCCCGACGCGGCCAAGAACTACGTCGGTGGCGTGCGCGACGGCGTGCCCGGCACCGATGACTGGGCCAACTACGCCACCACCTGGCTCGCCACCTAGGCATGCTCGGCTACCTGGCACGGCGCGTCGGCGGCGGCCTCGGAGTGCTGCTCGCCGTCGCGCTCGCGGTGTTCGGCCTGTTCGAATCGCTGGATTCGGATGCGGCCACGGTGAAGCTGTCGCGCACCGGCGGCGGTGACCCCACCCCGGAGCAGTTGGCCGCGGTGCGCACCGAACTCGGGCTGGACCGGCCCGCGCCGGTGCGCTTCGTGGCGTGGCTGACCGGCTTCGTCCGCGGTGACTTCGGGACCTCGCTCATCTCGGGACGGCCGGTGGACGAGGTGCTGCTCGGCCGGGTGGCCAATAGCGCCACCCTGGCGGCCATCACCGTCGCGCTGCTGATTCCGCTCGCCTTGACACTCGGGCTGCTGGCGGGAGCGCGGGTCGGGTCGCGCACCGATCGGCTGATCAGCACGGCGGCCCTGGCCGCGGAATCGGTGCCGTCCTTCGTTTTCGGCGTCCTGCTGGTGGCGACCGTATCGCTGTCGCTGCGGCTGCTGCCGGCGGTATCGCTGCTGCCGACCGGCACGAGCCCGTGGAGCCGCCCGGAAATTCTGGTGCTGCCGGTGCTGTGCCTGCTGATCGGACTCTCGCCGCATCCGGTGCGGCTGGTGCGGGCGCAGACCGCGGAGGTCATATCCCGGCCTTTCGTTCGGACGGCGCGGCTCAACGGCATTCGCGGGCCGGGGCTGCTGCTGCGGCATGTCGCGCCCAATGCGGTGTCGGCGTCGATTCAACCGCTCGCCGGATCGGTGGTCGGGCTGATCGGCGGAATCGCCGTGGTGGAAACGCTGTTCAGCTACCCGGGCCTGTCCCAGGAACTGCTGCGCGCCATCGAGGTGCGGGACTTCCCGTTCGTGCAGTCGGCGGCCGTGCTGCTGGCCGGCGTCGGCATCGGGGTCCATCTGGTCGCGGATCTGCTCACCCTGCTGGTGAGTCCGAAGGTGCGGCACCTGACCGTCGCGGGGGAATCTTCATGAATCCTAGGGTGATTCGTTCCGGCTGGCTGTTCGTCACGCTGGCGGTGCTGTTGGTGGTGCTGCTCGGGCCGGTTCTCGCGCCGTACGGGCCGACCGCGGCCGTCGCGCCGCCGTTTCAGGGGCCGTCGGGGAGTCATCCGCTCGGCACGGATGTGGTGGGCCGCGATGTGCTCTCGCGGGTGTTGCACGGCGGACTGCCGCTGTTGTCCATCGCTGGGCTGGCTCTCGTGGTCGCCTATGCGCTGGGGCTCGGGCTGGGGCTGATCGCGGGGCTGCGCCGGGCGGTGGACGGCTGGATCATGCGGCCCGTGGACGCCATCGTGGTGATTCCCTGGTTCCTGCTGCTCGCGGTGATCGCCACCGCCATGGGTGCGGGACCGGCCGCGATCGTGGTGACCACGGCCCTGGCGTCGGTGCCGTGGATCATCCGCATCGTGCGCACCGGCACGATGGAGGTCGCCGCCACCGGCTATCTGGAATCGGCGCGGGCGCGGGGCGAACCGCTGTGGCGGCTCGCGCTGGTCGAAGTGCTGCCCAATCTCCGGTCCGTGGTGCTGGCCGACGCCGGAGTCCGCATGTCGGCCAGCATCTCCATGGTCGCGGTGAGCGGATTCCTGGGTTTGGGGCTGCGGCCGCCGTCCGCGGATTGGGCGCTCATGATCACCGAGAACCGGCCCGGCTTCGGGATGCAGCCGTGGGCGGTGCTGGCACCCGCGCTGCTGATCATGGTGCTGGTGGTGTCGGTCAACATGGTCACCGACCGGGCGCTCGGGTCCGCGCGGACGGTGGGAACGTGGTCGGCGGGTGTGCGGCGCGCCGGGATACGACAGGGGGGCGTGCGCGCGGCGGGTGTGCGCCGGGCGGAAGAGCGGCACGTGGACGTGCGGACGGCGGGCGGGCGCCGGGCGGGACAGCGGCAACGGGGGTCGCGTGACGTGGTACCGGTGGCCGGACCGGGGTTGACGGTGGCCGGGCTCGATGTTCGCGATGCCGCCGGAAACGCTGTGCTGGAGGATATCTCGGTGCACGTGCCCGCGGGAAGCGGCTTGGCCGTGGTCGGTCCCTCCGGCGCGGGCAAGACCACCTTCGCGCTGGCGCTGCTCGGCGCGCTCCCGGACGGCCTGACGGCCTCCGGCGCGGTCGGGCTCGGCGAGAACGGGCAGCGCCGCGCCGTGGGATACGTGCCGCAGGATCCGGCGACCGGCCTCAACCCGGCGCTACGGATCGGCAGCGTCCTGCGCGACATCGCCGGGCGGCACGGCGAATCCGACATCGCCGCGAGTGTGGCCGCGGCGCTGCTCCGCGTCGAACTGCCTGCCGACCGCGCCTTCCAGCGCCGCTTCCCGCACGAGCTGTCCGGCGGTCAGCAGCAGCGGGTGCTGCTGGCCATGGCCATGATCGGCGACCCCGCCCTGCTGGTCCTCGACGAGCCGACCACGGGGCTGGACGCGCGCACGCGGGATCGGTTGGTGGACACGCTGCTTCGCATCCGCCGCGACCGCACGAGCACCCTGCTCGTGATCACCCACGACCGCACCTCGGTCGCACCGCTCATCGACGACGTGCTGGAGCTGGACGCGGGGCGATCGGTGCCACCGGTGACGCACGGACGCGTGTCGCCGCCGCCGAGAAATGGCGCATCCGGCTCTCCGTGTGCCGGCGAATCCGCGACGCCCGGCGGTGTGGGCGGCTCGGTATCGGGGGCGCGGTGCGCCGGTGCGGCCGCGCCGGTGCTGCGGGTGGACGGGCTCACGGTCGGACATGGGCGGCGTGGGGGCTTCCGCCCTGTGGCGGAGGGGTTGTCGTTCGAGCTGCGCGCGGGGGAGTGCCTTGCCGTGACGGGGCGGTCCGGGGCCGGAAAGACCACGGTGGCACGGGCATTGGCGGGTCTGCACGCGCCGGTGCGGGGTGTGGTCGAACTCGACGGGTCCCCCTTGCACCCGCGCGTCGACCGGCGGCCGACCGAGCATCGGCGCGCGGTTCAGCTGGTCTTCCAGAATCCGGCCACCTCGCTCAATCCGGCCTACCGCATCGGTGCGCAGATCGGTCGGCCGCTACGACTGCTGCACGGACTCGACGATGCCGCCGCCGGACAACGGACCCGCGAGCTGCTCGCCGGTGTCGGGCTCGACGCGGGGCTGGGCCTGCGACGGCCGGAACACCTTTCGGGCGGTCAACAGCAGCGCGCCGCCATCGCCCGCGCGCTGGCCGCCGCACCGCGCGTGCTGATCTGCGACGAGATCACCTCGTCGCTGGACCCGTCGTCCCGGGACACCGTGCTCGACCTGCTCGAGCGGCTGCGGCGAGAGGGGCTGGCGCTCATCGTGATCAGTCATCAGGAAGCCGTCATCGACCGGCTGGCCGATCGGGTGCTGGAGCTCCCGGAGCACGGTGCGGACGGTGGCGCGATATCGCCGTCGATGGTGTCCCCGGAGGCGTTCCCACTTGCGCCATCCGATAAATCACACTGAGCCACAGCAGGATTCGTCACGTAGGAGTAGCGTCCCCAAGGGGGGATGGCTGGCCAGCGGCTGACCTACCGGTGGGAAACCTTCCTGACGCGGGAGCTGCCCGCTTTTCTGGCGCGGTACGGCGTATCCCGCACCAACAACGGCATCGTCGGCGCTTCCATGGGCGGCAATGCCGCACTCGTCCTGGCGGCTTACCACCGCGACCAGTTCCGCTTCGCGGGCAGCTTCTCGGGGTTCGTGAATCCGACCTTCCCGCTGTGGCACGAAGCCATGCGAGCGGCGATGTGGGATGAGGGCCGTTTCAACGTCGACGACATGTGGGGTCCGGCGGGCGATCCCGCCTGGCGGCGCAATGACGCCACGGTGCAGGCCGAACGGCTGCGCGGGCTACCGATGTACATCTCCACCGGCAACGGTGTCCCCGGCCTGCCCGATATCGGCTACGGCCTCGGCAATACCGCCAATGCCATGGCCCTGGAGGCCATGACCCAGACCGCCGCCCGCACCTTCCACGACCGCCTCGCAGCCCTCGGCATCCCCGCCCGCTTCGACTTCGTCCAGGGCACCCACGTCTGGCCCTACTGGCAGCAGGCCCTCGCCACGGCCCGCCCCATGATCCTCGACGCCCTCCGCGCCCACTGACCAGAGGCAACTGGTCGGTCGCATCCCGTAGATTCCCGGATATGAGCTTTCTGGGTGGGGTATTCGGTTCCAAGCGCAAACAATTCGGGGAACAGGCACTGTCCATGGTGCGCGCGCGGCCCGGCGTGGTGGAGGCGCGATTCAATGCCGGTCGGTTCGAGATCGAGTTCCGCACGCAGGACGGGATGCGGGGGCGCATCGATTTGACCGCCGCCTACCGGCGGTGTCGTGGGGCCACGCCGACGGAGGCCGCGCGACTGCTGTTCGAATTCGTCTCGATCACACCGGAATACGGTGCGAACGCGACGCACGAGGAGTGGATGCCGCGGCTACGGCCGCTGCTCCGACAGGCGGGCGGCCTGGATATGCGGGTCGAGGGGCAGCGGGTGGCCGACCACAAGCTGTGGCGACCTGTGCTGCCGTGCCTGATGGAGTACGTGGTCATCGACCAGCCGACGTCGATGCAGAATGTCCATCCGGCTCAGCTCGCCGAATGGGGTGTGGATGCCGACACCGTATTCGCCGCCGCCCGAGGCAATCTGGCGGAACTGGCCTTCGACACCCTCGCCCGCTACGACCCGGGGACGCAGGGCGGCATGATGCACCTGCCCGATACCGACGGCGACCTGTACGCCGGTTCGCTGCCGCTGGTGGAGGGCTGGCTGGCCGGGATCGGCGCGAAAGCCGGTGCACGGCCGATCGTCTTCGTCGCCGAGAACGTCGGCGTGCTGGTCGGCGCGGAGTTCTCCGACCAACATGTGCTGCGGCTGCTGTCCGTTGCCCGGGAGCTGTTCGACAACGCGGTGCGGCCGGTGTCGCCCGTTCCCTACACGGTCGATGCGGCGGGAGCATTGGTCCCGTATCGCGTCGAGCGGGGTCACCCGGCGTGGCGGGAGATCCGTTCCGCGGAGTCGACGCTCGCCGCCCAGGTGTACACACAGCAGTACGAATACCTGCGGGCCGATCTCGCCGCGGGCCTGACCGAGGATCGTGCGGCACAGCTCATGCACGCCCGCAAGCCGGACGGCAGCGAGACGACCCTCGCGGCGTGGACCGATACGGTGCCGACCCTGCTGCCACGGGCGCACACCGTCACCCTCACCGATGTCGACACCGGCGAGACATTCGGCCTGCCCTGGGAAACCCTCGCCGACGCAGTCGATCTGCGGCCGGTCGAGGGTATCCACCCGACCCGCTACCGCGTCGTGGACCATCCCGACGCGCAGACCATGGCGCGGCTGCGAGCCTGCGCGCGTATCGACTGACGGCGGTGATATCCGCCCGCGTGCCGCGAGTACTGTCGAAGGGCATTGTTCGAACTCTGGTGGAGGTTGTGCTGATGGCTCGGATTCCCACGTCGTTGCTCGCGGCCGGTGGGCTCACCGGTGGTTTCGCGCTCGCGCAGGCGACCAAGCAGCGGCAGTTGGGTGGGGCGGTGTTCGCGGCGGGGACCCTCGCGGCGGTGCCGCAGTGGTACAAGACCGCCGGTGCCGGGGGTGCGGCGGCGTTGACCGGGATGGCGATCGGGGCCATGGGGGCCTCGCATCCGCTGGCGAAGAAGATCGGGGCCTGGCCGTCGGTGGCGGTGGTGTCGAGCGCGGTGGCGCTGGCCGCCTGGGTCGCGGTCGACCGGCGGGCCTGAACACCCGCGTCCGGCACCGGGAAGTCGTCGTGAGGGAGCGGGCCGTGGCGGCCCTGCGGGTGACGGTCGCGGTCACGGGCCGCGATACGGCGGAGATCACCTGGTCACCCGCCGGGGACGCCCGCGTCAAGTTCGAATACACGCGAATCTTCCTGGTGCCCTTGGGTACCGACGCAACGCGGCGGTACCTGGAACTCGTGGACGGCCGCCGCACCGCGGCCGTGCTGCGCCTGCCCGTCCTCCCCGACGGTGACTACGCCATCGAGGTCGACGCCTACGGCAGCGCCAGCTGGGGCGACGGCAGGCTCGACGGTCGCGGACGCAGCGCCGCCTTCACCCTCGGTGATCGGGGCTGAGCCGCGTTCCGGCCGCGGCGCCGCCTGTCGGGCGCGCCGCATAAGGTTGCGCCATGACGATCAACCCGTTCTTCGAGCGCAGCCCGCTTCCGTACGAACTCCCCGTCTTCGCGGAGATCGCCGACGAGCACTACCTGCCCGCGTTCGAACGGGGAATGTCCGAGCAGCTGGCCGAGGTCGCGGCCATCACCGCCACCGGTGCGGAACCGACCTTCGTGAATACGATCGAGGCCCTGGAACGCTCGGGTGCCCTGCTGACCCGCGTGTCGAATGTGTTCTTCAATATCGCCTCCGCCGACTCCACCGAACGGATCGAGGCCATCGAGGCGGACATCTCGCCGCGGCTGGCGGCGCACCGGGACGCCATCCACCTGGACCCGGCCCTGTTCGCCCGCGTCGAAGCGCTGTACGAGCGGCGCGACGAACTCGATCTGGACGCCGAACAGGCACGGCTGCTGGAGCAGTACCACATTCGATTCGTTCGCGCGGGCGCCCGGCTGGATGCGGCGGGCCAGGCCAGGCTTCGTGAAATCAATGCCGAACTCGCTGCGGCGGCAACGGAATTCGGACAGCGAAACCTGGCGGCCGCCAATGCCGCTACGCTGATCCTCGACAGCGAGACACAACTGTCCGGGCTCGCGCCCACGGCCGTCGCCGCCGCGGCCGAACTCGCCGAATCGCTCGGGCACCAGGGCAAGTGGGCATTGAGCCTGCAGAATGTCTCCAATCAGCCGGTGCTGGCGCAACTGGCCGACCGGGAGGTGCGGCAGCGCGTCATGGCCGCCTCGCTGGGGCGCGGCTTCGATGGCAATGGTGACAACGCCGCGCTCGCGGCGCGCATGGCCGCGCTGCGGGCCGAGCGGGCGACGCTGCTCGGCTACCGCGACCACGCCGCCTACGCGGTCGCCGACCAGACCGCGAAAACCGTCGCGGCGGTGGAGGATATGCTCACCCGCCTGGTCCCGCCCGCGGTCGCCAATGCCGAGCGTGAGGCCGACGAACTCACCGCAGCCATGCGGGCGGAAGTCGGTGCCGACGCCGAACTGCGCTCCTGGGATTGGCAGTTCTGGTCGGAAAAGGTACGCGCCGAACGCTTCTCGGTGGATGCCGAGGCGCTGCGCTCGTACTTCGAACTGGAACGCGTGCTCTTCGACGGCGTGTTCTTCGCCGCCGAACAGGTCTACGGCATCACCCTGCGGGAGCGGAAGGATCTGGTCGGCTACCACCCCGAGGTCCGGGTCTTCGAGGTCTTCGATGCCGATGGCGCACCGCTGGGGCTGTTCCTCGGCGACTTCTTCACCCGCCCGTCCAAACGCGGCGGCGCGTGGATGAACGAACTGGTCGGCCAGTCGGCGCTGCTGGGACAGCGGCCGGTGGTGGTCAACAATCTCAATATCGTGAAGCCGCCGGAGTCGGAACCGGCCCTGCTCACCTGGGACAATGTCCGCACCCTCTTCCACGAGTTCGGGCACGCGCTGCACGGGCTGTTCTCGAACGTGCGCTATCCGTTCTTCGCCGGCACCGAGGTGCCGCGCGATTTCGTCGAGTTCCCGTCGCAGGTGAACGAGATGTGGATGTCGCATCCGGCGGTGCTGCCCCACTACGCCAGACATGTCGAGACCGGCGCGCCGATGCCCGCCGAGCTGGTCGAGCGGATGGCCGCCGCCGAACGCTTCGGCGAGGGCTTCCGCACCGTCGAGTACCTGGCCGCCGCGCTGCTGGACTGGGCCTGGCACCGTATCGCCGCCGCCGACGCCCCGACCGATGCCGAGGCATTCGAGCAGGAGGCGCTGCGCACGGCCGGTATCGCGCTCGCCGCCATTCCGCCGCGCTACCGCACCGGTTATTTCGCCCACATCTTCGCCGGGGGCTATGCGGCGGGCTACTACTCCTACGTCTGGAGCGAGGTGCTCGACGCCGACACCGTGGAATGGTTCGCCGACGGTGCCGCCCCGATCCGGGACAAGGGCGCGACCTTCCGCCGGGAACTGCTCTCGCGCGGCGGCTCGGTCGATCCGCTCACCGCCTTCGCGGCCTTCCGCGGCCGCGCGCCCGAGGTCGAACCACTGCTGGTCCGACGCGGCCTGACCGCCTGAGCCGCCCACGCGCGGGTTCATATCGGGCGGGTATCGCCGGTATAGTCGCCGCGGATGAGTTGTTCCACCGCTGTTGCCGTGTCGAAGTCACCGGACCGCCGCTCTAGGCCGGTCATGTGGCTCCTCCCGCTGCTGTGCGCGGCCCTGGCCGCATTGTGCCTGACGGCCTCGGTCTGGCCGTTCAAGGAGATCAGCGGCGGCTTCATCGACCTCCAGGTGTACCGGCTGGGCATCGATACGCTGCGGCGCGGCGGTGACCTGTACGGGCAGTTGCCGCAGACCACCATCGGCATCGGGCTGCCGTTCATCTATCCGCCCTTCGCCGCGCTGGTGCTCATGCCGTTCGCGCTGGTGCCCTGGCCGGTGGCGGCCGTGGCCTTCTTCGTGACCTCGGTGGCCGCGCTGGCGGTCACGCTCTACGTGGTCGGCCGGCGGATCTGGCCGGGCGCGGAGCGCCGTCGGCTCGCCGTCTTCGTCACCGCGTGCGCGACCCCGCTGGCGCTGCTGCTGGAACCGGCCCGCTCGACGCTGGACTTCGGCCAGGTCAACCTGCTGCTGATGGCGCTGGTGGCGGCCGACTGCCTGGTGGAGAAGCCGCGTTGGCGGCGCGGCGTGCTGATCGGCGTCGCCGCCGCGGTCAAATTGACCCCGGCCGCCTTCGTGCTCTACTTCCTCATCCGCCGCGATTACCGCGCCGCCGTCACCGCCGCGGTCACGGGGGCCGCCGCGACCGCGGTCACCTTCCTGGTGCTGCCCCGGAGTTCGATCGACTACTGGTTCGGCGGGCTGGGCAATGCCTCCGGGCTCAGCGGGTCGGCGTTCCATACCAATCAGTCGATCCAGGCGGTGCTGACCCGGCTCTCGGTGCACAAACCGCTGTCCACCATCCTGTGGTTGGCGATCGCGGCGGCGCTGCTGGTGCTGGTGGTGGTGGCCATGCGCCGGGCCGTGGGCTTCCCGCCGCTGCTGCTGGCCGTCAACGCGGTGTTCACGCTGCTGGTCTCGCCGATCTCGTGGTCGCACCATTGGATCTGGATCGCCCCGGCCCTGCTCGCCATGGTCGGATACGCGACGCGACTGCCGTGGCGGCAGGGGATCGGCTGGTACGCGGCGGCCGCCGTCACGGCCGCGATCTACGTGATCGGTCCGCAGAACTGGCTGCCGGACGGAGAGCACCGCGAGACGACCTGGACGCCCTGGCAGCACTTCATCGGCAATACCTACATCTGGTGGAGCCTGCTGCTGGTGACGCTGTTCCTGGTGGCCACCCGGCGGCGGTCGCTGCCCGCCGCCGTCACCGCACCCGAGCTGACGCCCGCCCGGTAGCGGACGCTACTGGCGATAGGTCGCCAGGAAGCGGCCGATGCGCTCGATGATCGCCTCCAGATCGTCGGCGTACGGCAGGGTGACGATCCGGAAGTGGTCCGGCCGCGGCCAGTTGAAGCCGGTGCCCTGCACGATGTGGATCTTCTCCTGGAGCAGCAGGTCCAGGATGAACTGCTCGTCGCTGTGGATCGGGTACATGTTCAGGTCGATGCGGGGGAAGGCGTAGAGCGCGCCCTTGGGCTTGACGCAGGAGATGCCCGGAATGGCATTGAGCGCCTCCCAGGCGCGTTCGCTCTGCTCGCGGAGCCGCCCGCCCGGGAGGGTGAGGTCGTGGATGCTCTGATGACCGCCCAGGGCGGCCTGAATCGCCTGCTGCGCGGGCACATTCGCGCACAGGCGCAATCCGGCGAGCATGGTCAGGCCCTCGAGGTAGTTCTCGGCGTGCTGGGTGGGGCCGGTGACCACCAGCCAGCCGGAGCGGAAGCCCGCGCAGCGGTACGCCTTGGACAGGCCGGAGAAGGTCAGGCACAGCAGATCCGGGGCCAGGGTGGCGGTGGCGGTGTGCGGGGATTCGTCGTAGCGGATCTTGTCGTAGATCTCGTCGGAGAACACCACCAGGCTGTGGCGGCGCGCGACCTCCAGGATCTGGCGCAGCACCTCGTCGGAGTACACCGCGCCGGTCGGGTTGTTCGGATTGATGATGACGATGGCGCGGGTGCGGTCGGTGATCTTGGATTCGATATCGGCGACATCCGGGAACCAGTCCGAGGATTCGTCGCACACATAATGCACGGGACGGCCGCCGTTGAGCGTGGTGGCCGCCGTCCAGAGCGGGAAGTCCGGTGCGGGAACGAGGACTTCGTCGCCGTTCTCCAGCAGCGCCGTCATCGCCATCATGATCAGTTCGGAGACGCCGTTGCCCAGGAAGACGTCCTCGACGTCCACATCGGGCAGACCGAGCGTCTGGTAGTACTGCACCACCGCCCGGCGCGCGCTGAGCAGGCCCTTCGAGGTGCAGTAGCCGCTGGAGCCGGGCAGGTTGCGCACGATGTCCTGAAGGATCTCGGCGGGCGCCTCGAAGCCGAACGGTAGTGGGTTGCCTGTGTTGAGCTTCACCACATGATGACCCTCGGCCTCCAGCCGCGCGGCGTGTTCGGCCACCGGGCCACGGATCTCGTAGGAGACACCCGCCAGCTTGCTGGACTGCTTGACCTGCATGAACAACCCCTTTTCGATCCGGTTGCCGCACACTCTACTTGGAAAATCAAAGTTTGCGCTTGGAATTTCCAAGTGACACGTTACAGTGGGCTCGTGCCACGCCGAAGCTACGACCACTATTGCGCCGTCAGCCGGGCCCTCGATCTCGTCGGGGACCGCTGGAGTCTGCTGGTGGTGCGCGAATTGTGTTCCGGGCCGCGCCGTTACAGCGATCTGTTCGCCGATCTACCCGGCATCAGCACCGATATGCTCGCCGCCCGGCTCAAGGATCTGGAACGCGAGGGCATCCTGACGCGCGGGCGGGCCGGAACGCGGGCCGCGACGGTCGTGTACGAACTCACGCCCGCGGGACTCGCGCTGCGGCCCGTGCTGGACGCGCTCTCCGCCTGGGGAACGCCACTGCTCGGCGAGCGCCGCGCCACCGACGCCGTGCGCGCCCACTGGTTCGCGCTACCGCTGGGACGCGCTGTGGCCCAACTGGTTCCGGACGGCACCGTCACCGTGCGCATCGGCGATACGGTGTTGCACTACACGGTCACCGACAGCGGGATCGCCCATTTCGACGGTCCCGCCGTCGACCCCGACCTCGAACTCCAACTCGATCTGCCCGCCGCCATCGCGGTGGCGACGGGCGCTCGGTCCCTCACCGAGGCGGCGAAATCGCTTGCACCGGAACGGTGAACGACGCGGTTCTCACCA
Organism: Nocardia sp. CC213A; assembly: GCF_030766805.1. Taxonomy (NCBI): domain Bacteria; kingdom Bacillati; phylum Actinomycetota; class Actinomycetes; order Mycobacteriales; family Nocardiaceae; genus Nocardia; species Nocardia sp. CC213A. The sequence goes on from NZ_JASFXA010000002.1 coordinate 538,656, forward strand.
CGCCGCGCCGATGAATCCGCCGATGACGGCACCGACGAAGCAGCCGACGATCGCGCCGACCAGGAAGAACCAGATACCGATCAGCACGCCGATGACGCAGCCGATCGCGATGCCCGCGAAGATGTGGCCGGGTCCGCCGGCCTCGTTCACGAAGGGCAGGTCCTGCGAAGTGACCGCGGCCGGTGTGGGTCCGCCCACCGGGGCGAGCGTCAACTCGGTGTCACTGTGCAGGGTCGGCGTGACGGCGAGGTTCGCGCCGGCCTCCGTGCGCAGGCTGGTCGGAATCGCGCCGACCACCGCGCCATTGTCCGCCACCACCTGCACGGCGTCCGGAGTGAGCACGAATTTGCCGGAGGCGAGGGTGACCAAGGCATTCGAATGGTCCGCGGCCAGGGTCGCGGTGTAGCCGACCGAGCCGTCCACTCCGCTGACGCTGAGGCCCGCCTGACCGTGTGCCGTTGCCATGCTGATTCCGGTGGCCGCTACGGCGAGTATCGCCGTCGCCACCAACTTCTTGATAAACATGATCTCTTCCATCCGTTCGGGATTTCCTTTGACGTTCCCCCGACGAACGGCACTGGACGGTATGAAAATCATGCGCTTGCGGTACGTTTGCTGTCCAGAGGGGTGTGCGGTCCGCCGAAAGCGTCTTCGGGTCGGATTCGTGCCACCCCATCAGTTCACCCGCGCGGACCGGCTGGTGCGGACGCGACGGAGCCGACGTGGCCGGGCGCGGTGTCCGGCCTCGTCGGCTCCGAATGGCTGAGCGTGGAGTTATCAGCCGATCAGGCGGCAGGCGCCCGTGCCGTCCGCCTCACCCTCGCGCGGCGGGATGCCGGCGATGGTGCAGTACGCTCCGGCGGGCATGGGGGTGATCTTGATGTCGGGGCCGCTGATGCAGTTCACGAACGCCGGGTAGCCCTGGATCGCGAACTGGACCTTCTGGTACTCACCATTGCCGGTCTCGTGGCAGACCTGGGTGGCCTGCGCGTCGAAGTCGGCGGGGTTACCAGCGCTGGCGGTGCCGCCGCCGAAGGCGGTCAGCGCGGCCGCGGCGACGCCCATCAGTGCCGCAGTCCGGACGTTGATCATATGAATCTCCTTGCTGTGGGGATGCTTTGGTTCCAATTCCCGACCTCGGGATACCGTACGGGTCGACCCCCGTCCCGGCCAAGAACTCCAGCTACTCATCGGGAAGAATTAGGGGCTGGGTCCCCGCGCCTCGGCGTTGTCGTGATCACGGACGCGCCACCGGTGCCGCGGCGGTCTCGTCGCGGCACCGGCCCGCGGCACGAGAACCCATGACTCGAGCGCCGGGCGTCGAGGCCGGGCCGCCGCACCCTTGTCGATCGACGGCTCCGTGGGTAGCGGTCGCGTTCACGAAAGTCCGTCCCAGGTCGAGTGACTCGTGTCTCTTTCGTAGGAACGCCCGAATAGCCGAGTTCTTGCTACGGTTTCCGCTCGTCGCCCCGAAATGCTGCCGGATTCACGGGCGGCGATAAGTTTCGCGCGGCAGCGGAAAGGAAGGCCGCCATGCTCGTACCGGTTCCTGCCTGGTCGAGCCCGGAGAATCGGCGGCGACCAGCGGAGGACGAGGAATTCCTGCGAATCGTTTCCGAACCGCTTCCATTGCGTCGAATGCGGAGATCACCGCGAATTCCCCTGGCTCCCGCGCAGGAGCGTATGTGGCATGCCGCGCAGGCCGGACTTTCGGGTGACTGGAATATTGCTCGCGCCTTTCGAATTCGTGGACAGGCGGTGAATGTTTCCGCCCTGACCGCCGCCCTCGAGGATGTGGTGCGGCGGCATACGCCGCTGCGCACCTGCTACCCGCCCGCCCTGGACGGTCCGATCCAGGTGGTGGTGGACGCCGACTTCGCCCGCCTCGACGTCCGGGTGGTGGACACCTTCACCGGCCGCCTCGCCGGGCAACTCGCCGAGTTCAGCTCCTCCGCGTTCGATCTCGCGACCGAACTGCCCATCCGGGCGCGAGTCTTCCGCCTCGGACAGCGGGACGTGGTGCTCGCCCTGGTGATTCACCACATCTCCGTGGATGGCGCCTCCATCGGCCCGCTCATGCGCGACCTGGTGACCGCGTATCTGGCGCGGGCCGCCGGGCACGCGCCCGACTGGCCCTCGCTGCCCATCGACTATGTCGACTACACCCTGTGGAAGCACGAGTGCCTCGGCGACTTCGACGATCCCTACAGCCGTGCCAGTGCCCAGCTGCGGTACTGGGCGATCAATCTGGCGGGCCGCCCCACACCGCTGGAATTCCCCTACGACAGACCGCGACCGGCGCGCCCCGACACCACCGGCGACACCGTCGCCGTGCACTTCGACGCCGACCTGCACCGCGATCTGCTCGCCCGCGCCCGCGCGTGCGGCTCCAGTCTTTTCCTGCTGTTGCAGACCGCGTTCGCGCTGAGTGTCGCGGCATTCGCGAACTCTCGCGACGTCACGGTGGCCACCTCGGTGTCCGGCCGCGACGACCCGCTGCTGGCGGATCTGGTCGGCAACCTCGCCGATGACGTGCTCATGCGGATTCGCCTGCACCGCACCGCCGATCTGGTCGAACTCCTCGACCAGGTGCGCCGGGTCGGTTTGGCCGCCTTCGCCCACCCCGACACCCCCAACCCCCGGCTCCAGCGCTGCTTGCCGCAGGATCCATCCCACCCGCTCTTCCAGGCCACACTCATCCTGCAGCGCGCCGACGCCGCCCCGGCCGCGGTCGGGGCGGCGGGCGAGCTGTCCGTGACGGAGTTGCCCACCGGCGTGATCCGGGCCAAACACGATCTGGAGTTCGGTCTCACCGAGCATTACGACCAGACGGGCGCTGCCGCCGGGATCGACGGCCCCTTCCGCTACCCGATGGCCCGCTTCGACCGCGAGACCGCCGAACGCTTCGTCGAGAAGTTCACCGCCACCGTAGTTCTCATCGCCTCCGGCTACGACGGCCCGATCGAGCCGCTGCTGTCCAGCACATCGCGCCGCCGCCCGCGCCGCCCGCAGCGGTGCCGATCCCCGCGAGAAAATTCGTAGTCCGCACTAATCTGGACTCGGCTGCCGCCATGGGTCGAGATGAGGGCGTGTTGTGATCTGTCCGCATTGCAGTGCGAATCTGCTGCGCCGAGAGCGGGGTGATCGGCGGTGTTCGACGTGCGGACGGTCCTTCGCCCTGGAACCCAAGGAGAGTCCGCTCGGGCTGCACGATCTGCGCCTGCGCAGACTGGTCGACCGGCTCCGGGACGAACGGGAGCTGCGCTACACGGCGGCGCAGCTGTGGTACGCGGCCTCCCGGACGAAACTGCCCGACGGACTCGGGCTGTTCCGCGGTGTGCGGCTGGCGGTCTGCGCCACCGTCGTGGGATTCGGCCTCCTGGTCTGGTTGGGCGGTGCGTCGGGGTTCGCGGCGATCGTGATCACCGCCGTGCTGGTGGTGCTGGCCGTACTCGGCATGCGGCGGGTGCGACCCTGGTTCGCCGAGCGTGCCGTGATCCGAATGCCGGTGCCCTACGACAGCTTTCGTGCCGACATCATCGGTGCGTGGGCGCACACCTACGGTGCCGCGCCCCCGGGCGTGGTGGACGAGAACACGATTCGGCCCCCGGTGGTGGACGATCCCCGGTACGCGGTGCTGTGTCAGGACCGCAGCGTGCTCGCCTGCCTGACCGCCAATGACGTGGCCGGGACCTGGTCGATGCTGGTGACCGAACGGATGGATCTGCTGCCCGCCGACATTCCGGTATTCCTCCTGCACGATGCCAGCGTGCGCGGTGTCACCTTCGCCGTAGACGCGCGGGCGGCGCTGGGCAGCCGCGCCGTCACGGTGGGCCTGCTGCCGCATACCGTCGCGATGAGCCGATCGGCCCTGCGACTGCGGGAACCGTGGCACGGCGACGTCGATCTGGACCGGTTGCGGCACGAGGGCCTGCCGGAGTCGGGGATCGAGTGGCTGGCCGAGGGCTGGTGGGCGCCGATCGCCGCCGTACCACCCGCCAAACTGCTCTCCGCACTGGGGCGGGCGATCGAGCGGGTGGACGCCGCGGGCGATCCGGACCACGACCGCGCCCGTCGGATCGGGTTCCTCTCATGGCCGACCGGATGAGCCGGGCGCTGCTCGACCGGCTGCTGCCCGGGGCGGTCGAACGGGCGGGCGCGCCGGGCGGGCTGCGGTTCACCGAACGCCAGCTGTACCACGAACTCTGCCGGGCGGCGTGGCCGCGGCTGCCGCGCCGGCCGCTGTTCACGGTGCCGACCGTGGTGCCCTATCCGGCCTTTCGGTCCGCGCTGCGGCGCTACGGCGAGATCCCCGGGCTGCTCACCCGCACTCCGTCGCACGCCCGGCCCGCCGGTCGGCACACCACCGAACCCGATCTCTTCGACTACGGACTGCCACGCCTGCTGATCGCCGAATCCGACGCCGTCGCCCAGATGCTGCGCGCCAACGGCGTGCCCATGGAATCCGCCTGTCCGGTGCTGAGCGCGGCCGAGCTGCCGCTCGACACGCGCGTCGTCGACATGCTCGCACTGGCGTCGGGGACCATTTATCTGCTGCACGACGCGAGCCCGGCGGGGCTCACCTTTCCGGCGCGGTTCACCGCCGGGACCGAGGTGCCGCCGGGCGTCCGGGTGGTGCCCCTGGGCCTGCGGCCGCGCCAGGCCGGTGCGCTGCATCTGGCGCACCACACCGGGTTCAAGCCGGATATGCCTGTGCCGCACTTGGATTCGTGGGAGCGGGCCTGGCTGCGCCGCGGCCGAGCCGTGGACGTGGAGTCGGTGCGACCGGCGGCGCTGCTGCGCACCGTGCACCGCCTCGTACGGGCCGTGCGCCCGCCCCGATCGGCCCTGACGGAGCTGCGCACCGCGCGGTCCGCGGGCTTTCTGACCTGGCCCGCCACCTGAGGCCGCCCGCGCGTAGGAGATATCAGCCGTGCCGCAGCGACAGACCACCTACACCGACGAACTGCTCGCCGACGCGACCGTGCACCGGCGCTACTCGGACGGACGCGAGGAATGGCGTACCCGGGGTCCGCACGGGCTGGTGCACTGGCGCGACGACCGCGGCGATTCGGGAACCGATGAGCCCCTGGGCCGTTCGATCGTCAAACGCACCCACCGCGACGGGCGGGTGCGCTACGGACGCGAGGGCGGCTACGGCCGAACCCGATGGAGCGACGGGGAACTCACCGTCAACCGATCCTCCTTCGGCGGCCGGGTCGGCGCGCTGCTGGCGGCGGTGACCGGCGGCGCGCTGCTCGGCGCCGTGGCCGTGCCGCCGCAGACGTTGACCGCGCCGCAGGAGGAAGAGCTGCGGCGGCAGGCGGAGCAGAGCGGATCGGCGGACTTCGGCGGCGGGGACGCGGGCGACTACGGCTACTGGGGTGGCGATGCGGACGATGACGACGATTTCGGCTGAGGGATAACCGATGTCACGCTGGTGCGCGGTGCTGACCCCGGACGATCCGGGCGGTCAGCTGCGGGCGATGGGCGCCGACCCGGTGGCGGTGGGCGGCCGATATGCGCTGGGACTGCTGGCGGGTCCCGGCGTCGCGGGGTTCTTCACCGCGGGTGAACTGACCGCGGTCGGCGAGGTGACGCTGTTCCACGCGGACCGCTTGCGTGCCCGGCTCGGGGCGGACGCGCCGCCCCCGGACCGCCCGGACGGCGAACTGCTGCTGCACGCCTACCGCCGCTTCGGCCTCGACGGCATCGCCGCGGCGGACGGCATGTTCGCCCTCGCCGTCGCCGACGGCCCGGATCTGGTGCTGATCCGCGACCACGTCGGCACCCGCACCCTCTTCCACGCGCGGGCCGGGACCGCCTGGGCGGCAACCACTTCCCTGCGCGCCCTGCAGCGGTGGCCGCGACTGCGCACCGGGCTGCATCTGCCCGCGGTGCGCACCTTCCTCACCTTCGCCTACCTGCCCGGGCGGGAGACCCTGCTGCGCGGCGTCGAGGAAGTGCTGCCGGGCCGCTGTGTGCGACTGCGCGCCGACGGCTCCACCACCGAGGAGATCTACTGGGAGCCAGCGGAGATCGACGATCCGCGCGCCGAGGCGGAGCACGCGCTCACCCTGCGCGTGCTGCTGGAGGCGGCGGTGTCCACGCGTCTGCCCGCCGCGGCACCGGTCGGCGTGCTGCTCTCCGGTGGCATCGACAGCAGCCTGGTCACGGCGCTCACCGCGAGCATCCACGACCGGGCCGTGCACTCCTACTCCATCAGCTTCGGCCCGGACGCGCCCGACGAACTCGCCTACTCGGGACTCGTCGCCGCGCACTGCCGCACTCGGCACCGGGTGCTCACCGTGCCGGGAACGGCGGTCGCCGCGCGGCTGGCGGAGACGGTCGCGCTGCTGGACTGCCCGGTCGGCGACCCGCTGACCGTTCCCAATCTGATGCTCGCCGAGGCCGCCGCCGCGGACGGTATCCGGGTGCTGCTCAATGGCGAGGGCGGTGACCCGGTCTTCGGCGGCCCGAAGAATCTGCCGATGCTGATCTTCGAACTCGCCCGCGACGATCCGGACCCGGAGGCCAGGGCGCTGGCCTACCTGCACAGCTACCGCAAATGCCACGGTGATCTGCCGGTCCTGCTCACCCCCGAGGTGCTCGCCGACCTCGCCGCCGCCCCACCGCCGACCCGGCTTGTCGCGCCCTATCTCCGCCCAGGCCGGATGAGCAGCCTGCTCAATCAGCTGTTGCACGCCAACCTGCGCACCAAGGGTGCGCACCACATTCTCACCAAGGTCGAACGGCTCACCGCGGCCCGTGGTGTGGAGGGCCGCGCACCGCTGTTCGACCGTGCCGTCATCGACTACGCCTTCCGGGTGCCGCCCCGCTGCAAACTGGCGGGGACGCGGGAGAAGTGGATCCTCAAACAGGCCGTGCGCGATCTGCTGCCGTCGACCATCGTCGACCGGCCCAAGAGCGGAATGCGGGTACCGGTGCAGCAGTGGCTGTCCGGCCCGCTGCGCGAACTCGGCCACGACCTGTTGCTCGGCGAATCCGCGCGCGCCCGGGGCCTGTTCCGCGAGGACACCGTGCGGGCCTGGCTGCGCGGTGACGGCATGCTGCTGCCGCGCCAGGGCGGCAAGCTGTGGTTGGTGCTGTCGCTGGAACTGTGGCTGCGCTCCTTCGGAGTCGGACCCTGACACCGGCGACAGACGAACCACCGCAGCAGTTTCGAGGAGCATCATGACCGAACCACGCCTGAAGCGCGACGCCGACGCGGAGAACGAGATCCACGACCTGTCCGACTTCGTGGACGCGGGCCGCAATGTCGTCACACCGGTGGCGCAGTTCCCGCCGGAGGTCGCACTCGCGGTGGTGGAGGCGTTCGCGCGCATCGTCCGCGATGCCGCCGCCAGCGGCATCGCCACCAGTCCGGACGCCGACGGCATCGTGCGCGCCCAGACCTTCGAGGAGGGTGAGGTCTATCTGATCGAGACCCCCTTCGACGGGTTCTTCGCCGACCGGTACCTGATGGACTTCTACGATGCCGAGGAACGCGGCATCTGCTCACGTATGCACCTGCACACCGGACTGCGCTTCGTCCGCATGATGACCGGCCCCGACACCCATATCCGGGTCGGCAGCCTGTCCCCCTTCACGGTCACCCAGATTCCGGGCGTGACCCCCTTCGCACCGGCCGAATTCACCGACACGCTGCCGAACACCCCGACGGACGTCCACCGCACCCGCTACAACCTGGTCGTCCCGCCCTGCTCCTTCGTCGATATGCAGATCCCGCGCGGCGTCAGCCACCAGTTCAACGCCATCGGCCCGCACGCCGTCATCGACTCGGTGCACCCCGAGGAGTCCATCGAGGTGTTCCGGGAACGGATGTCCGGCCCCAAGATGATGGCCCAAACCGTCTTCCTCGCCGACGAACTGCCCCCGGCCGCCACCTGTACGAGCCTGTCGTAGCGGACGGTCGGCAACCGGCGGGCGTCGGTAAGGTGGAATCCGTGTCCGACACCGGGGAACTCGCGTTCGCGCTGGCCCGGATCGCCCTGCGGTCCGGACGTACCATCGCGGTCGCGGAATCACTGACCTGCGGGAAGATCAGCGCCGCCCTCGGCGCCGCACCGGATTCGGCGCAGTGGCTGCGCGGTGGACTGGTGGCCTACAGCACGGAGGTCAAGCGCAAGGTACTCGGCGTGCCCGATGTGCCGGTGGTGTCGGAGACCGCGGCACTGGCCATGGCCGCCGGGGTGCGCTCGCTGCTGGACGCCGATCTCGCGGTGGCGGTGACCGGGGTGGGCGGTCCCGATGCGCAGGACGGCGAGCCCGCCGGATCGGTGTGGCTGGCGGTCGACTCGGGGTACGGCTCCCGGGCGCGGCACCGGCAGTTCGACGGCCCGCCGGAGGATGTGCTGGCGCGGACGGTGGAGGCCGCGCTGCGCATGCTGGTGGAGGCGTTCGACCCGCTCGGCTAGCGGGGCTGCTCGCGCGCGCGGCGGCGCTTGCGGTGACTGGTGTCGCACAGCGGATAGAGCGCCGAACGGCGACACAGGCACAACGCCACCACACAGCGGTCCGACCGGATGGTGCGTCCGTCGGCCGTGACGAGTTCCACCGGCCCCTCCACCAGGGCCGGTCCGTCGGCGGTGTAGGTGATCCGCCGCCGGTCACTGTCGGGGTCGGTCGGCACGGATCACCACCAACTCCTCATGTCGCTGGGTGGGATGGATGAGACCCGCGCGGGCCAGCCGGTCGGCTTGGCGGCGCAGCACCGGACCGAACGGAATGGTGGCGCGGGCGACCACGGCGGCTTTCAGGCCGCCCTCGCGCAGGTGCGTCAGGGTGCGGTCGGTGCCGCAGAGGCTCGAATGGACGAGCAGCAGCATCCCGGTGCGCGACAGCACGCGGGGCGCGAGTCCGCACACCGCGTCGACCGCGTCCCGGCCGTCCGATCCGGCGGCCCAGTTGCGCGCGGCGCCGCGGGCCGGACCGTCCGAAGCCGCCGGAACATAGGGCGGATTGGCCAGGACCACATCGAAACGCCTGTCGTGCAGCATTTTTCCGAAATCTCCACGCAGCAGCTCGATTTCGATGCCCCGCATGCGGCAGTTCAGCCACGCCGAGGCCAGCGCGGCGCGGGAGATGTCCACCGCGGTCAGCGCCGCGGGACGGATCCGGGACGCGGCATGGATGGCCAGCGCACCGGTGCCGGTGCACATGTCCAGCACCCGGCCGTGCGGTGCGATGGCGGCATCGGCCAGAGCGCGAGCGAGCAGCCGGGTATCGGCCTGGGGGCGGTAGACGCCCGGTGCGCGAATCAACATCACGAATACCGGATAACCAGGAACCGGCGAGCTAATCGACCGCGGCGGCCTCCCACAGCGACGAACGGCCCTGCCGCCAGCAGGCGAGCACCTGGTCGGCGAACCGCTGTTCGAGCAGGTCGGTGGCCTGGATGCCGAAGACCACCGATTCGCGCAGCCCGGGTTCCCGCAGCAGCAGATCGCCGATCACATCGCGGCGCATGAGCTGCTCGTGCACCGCGTCCGCCTCCACGTGCTCGCGATAGAACCGCACGCAGGCGGGATGCGCGTCCAGGCGGGTCAGCGCCGCCACCATGTGCTGCGAGGCCGGTGGGGAGGTGATCTCCACGGCGGCGAAATGACCGATGCCCGCACCGCGCAGGCCGCGGTGCAACCCGAACAGCGACATCATGTCGACCAGGGCGAGCATGGGCGTGGCCGCGACCTCCAGGTAGTGCAGATAGCCGGGATGCAACTGCGCGCCCGCCAGCAGATCGGCGTACAGCTCGGCGTGCACCCGGTCGCCTCGTCCACCGCCGAACTCGTCGAACTCCACGGCCACCAGGGCGGCCTTGGACCAGCCGCGCAGGCGCGGGATCAGCCAGGCGTACGGGTCGGCCTCCTGGTGATGCAGTACCGATCGGTGCACGAAATACTCGCGCAGCTGCCACATCTCGCCCTGATCGCGCAGGAACCCGCTCGGACCGCCCGCCTCGGCGGGGACCGCGAGCAGCCGGTCGAGTTCGCCGTCCAGATCGTCGCCGCCCGGGGTGTCGGCGCGCAGGGCGGCCAGGAACGCCTGCTCCAGACCGGCGCGCAAGCGCAGCAGTTCCGGATCCCATTCCCAGGCCGCATCCACCCCCGCCAGCCCCTGATAGTGCAGTTCGTAGCAGGTGTGCAGGGCCAGGTGCAGGTCGCGGCCGTAGGGATCGGCCGATGCGAGGCTCGGGGTGGGCACCGGTGTCCCCGGCGGTCGGCGCAGCGCCTCGACCACCGCCGCGGACAGTTCTCCGCAGGGCGCGGGCAGTGCCGTGACCGGTGCGCTCGTCGCCGGCATCTCAGGCCGCGCGTTCCTCGCCGAGTGCCTGGTGCCGCAGCTTCGCCAGGGTTTTGCTCAGAATGCGGGACACCTGCATCTGCGACACCCGCAGCTGGGCGGCGATCTGGGATTGGGTCATGTGCTGGTAGAAGCGCATGGTCAGGATCCGGCGCTCGCGTTCGGGCAGGGCCGCGATGAGCGGGCGCACCGCCATGGCGTCCTCCAGGAGGCGATAGCAGGGCTCCTCGGTGCCCAGCGTGTCCACCGTCCGGGGCGCGGGGTTGTCGTCTTCGGTGTGGGTCGCGGCGTCCAGGGAGTCGGCCTTGTAGGCCGTGCGGGCGATCAGCGCCTGGGTCACCTCGGTGAGGTCGACGCCCAGTTCGGCGGCGATCTCGCGAGCGGTGGGCTGGCGGCGCAGCCGCTGCGTGAGACGGTCCACGGCCGGACCGATATTCCGCTGAATCTCCTTGGTACGCCGGGGAACCCGCAGCGCCCAGGTGTGGTCGCGGAAGTGGCGGCGCACCTCGCCCATGATTGTGGGCACCGCGAAGGACAGGAATCCGCTGCCCCGGCTCACATCGAAGCGATCCACGGCCAGCACCAAGCCCAGGGTGGCGATCTGATGCAGGTCCTCGAATTCCTCGCCGCGTCCGGCGAAGCGGCGCGCGATGTGCTCGGCCAGCGGCAGGCACAGGTGCATGATCTGCTCGCGGATCTCGGCGCGGTGCGGATCATCAGGGGCCAGCGCGGCCAGCTTCTCGAACCACGGCTCGATATTGTCGTAACTGTCAGTGCCTGCCCTCAGCGGATGGTCGGTTCGGGTCTCTGCGGTCGGCATCGGCTGCTCCTCGCACTCCTCGGAAATCCGATGTCTTTCGGATACCCCGACTCTCGTTATCGAAACGTGATCGGCGACCGGGATCCCCGTAACGGCTGTCGTGGCGAGGCGCGTGCGAATCACTGCTATACACGGGGGCATGTCCGAAGGACCTGAGCCGCGAGCGGCGTTCGACGCGCTCGTCGCCGCCGCCGACGCGCCGATCGTCATCGTGACCGCGGCCGTCGACGACGAGCGGGCGGGCTGTGTGGTGGGGTTCGCCACGCAGGTCGCCATCGAACCCCCGCGCTTCCTGGTGTGCGTCTCCCAGGCCAATCACACCTACGGTGTCGCGCGGCGGGCCAACCATCTCGGAGTTCATCTGGTGGATCGCGAGAACATCGCCCTCGCGCAGTTGTTCGGCGCCGAAACCGGGGACGAGATGGACAAATTCAGCTGGTGCCGGTGGCATGTGGGGCCGCACGGCGCACCCCTGCTCGAGGAGGCCGCCGCCTGGTTCGTCGGCACGGTGGTGGCGCGCCACGACTTCGGCGATCACGAGGGGGTGGTGCTGGCCCCGGAGTACGGGGCGGGACCCGGCGCGCCGGTGACCGCGCTGCGCTACCACGACGTCGCCGATCTCGAACCGGGACATCCCAGCTGAGAAAGCCTGTGGCGCAAGGGAGGTCACTCCATGCCGTGCGCCTGCGCCACCAGATCGAAGAACACCCACACCCCGCCCCGGTCGTAGGATTCCGGAGCTTCCGAGCCGCCCAGGAACGGGTACGGCGTGGCGATGTACACCTCGTCGGGCGCCAGCGCGCCCAGGCGGGCCCGAATCGCCGAAACATGGTGCGGCTGTAGCACATACGTCACCACGTCCGGATCGAACAGGACTCGGTCCACGAAATCGGCGATCTCGGCGAACGGGCCGTAGACCTTGACCCCCGGACTGTAGGGATCGAGCAACCCGTACTCGCCGGTCCGGGTGCTCATGAGGAAGGCATGTCCCAGATCCGAGTACCCCACCACCGTGTCGAACCGTGGGTAGTGCGGCGCCCACGCGGGCATCACCCGGTCGAAGCGGACGGGGTCGAGCAATCGGAAGGGCACGCTGGTCACCGCGCCCATCCAACCAGAGCGGCCGTCAGTCTCCGGCGGGCGGGCCGTGGCGGCGCAGCGCGCGCGGCAGGGCGACCGCCACCGCCGCCGTGACCAGCGTGCCACCCGCCCCCGCGACCACGAGCGTGGTGCGGGGATCGGTGGCATCGAGCAGCAGGCCGCCGCCGACATACGACAGCGCGGCGGCGATTCCGATGGCGCCGTACAGATTTCCGAACACCCGGCCGAGCATGCCGTCGGGCACCAGCCGCTGGATCAGGGTGCTGGATGCCACGTCCATGCCAGCGATACCGAGGCCCCGCACCGCCTGCACGGTGAACGCGGCGGCCACCGACCAGGCCAGTCCGGTGAGCAGATTCCCGGCGCTGCTGACCAGGAAACCGCCGATGAGCAGCGCGGTCATCGACATACGGGTGCTCAGGCGGCCGATCAGCGCGTAACCGATCAGCAGTCCGATGCCCACCGCGCCCAGCAGCAGGCCCACCGCGGCGTCGCCGGAACCCAGGGTCTGCGTGGCCAGCAGCACCAGGGCCACATCGTCCACGCCGTTGCACGCCACCACCGCGCAGAAGCCGAGTGCCACGATCCGCACCACCGGGGTGCGCAGGATGTAGCGCAGGCCCGTCCGGGCGTCGGTCAGCAGCGAACCCGGGTTCCCGTCCGCCGGGGTCGGCGGCATCGGCCGGGTGGCGAGCAGGACCAGCGCCGACAGCAGGAACGAGGCCGCGTCGACCAGCAGCACACCCCGGATGCCGAGGAAGGGCAGCAGGGCGGCGGCGAGCAGCGGGCCGAACGCCTCGGCGGCATTGGCCCCGAATCCGATGGTGGAGTTCGCGGTCGCCAGATCCTTGTCCGCCACCATGGCGGGCACCGCGGACCGGGAGGCGGGCTGGAAGATGTTCGACGCGACGGACCGCGCCGCCACCAGCGCCAGCAGCAGCGGCAGCGGCGGCAGGGACAGCGCGATCAGCAGGACCAGCACGCCCTGCGCCACCTCGCAGCCGATCATGAGGCGGCGGCGGTCGAAGCGGTCGCTGAGCGCACCGGTCAGCGGACTCAGCAGGGAGGGCACGAAATCGCCGACGAGCAGCAGCAGCGCCACCGCCAACCCCTGCCCGGTGGTGTGCGCGACGTGCAGCATGAGCGCGACCAGGCTCATGGAGTCGCCCGCATAGGACACCACCCGCGCCGTGAACAGCGCGCCGAGCGGGCGGTTGGTGCGCAGCAGTCGCAGCGCGCGGCCGCGCTGCGCGGTCGGCGCGGGGGTCGGCATGCGGATGGGCCTCCACCGGATCGGATCTCTCGCCACGGCGGGCACGCCCCGGCAGCGCCCCATGGTGCCCCGGGGGTCGAATCTCACGCAATCGATTTCCGGATTCGGCGGTGCGCGCCTGCGCAACAACCGCGCACCGGTCGGATACCCTGCGAGCCGATTCGAAGATCTGGCCACGATTGACCCGGGTTCACCGAAAGGCGGGGCACGATGAGCGGATTCGACACTTCACGCCTGATGGCCGGCACCGCGTGCGCGGCAGCCTGTCTGGCACTACCGGCGGTCATCGCCCCGCACGCGCAGGCGGCGGTCTCACCGACACTGTCGGTGACGATGGGAGGTTCCGCGCTCGGCGCGGCCAGACTAGCGGCGGTCGGCTGCCCGCAGACAGCGACGGCCCGGGTGACCATGCCCGACGGCAGCCCGGTCACCGGCGGCTTCGTCGACTTCTTCAGCCGCCTCCCCGGCGTGGCCGGCAATACCGTCGGCACCGCCCCGGTACACGACGGCACCGCCAGCATCCCGTGGGTTCCCGATATCGAAGGCCAGCACATCGTCAGCGGCGTCTACTACGGCGGCCCGGCCGGCGTGCGCACCACAGCGGGCTACACCACCATCACCACGGTCGATACCGGCGGCGTCTGCGCCTGACGGATCCCGATACCAGCAACGCGACGCGGGGCCGCACCCGCGGCGCGTTGCGTCCGGCCACCCGAATCGGGGGCATGTCCGCGACGGGGCACGAATCTAGGGTGAAGGTTCGGTCGGGGACCAGGACGAAGGGAAGATATGCGGGCACGAACATTCTGCGGCGCGGTGGTCACCGCGGCCGCCTTGGCCGTCACCGGTACCGGCGTCGCGAACGCGCAACCCACTGATCACGTGAACCCCACCGACTACCTGATCGGCGACACCGTCTACTTCACCGCTGCCGGAGCCAACTGCTCCATCCGTGCCAACGGCGATGTCGGTTGTGACATTCCGGCTGGAATCGCCAAGTGGCTGAACGTTATTCCGGTGCGCGACCTGGTGATCGACGTACCCTTCCTACCCGCGCACCCGACATTCGGCGCGTTCGGACCACAGGGACGCGCCGACAGCCGAAGCCTGCCGGGCGGACCGATCGGCTACGGCTCGACGATCAGCTACGCCGGAGCCTCCTGCCACGGGGGCGGGCGCGGCGGTCTGAGCTGCCAGTCGAAGGGCCACAGTTTCTCCTTCGGATGGTCGGGCACCCAAACCAGCTGACTGCGGGGAGCCCCACGGCACGGTCCCCGCGAACCGGGTCGCGCCGCCGCCGCTCGTATCACGGCTAGGTTGACGGTCGTGCCCTTCACTCTCGCGCACCCGGCCGCCGTCCTACCGCTGCGGCGGTACGCGGCGGTGCCGGCCCTGGTGGCCGGCGCGCTCGCTCCCGACGTTCCCTACTATCTGCCCTGGCCCGGGGACATTCCGCGAACGCATACGCCGGTCGGGCTGCTCGGCTGGGATCTGTTCTTCGGGCTGGCGCTGCTGGCGGTCCTCCGGGTGGTCGCGGTCCCACTGCTGGCGCTGTCGCCGCTGGGGTGGCGGCGGCGAATCACCCTGCCACGCTGGAAGATCCGATCGGTTGGCGGCGCGGTGGCGGTCGTGCTCGCGGTGTGGCTCGGTGCGGCGACGCATCTGGTCTGGGATGCCTTCACCCAGACCGGCGGTCCGGCGGTCCAGCGGTGGGAGTGGTTGCGGGTCGCCGTCGCGGAACCGCATCGGCTCTACAACGTCCTCGGCTACCTCTCGTCGGTGGGCGGCATGGTGGTGCTGAGTCTGGCGGCGGTGCGCTGGTATCGGAGGACCCCGCCCGGCCGGGCGGCGGTACGGGGTGTGCCGCCGCGCGCAGTGCCGCTGATCGTCTCCGCACTCGCGGCGGCGACGGCAGCGGGCGCGGGCTTCGCACTGATGGATCCGGTAGCCCGCGTCAGCGACTACGACCTCGTGCGGCTGGCCCTCCTCGGCGGGGTGCGCGGCTGCGCGCTGGGCGTCCTGGCCTATGCGCTCGGCTGGTGGCTCGTGGTGAGCGGCCGGCCCGACCAGGCCCGATCCCCGCGGACCGGGCCTTAGTCGCATCCGGGTGACGGCGGAAATCACTGCGCCCCGATAACTTTCGCCCCGGCAACTGGGGTCTGAGACTGCGGGTCGTCGATCGCTAGCGTCCTTTCTCGAGTCCTGATGGGTCGGGGAGTGGAGAGGCTGGCGTGCGTCGAGCGTTGATCAGTGCCGTGGTGGCGGCGGTGGCGGCGGGAATGCTGTTCGTGGGGTTCGAACCGCCCGTGGCCGGGGGTGAGCCTGCTGGGGTGAAGCACTGTGCCGTGAGCAGTGGGCGGGAGCCGCAGACCGCCACCCCCGAGGAGGTCGGGCTGGACGCGCGAAGACTGCGAGAGGCGCTGGACTTCGCGAACGATCCGACCCGCTTCACCTTCCGGGTGTACCGCAACAACTGTCTGGTCCTCGAGCGCGAAAGCCATGCGGGCGCGGGCCGGATGGCGTGGAATCTGTGGAGCAGCACCAAGAGCGTGGTGTCCATGGTGACCGGAATCGCGGTCGGCGACGGAAAATTGAATGTCGACGACCCCATCGACCGCTATCTGCCCCCGGGGCTGGGTGATGCCGCGCACCGCGCCATCACCGTGCGCAATCTGCTCACCGAGTCCTCGGGTATGCAGGTGGCGGTGGCCTCGGAGGGCATCACCGGGCTGGCGCAGATCGATCCCAATGTGGTGGCCCAGGCGCTGGGCATGCCGATCGTGCACGAACAGGGCACCGCATGGCAGTACAGTCAGCGCGCCGTGGATCTCATCGTCTACGTCGTCCAGCAGGCGGTCGGGGAGGACTTCCAGGCGTATGCGCAGCGAAAGCTGTTCGATCCCTTGGGAATCCCAGCCGATGACTATCACTGGGCGCGTGACCGCAGCGGAAACACCTACGGTTACGCCCATCTGGTGCTACCGCCCGACGACTTCGTCAAACTCGGTCTGCTCCTGGTCAATCGCGGCAATTGGGATGGGCGGCAACTGATTCCGGCCGACTACCTGGAACAGGCGAGCAGTTCCGCCGCCACCCATCCCTGCTACGGCTTCCTGTTCACCATCAACGGCCCGAGCTGTGACGGCGCCTTCCCCGGCCTGCCGAAGGACGCCATCCAGATGTCGGGCATGATGCGCCAGGACAATTTCATCGTGCCGAGCCTCGGACTGCTGGTCAGCTGGACCGGCGTCACGGTACCGGGCGGATCGGTGAGCTTCCCGCACGATGTGCTGCGCGCGGTATCCCAGGCGTTTCTGTCCCCGGAACTCCCGGATCCGGGTCCGTACGCGCCGAAACCGGATATCAGCCTCACCGATCCGATGATCACCAACCCGGACGCGACCCTGGCCGCGCTCGGCCTGGGCCCGATGACCTATCCGGGTTGCGGCCCGCTGAACTGCCTGGGCAAACCGCTGTCCCCGCCGTTCGCCGACTGGCCCGCGGGCTGCTTCGTCCTGGGCTGTGTCGGCCCCGTCCCGGGCATTCGGTAGGGCCGCATCAGAACCTCAGATGAACCGAGGCGATATGCCAGAAGGTCCGATCGTGGACGGTCTCGAAATCCCAACTCTCGGCGAGCGCGTGCGTGGTGGCGACGATGCCCGGGACATCGAAGTCCTCCCGGGTGGCGGTGCCTTTGGCTTCCAGGGCGGCGATGACGTAGGCGGTGGCGCTTTCCATCGTGTGTGGCATGCGAACTCCAATCATCGTTGAATGGTGTGCGGCCGTGGTAACCGGCCGCAGTGACCGGTTACGTCCTGGCGTCGGAAAGTACGTCCTCGTATCGGTATTCGGTCGGGATGGCGGTGCCGGCGGCGTGCGCCTGCTCCTCCCGCTGGCGCAACTCCACGCGCCGGATCTTGCCGGAGATCGTCTTGGGTAGTTCGGTGAACTCCAAGCGTCGCACACGCAGGTAGGGCGCGAGGTGATCGCGGGCGTATTCCATTATGACGCGCGCCGTTTCACGAGACGGCTCCCACCCCGCCGCGAGCGTCACATACGCCTTGGGAACGCTCAGGCGGGTGTCGTCGGGCTGCGGCACCACCGCGGCCTCCACCACGGCCGGATGCTCGATGAGCACGCTCTCCAGTTCGAACGGTGACACCTTGTAGTCGGAGGACTTGAACACGTCGTCGGTGCGGCCGACATAGGTGATGTAGCCGTCGGCGTCCCGGCTCGCCACATCCCCGGTGTGGTAGTAGCCGTCGGCCATGACGGCGGCATTGCGTTCGGGATCACCCAGGTAGCCCGTCATGAGATTGACCGGCGCGGCACTCAGATCCAGGCAGATCTCGCCCTCGTCACCGGACTCACCGCTGATCGGATCGACCAGCGCCACCGGCACTCCCGGCGCGGGGCGGCCCATCGAACCGGCCTTGACCGGCTGCCCCGGCGTATTGCCCACCTGTAAGGTGGTCTCGGTCTGGCCGAAACCGTCCCGGATGGTCAGCCCCCACGCCTTCTCCACCTGCGCGATGACATCCGGGTTGAGCGGTTCGCCCGCGCCGAGGATTTCGCGCAACCCGGTCGGGCGCTCACCCAGATCGGCCTGAATCAGCATGCGCCACACTGTCGGCGGGGCGCAGAAGGTGTTCACCTCGGCGCGGCGCAACTGTGCGAGCAGTGCCGCCGCGTCGAACCGGCCGTAGTTGTAGACGAAGACCGTCGCCTCGGCGATCCACGGGGTGAAGAAGCAACTCCAGGCGTGCTTGGCCCAGCCCGGCGCGCTGATGGCCAGATGTACGTCGCCGGGCCGCACACCGATCCAGTACATGGTGGACAGATGGCCCACCGGATAGCTGATCTGTGAATGCTGCACCATCTTCGGCTTGCTGGTGGTGCCGGAGGTGAAGTACACCAGCAGCGGATCCTCGACCGTGGTGACGGCCGCGAACGGGCCCGCCGACGGGTAGGTCGACGATTCCGCGTAGCCGTGCCAGCCGGGGATCTGCCCGCCCACCACGATGCGCCGGTAGTCACCCGCGACCTCGGCGAACTTCGGGGCGTCGGCCGCATTGGCGATCACGAAACGCACCGCGCCCCGCTCGATCCGGTCGGCGAGGTCGGCGGGTCCCAGCGCCGCCGTGGTCGGCATGACGACCGCGCCCAGTTTGGCGATGGCCAGCATGGCCTCCCACAACTCGACCTGATTGCCGAGCATGAGCAGGACCCGGTCGCCCTTGCCCACGCCCAGCGCCGACAGCCAGGTGGCCACCTGATCGGAGCGGTTCGCCATCTCGTCGAAGGTGACGCGCTGTTCGCGGCCGTCCTCCTCCACGATCCAGAGGGCGGGGCGGTCGTTGCCGCGCGCGATCACATCGAACCAGTCCGTGGCCCAGTTGAACGTTCCGGTCAGCCGCGGCCACGCGAAATCGCGCACGGCGGCGTCGTAATCGGTCGCGGCGGCGACCAGTTGGTCCCGGGCGGCGCGGTAGGTATCGGTATTCGCGGTCATCGGTCCTCCTCGGACAGGCCGAGCAGGCGCGCGGCGACCTCGCGCATCTCGACCTTGCGGATCTTGCCGGTGACGGTCATGGGGAACTCGTCGACGACGTGGACGTAACGGGGGATCTTGAAGTGCGCCAGGCGGCCGGTGCAGAACTCGCGCAGCGCCTGCGGGGTCAACACCGGCGCGTCCTCGCGCAGCCGCACCCAGGCCATGAGCTCTTCGCCGTACTTGGCGTCGGGCACCCCGATCACCTGGGCGTCGAGGATATCCGGATGGGTGTAGAGGAACTCCTCGATCTCGCGCGGGTAGATGTTCTCCCCGCCGCGGATCACCATGTCCTTGATCCGGCCGGTGATGGCGACATAACCCTCGTCGTCCATGGTGGCCAGATCGCCGGTGTGCATCCAGCGTGCGGAATCGATGGCGTCGGCGGTCTTCTCGGCATCGTTCCAGTAGCCGAGCATGACCGAGTAGCCGCGGGTGCACAGCTCGCCAGGTTCGCCGCGCGGCACCGTCAGCCCCGTCACCGGATCCACGATCTTGATCTCGATATGCGGTCCCGCGCGGCCCACGGTGGCGGTGCGCTGCACCAGGCTGTCGTCGCGGCGGGTCTGCGTGGAGACCGGGGAGGTCTCGGTCATGCCGTAGCAGATCGACACCTCGCGCATGCCCATGCGCTCGATGACCTGCTTCATCACCTCCACCGGGCACGGCGACCCGGCCATGATGCCGGTGCGCAGCGAGGACAGGTCGTAGGAGTCGAAATCCGGCTCGGCCAGTTCGGCGATGAACATGGTCGGCACCCCGTAGAGCGAGGTGCAGCGTTCGGCCGCCACCGCCTCCAGGGTGGCCTTCGGATCGAAGGCCGGGGCCGGGATGACCATGGTGGCGCCGTGGCTGGTGGCCGCCAGATTGCCCATGACCATGCCGAAGCAATGATAAAAGGGCACCGGAATGCAGATCCGGTCCTGCTCGGTGTAGCCGCACAGCTCGCCCACGAAATATCCGTTGTTGAGGATATTGTGGTGGCTCAGCGTCGCGCCCTTGGGGAAACCCGTTGTGCCCGAGGTGTACTGGATATTGATGGGGTCGTCGGGGGATAGGGCGGCCTGTGCCCGCGTCAGCTCGCTCGGATCGGCGGCGCGTCCGGCCTCGAACAGTCCCCGCCAGTCGCCGGAATCCAGCAGGATCACCCGGTCGAGGTCGGGGCAGTCGGCCCGCACCTCGTCGATCATGGCCGCGTAGTCCGAGGTCTTGAACGCCGGGGCCGCGATCAGCGCGCGAATTCCCGCCTGCCGCAGCACGTAGCGCAGCTCGTGCGAACGATACGCCGGATTGATGTTCACCAGGATGGCGCCGATCTTGGCCGTCGCGTACTGCGTCAGCGTCCACTGCGGGCAGTTCGGCGACCAGACGCCCACCCGGTCGCCCTTCCCGATCCCCGCCGCCAGCAGACCCAGCGCCAGCGCGTCGACCTCGGCGACGAACTCCCGGTAGGTCCAGCGCTCGCCGGTACCGTAGTCGACCAGCGCCTCACGGTGCGGATGCGCGGCGGCCGTGCGGTCGAGATTGTCGCCGATGGTGTCGCCGAGCAGCGGCGCATCCCAGACGCCGAAGGTATAGCTCACCGGCCGGAGCCGGTCCATGCTCTTGCTCACTCCGATAGGATCCACATCACACCGATCCGACGACTACCCCCGAAAAGGTGTATCCCGATGACCCGCACAGCCGACTCGCTGCGGCCCCGCGACGCCGATGCGCTGCGGGCCGAACTGCGTCGGATCGCGACCGCGACCGGGGCTCCGGTCGCCTTCGGCGGCGCGGTCCAAGCGGGGACGCTGGTGCTCAGCGAGTTCATCGGCACCCGCACCAACGGCATGCGCGGACTCGCGGTGCAACCGCAGTCGGGATTGGGCGGCCGTGCGGTGGCGAGTCGGCGGCCGACCTCGGTGGCGGACTACCGCTCGGACGCCACTATCACCCACCACTACGACGTTCCGGTGCTCGGCGAGGGGCTGCGGGCCGTGGTGGCGGTGCCGGTGGTGGTCGCGGGGGAGTCCCGGGCGGTGCTCTACGTCGCCAACCGCGACCCCAGCCCCATCGGCGACCGTATCGCCGAATTCATGGTGCAGGCCGGTCGCCGCCTGAGCCTGGAGTTCACCATTCGCGACGAGGTGGACCGGCGCGTGCGCCTGCACACCGCGCAACCCCGGCGACCCGTCGTGCCCGCGGCGGATGCCGTTGTGACCGAACAGCTTCGGGACCTGCACGCCGAACTGCGCGGTCTCACCCAGGAAGTCTCCGACGCCACCGCCCGCGACCGCCTGCGCGCCATGTCCGAACGGCTCGCGCGCCTGGTCTCCGGTGTCACCGCGCCCGACGATCCGGTCACCCTGGCTCCGCGCGAGGTCGACGTCCTCGCCCAGATCGCCCTCGGCTGCACCAATATCGAAGCCGCCCAGCGACTTTCCTTGAAACCCGAAACGGTGAAGAGCTACCTGCGCAGCGCCATGGTCAAACTCGGCGCGCACACCCGCCACGAGGCGGTGGTGCAGGCCCGCCGCCACGGCCTGCTGCCGTAGCCCGGGTGTGCGGGTGACCCGGTCCCGGGGCGCGTCGCCACCGCGTCGGATCTCGTGTGCGGCGCGGGAGGTTTGGCGCTTCCGGCTGCGCGGTGCTTCCGGCTAGGCGGTGGGCCGGATGCCGTAGGACTCGATCTTGCGGTAGAGCGATGAGCGGGCGATGCCGAGCATGCGGGCGGCGTGATGGCGGTTACCGCCGACCTGGACCAGCGCCCGCACGATGGCGTCGCGTTCCACCACCTCGATGGGGGTGAGCACCCGTCGGCTGGCGGCGAAACAGGATTCCGGCAGGTCGGCGCGGCGCAGATCGCCCGCCGGACGGCGAGCCAGGGCGGTGCGCAGGGCGTCGCGGAGTTCGGCGATATTGCCGGGCCAGTCGTAGCCGAGCAGCACGCGCATGGCATCCGGGGTGGGGTGCACCGCCCGCCGGGGCGCCAGCGTGTGCAGCAGGCGCGGAACGATCTGGCGCAGATCGTCGACGTGATGGCGCAGGGCGGGCACCGTGATCGAATGCTCGAAATGCCGGAGCACGGCGTCCAGCCGCCCGGGCTCGGCCGATTCGGTGGTCGTCATGGTCACCGCCAGCCAGTGGTCCGAGCCGTCCGCGTTCTCGAGCCGGGCCGCCAGTTCTTCCACCGACCGGTCGGGCAGCTCGTTCAGGTGCGCGAGCACGATGGTGGCCGGCCGCGACCGGCTCCATGCTGCATCGAAGCCGCTCGGCACGGCGTCGTCGCGACAGTCGACCACCACCAGCGACCGGGTCGGATAGGTGTGGCGGTGGGCGGCGGCGATCAGGGCGCGCTTGCCGACGCCCAGCTCGCCGAGCATGACCAGCGGTCGGCGGATCCGCGCGGTCTCGAGCACATCGGAACAGGCCATCCGCCAGGCGGGTGAGTCGCCGGGTACCTCCGCCAACCCGATTCGCCTGGTGGCGTGGGGGATCGCACGGGCAGTCGCGGGGGTGAGATCCACCTGCAACACCACACCGGCCGCCGGCCCGTCCGCGGGTACCGGAATCGAACGCACCCGAGCCTTCCGGCCGGTCGGCAGATCGACCGACACCACCGTGCCGCGCGCACCCGTCAGCCCCGCCGCGAGTTCGCGCAGCCGGATGCGGTCGTGCGGGCCGAGTTCCGCATCCGCGCGGGCATCGGTCATGAACACCTCGCCCGCGAGTGCGACCGTCGGGGTGCGGCCCATCCGGCCGATGCGCAGGAAACTGTTCAGCACCGCCTGCTGCCCCAGCGACGCCGCGGCGCGCAGTTCGCTCTCGATACCGCGGGCCGCCTCCCGTACCAGGGCCAGCATGAGGCCGTTGGCGTCCTTGGCCAGGCAGCTCAGATCCAGAATGCCCTGCACCGCCCCGGTCAGCGGATCGCGCACGGGCGCACCCGCGCACGCGAAGACCGTGATGTTCTCCGCGTAATGCTCCGCGCCCCGGATCAGCACGGCCTTTCCGGCGGCGAGCGCGGTGCCGACGCCATTGGTGCCGACGGTGTCCTCGGTGTAGACGAAACCCGGCGCGAAGAACACGCCGTCGAAGCGACCGGTCAGAAAGCGCTGATTGTCTCGGCGCAGCAGCACACGACCGTTCTGATCCGCCAGTGCGATGCTCACCGGCATATCGCTCAGCTCGCGTTCCAGCCGGTCGATCACCGGCACCGCGCAGCGCGCGAATCGGCCGTGCAGATCCAAATCGTCCAGATAGGTCCGGTCGAGCACATTCTCGACATCGTCGACCCCGGCGTTCACCGAGCGCTGCCACGAGGCCACGACCAGGTCCGATACCGCGCCGGAGGGAATATCGCCCGCGGAGACGAATACCTCTCGTGCGCGTTCGACACCGATCGTGTCATCTCCAGCGTCCACCGCACTCCTCGAGCCATCGAATCGTCGGAAGGAACGGCGGGGTGCATACGCCGTCAGCGGATTGTCCGCAGTGCGCGCCGGACTCGTCAAGGGGTAACTGTCCCAAAGTAGGACAGCGGACCGACTCCTCGGTTGCGCACACTGGTAGAACCGACGACGAATCCGCGTGCGGTGTGAGCGAATCCGAGTCTCGCGCCGTGGCGTCAGTTGACGGTCTGCTCCGGAGCATGGTGACAACGTCGTCGCCCGTGGCCGCCCGCCCAAGGCCGCGTTGCCTCGGAACAGGTTGCACCCCTCCCTCGGCCACCCGCACGAGCCCGAAGTGCCCTCGGGTTCGAGCGGGTGGCCGCTTCGCACGATAGCTCCGGGTGCGTCTCGAAAATGGCTCGGGCGCGCTGGAAGTCGCCTGATCTACTCAGCGGCGAGCGGTCAGGAGCGCCGCGATGCGGTCGAGTTCGGTCGGGAACTCGCGCTCGTCTAGTCGTTCCTCCACGTCGATCACGCCGTCCGCCGCCAGCCGGGCGGTCATTCGCCGATCGGCCCGCTGCTGGGATCCGGACGGCCGCCGCTCCGCCAGCGCCGCGCGGCGGGTGCGCAGGTCCGCTCGGAGGGCGTCCACGAAGAGCAGGTATTCCACCGCGGGCACGCAGACCTCACGGGCCGGTGTTCGGTGCGCGGGTCGGGCGCGCGCGGAGGCCGGGATGACCACGCCGTGGCGCAGTGTCGTGCCCGCCGCCTCCTGGGCGCGCAACCAGGCCCGCAGATTGTTGGAGGCGATACTGGGCAGGAACTCGACGGCACGGTCCCACTCCAGGCCCTCCACGGCGCGCGGATCGCTCACCGCGGTCACGACGACGGCATATGCCGTACCCACGGTCGCGATCATCCGCATCAACCCCTTGTCCTGTCGTGCCGTTCGCCGATATCCCGGTCCGTCAGCGGTCCGGGACTCGTTGTGATCTTTCAGGATACGACGAAATATATTGCACTACTGGGCGTTTCATTACGCATATTGTTCGGTCGGCTCCATTGTGCGGTCCGCGGCGCGGTTTGCTGGGGCGGTGCATGAACGGTCGCGGTCAGCTCACTCGTGCCACCACCGCGCGCGGCAGCCGGGGCAGTACCGCGCCGATCAGCCGCCAGGGCCAGGCGGGCACATCGGCGCGCACCGGCTCGCGCTCGATGGCGGCCACCATGGCGGCCACGCCCTTGTCCAGCGAGGCAACGAGTTTCGCGTCCCCCGCCTGTGCCGACATCTCGGTGGCGATGAATCCCGGCTGCACGGTGGTGACGGTGATCGGGCTGCTCCGCAATTCGATGGCGAGACCCTCGCCGAGCGCTGACAGCCCGGCTTTGCTGGCCGCGTACGCCGTCTTCCTACCGGGCAGCCCGCGCACCGCGCTCATGGAGGAGATCAGCACCAGATGACCGGACCGCTGCTCGCGGAAGATGCTCAGGGCGGCTTCGGCCTGGGCCAGCGCGCTCACGAAATTTGTGGTGGCGGTGGCGATATTGGCCTCGGCGCGGCCGGTGCCCAGTCGGGCGCCCTTTCCGATGCCCGCGTTCACGATGATCCGGTCCAGCCCGCCCAGTTCCTCGCGCAACTCGCCGAACACCTTCGGCACCGCCGCGTGGTCGTCCACGTCCAGGGCGCGCACCGCGACGGTGATGTCCGGATGGGCGGCGCACAGTTCGTCGCGCAGTTCCGTCAACCGGTCCAGTCGGCGCGCGCACAGCGCCAGATCGCGGCCGCGGCGGGCGAACTCGCGCGCCATGCCCGCACCGAGTCCGGAACTCGCCCCGGTGATCAGAATTCTGCGCCTCGTCATACCGCCACCCTAGCCGGACCGCACGGTCGGAATGCTGTGCTCGTCAGCCGAACGAGCCGGTGCTGGGTGGTTTGGGAACCATGCGCCAGCTCCCGCAGTTGTCGCTGCGGAATGCCACATCGGTGGCCTTTATCTCCACCCGGACGGGACGGACCCGGGTGAAGTCGCTGGCGATGATGTAATAGTTCGGATCGTTGTAGTCGGTATCGGTCTGGACTTTCCACAACCGCCGCCAGAAACAGGCGACGGCGGGATCTTCGACGCCACTGGCCTCGTAGTAACCCGGCTGAATATCCACGCCGACCAGATACTGACCATCACCCGGCATTTCCGCGGCCGGTGCCGCGGCGGCGACACCCGCTGTCAGCGGTATGAGCGCGGACGCCATGACCCCCGCGATCGCAAGCGTGCGCATACGCACGACGGTCCTCCCTCGCAGTTCGCGACGGCCGCACACGGAATTCCGGTGCGTGCGGCCCCGTGGTGAAAGATCCCCGAATCTCTCCGGGCGCAGGTCTATCAGAGAAAACGTGGGTAAATGTGAGGAACGCCCGAATTCATTGCGTACAAACCGGTTTCAATGTGCTCGATCGAGGGTGCCGTGCGGCGGTTCCCGGATCGTCCCCGCGGGTTCCCCTCGGACCCACGGGGACCGCGCCGCCGGGTTCGAGGCGGTGGCGCGTAGAAAAAGGTACCGGATGGTTTCACAACTGGGCAAATCATCCATTCGCTTAGCTCTGCGAATGATTTTGGGCGGCAATCCGACCGCCCGGACGTTTCGGAATTAGGTATCAACCACCGATGTCGTTCCCGGGTCGGCTCGCGATATTCAGGACATGACACACTTGCGGCCCCTCCCCACCCTGACCGCCACCCGCACCGGCCAGCCGGGGTGCGCCGCCCGCTGCGCCCGGCTGTGCACCGACTCCGGCCTCGCCGAGGTGCTGGGCGCCGACAAGGCCCTGCTGCACTGGCGCGCCCTGCGTCGCCTGGGCGACCCCGGGCTGGCCGAACACGCCGTCCAGGAGACCCTGCTCCGGGCCTGGCGCGCTTGCGGCACCTACAACCCCGACCGCGGCAGCGTGCGCACCTGGCTGCTCACCATCGAACGCAATGTCCTCACCGATATCGCCCGGGTGCGCGCCGCTCGCCCCGGTGACAGCGCCTGGGACGAACTCGGCGACGTGGCCGAGGGCCACTACGCCCGCCCGGATTTCGCCGATACCCTCGCCGACGGGCTGCTGGTCGCGGAACTGCTCTCCCGGCTGCCCGCGCCACAGCGCGACGCCGTCGTGCAGGTGATCCTCAATGATCGCGCCTACCAGGATGTGGCCGCCGATATGGGGGTTCCCGTCGGCACCGTCAAAACCCGCGTGCACTACGCCCTGCGCTCCCTGCGCCGACTGCCCCTCAGTGCCTGATCCCCCGTCCCGACGCCCCAGGAGTTCCCATGAAACGCGCCGGTCCCGTCCTCACCCTCCTCGCGGTGGCCGCCGTCGGCGGCGGCCTGCTGCTGACCAATATCGTCACCGGGGGCGGCAGCGACCCCGCGCCCGCCGACAGCGCCGGTCCCGCCACCGCCGTCACGGCGCCCGCCACCGCGACTCCCGCCACCGCGACTCCCACCACCGCGACTCCCACCACCGCGACCCCCACGGCCAGTGTGACGCCGTTCCCGGCTCAGGCCGACTACGTGACCACCATCGCGAACGAGGGGCGTCCGCTCACCCTGTCGGTGACGGTCGCCGGCGCTCGCTCCGTCGCCTATGTCTGCGACGGCGCGAGCGTCGAGAGCTGGCTGCGCGGCGACGCCGCCGCCGGGCGAACCGAGCTGTCGGGCAAGGAATCCCGAATCGAGGCCGCCCTCCTCGACGGTGCCCTCACCGGGGTGCTGACCATGGGGGAGCGCAGCTGGGAATTCACCGCACCCGCCGTGCGCGATCCGGCGGGCATCTACATCGACCGCGGCGCGGGCGCGCGCGACAGCTGGGTGGTCGCCCCCGACGGCTCGGTCACGGGTGTGCGCCGCAATGCCGACGGGACCACCTCACCCGCCCCGAGCCTGGCCCCCGACGCCCGAAAGGTGACCGGCGATGACGACGACTTCTGAGCCTCCGGCCCGCGAAACCGGCGGCAGCGCAACGGCTTCGGCCATCGCCCTGATCGTGCTCGCGGGCGCGGCCACCGCCGTCGCGCTCGGTGTCTACGGCGCCGTGCACACCCCGGCGGGCACCGCCGTGAGCCTGGCCGGATTCTCCAGCCCGGGCGCGGTGAAATCCTGGCTCGCCACCGCGGTGGTGGTGCTGGCCGTCGGGCAGGACATCAGCGCGCTGGCCATGTACGGCCTGTTGCCGAAGGTCCGGCCCGGCCGGTGGGCCTCGTTCTGGCACGTCTGGTCGGGTCGCCTGGCGGTGCTGATCAGCCTGCCGGTCGCGGTGCACTGTCTCTACGCCTTCGGTTTCGCCACCTTCGACACCCGGGTGCTGGTGCACTCGCTGCTCGGTTGCCTGGTCTACGGCATCTTCGTCACCAAGATGCTGCTGCTCACCCGAAAAGGGTTACCCGGCTGGGTGATTCCGGTCGCGGGTGGGTTGCTGTTCACCGGATTCGTGGGGCTGTGGTTCAGCTCGGCGGTCTGGTACTTCCGGGTCAAGGGCTTCGGCGCGTGAACCCGGCGGCCCGCCCGTACGTCGATAACCGTGAGCGGTCGTCTCGTCGGCCCCCTGCGAACAGGAGTGAATCCATGACCCACGACAATGACAACTCGACCGACACTGACAACTCGACGCCCGACGCCGAGCCCGGCGGCCCGCGGCTGGACCGCCGCACCGCACTGGCCGGTGTGGGCGTGGCCGCGGCGGCCGTGACCCTGGCCGCCTGTTCCAGCTACGGCGGCGACCAGGCCGATTCGGGCGCGCCGGAGGAGCGGGCGGACGGGCAGCCCCCGGCCGAATTGGCCAAGACCGCCGACGTGCCGGTGGGCGGCGGGCTCATCGCCGGTGATGTGGTGATCACGCAGGCCGCGGCCGGAACCTTCCAGGGCTTCTCCTCGACCTGCACGCACGCCGGATGCACGGTGAACGAGGTGTCCGACGGCCTGATCAAGTGCCCGTGCCACGGCAGCAGCTTCCGGTTGGACGGCACGGTCGCCAGCGGTCCGGCGGCACGTCCGCTGAAAGATCGCTCGATCCGGGTGGAAGGCGACCGCATCGTGTCGGCGTGACGGTATAATACCTCCTGACCACTGGTAACAGTTCTATCACGGCGCAGCCTGGCACTTGCCATAAGATAACCAGCGTTGCGAGAGTGAACCATTGGGTTTGGTGTTACTAGTGGGAAGGGAGGGGCGTTCCGCCCGGATCGCCGTCACCGCTTATGAAGCCAAGCATCATCAAGGCTGGTATTCGCACTGCCGTCACGGCCGCGGCGATCACCACCGTGGCCGGATTCGTCCCGGCTACCGCGCTGGCCGCGCCCGACAACCCCGCGCCCGACAGCCCCGCGATATCCGAACTGCCCCAGAAGCTCGCCGGGAAGACCGTCTTCCTGGATCCGGGACACCAGGGCCCCAATCACAATCAGAACATCGCCCGGCCGGTCTCCGACGGCCGCGGCGGCTCCAAACCGTGTCAGACCACCGGCATGGTCACCGTCAACGGCGTCCCCGAGCACACCATCAACTGGAATGTCGCGCAGTTGGTGCGGACCTCGCTGGAGGGCCTGGGTGCGGAGGTCGTGCTCAGCCGGTCCGACGACACCGGCTGGGGCGGCTGCATCGACGAACGCGCCGCCGCGGCCAACCGGTCCGGTGCCGATGTCGCGGTGAGCATCCACGCCGACAGCGCACCCGCCGAACTGCGCGGCTTCCACCTCATCGTTCCGCAACTACCGGTGCCCGACGCCAAGGCCACCGAGGTGCAGGGCGGACCCGGGCTGGCCGCCAGCCAGGCCATGCGCGACGCCTACGTGCGCGCCGGTTTCCCCATCGCCTCCTACGGCGGGAACGAGGGCCTGCAGACCCGCGCCGATATCGCCGGACCGGCGCTGACCCATGTGCCCGACGTCTTCCTCGAAATGGGCAATGGCGCGAACCCCGAGGACGCGCGACTGCTCGAATCGCCCGAGGGGCAATTGCGCCACGCGGTGGCCATCACCACCGGCCTGGCGGCCTTCCTGCTCGGACTGGACCCGGGCCCGGCCGAGCCGCAGCAGGCGGCCGTTCCGGAACCGGACCCACAGGTGCAGGCGCAGGCGCCCGCTCCGGCGCCGGAGGTCCCCGCCTATCCGGTGCAGCCCGCGCAGGCGATCGAGCCGGACCCGGCCCCGGGCGCTGAGCAACCCGCGGTGCAGCCGGGAACTCCGGACGAACCGCGGGCGGAGGGCGCGCCGGTGCGGCTCCAGGCACAACCGGTGGCCCACGACGACGCGACCGCGCCGCAGCAGGCGGTTCCGGGCGACGCGGTCGGCAACGGCATCCGGCCGATCTCGGAGGGTGTGCCGATTCCGGCCGGCACTCCGGCCGCCCCGCAGGCTCCCGGCGCACAGCCGAATCCGCAGGTGCCCGCCGCGGCCGCCAAGCCGAATCAGGCGGCACCGGCCGCACCGCAACTGCCGAACGCGAAGCCGAGTCCGGGGGCGACGGCACCGGCCACGCCGGGGGCGGACCAGACGAAGCCGTCGGAATCCGGTTCGCTGAAGACGCTGGTGCAAACCGCCGTGCAGCTGCTGGGGCCGATGGCCAAGATGCTCGGCATGAACAGTCAGGAGACCGGGATCGCCTCCAGTCTGGTCAATCTCGCCTACACGCTGGTCTCGACCCTCATGTCGGAGTTGATCGCGCCGACCAACTGAGCGCCGTGCCCGCCGACCCGTGCCGCCCTCGCACCGAATTACCCGGTGCGAGGGCGGTTTTCGTTGTCCGCGAGCACGGGCGCGGCGGGGGCGGGCGGTTCGTGGCGCCGAGATCAACACGGACCGACCGGTGCGTGGGATTCGGGCAAACTTCTCGCGATCTCGATGTCCGCTCGGGTGTGGCGTCACCCAGCCCCCGCTCACCGGCGGTGCCGTCACCGGGAGGCGCAACTGCGGACAACCGGGTGTCCTCTGCTTGGCAAGCATCCGGCGCGGTGGTTGCCTGAAACACGGGTCGGGTCATGGTGACTGGCGAAACAACGACTCGTCGATCGAGGTGAACTGATGGTGTTCGGCGTTGGTCTCAGTATCGGCACGGTCAATACGGTGTGCGCGACGGCATCGGACCGTGCGGGCAAGAATCCGCCCGGCCGTCGCCGCGGCGCGGTCCCCGTCACCTGGCGGACCACCCTCACCTTCGACAGTTCGGGCAATGCCCGCGTCGGCCGGATACCCAAACACGGTCGCGTCATCACCGAATTCGCCGATCTGACCCAGCGCGGCGCGCCGACCGCGCGCGTCGGCCACCGCGCGCTCACGGCACCCGATCTGGTGGCGACCGTGGCGTACAGCGTGATCGAGGAGGTGCTGGGGAAGGCTCCGGCCGCGGATACCGCCGTCACGGTGGCCCATCCGGCCGGGTACTCCGACGATCACGTGGCCGACCTGCGTGCCGCGCTCGCGGGCGTCGGGCTCGACCGGGCCACCCTGCTGGCCGAGCCCCTCGCCGCGGTGTCCTGGCTCGCCGCCGAACGCGGACCGCTCACCCCGGGACTGGCGCTCGTCTACGACCTGGGCGGCTCCGGCCTCACCGTCACCCTCGTGCGCGTGGGCGCGGGCGCGCCCGCCGATCCCATCGTGGGGGAGCCGTTGCGCTCGACCGACTACGGCGGTCGCGCCTTCGGCGGCATGCTCGCCCAGCATCTGAAGCGCCACGGCGGTTCGGTCGTCTCCCACGTCTCCGACGCCGATGCCGGCGATCTGCGCGCCCGCCATGTGCGCCGCTCCCTCGCTCTGGTCTATCGGGGTCTGCGCATCGCCGACGTCACCATGGCCGATGTCGACCGCGTACTGGTCGTGGGCGGTGCGGCCCGCCCGCCCGAGGTCGCCGAGGTGCTCTCGGCCGAACTGGCACGCCCTGTCATCGTTGCGCAGGACCCCGAACGCACCATTGCCGACGGCGCGGCCATCGCGGCCCGCGACGCCCAACTCGACCACGAGGCCGCGACCCACCGACACCCCGGCTTCAGCCTCTTCCGTCGCCGCCTGGCCCGCGTCGCCGCCATCTGAGCGGTTCGGGTTACGGATACTTCCGTGCGCTGTGATGCGGGTCTCTTCGCGGTTTCGCGCGCATCCTCCCCGGTCACGACTCGCGGGTAACCAGATATCCGTGACAGCATTATTGACGTAACTCCGGTTTGGTGTAACCATGGGACACAGTTACCGACACTGAACTGGAGAGGCTGTGACGACGATGTCCGTAGCCACAACGCCCATCGACGACCCGATCGTCGCGGAAGCTCAGGAATACGCGCAGAAGCTGCTGCTGCTGTCGGAAGGGTCGGTGAACAAGCACTTCGACCCCTACGAGGACATCGACTGGGAGAACCCGGACTTCGACGCGAACACCAAGCCCGAGCGCTGGATCCTGCCCGAGTCCGCCGACCCGCTGGGTCGCCACCCCTGGTACCGCGCGCTGAGCGATGAGCAGAAGATCGCCATCGGCAAGTACCGCCAGGCCAATGTCGCCAAGGTCGGCCTGCAGTTCGAGTCCATCCTGATCAGCGGCATGGTGCAGCACACCTTCTCGCTGCCCAACGGTGACCCCGAGTTCCGGTACTGCACCCACGAGATGGCCGAAGAGCTCAACCACACCCTGATGTTCCAGGAGATGGTGAACCGCATCGGCATGGACGTGCCGGGCATGGGCCCGCTCGTGCGCCAGCTGCGCCACTTCGGCGTACCCGTGGCCGTCATGTTCCCGAACCTGTTCTTCATGGCCGTGCTCGCGGGCGAGGAGCCCATCGACCACATCCAGAAGCAGATCCTGCGCTCCGGCGAGGACGTGCACCCGATCATGCGCGGCGTCATGGCGATCCACGTCGCCGAGGAGGCCCGTCACATCTCCTTCGCGCACGAATTCCTCAAGCAGCATGTGCCCGAGCAGGGCGCGCCGCAGCGCTTCGTGCTCTCCATCGCCATGCCGATCGTCATGTGGATTCTGGGCCGCTCCATCGCGACCCCGCCCAAGGCGTTCTTCCAGGAGTTCGACATCCCGGAGAAGGTGCGCAAGGAGCTGTTCTACGGGTCCTCCGACGCCAAGCAGGTCTTCGCCGACTACTTCGTGGACGTGCGCGCCCTGGCCAAGGAGATCGGCCTGATGAACCCGGTCTCCAAGGCGGTGTGGAAGCTGCTGCGCATCGACGGCCCCACCTCCCGCTACCGCTCGGAGCCCCTCCGCGGCAACAAGGTGGCCTAGATGCCGTACGTCGTCACGCAGTCCTGCTGCAGCGACGCGTCCTGCGTCTACGCCTGCCCGGTCAACTGCATCCACCCCACGCCCGACGAGCCCGACTTCCGGACGGCGGAGATGCTCTACGTCGACCCGAAGGCGTGCGTGGACTGCGGCGCGTGCGCCACCGCCTGTCCGGTGGACGCCATCACCTCCTCCAAGAAGCTGACCGCCGATCAGCAGCCGTTCATCGAGATCAACGCCGACTTCTACCGGCAGGAGCGGCCCCGGCCGCTGCTGGCGCGGCCTATTCCCGCGCCCGAGGTGAAGCCCGGCCGGGAGCCGCTGCGGGTGGCCGTGATCGGTTCCGGACCGTCGGCCATGTACGCCGCCGACGAGCTGCTCACCCAGGCCGGGGTGCAGGTGACGGTGTTCGACCGGCTGTCCACGCCGTACGGTCTGGCCCGCTTCGGCGTCGCGCCCGATCACGCCAAGACCCGTCAGGTCGCCAAGCTCTTCGACACCATCTCGGCGCAGCCGGGCTTCGGCTCGTATCTGAATGTCGAGATCGGCAAGCATATTTCGCACGAGGAGCTGCTGCGGCACCATCACGCCGTGGTGTACGCGGTGGGTGCCTCCGCGGACCGCAAGCTCGGCATTCCGGGCGAGGGGCTGCCGGGCAGCGTCTCGGCCACCGAGTTCGTGGCCTGGTACAACGGGCATCCCGATCATGCCGATCGGTACTTCGACCTGTCCCAGCGGCGGGCGGTCATCGTCGGCAACGGCAATGTCGCCCTCGATGTGGCGCGGCTGCTGACCACCGATCCGGAGCTGCTGGCCGGGACCGAGGTCTCGCCCAAGGCGTTGCAGGCGCTGCGGCACAGCAAGATCGAGGAGGTAGTGGTCGTCGGGCGTCGCGGTCCGGCCGAATCCGCCTTCACCGTGCCGGAATTCGTGGGTCTGCTGGGCGCCGACGTGGATATCGTCGTCGAGGGCGAGATTCCCGAGACCCCGGCCGACGCCCCGCAGAAGGTCGAGCAGAAGCTGAAGCTGCTGCGCGGACTGGCGGAGCGGCCGACCGGCGGGCGCAAGCGCATCGTCTTCAAGTATCTGGCGTCGCCCACCGCGCTCACCGGGGTGGACCGGGTGACCGGGATGGAGCTGGTGCGCAACGAACTCGTCGCCGACGCCGACGGTGCGGTGCGGGCCGTGGCCACCGAGCAGACCGAAACCCTGGATACCGGACTGGTTCTCACCTCGGTGGGGTACCGGGGTGTGCCGCTGACCGGGCTGCCGTTCGACGAGCGGGCCGGGGTGGTGCCGAATCTGGACGGCCGGGTGTTGGAGGCCGCGGGTGGTGCGGTGGTGTCCGGGGCCTATGTCACTGGGTGGATCAAGCGGGGACCGACCGGTTTTATCGGCACCAACAAGTCCTGCGCACAGGAAACCGTGCGGCAGCTGGTCGCGGACTTCAATGCGGGACGGCTGCCCGAACCGGCTGGTAGCGCAGCCGAATTCGACCGCTTGGTTGGAACTCGACAGCCGCAGGTCGTCCGGGGTGGTGCCGCCAACCATCCACGACGTTCGTTGCGTCTGCTGGTGCGGAGCCGCTAGTCCCGAGTAGGGCTCGGAAACCGACCTCACGACCGCCGTATGCGAACTACCTGCATACGGCGGTCGTCCTGTTTGGGCGAATAATCCTGCTGCGTACCGCGATTCGAGAGTTTCCTCCGGGCGAGAATCGCTGCGCGACCGTCCAGGATGTGTGAGTTGTGTGATCGCGTGTAATACCGCGGGGCGGCCGGACGACGTCCTTCGTGTGACCGTCCGAGTGTCGACCGGGTAGCGGTCTATTCCATTCCAAATACCGAAGTTTCGGGTGAGCAACCCAGCAGTGACCCGAAAATTGCCGTGCCGTACGGACGTCGCGGTTTTGTTTTCCGGACTCTTCTCGCGTACCGGTTGGTATTGAATGGCGTTCGCTGAGTTGTAGCCACAAAGCAAGACTGGTCGGTATTTCTGGGCTGTAAGTTGGCTGCGATCTTGGTCTTGATGCTGTCCGACCAGTAGATTCGCAAACTTGGCTACCGTTCACGAAAACTTTTCCACCGATTCAACATTCACGTCCGGCACGAGCCAGCTAACCTGAACGCGCTGTTTGGTAAACGACCGCGACCACATGGTTGTGCGACGTGGGGCCGTGGTCACGGTGCGTTGACGGGATAGCGATGACTGTTGGTTTTGGCATGAGCATCGGCACAGTGAACTCCGTGTGGGCGATCACCAGCTCGACCTCGCGGGCGGCGGGTGAACGCAATCGACCCGCTGTCCGAGTCCGGCGCACGGCCGTCACCTTCGACAGTGCCGGCGGTGCCCGAATCGGTGGAATTCCCCGATTCGCCCCTGTTGTCACGGATTTCGCCGATCTCAGCCGCGAACCCGATCCGGTGGTGGTGGGCGGCCGCATCTGGTCGCCCGCGGATCTGGTCGCCGCGGTGGTCAACGGGCTCATCGAGACCAATGCTCCCGAGGCGCCCGCCGTAACCGCCTATCCCGCAAGCTATTCCGACAAGCACGTCCATCGGCTGCGGCGGGCGCTGGACTGGTCCGGTGGATCCGACGTCCTGCTCATGCCCGAACCGGTGGCGGCGGTGGAATGGCTCGACGCCCAGCACGGCATCTCCGAGGACGGCCTCACGCTCGTCTACGACCTGGGCGGCAACAGCCTCGATATCGCGGTGGTGCGCACCGAGGCGGACCGCGGTGAGCGCGGGATACTCGGCCGGGCCGAACGCTCCCACGACTACGGCGGCCGACCACTCGGCACCCTGCTGGCCCGGTACGCGCGCAGTATCGCCCCCGACGCCGCCCAACCGGTTTCGGCGGTGGTGCCCGCGGCGGACACCAGCAGACTGCGTACCTGGCATATTCGCAATTCGCTACGGCTGGTGCGCGCCACGGTGCACCGCTGCGGCCTGAGCCTCAACCACATCGACCGCATTCTGCTCATCGGCGGCGCGGCCCGCCCGGTCGAGGTGGCGCGGGCGCTGAGCGAGCTCGGACTGCCCATCATCATGTCGCCGGATCCGGCGCACACCGTCGCCATCGGCGCGGCCATCGCCGCCGCGCGCAGTGCCGAGACCGGTTCGGCCATCGGCAAATACGCGCCCAAGGCGGCCGCCTTCTCCGGCGCCGCCGTCGCCTCGGCGCTGGCCATGTCGGCCGCCGCCATGATGGGCGGCACCTCGGGTGCGCCCGGCTTCCAGGCGACGCCGGACAATACCGGCACCACCAAGACTTCCGGGACCGGCGCTCACGATGTTCTCCTCCTCGACGACGTGAGCGCCGGGCCCGGGAGCCGCGTCCACGCGGTGAGCACCGCGGCGAGCATCCGCCAGTACGGCGTGATGCCGCCGACGGTGACCGCCGAATGGTCCGGCGGACGGCCCGTGAATCGGCTGCGCGCGGGCAACCAGTGCGAAACCCGTTCCAACGCGGGCAATACCACCTACGCCGACCCGTCGCGGTTCACCAATCCGGTGCCTTTCGAACTGCCCCGGGACAACGGTGGCGGTGGTGGCGGCGTGGTGATCGGACCCATCGATCCGGGGCAGATCCCGTCGGTGAGCCTGCCACCCGGTCTGCCCGGCATGCCGAATGCCGGTGACCCGGTGACGAATCCGATCGGAATGCCCGATCTCGGCGATATCCCGACCGCACCGGTGGGTGGCACGCCGCAGCTGCCCTCGATGCCCGATGCGATGCCCGACCTGCCGAGCGCGCCGGGAACCACGCCCGGCACCACCGATCCCGGTGCGGCGCTGCCCGACGGTACCGGCGGCGCGATCCCCGGCGATCCGGTCGGCACCGGCGATACGCCGGATACGAGCGGCGGCACCGGGGCCCCTGCGGGCGGGAGCACCACCGATGGTGGGAATACCGGCGGCGGAACGACTTCCGGTGGCGGTGCGCCCACGGGCGGCACCGACGGTGGCGGATCGACGTCCGGCGGCTCCACCTCGGGCGGCAGCGCCTCCGGTGGCTCTACCGGAGGCGGTTCCACCTCCGGTGGCAGTACCTCGGGCGGGAACACGTCGGGTGGTTCCGGCGGGTACGGCTCGGGTGGCTCCACCTCCGGCGGCTCGACCTCCGGGGGCGGCTACGGGTCCGGGGGCTCCGGCGGCGGATACGGCGGCGGGGGCTACGGTTCCGGCGGCAACTCCTCCGGTGGTTCCGACTCGGGCGGCTCCTCGTCCGGCGGGTCCGACTCGGGGGGCAGCTCCAGTTCCGGCGGCAAGAGTTCATCCGGCGGCAATTCCTCCTCCGGGGGCTCGAGCAAGGGCTCGGGCGGCTCCGGTGGATCGTCCTCCGGCGGTTCCGGTAAGAGCTCCGGCGGCAGCGGTGGCTCGGGCGGCAGCGGTGGCTCCGGTGGCTCGGGTGGCAGCGGTGGCTCGGGCGGTTCCGGCGGCGGAGGCGGTGGTTCCGACAAGTAGCACCCGGATCGACCCCGAGCAGTACCGAATCCCTGTCCATCCCACCGGCTACCGCGCCCCTCGCAGGTAGCCCTCGAACTGGTCGGCCGTCACGCCCCCCGTGCGACCCGTGTGACGGTCGGCTCGCCGCCCAGCACGACGAATTGCCCTTCGTGTCACCGGCATGCCACCGGTTACGTGCTCGGGCGGCCTCCAACGGGTCCACCCCGCGTCGTCCTTCGTGCCCGCGACGCGGCGGTGGGCCGTTCGACCGCCCGCCGCCGCGTGTCCGCACCGCGGCGGCGGGCGTCCCCAACCTCCGAGTGGGCGAGCAGGATTCGTCCCCCGTTCACTCGGGCTCTGCCACCCCGTCGAGGGCCGAACCGTCGCCGAACGCGGCGCCGGTGATGACGCTCAGGCTCCCGTCCGTCTCCAGGATCACCGCCGCGATGCGCGTCAGGTCGCCGTGACCGTCGGACCGCACCGCTTGCCGGATATCCGCGGCGCTGAGCCGCTGCTGCCGCATCGCCCGCTCCAGCAGTCGACCGTCGCGCACCACCAGGGTGGGGGCAGCGGTGAGCAGCCGCCGTCCGCCGCGCGGCCGCGTCGCCACCAGCGCCGCCGCATACTGCAGCAGCGCCAACAGGAGCAGCGCCACCGCTCCCTCGGCCCAGGACACCTCCGCGCTGAGCAGGATGGTGGCCAGGGTGGAACCGAGCGCCACCGTGACGACCAGGTCGAACGCGTTCAGTTTCGCCAACGTGCGCTTACCGGTGGCCCGCAGCACCACCACCAGCGTCACATAGGCCGCCGACCCCACCAACAGCACCCGCAGCAGATCCGGCCACGCGTCGAACCACATGAGCTGTCCCGATCGCCGTCAGCTCAGAGCGGCGAGCAACTCCCGGCAGGACCGGGCACAGCGCGGACACGTTTCGGCGCGGATACGGCAGTGTTCGTGGCGGTCGGCGTGCCGGTTCGCGGGATGCGAATCCACCATGGCGGCAACGGTGCTCATCGGAACTCCTCTCGTCGAGCGGGTGGTGGCGGTGGTCTACGTGTGTTCGTATGCCCGGACGACCCGATTCGAGCGGCCACCACCCGGTGTGCTCGCTGGTACCCGCTGGCGACCGTCGTACACGTGCGCCCGGAGATTCGCCGCCTCGGTCGGCGTACGAGGGTTCAGCGCGCGGTGAAGCCGCCGTCGATCGCGAGTGCCGCGCCGGTGACGAATGCCGCTTCGTCGCTGAGCAGGTAGGCGCAGAAGGCGGCGATCTCGTCGGGGGTGGCGATGCGTCCGACGGGATGCAGGGCGGCGATCGCCGCCTCACCTTCGGGCGTCGCACCCATGGAATTGCGGAAGGCCGGGGTGTCGACGGCCCCGGACACCACCGCATTGACCCGGACGCCCCGTCCGGCGGCCTCCAGTGCGACCGCCCGGGTGAGTCCGATGACGCCGTGTTTGGCCGCCACGTACGGGGCGACCTGTCCCATGCCGACCACGCCCAGATTGGAGGCGTTGTTGAGAATCGCGCCGCCGCCCGATGCGGCCAGGGCCGGAACCTGGTGCCGCAGACCGTAGTACACGCTGGTGAGATTGAGTTCCAGGTCGGCGCGCCAGCCCGCCTCGTCGATCGACTCGATATCGCCGAAGGCGTTGATCGCCCCGGCATTGTTGAAAGCGGCGTCCAGCCTGCCGAATTCGTGCACGGCGGCGGCGGTGAGGCGTTCGACATCCGCCTCCACGGTGACATCGGTGGGCACGAAGATCGCCCGCCCACCGGCTGCCCGCAGCTCCTCGGACATCCGGTCGCCGACCTCCTTGCCACGGGCGCCCAGCACCACCGCGCCGCCCTCGGCGGCGATCCGCCGTGCCACGGCCGCGCCGACACCCGAGGTGGCGCCGGTGATCAGAACGACCTTCGACTCGAAGCGAGAACCCATCGCGCTATCCCCTTGCGGTAGAGATTGTTTCGTTGACACGTCTAGTAAAGGACGCGCGCGGGTTCGGCTCCGGCGGGAATCGGTCGTCGCGTTCGGCGGCGAGAACTCAGCGGTCGGTGGGGGCGAGCAGATCGGGCAGTGCGTCCAAGCCGTCGACCACCACGCCGTAGCGCGTGGCCTGGGGCAGTTCCGCATGCAGATAGCCCCACGGCCCGCGCCGGATGAGCACCGGCACCATACCCGCGGCATTGGCGGGCATGACATCGTTGTCGACCCGGTCACCGACGTAACAGATCTCGGGCGGCCGCAGCTCGGTCACCTCCACCACCTTGTCGAAGAATTTCGGATCCGGCTTCTCGAGCTCCCACTCGGCGGAGGTGTAGACGGCGTCGACGGGCAGGTCCATGCCTTCCAGCGCCGCCTTGGCCTGCGGCGGCTGATTGCCCGCGATGATCACCCGCAACCCGCGGGCGCGTAGCTTGGCCAGTGCCCGGCGCACATCCGGGTACAGATCGTCGGCGTCGAAGTTCACCCGCAGGCTGTCGGGCTCCTCGGCTGCCCAGGCGATCTGCTCCTCCTCCAGATCGATTCCGGGCGAGAGCACTTCGAAGGCGTCGGCCAGCGGTCGCCCGGTGGCGGCCATGCCGCCGATCACCCCGAGCATGGCGAATCGGGGCACGCCCAGCCGGTCGGCCCACCGGCACCAGATTCGCGTCTCGTCGATCAGCGTCTCGCCCACATCGAACACCACAGCCTTGATCATCGGCCCAGCGTATCGGTGCGCGGGACGGGCCGAGCGCCCTCCTCGGCCCGGTGGCGGAATCGGTGCGTGGGACGAGGGTGAGCGGCCCCCGGCTCGGGGTGAGATCGGCGGGTGTGTCCGGCGGCGGAAGCGGCGTGGTCCGATGCCGGGGTGAGCGGCGCGGCCCGATATCGGGGTGAGTGACGCGGTTCCCGGGCGTGATCGGTCGGCGGTGGGTATGGTACGGACGGCGTTTGTGAAACTATCGCCTTTCAAAAGGAGTTCCCTCATGCGCATCCTGCTGCGGACCGGCGTCGTCGCCTTCGGAATCGGTGCGGCCGCCGCCCTCGCGGGACCGGCAGCCGCCGATATCCCGCTGGTCGAGGCGCCCGCCGAA
Organism: Nocardia sp. CC213A; assembly: GCF_030766805.1. Classification (NCBI taxonomy): domain Bacteria; kingdom Bacillati; phylum Actinomycetota; class Actinomycetes; order Mycobacteriales; family Nocardiaceae; genus Nocardia; species Nocardia sp. CC213A. The sequence goes on from NZ_JASFXA010000002.1 coordinate 578,877, forward strand.
GTCGCCACCTCCGACACCCGTTCGACTCCGATCGGCGACGACATGTGCTCGTCGGTGACCGGGTCCTTCGGCAAGGACTACGAAGCCTGCATGTAGTCACCGACACCGGTGCGCATGCGGCTGTCGGCCCGAGCAGTCCCGGGCGGGGGTACCGGCTCGGGCCGATGGTGTCGGACGACCGCGCGACCCGGCATTCGCCTGCGGCGATGCCGAAGGACGTCCCACCGTGGCGCTGCTTCGGCGCCGGGCATGTCCACCCGTGGAGGCGATGGATGCGGTGTCCCGGCCACGCCGACGTGGCAGCGAACAGCGCGGGCGGACGGTGGTGCGGTCGTGAAGCGAGAGGTGGCGGAAGTGTCCGTCACGAACGGGACCGGGTCGCGGATGTGTCAGGCGGTCAGCGTGCGGGGGAGCGACGCCGCGGCGTCGAATCGGTTCAGCACGACGTCGGCGAGCAGGTGATGCGCGCCGATCGCGGCGGCGTGGGTTGTGTCGGGGGCCGCGTTCACCAGCCGGTCGGTGAGCAGGCCGGGAGCCAGGAACCATGGGGCGACCAGGAGACGCCGCGCACCACGGGAGCGTAGGCGCGACAGCGCGGCGGTGACGGTGGGTTCGGTGGTGGCGAAACAGATCTCGGAATCCCAGCCGGTGAGCGCGGTGAGCTCGCGGGCCACATGTGCTGTTCGTTCGTTCGCTGCCGCGGACGACGAACCCACGGCGGCCACGGCAACGCCGAGGCGCACGTCGCTCGTCAGCGACGAAGCGGTGAAAGCACGCGTGCCGGCGCGTGCGGATTCGAGAAGGGACGTGTCGATGAACGCGGCGGGCGACACCGCAGCGGTCGACCCGGCGGTCAGCGACTCGACCACGCGGTCACGCAACGCCTCGACCAGCCGCGGATCGGGTCCGAGCACATCGGCCTGGGTGAGCCGCAGTCGCGGATACCGGGCACCCGCCTCGGCGAGCAGCCCAGGCAGATCCACCCGGGCGTGAAAAGCCTTGCCCAGCAGCAGCGGCACCACCACGGCGTGCGAATGACCGTCCGCCGCCACCGCGGCCACGACCTGTTCGACCGACGGCGTGCTCAGATCCAGAAACGCCAGGCGCACATCCAGATCCGGACGTGCGGCGGCGATCCGTTCGGTCAGGGCGTGCATGGTCGCGGCCGAACGCGGATCACGGCTGCCATGCGCCACCGCGATCAGCGCCGGCGCTCGATGTCGTCCGCGACCACCGGGACCCGGGGCGGTGCGTGGCGCACTCGCGCCGTGCGGTGTCACTCCGGTCGCGGGGGTGCCTCGCGCGCCGTGCCCGAGCGGCGCGGCCGCGGCAATCTCCGGTGCCGGAGAGCCGACTTCCGGCGGCCCGGCGGCCGAACCCGTCCAGGTACCAGAAGAATTCGTCCACCGCTGCGGACGCGCCTCGGCGCTGCTCACACGCCGATCTCCGCACCGACCTCGACGGCGGTCAGCGCATCGCCCACCAGGCCCGCGGCCAGGGTGTTGCCGCCCGCGGGGTCGATGAGCAGGAAGGAGCCGGTGTGCCGGTTGACGCTGTAGTCGTCGGCCACCACGGGATCGGCCACGCGCACCGAGATGCGGCCGATATCGTTGAGCGACAGCGTTTCCGGATTCGGGTCGGCGGCCAGGTGCTGTTCGTCGAAACGCTCCAGCAGTGCGCCCACGATCGCCTGGGTGGTGCGGGTGCCGTGCTTGAGCAGCAGGCGTGCACCCGGGCGCAGCGGCTTGTCACCGAGCCAGCACACGGTGGCGTCGAATGAGTCGATGGGCTCGGGGGCGTCGGCCGCGGCGGCGATGGTGTCGCCGCGCGAGACGTCCACGTCGTCGGCCAGCACCAGGGTGACGCTGCGTCCCGGCTGTGCCTGCGGCAGTTCACCATCGGGGGTGTCGATGCGCTCGACGGTGGTGCGGGTGCCCGAGGGCAGCACCACGACCTCGTCGCCCTTGGTGACCACGCCCGCGGCGACCAGTCCGGCGTAGCCGCGGTAGTCCGGGTACTCGGCGGTGCGCGGCCGGATCACGTACTGCACGGGGAAGCGCAGCCCCACCTCGTGGCGGCCGTGGCTGTCGGCGTCCACCGGCACCGATTCCAGATGCTCGATGAGCGAGGGGCCGGTGTAGTACGGGGTGTTCTCCGAGCGCGAGGCGACATTGTCACCGTGCAGCGCCGACACCGGAATCTCCTGCACATCCTCGGGAGCCCAGCCGAGTTTGGCGGTCAGTTCCCCGAATTCGCCGCGGATCTTGTCGAACACGGCGGCCGGATCGTCCACCAGGTCGATCTTGTTGACCGCCAGCACCAGCTTCGGTACGCCCAGTAGCGCCATGACCGCGGCATGACGGCGGGTCTGCTCGATCACGCCCTTGCGGGCGTCCACGAGCAGGATCACCAGCTGCGCGGTGGACGCGCCGGACACCGTATTGCGGGTGTACTGCACGTGTCCCGGCGTATCCGCGAGTACGAAAGACCGCTTGGGCGTGGCGAAGTAGCGGTACGCCACGTCGATGGTGATGCCCTGTTCACGCTCGGCGCGCAGGCCGTCCACGAGCAGCGACAGATCCGGGGTGGACAGGCCCTTGTCGACCGAGGCGCGGGTGACCGCGTCGATCTGGTCGGCCAGTACGGATTTCGTGTCGTACAGCAGGCGTCCGACCAGGGTGGACTTGCCGTCGTCCACCGACCCGGCGGTGGCGAGTCTCAACAGGTCGGACATCAGAAGTAACCCTCTCGTTTACGGTCTTCCATGGCGGCCTCGGAGACGCGGTCGTCGCCGCGGGTCGCGCCACGTTCGGTGAGCCGGGACGCGGCCACCTCGGCGAGAATCGCCGCGTTGTCGGCGGCATCGGAAATGATCGCGCCCGTGGTGGAGCCGTCGCCCACGGTGCGGTAGCGCACCGACTTGACCACCAGTTCCTCACCCTCGGCCGGGCCGCCCCAGGAACCCGGGGTCATCCACATGCCGTCGCGCAGGTACACCGGGCGCTCGTGGGCGTAGTAGATGGTGGCCAGCTCCACGTTCTCGCGGGCGATGTAGCGCCAGATGTCCAGCTCGGTCCAGTTGGACAGCGGGAACACCCGCACATGCTCACCGGGCGCGTGGCGACCGTTGTACAGGTTCCACAGTTCGGGCCGCTGCCGCTTGGGATCCCAGCGTCCGAAGGCGTCGCGCAGCGAGAAGATGCGCTCCTTGGCGCGCGAGCGCTCCTCGTCGCGGCGGCCGCCACCGAAGACCGCGTCGAAGCGGTTCTCGGCGATGGCGTCCAGCAGTGGCACGGTCTGCAGCGGATTGCGGATACCGTCCGGGCGTTCGGTCAACCGCCCGTCGGCGAGGTACTCCTCGACCGAGGCGACATGCAGGCGCAGCCCGTACTTCTCGACCACCTTGTCGCGGAACTCGAGTACCTCGGGCAGGTTGTGCCCGGTGTCCACGTGCAGCAGCGCGAAGGGCAGTGGCGCGGGCCAGAACGCCTTGATGGCCAGGTGCAGCAGCACGGTGGAGTCCTTGCCGCCGGAGAACAGGATCACCGGCCGTTCGAACTCGCCCGCCACCTCGCGGAAGATGTGGATGGACTCCGACTCCAGCGCTGCCAGGGTGTCGAATTCGGTGACAGTGTTATCGGTGACGGTGTTGCCGGTGACGGCGTTGGGCTCGATCAAACTGGTCATGAGGCGTGCAACCCGCATTCGGTCTTGGCGAGCCCGGCCCAGCGGCCGGATCGCGGATCGGATCCCGGTTCCGGCTTCCGCGTGCACGGAGCGCAACCGATGGACGGATATCCCTCTTCCACAAGGGGATTGACGAGGATGCCGTTGGCCTCGATATAGGCGGCCATCTCTTCGTCGGACCAGGCGGCGATCGGATTGATCTTCACCAGGCCGAACGCCTCGTCGAAGGAGATCAGGGGCGCGCCTGCGCGGGTGGGAGCCTCCACGCGGCGGATGCCGGTGACCCAGGCGTTGTAGCCGGACAGTGACTTCTTCAGCGGCACCACCTTGCGCAGGCGGCAGCACTCTCCGGCGTCGCGGGCGAACAGATCCTTGCCCAGCAGCTGATCCTGTTCGGCCACAGTGTGTTCGGGCGTGACGTTCACGATGTTCACGCCGTACACCATCTCCACGGCGTCGCGGGTGCCGATGGTCTCGGCGAAGTGGTAGCCGGTGTCGAGGAACAGCACGTCCACCGGACCCCGATCGACGGCTCCGCCGTCGGCCCGCACCTGCGCGGCCAGCTGCACCAGCACGGCGTCCTGCATATTGGAGGCGACGATGTAATCGGATCCGAAGGTGTCCTCGGTCCACCGCAGCAGTTCCAGCGCGGTGGCGTCCGGACCGAGTTCGGCCGCCCCCTTCTCGGCGATGGCCCGCAGCTCGGATTCAGCGAGTTTTATTGGCCCGCCCGTCACCCGGCCGCCACCCCCCACGGGATCGCCGTGCGATGCTGTGCTCATTTCAGTATCTCCCAACTACCGCAGATCTGCCTCGTCGGCGCGAACAGCCCACTGCGCGAACCGCTCGTCACCGTCACGGTTCTTGACGAAGTTGCGCACCACGCGCTCGATGTAGTCGCCGAGCTCGGCGCTGGTCACCTTGTGCTGGCGCAGCTTGCGGCCGAAACCGCTGTCGAGCCCGAGGCTGCCACCCAGGTGAACCTGGAAGCCCTCCACCTGATTCCCGTCGCCGTCGTCGACGAGCTGGCCCTTGAAGCCGATATCGGCGATCTGGGACCGGCCGCACGAGTTCGGGCAACCGTTGATATTGATGGTGATGGGCACGTCCAGGTCGGCGTTGATGTCCGCGAGCCGTTGCTCGAGTTCGGGAGCCAGCACCTGCGAGCGCTTGCGGGTCTCCACGAACGACAGCTTGCAGAACTCGATACCGCTGCACGCCAGCAGATTCCGTCGCCAGTGCGACGGACGGGCGTGCAGACCCAGCGGTGCCAGCTCGTCGATCAGCTGATCGACCTTGTCGTCGGCCACATCGAGGACGATGAGCTTCTGGTAGGGGGTGAAGCGCACCCGGTCGGAGCCGACGCGCTCCACCGCATCGGCGACCTGCTGCAGGATGGTGCCCGAGACGCGACCGGCGATGGGGGAGAAGCCGACCGCGTTGAGGCCGTTGCGCAGCTTCTGCACCCCGATGTGGTCGATGGGGCGCGCGGGCTTCTCCGGGGCGGGTCCGTCGATGAGCTTGCGCTTCAGGTACTCGGTCTCGAGCACCTCGCGGAACTTCTCGACGCCCCAATCCTTCACCAGGAACTTGATGCGCGCCTTGGTGCGCAGGCGGCGGTAGCCGTAGTCGCGGTAGAGCGCCACGATGGCCTCCCACACATCGGGCACCTCGTCGAGCGGCACCCACGCGCCCAAGCGCTGCGCCAGCATGGGATTGGTGGACAGGCCGCCGCCGACCCAGACATCGAGTCCGGGACCGTGTTCGGGATGTTCGACGCCGATGAAGGCGACGTCGTTGATCTCGTGCACCACGTCCTGCTGGCCGGAGATGGCGGTCTTGAACTTGCGCGGCAGGTTGGAGTAGCGCTTGTCGCCGATGTAGCGCTTGACGATCTCGTCGATGGCCGGGGTGGGATCGAGGATCTCGCCGAAGGATTCACCGGCCAGCGGCGAACCGAGGATGACGCGCGGGCAGTCGCCGCACGCCTCGGTGGTGTGCAGGCCGACCTCCTCGAGCCGCCGCCAGATCTCCGGCACGTTCTCGATCTCGATCCAGTGGTACTGCACGTTCTCGCGGTCGGAGAGGTCGGCGGTGTCGCGGCCGAATTCGGTGGAGATCTCACCGATGGTGCGCAACTGCCGGGCATTGAGCGCGCCCGCGTCGCAGCGCACCCGCATCATGAAGTACTTCGCCTCGAGAATGTCGATGTTCTCGTCGCCGGTCCAGGTGCCGTCGTAGCCCTCTTCGCGCTGGGTGTAGAGGCCCCACCAGCGGAAGCGGCCGCGCAGATCGCTCTTGTCGATGGAGTCGAATCCGGCCTTGGAGTAGATGTTCTCGATCCGAGCGCGGACGTTGAGCGGGTTGTCGTCCTTCTTGTTCTGCTCGTTGGGGTTGAGCGGCTCGCGGTAGCCGAGCGCCCACTGGCCCTCGGACTTGCGGCGAACCGGCCGACCGGTGCGCTCCCGAGGTGCCACGGGCGCTTCCGAACGCGGCCGGTCCGGGCGCACGCGTCGCTCGGCGGCGGGACGTGCGGGCCGGGCGGGGCGAGCGGAATCGGAACTGGTGGCGTCGGTGCTCGACGTCATGGGGATCGCTCCTGATGGGTCTTGCGGGCAGGCGGGAGGGGCTGGCTCACGCCTCCGAATCAGTGATACGGCTATCAGCGAACCGGTTTCCGCGGCGTCGCGGTGACGCCGGTTTCCGGGAAGAGTGGGGAGCCGATCTACCGGAGGCTTCCGGGCAGACAGCTCGCGCTGCAGACGCGCTTGAAGTCGACATGGCGTCGTGCCACGAGTCGTACTCCGAGTGCCGTCATGCAGCTTATTGTGCCATGTCAGACGGGTCGTTCCGACCGCTCGACAGTATTTTCCGGACTTCTCCGGGAAATCCCCTGGACAGCCGACCTGATTTGTGACGCTTCTCATAGCCCGGCCCGCCACCGGTTTTCGGGTATTGACCTGAACCGGTATCGAGGTTGAACGATCTCGGGTATGACAACACCGGATATCGATACCGCCGCCGAACTCGAGGCCATCCACGCCGTGGTCGCCGCCGTCGACCGTGCCCAGCGTGCCGAGGACGCCGACGCCTTCCTGGCCCTGTTCCACCCCGATGCCATCTGGACCACCGGCGCGGGCAGATTCCTCGACGGACGCGACGAGATCGCCGAGTTCACCCGTGCCGTGCTGCCCGGCGCGACCAAGGACGGCTACGCCACCTACGAGGTGTTCTTCGTGCGCTTCATCCGGCCCGACGTGGCCGCCGTCAAGGTCCGGCAGCGCTATCTCTCCCACGACGGTGAAGTCCAGTCCGAGGGCTCACCGCTCTACGGCATGACCAAGGAGGACGGCCGCTGGCTGCTCACCTTCTGCCAGAACACCCCGGTCGTCGACCACTGAGTCCGCCTCCGGCGCGCCGGAGGGCCGCCCTGCCCGGAACGACCGCTCGGCTCGCGGGACCCGAGCGGATGCGGGGCGGCCACCAGCGTGCGCGACGGCGGGGATATCGCGCGGCCGGAAGTCGGACGCCCGCGCCGAGCGCGGTGCTGCTCGCGGTGTGATGTGCGCGACCGGTCAGACTGGATGGGTGACCGCATCCGCTCCATCCTCCGCCCACGCCACCCCGGCGGACACCGAATCGTCGGTGCCGACGCTGCGCGACTTCGGGGGCGGGGCGTTCGGGATCTACATCCACGTGCCGTTCTGCGCCACACGGTGCGGCTACTGCGATTTCAACACCTACACGGCGGGTGAACTGGGCACTTCCTCGTCGCCGCAAACCTGGTTCGAGGCGCTGCGCGGTGAACTGGCCACGGCGGCACGGGAATTCGAGGCGTTGCCGAGTGCGGTGCCGCCGGTGGAGACCGTGTTCGTCGGCGGCGGCACCCCGTCGCTGCTCGGTGGCGACGGGTTGGCGGACGTGCTCGACGCGGTGCGCGCCAACTTCACCCTCGCCGCCGACGCCGAGGTGACCACCGAATCGAATCCGGAATCCACCTCGCCCGCCTTCTTCGAGCGGCTGCGCGCGGCCGGATACACCCGCATCTCACTGGGCATGCAGTCCGCGGCCGCGCACGTGCTGAAGGTGCTCGACCGCACGCACACCCCCGGCCGGGCGGTGGCCGCCGCCCGGGAGGCGCGCGCCGCCGGATTCGACCACGTCAACCTGGATCTCATCTACGGCACCCCGGGCGAAACCGACGCCGATCTGGACGCCAGCATCGACGCCGTGCTCGCCGCGGGAGTCGACCACGTCTCGGCGTATTCGCTCATCGTCGAGGACGGCACCGCCCTGGCTCGCCGCGTGCGCCGTGGTGAACTGCCCGCCCCCGACGAGGATGTGCTCGCCGCCCGCTACGAACGCCTCGACGCCCGCCTCGAACAGGCGGATCTGCACTGGTACGAGGTCTCCAACTGGGCCGCCGACGACACCGCCCGCTGCCGCCACAACCTCGGCTACTGGGACGGCGGCGACTGGCTCGGCGCGGGTCCGGGCGCGCACAGCCACGTGGGCGGCGTGCGCTGGTGGAATGTGAAGCATCCGGCGCGCTACGCGGAGCGGGTCGCCACCGGCGCGCTCCCGGCCGCCGGCTGGGAACAGCTCACCGCCGAGGAGCGCTACACCGAGCGGGTCATGCTCACCGTCCGCTTGCGCACCGGCCTGCCCCTGGACGAACTCGATGCCGCCGGTCGCGCCGCCGCCGCCCGCGTCATTGCCGACGGGCTCGCCGAACGTCGCGAGGACAGGCTCATGCTCACCGACCGCGGCCGCCTGCTGGCCGACGCAGTCGTCCGCACGCTGCTCACATAGGCCGACGGAGTGCGGTCCGTCGCTGGCGATCGCAGGGCTGTGCCGTGGTTCGTCGGATGAAGCCGACTGGATACCGCGTCGCGGTTCGCTCTCCCGGTCGGTGGGAGGCGTCGCGATCCACGCCCCGTCGCGTCGCGATCCATGCCCTGTCGACCGGCGGCCCGGTGCGGCTGTGACCGGCAGGCTCGCCGATGCGGCGAGGTCGGGGGGAACGGGCTGCCGGGGGCGGGCGCACCGAAACCGTGCCGGAATGCCGAGGCGGCCGACTAGGCTGCTGCCCACCAGGGCTTTCGAGTTCGTTTCGCGGCTGCGAGGAATCCGTCATGTACGACGAGGACATTGTTCCGTTCCAGGTGGAGATCGGCCGGGACGAGTTGTCGGATCTACGCCGACGGCTCGGCGAAACCCGCTGGCCCACACAGATTCCCGGCGTCGGCTGGGCGCGAGGCGTCCCGGTCGACTATCTGCGCGAACTGGCCGGGCATTGGGCGGAGCGGTTCGACTGGACGGTGTGGGAGAAGCGGCTCAACTCCTATCCGCAATACCTCACCACCATCGACGGCACGCGAATCCACTTCCTGCACATCCGTTCTCGCCATCCCGATGCCATCCCGATGGTGCTGCTGCACGGTTGGCCCGGGTCGGTGCTGGAATTCCTGGACGTCATCGAACCGCTCACCGATCCGGGGGACGACGGCCCGGTCTTCGACCTGATCATTCCGTCGCATCCCAACTTCGGCTTCTCCGGCCCCACCCCCGACATCGGCTGGGACAGCACCCGCACCGCCCGCGCCTACGCCGAACTCATGCGCCGCCTCGGCTACCCGCGCTACGGGGTGCAGGGCGGCGACTTCGGCGCGTTCATCGCCCCGGACCTCGGCCGCATCGACTCCGGCAGCGTGATCGGCGTGCACGTCAACGCCGCCACCATGGGCTTCATCCCCTACGGCCCGGTACCGGACCAGGAGGTGGAGACCCTCACCGAACTCGAGCGCATCCGCCTGTTGCGCCTGGGCCGCTACCTCTCCGACGGCAGCGGCTACTTCCAGATCCAGGGCACCCGACCGCACACCCTCGGCTTCGCGCTGGCCGACTCCCCGGCGGGCCAACTCGCCTGGATCGTCGAGAAATTCGAGGCCTGGACCGGAACCGACGGCACCCTGGACGACCGGGTGAACCGCGACCACATGCTGGCCAATATCTCCGTCTACTGGTTCACCAACACCGGAAGCAGCTCGGCCCAGCTGTATTACGAGTCGCTGCACACCCGCAACCTCCCCACCCCCTCCCGCACTCCCACGGCCGTGGCCAACTTCGCCGAGGATGTCGCCATCCGCCGCTATGCCGAACAGGTCAACAACATCGTCCGCTGGACCGACTACGACTCCGGCGGTCACTTCGCGGCCATGCAGACTCCCGACATCCTGGCCGCCGACATCCGCGCCTTCTTCGCCGAACTGAGCTGATTCGCCACGCCGAACCCCGCACAGACGCGCCCCGGCGACGGACAATGGGCGGATGGCGCTCCAATCCCTGATGGTTCAGCTCGGCACGCCCGCCCCCGACTTCACCCTGACGTCCGTCGACGGTGACACGTTCTCGCTGAGCAGTTTCGCTTCCCAACCGGCCCTGCTGGTCGCCTTCCTGTCGAATCACTGTCCGTACGTGCGGCGGATCGAGCACGCGTTCGGCGCGGTGACCGCGGAACTGGCGACCGAGGGCCTGGCCACGGTCGCGATCGGCAGCAACGATGTGCGCGACTATCCCGACGACGATGCCGACCACCTGCGTGAGCAGGCGCGGCGGGCCGGATTCCGGTTCCCGTACCTGATCGACGAATCGCAGGAGGTGGCCAAGGCGTTCCGAGCGCAGTGCACCCCGGACCTGTTCCTCTACGACGCCGACCGCCGCCTGGCCTACCGCGGCGAATTCGACGCCGCCCGGCCCGGCAACGATCTGCCCTCCGACGGTGCGTCGCTGCGGTCGGCGGTGTCGTTCGTGTTCGCGGGCGGGATCGTTCCGGAACCGCATACGCCCAGCATCGGCTGCGGCATCAAATGGAAGCCCGGCAATGAACCGCGGATGATCTTGGGATAGTGCTGCGGGCCGAGATCCACGCAGCTGGTGACGGGTGCGCGGGCGATACGCCGTCGGGCAATTAAACTGGATCGCGGATCAACCGGGAATCCGCGAGTCCACCCTGCGCTCCGAACGGGTGCGCGCGGGCGGCGGACCCGAAGGCGAACGAGGAGGTGGGGCAGATGTCGAGCACCGAGCAACGGCGGCTCGAAGTCCTGCGCGCGATCGTCGCGGACTACATCGCGACCAAGGAACCGATCGGGTCCAAGAGTCTGGTCGATCGGCACAACCTGGGCGTCTCCAGCGCGACCGTGCGCAATGACATGGCGGTGCTGGAGGCCGAGGGCTACATCACCCAGCCGCACACCAGCTCCGGCCGCATCCCCACCGACAAGGGCTATCGCCAGTTCGTCGACCACATCGCCGAGGTGAAACCGCTGTCCGGGGCCGAGCGGCGGGCGATCATGGAATTCCTGGAGAACGGCGTCGATCTCGACGATGTGCTGCGGCGCGGGGTGCGCCTGCTGGCCCAGCTGACCCGTCAGGTCGCCATGGTGCAGTACCCGACCGTCACCGCCTCCACCGTCCGCCATCTGGAGGTGGTCGCGCTCAATCCCGCCCGGCTGCTGCTGGTGGTCATCACCGACACCGGCCGCGTCGACCAGCGGCTGGTGGAGCTGGGCGATGTGGTCTCCGAGGAGGATCTCGCCGCGCTGCGCGGCATGCTCGGCAAGGCCATGGACGGCAAACGGCTGAACGCGGCCTCGGCCGCGGTGGCCGAACTGCCCGAGCACGCCCCGGCCAAACTGCGGGACGTGCTGGTGCGGGTGTCGACGGTGCTGGTGGAAACCCTCGTCGAACATCCGGAGGAGCGGCTGGTGCTCGGCGGCACCGCCAATCTGACCCGCAGCGCCTCCGATTTCGCGGGCAACGGCTTCCCCGGCTCGCTGCGTTCGGTGCTGGAGGCGCTCGAGGAGCAGGTGATCGTGCTGAAGCTGCTGGCCGCGGCACAGCAGCCGGGTACCGTGACCGTGCAGATCGGGGAGGAGACCAAGGTCGAGCAGATGCGCGGTACGGCGGTGGTGTCCACCGGCTACGGCGTAACGGGTACCGTGCTCGGGGGAATGGGTGTGCTCGGTCCGACCCGGATGGACTACCCCGGGACCATTGCTTCGGTGGCCGCGGTCGCCCGGTATATCGGTGAGGTGCTCGCCGAACGGTGAGCCGGTTGAACAGTGTTTCCCCGCACGGGCGGGGACGAGCCCCAGGACAGGACTAGAGAGCGCAAGTGGCACGGGACTATTACGCACTGCTCGGTGTCGCGCGTAACGCGACCGACCAGGAGATCAAGCGCGCCTACCGCAAGCTGGCGCGTGAACTGCATCCCGATGTGAATCCGGATCCGGGTGCGCAGGAGCGCTTCCGCGAGGTGTCGAGCGCCTACGAGGTGCTCACCGACCCGGAGAAGCGGCGCATCGTCGATCTCGGCGGTGACCCGCTGGAGTCCGGCGGCGGCATGGGCGGCGGCTTCTCCGGTGCCGGTTTCGGCGGCCTCGGGGACGTGTTCGAGGCGTTCTTCGGCGGTATGGGCGCTTCCGGTGGTCAGCGCAAGCCGCGTGGGCGGGTGCAGCCCGGCGCGGATTCGCTGCTGCGGACGCGGCTGTCCTTGCAGGAGTGCGCGGTGGGGGTCACCAAGCACCTCACCGTCGACACCGCCGTACTCTGCGACCTGTGCCAGGGTGCGGGCACCAATGGCAACTCCAAACCGGTGCGCTGTGAGACCTGTGGCGGCGCGGGCGAGGTGCAGACCGTGCAGCGGTCCTTCCTGGGCCAGGTCATGACCTCGCGGCCGTGCCCGACCTGCCGTGGCGCGGGGGAGACCATTCCCGATCCGTGCCGCAAGTGCGGCGGCGACGGCCGGGTGCGGTCGCGGCGTGAGATCGCCGCGCCCATTCCGGCGGGTGTGGCCAGCGGCATGCGCGTGCGTCTGGCCGCGCAGGGCGAGGTCGGCCCCGGCGGTGGCCCGGCCGGTGACCTGTACGTGGAGATCGTGGAGCAGCCGCACGACACCTTCGTGCGTGACGGCGACGATCTGCACTGCACCATCCGCGTCCCCATGGTGGACGCGGCGCTGGGTGCGACGGTGGTCATCGACACCATCCTCGACGGTCCGGTGGAGCTCACCATTCCGGCTGGCACCCAGCCCGGCGAGGTGTCGGTGCTGCGCGGCCACGGCATGCCCAAGCTGCGTGCCAACTCCCGCGGCGATCTGATCGCACACCTGGACATCGTCATCCCGAGCAAGCTGGACGGCAAGCAGACCGATCTGCTGCGCAAATACAAGGGCCTGCGCGGCAACGAGCGCACCGAGGTGCTGACGGCCCAGTCCGAGCACAACAGCGGGCTGTTCGCCCGGCTGCGCGCCTCCTTCAGCGGACGCTGACCCGGTGGCCGCCACCGTCTTCTACCTGGACGAGGTCCCCGAACCGGGCGGCACCGCCGTCCTGGACGGCCCGGAGGGGCGGCACGCCGCCACGGTGCGCCGCGTTCGAGTGGGTGAGCCCATCACCCTCTCCGACGGGCACGGGGTCCTCGCCGAATCGGAAGTGGTGGCGGCACAGAAGGATCGGCTGGAACTGAAGGTCCTCGGCCGCCGGGTCGCCGATCCGGCGACCCCGCAGGTGACGGTCGTCCAGGCGCTACCCAAGAGCGACCGCTCCGAACTGGCGGTGGAACTCATGACCGAGGCGGGCGCGGACGCCATCGTCCCCTGGCAGGCCGCCCGCTGCGTCTCCAACTGGGAAGCCAAGGCGCACAAGGCCGTCGAGAAATGGCGCAGCGCCGCCAAACAGGCCGCCCGCCAGTCGCGGCGCGCCTACATCCCCGACGTGGCCGACCTGCACCGCACCGCCGACGTGCTGGACCTGGTCCGCACCGCCAAGGCGGCGGGCGCGGTCGTCGCCGCCCTGCACGAATCCGGCACCGGCCGCTTCACCCGCCTGCCCTTCGCCGACGCACCCGAGATCGTGCTCATCGTCGGCCCCGAAGGCGGCCTGGACGACACCGAACTGACCGCCCTCGCCGACGCGGGCGCGGACACCGTCCTGCTCGGCCCCACCGTGCTGCGCACCTCCACCGCCGCGGCCGTCGCGCTCGGCGCACTGGGCGCGCTGACACCCCGCTGGTAGCCCCGCACGCTGACGTTCGCACCCGCCGCGCGGCCGTGTGCGAACCGTGGCATACGGCAGCCGGGTCTCCCGGCCTTGCCCACCAAGGCCTGAACAGCCTGCGGCACGGCAAGACCGCACGACCCGCAACGGGCAGGACCACACGAGCTGCGATCCGGCAAGGCCGTGCGGCCCGCCATCCGGTGTGCCGGGTGCGCGGTTGACGACGGGTTTCAGACCGGTTCCGATGGGCCCGGCTCGGGTGTGCGGAATGCAGGGCTATCGGTGCCGTGCATGGCAGCAGTGAGAGGAGCCGCCCGGGCGGCGCGGTACAACGGCACCGCCAGCAGCACGGCCGCGCCGACGAGTACGGCCACGTATGCGGTGAGCCCGACCCAGCCCCGGTGGCCGTACGCCAGGCCCGCCGCACCGCCGATGATCGAATTGCCCAGATAGTAGGCGAAGACGTAGAGGGACGACGCGGCGGCGCGGTTGCCGACGGCGGCCGTGCCCACCCAGCCGCTGGCCACCGCGTGCGCGCCGAAAAAGCCTGCGGTGCAGAGCAAGACGCCGAGCAAGATGAGCGGCAGGTGGTCGGGCAGAGTGAGTACCACACCCGCGGCCATGGCCAGGATGGCCGCGATGAGCACGCGGTGTCGGCCGTGGCGATCGGCCCAGCGGCCCGCCAGCGTGGCCGCCACGGTGCCCGCCAGATACATGGCGAAGACCGAACCCGCCACGGCCTCGGACAGTGCGAAGGGCGGCCGGGTGAGGCGGAAGCCGAGGAAGTTGTACAGCGCGGTGAATCCGCCCGCCAGCACGAAGGCCGTGGCGAACAGCGGGAGCAGGGTGCGATGCCGCAGGTGGCCCGCGAGATCCGCTGCGAGCGTGCGGATATCGGCGGTGACCGGGGTGAAGTGCCGCGACGGCGGGAGCACCCGCACGAACCACACGGTGCACAGCGCCGCTGCCACCGCCAGCACCGCCGCCGCCCAGCGCCACGAGGCCGCCTCCAGGGTGACCGCCGGAATCAGTCGCCCCGACAGACCACCGACGCTGGTGCCGGACACGTACACGCCCATGGCCGCGCCCAGCCCCGCCGTGCCGATCTCCTCGGCCAGATACGCCATGGCCACGGCGGGCACCCCGGCCAGCGCGAGCCCCTGCACCGCGCGCCCGGCCAGCAGCACGTCGAGCGTCGGGGCGAAGGGGAGCAGCAGCCCGATCGCACAGCTCGCCAGGGCCGACGCCCGCATCACCCGGGTGCGCCCGAACCGATTCGACAGCACGCTCACCGGCACGATCGCCAGCGCCAGCAGTCCCGTGGTGAGCGAGACCGCCAGCGCCGCGTGCGCCGGGGTCGCCCCGAACGCCGCCGACAGGCTGGGCAGTAGCGCCTGTGCGCTGTACATGGACGCGAAGGTGGTCAAACCCGCCGCGAACAGGGCGAGGATGATGCGCTTGTCCCGGGACGCGGTCTCGGTGGCCGCCGCGATGCTCATGTTGCCCACCATGCGCACACCGGGCATGACAAAGGAAATGCATAATGAATCGGAAGTTGATGCCGAATCGGTATTTGTGCAGCTAACCGGCGGAGGATGGCATGGGCAGTGACGATCTGCACTGGTTCATCACGCTCGCCGAACTCGAGCGGGTGGGCGCGGCCGCCGAACGCCTGCACCTGACCCAGCCGACCCTGTCGCGCATGCTGGCCCGCCTGGAACGCCGCCTCGGTGTGCACCTGTTCGACCGGCACGGAAAACGCCTCACGCTCAACGACTTCGGGCGCGTCTACTACGAGCACGCACGACGTGCCCGCGCCGAACTCGAGACCGCGGAGCGGGAACTCGCCGACCTCGCGCACCCCGCCAAAGGCGTGGTGCGGCTGGCCTTTCAGCATTCTCTGGGCGCACGTCTGGTCCCCGAACTGATCGCGGGCTTCCGCCGCCGCACCGGGCGCATCACCTTCACCCTGAGCCAGGACGCGGCCGATGTGGTGACCGCGGCGGTGCTCGACGGCCGCGCCGATCTGGGCCTGGTCTCGCCCAAACCGGCCGCGCCCGGATTGGGCTGGCGGCCGCTGCTGCGCCAGCAGCTGGCATTGGCGGTGCCCGCCGACCATCGGCTCGCCGGGCGGCGGCAGGTCGGCCTGGCCGATGCGGCCGATGCCGAATTCATTGCCATGCACCCGGGTTTCGGCATGCGTCGGGTGCTCGACGATCTGTGCGCCGCCGCCGACTTCCGCCCCCGCATCGGCTTCGAATGCAGCAATCTCGGCACCATCGCGGGTCTGGTCGCGGTGGGTCTCGGGGTGGCGCTGCTGCCGCTCGAGGACCCGCGTATCACCGGCCTCCAGCCGGGGCTGACGCTGCTGCCGCTGACCGATTCGAATGCCCTGCGCACCGTCGGCATGATCTGGACGCCCGGCGCCGCGCCGTCGGAGGCGGTGCGGCGGTTCCGCGATTTCACCCTCGACTGGGCGGCGGCGCGACCCGAGCCGCGCCCCGGTCACCAGCCCGCCTCGGCCGGGTGACGGTCTCGCAGCGGCACTGCCGGTAGCAGCATATTCACTGGGCGCTGTCGGTGGACGGCGCTAAACTTTCATCAACGAAGGTGACGTTCGAGACCGGAAAGCAGGCTATAGCCACTTTTGAGAACACCAGGCGAAAACGGCGACCAGACCACTCCCGTCGCGGGCATCGGAGCCGGCGGCAACGGGTCCGGACCGGCGGGGCGGACCGTACGTTCGAGTATCGAACTCGCACCGGAATCGGTGTTCGGATTCCTGGGTTCGGCGGATGAGAACCTGCGTGAACTCGAACGCCTGCTCGACGCCGACATCCATGTCCGCGGCAATTCCGTCACCCTCACCGGCAAACCGGCCGACGTGGCTCTCGCGGAGCGCGTCATCGCCCAGCTGGTGGCGCTCACCGCGCGCAACCGGGTGGTGACCCCCGAGGCGGTCCGGCACACGTACTCCATGCTCACCGAGGGTTCCTCGGATTCCCCGGCGGAGGTGCTGAGCCTGGACATCCTGTCCCGGCGCGGCAAGACCATCCGGCCCAAGACTCTCAATCAGAAGCGCTACGTCGACGCCATCGACGAGCACACCATCGTGTTCGGCGTGGGCCCGGCCGGTACCGGCAAGACCTACCTCGCCATGGCCAAGGCCGTGCAGTCGTTGCAGACCAAACAGGTCAACCGCATCATTCTGACCCGGCCCGCGGTCGAGGCGGGGGAGCGGCTCGGCTTCCTGCCGGGCACGCTCAACGAGAAGATCGACCCGTACCTGCGCCCGCTCTACGACGCCCTGCACGACATGATGGATCCCGAGGCCATTCCCAAGCTCATGGCCGCGGGCGTCATCGAGGTCGCGCCGCTGGCGTACATGCGCGGCCGTGCGCAGCCCCTCTTCACGAAGGTGCTGACGCCCGCTGGCTTCCGCCCGATCGGCACGATCGAGGTCGGGGACTACGTCATCGGTTCCGATGGCCGCCCGACCGAGGTGCTCGGTGTGTACCCGCAGGGATTCAAGGAGATCTATCGCGTTCACACCCAGGACGGCTCCTCGACACTGGCTTCGGGCGACCACCTGTGGTCCGTGTACACCCGGGATGATCGGCGGCGTGGCAAGCCCGCTCGGGTGCTCCAGACGAAGGAGATGATCGGCAACCTGCGGGCCGCGCACTATCACCGTTACGAACTGCCGCTCCTGAGTGATGCGGTGCGGTTCGAACCGCGTCCGGTGCCGATGGACCCGTACGCCCTCGGCCTGCTGCTCGGAGACGGTTGCCTGACCTGCTCGTCCACACAGAGTTTCGCGACCACCGATCCCGAGTTGGTGCGGGCGCTCGAGAATCTGATCCCCGGTATCGTCGCCCGCCGGAAATCCGACGTCGACTACGTGCTCAATCGCATCACGACGCCGGGCGAAGTGATCACCATCGAGAATCCGGTGACGGCGGTCGCGCGGACACTCGGACTGGCGGGTTCGCGTTCGGATTCGAAGTTCATACCGAGTGAGTATCTGTTCAACTCGTCTGATGTCCGGCTCGGTGTCTTGCAGGGTCTGCTCGATTCCGACGGCGGTCCGGTCACCCAGCAGGGGAGAACCTGCCGCATCCAGTTCACGACCGTGTCGGACCGTCTGCGTGACGATGTCGTCTTCCTCGTCCAATCCTTGGGCGGTGTGGTGTACCACCGCACCCGACCGGCACTCGGACGCCGGCCCGGCTTGGCGAGAGGCCGGGAGGTGCATCACCGCTCCGATGCGCACATACTCGATATTCGCCTGCCGGAGGGCATCGCTCCCTTCCGACTGGCCCGCAAGGCCGAGAAGTACGCGGCCACCGGCGGCGGGCGGCCGATGCGGTTCATCGATCGCATCGAGGAGGCGGGAACCGAGGAAGCCGTGTGCATCCGGGTCGCGGCGGCGGATTCGCTGTATGTGACCGAGGATTTCCTGCTCACGCACAACACCCTCAACGATTCCTTCATCATCTTGGACGAGGCGCAGAACACCACGGCCGAGCAGATGAAAATGTTCCTCACCCGGTTGGGCTTCGGTTCCAAGATCGTGGTGACCGGTGACATCACCCAGGTCGATCTGCCCAGTGGTGCGCGGTCGGGGCTGCGGGCGGCGACGGAGATCCTCGACGGCATCGAGGACATCCATATCTCCGAGCTCACCAGCGCGGATGTGGTCCGCCACCGGCTGGTCGGGCAGATCGTGGACGCCTACGACCGGTTCGAGGCGGAGACGCGCCCGCAGGTGACGGCGCACTATCCGGGCAATCGTGCGCAGCGGCGTGCCGCGAGCCGAGCGGAGCGGCGCTGAACTCGGCCGATAGGCTGAGCGGGTGAGCATCGAGATCGCCAATGAATCGGGTATGGACGTATCCGAAGAGGAGCTGGTCAGTGTCGCGCGTTTCGTGATCGGCCAGATGGACGTGCATCCGGCGGCCGAACTGTCGATGGTGCTGGTCGATCTCGACACCATGGCCGATCTGCACATGCGCTGGATGGATCTGCCCGGTCCCACCGACGTCATGTCGTTCCCCATGGACGAGCTGGAACCGGGCGGGCGTCCCGACGCCGGTGAGCCCGGCCCCTCCATGCTGGGCGATATCGTGCTGTGCCCCGAATTCGCGGCACAGCAGGCCACCAAGGCCGGACATTCCGTCGACCACGAGTTGGCGCTGCTGACCGTGCACGGCGTCCTGCACCTGCTCGGCTACGACCACGCCGAGCCGGAGGAGGAGAAGGAGATGTTCGCCCTCCAGGCGTCGCTGCTGGAGGGCTGGTACGAGAGTGTGCGCGAGGCCCAGCGGCGCGCCGAACTGGCCGAGCGGGATGCCCGGCTGCTCGGCAAGACCGGCTTCACCGCGCCCGGAGATCCGCTGGACCCGGCGTGAATTCACTGTTTCTGCTGGCGCTGGCGATCGTGCTGGTGCCGTTGGGTGGCATCTTCGCGGCGCTCGACTCCTCGCTGAACACCATTTCGGCGGCCCGGGTGGACGATATGGTGCGGGCCGAGCGGCCCGGCGCGGCGCGGCTGGCGCACATCATCACCGATCGGCCCCGCTATGTGAATCTCATGGTGCTGCTGCGGGTGCTGTGCGAGATCACCGCGACGGTGCTGCTGGCCGCGGTACTGCTGGACTGGATGGATCAGCTCTGGGCACTGGTCGTCACCGCCGCCGTCATGGTGCTGGTGGACTATCTGGTGATCGGGGTCGGGCCGCGCACACTGGGACGCCAGCACGCGTATTCGCTCGCACTGGCGGCGTCGCTGCCGTTGCAGGCCATCGGCACCCTGCTCGGCCCGATCAGTCGGCTGCTCATTCTCATCGGCAATGCCATCACCCCCGGTAAGGGATTCCGCAACGGCCCCTTCGCCTCCGAGATCGAACTGCGCGAGGTGGTCGACCTCGCCGGTGAGCGCGGCGTGGTGGCCGACGACGAACGCCGCATGATCCAGTCGGTATTCGAACTCGGCGACACCGCGGCCCGCGCGGTCATGGTGCCGCGCACCGAAATGGTGTGGATCGAGTCGGAGAAGACCGTGGCGCAGGCGATGTCGCTGGCGGTGCGGTCCGGGCACTCCCGGATTCCGGTGATCGGCGAGAACGTCGACGACATCGTCGGCGTGGTGTACCTGAAGGATATGGTGCCCTACGCGGATCGCAGCCGGAAGGTCCGCGTGCACGAGGTGATGCGCGCGGCCGTCTTCGTGCCGGACTCCAAACCGCTCGACGATCTGCTCGACGAGATGCAGCGCCGTCGCAATCACATGGCGGTGCTGGTGGACGAATACGGCGGCATCGCCGGACTGGTCACCATCGAGGACGTGCTCGAGGAGATCGTCGGCGAGATCGTGGACGAGTACGACCAGAACGAGGTGCCCGATGTCGAGGACCTCGGCAACGGCAAATACCGTGTCTCCGCCCGACTGTCGGTCGAGGACCTGGGCGAGCTGTTCGGCATGGCGATCGAGGAGGAGGACGTCGACACCGTCGGCGGGCTGCTCGCACACGAATTGGGGCGCGTGCCGCTGCCGGGTTCGAAAGCGGTGGCGCACGGACTGGTGCTGAAGGGGGAGGGCGGTTCCGACGCCCGCGGCCGGGTGCGGGTGCACACGGTCGTGGTGAAGCGGGCCGCCGAGAAGGCCGGTGCCGGCAAGGCCGCATCGGAACGGGGCGACGGCGAATCGGCCGGAGCGGACGGCGTCGGCGGGTCCGGCGCGAATGAGGATGGAGAGGCCGATGATTGAACTGGATGCCGAGGACAACAAGCTGCTGATCCTGGCGCGCGGGGCCATGGGCCGCGCCGGGGGGTCCGGCGGGGCGGCGATCCGGGACACCGACGGGCGCACCTACGCCGCCGGTGAGGTATCGCTGCACGCCCTGCGGCTGACCGCGCTGCAGGCCGCCGTCGCGGCCGCGATCTCCAGTGGCGCCGAGGGTTTCGAGGCGGCGGTGGTGGTCGGCAGCCCGTTCTCCGACCGGGGAGTGGCCGCCGTACGCGAGGTGTCGGAGACGGCGAAGATCATCTTCTCCGATGCCAAGGGCAAGGTCTTCGACATTGTCGACGGGCCCGTGGAGGGCGATCCCGCCCAGCGCTCCGGCGTACCGGAGGGCTCCGACGCACATACCGGATCCGAGGTGTTCGAATGAGTGAATTCCGTTCGGGTTTCGTCTGTTTCGTGGGACGGCCGAATACCGGCAAGTCCACGCTCACCAATGCCATGGTGGGGCAGAAGATCGCCATCACCTCCTCGCGGCCGCAGACCACCCGGCACACCATTCGCGGTATCGTGCACCGCGAGCACGCCCAGCTGATCCTGGTGGACACCCCCGGCCTGCACCGGCCCCGCACCTTGCTCGGGCAACGGCTCAACGACCTGGTGCGCGACACCTACTCTGAGGTCGACGTGATCGCCATGTGCGTTCCGGCCGACGAGAAGATCGGCCCCGGCGACCGCTGGATCATCGAGCAGATCAAGCTCATGGCCCCCAGGACCACCCTGCTCGGCGTGGTCACCAAGATCGACAAGGTGAGCCGCGACCAGATCGCCCACCAGCTGGTGGCGGTCTCGGAACTGCTCGGGCCCGACGCCGACGTGGTGCCGGTATCGGCGGTCAAGGGCGAGCAGGTGGAAACCCTCGTCGATGTGATCGCCTCGAAGATGCCCGAGGGCCCGGCCTTCTACCCCGACGGCGAGCTCACCGACGAGCCCGAGGAAACCCTCATGGCCGAGCTCATCCGCGAAGCCGCCCTCGAAGGCGTGCGCGACGAGCTCCCACACTCCCTGGCCGTGGTCATCGAGGAGATCCTGCCCCGCGAGGTGGACGCCGACGACCCGAATGCCAAGTCCGCCAAGGACATGCTCGACGTGCACGCCCTCCTCTACGTCGAACGCCCCAGCCAGAAGGCGATCATCATCGGCAAGGGCGGCTCCCGCCTCAAAGAGGTCGGCACCAACGCCCGCAAGCAGATCGAACACATCCTCGGCACCCGTATCTACCTGCACCTGCACGTCAAGGTCGCCAAGGACTGGCAGCGAGACCCGAAACAGTTGGGCAAGTTGGGCTTCTGAGCCGGTCGCGCGGCGGCCTCACCGCCGCGCCTGGACGGTGAGTCCGCCGGTCGTCACGGTGCGCGTCATCTCGCGGGCCAGGAACTCGTGCGGGAAGCCTAGGTCGACGGCGCTCGCCGCTTCCAGTCGCGCCACCTGCCCGGCATCGAACTCCGCGGTGAGCGCCCCGAGATTGTCCTCAAGCTGTTCGGGCGTCCGCGCGCCGATGATCGGCGCGGTGACGGCCGATTGCGCAGCGTCCAGGCCAGCGCGACCTGCGCCGGGGTGCGGCCCGGCTGCGCCGCCACCTCCTTCACCACCTGGTGATCTATCGCGCCGCCGACGAGGAGAGCCGGGCCGCGCCGCACCGGCTGACGGCCGGGCCTACAGCTGGGAGAGCGCGGCCAGCAGCGTCAGAGCCGGGAAGAGAGCCTGCTTGGCGGCCGCGTTGGCCTTGTCGCGGTAGCGGGCGACCAGTACCACGGCCGCGGCGAGCATGGAGCCGCAGCTCATCAGGATCAGCGCCCAACCGGCCGAGGCGTCGGCACGGACCAGGGCCACGCCGACGAATGCGCCGATGGCGAGGAACAGGTTGTAGAACCCCTGGTTGAACGCCCACGGCTGCGTGGCTGCCACCTCGTCCTCGGCGACGCCGAAGATGCCGCGGTGCACCTTCGGGTCGGTGAACCGCACCGCTTCCATATAGAAGATCGCCACATGCACCAGACCCGCGAGCGCGGCCAGGATCTGTACGACTGCCAGCACGACGGCCTCCTCGAGGTCGGGGACTCGCTCTCAGTGATCCGGTCTCAGGCACCCGGACCGCGTGGCCTACCAGGGATGGGTCCAGGGGGCAGGGATCTGGGTTCCGGTCGGGCGTCCGGTCGTGCGGGATGCTACCGGGCGCGGCATTGGTCACCCCGCAGGCACGCCGCCTCGGCGCGGCTCAGCGGGTGCGGGCACGCCGTCGATGTGGCGGTGTGGCTTCGGTGGTGCCGATGTCGCCGCGGTGGTGCAGCCGGTGAAGTCGCACGGTTCGGAGCGGATGTCGCGACATGGCGGTAGACGAGATATCGCTGCGGTGGTGCCGAAGTCGTCGCGGTGGTGCCTAAGCCGTCGCGGTGGTGCCTAAGCCGTCGCGGTGGTGCCGGTGGTGTCGCGGCTGTGCTCGGTGTTGTCACGGTCCACGCTGTCGTGGCCGCAGCGTCGTCGACACGGCCGGAAATCGACGATCCCGGCCGATTACCGCCTGTCGGTGCTCACGCCGCCGGATGCTCCAGCCACCACGGCGCGGGCCGCTGCTCGTACCACTTCAGCTCCGACTCCAGTTGGGCCGCAACCGAAACCAGCAGCTCCTCGGAGTTGGCCGGGCCCATGAGCTGCGCACCCACCGGCAGTCCGGCGGCGGTGAAGCCCGCGGGGACGTTGACGCTGGGCCAGCCCAGCACATTCCACGGCCAGGTGTACGGGCAGGCGGCGGTGATGAGGGCGTCGGTCGCCATGGTGCCGATGCCGTCGATCTCGGTGACGCCCGGGGGCGGGGTGGCGGTGGTGGGGGAGAGCACCACGTCGAACCTGTCGTACATGGCGCCGATGCGCATGCGCAGCAGGGGTTCGGCGGCGCGGGCGGCGAACAGGGCCGGGCCGAGCACGCGGCCGAGCAGGGCATTGTGCCTGGTGCGCGGATCGACGGCCGCGCCCGGCAGTCGGTCGAGCGCGTGCCGGATGCCCACCATGGAGCGGGGCAGGAAGCTCGCGCCGAGAAGCACGCCGTAATCCACATCGGCCACCGTCACCTCGTGGCCGAGGCCGCGCAGGGTGTCCGCCAGCGCGTGGACGCGCCCCGCCACCTCCGGATCGAGTGCGGTCCTGGTGGCGGTGAAGGGGATGCGCAGGGACAGCGCGATGCGCAGGCGGCCGGGATCGCGGCCCACGGCCTCGGAGACGCGCAGGGCGCGCGGGACGTGCTTGTCACCCGGATGCGGCCCGGCGGCGGCATCGAGCAGTAGCGCCGCGTCGGCCACGGTGCGGGCGAGGGGGCCGTTCACGGTGAGCCCCTCGAACGCCTCGGCCAGCGGCCAGGTGGAGATGCGTCCGCGCTGCGGTTTGATGCCCACCAGGTTGTTCCACGCCGAGGGGATGCGCACCGACCCCGCGCCGTCGGAACCCAGTGCGGCGGGAACCAATCCGGCCGCCACCGCCGCGGCGGAACCACCGGAGGAGCCGCCCGGCGTATGCTCGGCGCTCCACGGATTCCTGGTGTGCCCGAAGGCATCTCCGCTGGTGAACGGGAGCTGTCCGAGTTCGCAGGTATTGGTCTTGCCGACGATCACCGCACCGGCCGCGCGCAGTCGCCGCACCGATTCGGCGTCCTCGGTCTTGGCGGGAAAATCGCCGCCACAGCCGAAAGCCGTTGGGGTACCGGCGAGATCGGTGTCGTCCTTGATGGCGATGGGCACACCGAGCAGCGGCAGCCGCTCCCCGGCGGCCAGCCGCCGATCCGCCGCCGCCGCGTCGGCGAGCGCCCGCTCGCGCACCACCACCCGGAACGCGTTGAGCGTGGGCTGGCTGGCCTCGATCCGATCCAGCGCGGCCGTGGTCGCCTCGACCGAGCCGACCTGTCCGGCGGCCAGCGCCGCCGCGAGTTCCACCAAGCCCAATTCGCCCACGGCCGCCATCGTCATGTGATTCCCGTCTCCCTGATATCCCATTCGCAAGGTAGCGCGATTCTGGTCACACGTCCAATGCGTCCGCCCTCCCGTTCCCGCGCGCCGAGGGGGAACCGGTGGCGGCATCGCGCAAGAGGGTCCCGCCACCAGTTCCCCCTCGCGAACAGGAGCGCGACTCGCCGGGGTGCTGTTAACGGTGCGCGATCTTCCAGCGCCGGTAGGCGGCGGGCAGACAGCGGGCGCAGGGGCGGTATCCAGCGGCGACGGCGGTGCGATCGTCGGCGAAGAAGACGCGATGCCGTCGATAGTTCCCGTGGGCCAGAGCGCGCAGGGCGGACGGGCAGTCGAGGCGGCCGTAGATCCGCGCACGGCGATGTCCGCCGAGTGTTCCGGGGGTGGTGCTCGGGTACGGCTGCCCGTCCGCGCCTACGAGGATGTACGCCATGCCGCCACCTCCCACACGGTCTCCACGGTGGGCGGCTTCCCGCCGGCCCGTCGCGTCGTCGTGGCCCGGGCGGAGGCGGCGATCCGGTCTGTCGTGGCGACGCGGTCACCGGGTGGGGCGGTGGTTCGGTCAGCCGCCGGGACGCGGTCACGGGCGGGCGATGCACCACTAGGCCGCGTCATGGAACACCAGGCCGAGAGTATGGCGGCGGCCCGAGCGCACGGTGCTCACGCCGTGCCGCATGGGGCCGACCGACCATCCCCGGCTGGAGCGCACCGGCCGGTCGCGGGTGGTGAACACCAGCCCGTGGCCTTGCGGCAGGGCGGTCGCCGAACCGCGGGACTGGGCGCGCGGGCGCTGTTCGACCATGAGGAATTCGCCGCCGGTGTAGTCCACGCCGGGGCGGTCCAGGCCGATCACCACCTGGAGCGGGAACACCATGTCGCCGAAGACGTCTCGGTGCAGGGCGTTCCAGTCGCCGGGTCCGTAGCGCAGCAGGATCTGCGCCGACCGCGACTGTTCCGCGCGGTGGCACATAGCGATCCACTCCGGCAGCGAATCCGGCCAGGGCGCGGGCAGTTCCAGCCGCCGCGCCCACTCCCGGGCGATGGGGAGCAGTCGCGGATACAGCGCTTCCCGCAGCTCCCGCACCACCGCGGGCAGGTCGTGGGTGAAGTACCGATACTCGCCCGAACCGAACCGGTGCCGCTGCATGTTCACGGTGGTGCGGAACAGTTCGTCGCACTCGTACAGGCCGATGAGTGCCCGGCATTCGTCGGCGTCCAGCAGCGGCCCGGTGAGCGCGCTGCCGTACGCGTCGAGTTCGGCCGCGATACCGGCCCAATCCTGCTGTGCCACCGCGTATTCCCGCTGCGCGGCGGTATCGAGCCGGGTCGCGGTCATGCCGGTAGCAGCACGTGCTCGAGCTCCAGCAGCCGCTGCTTGCGCTGTAGCCCACCGGAGTACCCGGTCAACGCCCCGTTCGCGGCGATCACCCGGTGGCAGGGGCGGACGATGAGCAGTGGGTTCGCGCCGACGGCCGCGGCGACCACCCGCACCCGCTCCCGCCGTTCCCCCGCCCGCGCCGCGATCTCGCCGTAGGTGGCGGTGGAGCCGTACGGGATCTCCTCGACGGCCCGCCACACCCGCCGCTGGAAGTCGCTGCCACCGCTGCCGAATTCGAGCTCGAACCAGGTGCGTCCCGCATCGAAGTACTCCCGCAGCTGCGTGGTGACCGTGTCGAACGCCGCCGCGTCCGGGGTCCACTCGGGCAGTACGATCGCCCCGCCCTTCTGCCCCGGCACCGACACCGAGGCGAGCGCGACGCCCCCGCGCACCGGCTCCCCGACCAGCAGCAGTTCCCCCAGCGGGCTGTCCATTGTCGTGTAGACGGTCATGGCCGCCTCCTCTCACTCGTCGTTCCCCACCGACTCTGCCGCCCCGGCAACGACATGACTGGCGGAAATCAGACATGTCATTTCCCGGCTTCGATCCTGCGGTGAGCCGGATGGCGGTTTCCGAGCGATCCCGCCGTGCAATCCGGCCAGCCTCACCGCCCATGTTTACGAGCACCGTGCGGCGGCGCTCTGCCGCCCCCGGAACCCTGTGCCACCGATCCGACGCGTCGAACGAGTCCGGGTCGCCGCCGCTTACCCGGCTGTTCGTAGACCCGTGTCGTGCCGGGCGGCGGATCGTCGGGCCGCCGCCCGGCACGTCCCGTCGCGACTCGGCTCCGGCCGACATCGCGATTCGTCGGGGCGACGTGGGAGACTTACCCGCGTGCGTTTGTATCGGGACCATGCCGTGGTGGTGCGCCAGCACAAGCTGGGCGAGGCCGATCGCATCGTCACGCTCCTGACCCGCCAGCACGGGCTGGTGCGAGCGGTCGCCAAGGGGGCCCGGCGCACCCGGTCCAAGTTCGGGGCGCGGCTGGAGCCGTTCGCCTACGTGGACGTGCAGCTGTATCCCGGCCGCACCCTCGACACCATCACCCAGGTGCACACGGTGGAGGCGTTCGCCGCCGATATCGTCGCCGACTACGGCCGCTACACCGCCGCCTGCGCGGTGCTCGAGACCGCCGAGCGGCTGGCGGGCGAGGAGCGCGCCCCCGCCCCCCGCCTGCACACCCTCACCGCGGGCGCCCTGCGCGCCATCGCCGCCGCCCACCGCCCGCACGAACTCATCCTGGACGCCTTCCTGCTGCGCGCCATGGGTTTCGCGGGCTGGGCCCCCGCCCTCGCCGACTGCGCCCGCTGCGCCACCCCCGGCCCGCACCGCGCCTTCCACGTGGCCGCCGGCGGCGCGGTCTGCGTGCACTGCCGCCCACCCGGCGCCGCCACCCCCGCCCTCGGCGTCCTCGACCACATGCACGCCCTGGAACGCGGCGACTGGTCGATGGTCGACACCGTCCCCGACCACCTGCGCCGCCAGGCCACCGGCCTCATCGCCGCCCACCTGCAATGGCACCTGGAACGCCAGCTCCGCACCCTCCCCCTCATCGAACGCACCCGCCCCCACGAACCCCTCGAAGCCTCGGCGGCATCCCAGGTGGGTTGATCTTCGACCCCGGTGTCCGCCAGCACTCCGGACCGCGAGCAGCGCGGCCGACTTGTGGAGAGTTGGCGGAGATAGCGACGGTCTCGGTCGGGCGCTGTGCGGCGTGGTGCAGGATTGGGGGCGTGATCGGTAATCGCAAGTCCTCCGTAGCCATGCCTGCCGTGCGTCCGCCGTCGCCGCATCCGTCGGGGGCGACGCCGCCCAAGATTCCGGCCGAGTTCGTGCCCCGGCATGTGGCGCTGGTGATGGATGGCAACGGTCGGTGGGCGCAGGAGCGGGGTTTGCCGCGGACCGCGGGGCACGAGCGGGGTGAGGCCGTGCTCATGGATACCGTCGAGGGCTGTATCGAGATCGGGGTCAAGTGGCTGTCGGCGTACGCGTTCTCCACCGAGAATTGGCGGCGCAGCCCCGATGAGGTGCGCTTCCTCATGGGCTTCAACCGGGATGTGATCCGGCGGCGGCGCGACGAGATGCACGAGATGGGGGTGCGGGTGCGCTGGGCGGGGCGGCGACCGCGGTTGTGGCGCAGCGTGATCAAGGAACTCGAGGTGGCCGAGGAGCTCACCAGGGACAATACGGTGATGACCCTGACCATGTGCGTGAACTACGGCGGTCGCGCCGAGATCGCCGATGCGGCAAGGGAAATCGCGCGCCGGGTGCAGGCGGGCGAGATCGATCCGGAGAAGATCAACGAAGATACCTTCGCCCGGTTCCTGGACGAGCCGGATATGCCGGACGTGGACCTGTTCCTGCGGCCCTCGGGTGAGTTCCGCAGCTCCAACTTCCTGCTGTGGCAGTCCGCGTACGCCGAATACGTCTTCCAGGACACGCTCTTCCCGGATTTCGACCGCCGCAATCTGTGGGCCGCATGCCTCGAATACGCCAAGCGCGATCGCCGGTTCGGCGGGGTGAAGTGAGCGAGACGACCACCGCCGAGGAACTCCAGGCCCGCGCCGGTGCGTGCCTGGAGCGCTACGACGTCCCGGTGCAGGTGGAGGACGGCGGTCTGGGCTTCCAATACGACGGCGCGCTCTGCTCACTGCGTGGGGTGAACCTGGCTCCCGGCCTGGACGTGCTCACCCTGACCTGCGTGCTGGCCTGGGACCGGCCGCTGAAACCGCAGCTGCACAAGCGCGTCGCCGAACGCAATGCCGGGCTCCAGTTCGGTTCCATCACGGTGATCGGCCACGACAAGCAGGCCGATGTCATCCTGCGCTACACCTTCCCGGCGGCCGGGTTGGACGATGAGGCGCTGGCGACCATGCTGCTGCTGGTGCTGTCGGGGGCGGGGCGCGCCCGGCAGGGGCTGCTGCCGTAGCGATTCGGATACGGCGCCGTGACATAATGAAACAGCTGCCGTATCTGTGTACCATTGTCTCTCTCAGGAGGACACGTGGAATCTGCGCTGCCCGTTCACAATCCGGACCCGAATGCGGAGACGTTGCTCGAACGCGCCTATCAGCAGGTCGTCGCGCGCGTCGACGACACCGACCCCACCCGGGCGAAACTGCTCGACGCGGCCTTCGAGCAGTTCTGCTGGCTGGGCATCCAGCGCTCGACCATGGAGGATGTGGCGCGGCGCGCCGGGGTCTCCCGCATCACCCTCTACCGCCGCTTCGCCACCAAGGACCTGCTGGTCGAAGAGGTGATACTGCGTGAGTTCCGCCGGTACTTCCGCCAGTTCTTCCTGGATATCGCGCCCGCCGAATCCGCGGCCGACCGCGTGGTGCTCGGGTTCGTGAGTTCCCTGCGCACCATCCGGAACAACCCGCTGATCGGCGGTCTGATCGCCGCGGAGCCGAATCACCTGGTGAGTTCGCTCATCGGCGACGACGGGCGCACGGTGGCGATGGTGAGTCAGTTCGTGGCCGGTCAGTTGCGTCAGGAGCAGCGGGCGGGCACGGTGTCGGAGGCGGTTCAGGTCGATCTGGTGGCCGAACTCATGGTGCGCACCTGCGCGTCGTTCCTGGCGATCCCGAGCCGGATCGTCGATCTGGACGACGACGAGCGGCTGGCCGAGATCGCGCGGCGCTTCCTGGTGCCCATGCTACGGCCGGACGAGCCCGTGGACTGAGCGCACCGCCGCGAATCCAGTTCAGGCGGGAGCGATTTCGTCGGCCCGGTACTGCGGGAACAGTAGTTCGGTGCCGCGGGCGATGTCTTCCGGCGTGGTGTCGCCGATGATGAGGTGCTGCAGGATGTAGCCGGGCAGGATGCCCATGAGCGTCTTGGCGACGGCCTCGATGTCGGCGGTCTCGGGTAGCCAGCCGACGTCGCGCATCCGGCGGGCGTACTCCATCCAGAGCCCGCGGATACTGCCGATATTGGTGCGCACGAAGTCGGCGATGTGCGGATTGGTGAGCGCCAGCGACCACGCCTGGGGGAGCAGTCGCACCGGACCGCCGGGTTGCGCCTGCTGCGTGATGGTCTCGGCCATGAGGCGCACCAGCTCCGGGGGAGTGGGCAGCGGATCGCGGTGCACCGCCGCGGTGAGCGACTCGCGCAGCCCGCTGCTGGCCTGGTAGATGAGCGCGGCGACGATGTCGTCCTTGCTCTTGAAGTAGCGGTAGACGGCCCCCGCGGAGAGTCCGGCCTCGGCGAAGACGTCCTGCATGGTGGCGGTGTGCAGGCCCTTGCGGGCAAAGCAGGTCTGGGCGGCTTCGAGGATCTGCTGCCTGCGGCGTTCCAGGTGTTCTTCGCTGACTCTGGGCATGGTTCAAAAGTAAAACGAATATCCGTTCTTGACAAGCTGACAACCGGATGTCAGGGTTGTCCCATCAAAAGAGAACGAGCCTCCGATTTTCTTGGGAGCCACCTGATGAACACCACCCAGCGCGCCATCGCCCTCGGGATCGCCGCCGCCCTCATCCAGGCCGTCATGCTCATCGCCTTCGCCTGGCCCGCCGTCAATATCGGGGCGCGGGAGCTGCCCATCGCCGTGACCGGACCGCAATCGGCCGTGGTGGCCGACAAACTCACCCAGCGAGACGCGGACGCCTTCGAGATCACCACCGTCGCGGACGAATCCGCCGCCCGCACCGCCATCGACGAGCGTGAGGTGTACGGCGCCATCGTGACCGGGGACGGACAACCCCGGGTGCTGATCGCCTCCGGCGCGAGTCCCGCGGTGGCACAACAGCTCACGGCCATCGGCCAGCAGCTCGCCGGCACCCCCGCCGCTCCCGTCGAGGATGTGGTGGCCGCCGATCCCGATGATCCGCGCGGTGCCGGATTCGGCGCGATGGTGCTGCCCCTGGTGATGTCCGGTCTCGCCGCCGGGGTGCTGCTGTCCCTGCTGATTCCCGCGGTCGGCGGACGCGTCACGGGACTGTTCAGCTTCGCCGTCACCGGTGGACTGCTGAGCATGGCCATCGTGCAGGGCTGGCTGTCGATCCTGCCCGGGTCCTACTGGACACTCGCCGCCATCGCCGGTCTGGTCTCCTTCACCGTCGCCGGAACCGTGGTCGGACTGGCCACCGCCGTCGGCCGCGCGGGTATCGGACTGGCCGCGCTGACCCTGCTGCTGATCGGCAACCCCTTCTCCGGGGCCACCTCCGCTCCCGAACTCCTGCCGCAGCCCTGGGGTGCCCTCGGTCAGCTGCTGCCGCCCGGCGCGGCGGCCAGCCTGCTCCGCTCGGTGGCGTTCTTCGACGGTGCCGGTGCGGCGGCACCGCTGACCGTCCTGCTGGTCTGGGCCGCCGCGGCGCTGGCCCTGCTCGGACTGGGTGCCGTGCGTGCCCGCCGGGTCGAGGCCCCGGCCGGTGCCCCGGTTCCGGTCGCCGCCTGAGGCATCACCCGGCGAAATCAGCGCAGCGCACGCTCCTTCGGGAGCGGGCGCTGCGCCGTCGCGTGATGTGCGTTCGACCTCGCGGCGTGGCGGCTGTTGCCGATCGCGCTCAGCGCTTGCCGTTGGCGCACGCTCGGCAGCAGCCGAAGATCTCCACCGTATGGCTGATATCGCTGAATCCGTGTTCGGCCGCGACAGTGTCCGCCCACGCCTCCACGGTCGGCCCCTCCACCTCGACCGTGCGCCCGCAGTGGCGGCAGACGAGATGGTGGTGGTGGCCCTTGGAGCACTGCCGGTACACCGATTCGCCGGAGTCGGTGCGCAGTACGTCCACGTGCCCGGCGTCGGCGAGCGACTGCAGCGTCCGGTAGACGGTGGTCAGCCCGATGCCCTCGCCTCGTTTGCGGAGTTCGTCGTGTAACTCCTGCGCCGACCGGAACTCCTCGATATCGGACAGCAGCGCCGAGATGGCACTGCGCTGACGGGTGCTGCGGACCCCGACCGTCTTGGCTTCCGACTTCCCCGCCACCATCACCCTTCCTCCGCATGCGCCACGGCATCGACCACGATATGCGCCAGATGCTCGTCGACGAGTTCGTAGATCACTTCGCGCCCGGTTCGCTCCCCGCGCACGACGCCCGCGGACTTGAGAATCCGCAGGTGCTGGCTGATGAGTGGCTGGGTGACACCCAGGGTGTCGACCAGTTCGTGCACGCAGCGCGGCGATTCGCGCAGTTGCAGCACGATGGCGATGCGCACGGGTGCGGCCAGTGCGCGCAGCAGTTCCCCGGCATTGTCGAGGATGCCGCGCGGTGGAACGGCAGGTGGGGTGGGCGACCGGTACGGGTACGGGTCGTGCGGGATCGCGGTCGGCGCTTCGGTGTCCACGCGGGATCGCCGCGTGGGGGCGCCGCTGTCGGCGGTCATCGAACCAACTCCTTATTGGAAACCACTGCCATTATTGGTATGCACAGGTGCGCATGTCAAACAGGTGCGCGGCGAGTCGGCACCGGCAGGATATGTGGGGGCCGCGACATCGGAGGCGAGTGGGTGCAAATCCGCTTGGTCGGTGCCGATAGTCTGGAGCCAATCCCTTGCAATCTTCCGGACCGGATGGAGAAATCTCGAGTGGCACCCAAGTCGAAGGTGGACACCGTCGCCAACCTGGCCAAGCGCCGGGGCCTGGTGTACCCGTCGGGTGAGATCTATGGCGGCACCAGGTCGGCGTGGGATTACGGCCCGCTGGGAGTCGAACTCAAGGAGAACATCAAGAAGCAGTGGTGGCGTTCCATGGTCACCAGCCGCGAGGATGTGGTCGGCCTGGACTCCTCGATCATCCTGCCGCGGCAGGTGTGGGTCGCCTCCGGTCACGTCGCGGTCTTCAACGACCCGCTGGTGGAATGCCTCAACTGCCACAAGCGGCACCGGCAGGACCACCTGCAGGAGGGCTACGCGGAGAAGAAGGGCATCGACGACCCGGACAGCGTGTCCATGGAGGTCATCGCGTGCCCGGACTGCGGCACCGTCGGCAAGTGGACCGAGCCGCGCGACTTCAACATGATGCTCAAGACCTACCTGGGCCCGATCGAGTCCGAGGAGGGCCTGCACTACCTGCGGCCGGAGACCGCGCAGGGCATCTTCGTGAACTTCGCGAACGTCATGACCACCGCGCGCAAGAAGCCGCCGTTCGGCATCGCCCAGATGGGCAAGAGCTTCCGCAACGAGATCACCCCGGGCAACTTCATCTTCCGCACGCGCGAGTTCGAGCAGATGGAGATGGAGTTCTTCGTCAAGCCGGGCGAGGACGAGGAGTGGCACCAGTACTGGATCGACACCCGGCTGGCCTGGTACACCGATCTGGGCATCGCCCCGGAGAACCTGCGACTCTACGAGCACCCGAAGGAAAAGCTCTCGCACTACTCGACCCGCACGGTCGACATCGAGTATCGCTTCCACTTCGCCGGTAGCGAGTGGGGTGAGCTGGAGGGTGTCGCCAACCGCACGGACTTCGATCTGAAGACCCACTCCGAGCATTCCGGCAACGATCTGAACTACTTCGACCAGGCCACCGGTGAGCGCTACACCCCGTACGTCATCGAACCCGCGGCGGGCCTGACCCGTTCGCTCATGGCCTTCCTCATCGACGCCTACAGCGAGGACGAGGCGCCCAATGCCAAGGGCGTGATGGAGAAGCGCACCGTGCTGCGGCTCGATCGCCGCCTCGCACCGGTGAAGGCGGCGGTGCTGCCGCTGTCGCGCAATGCCGACCTCTCGCCCAAGGCGAAGGATCTCGCGGCGCGGCTGCGCAAGAACTGGAACGTCGAGTTCGACGACGCCCAGGCCATCGGTCGCCGCTACCGCCGCCAGGACGAGATCGGTACCCCGTTCTGTATCACTGTCGATTTCGATACCTTGGAGGACCAGGCGGTAACGGTTCGGGAACGGGATTCCATGGCGCAGGAGCGGATCGGCCTCGATCAGGTGGAGAACTACCTGGCCACACGGCTGCTGGGTTCCTGAATAAAGTCACAGGAAAGGATCGGTCGAAATCGACCGGTCCTTTCTTTTTGCTTTCTGCCCCAGAAATTCGGGGCATACGCAGAAATTCGGGTATGCGACTACTCGTGTTAACAACCCATGACCGTCGCACTATTTATGTGTGTGGGCATCGGCGCCTGACGCTGTAGCTCTATCTGCCTGAGGTGAGTCATGAGCGAGCGAGTAATCGGTCCCCGCTCGGGCCTGCAATGGGTCTCATTGGGGGACAAGTCATTATCCATGTGTACCGCGGCGCGGTCCACTGTAACTTCATTCAAATCCTGGGCGGATCGTTTTCTGACCCAGCCCTGCGACGACCTGGGTCGGGACGGACCGGTATGTCCGTACGTCCGGCCCTCCATCCGACGTGATCTGCTCTGGCTGGGACAGGTCCCAGCCGTCCGGCCGCGGCTGAGCTGGATGCGCACGATCATCGAGGACGCCCTGGAAATCTATCCCGAATTACCCACCGGGAACGGCAGTTCCACCTCGGTGCTGCGCGGACTGATCACGGTGTTCCCGAACCTCGGGGACTATTCGCTGATCGACGATCTGCACGCGGAATTCAAGAGCAGCTTCGTGGAACGCGGATTCATGCTGGGGCAGTTCTATCCCGGCTGTGATCAACCGGGATTGTGGAACAGGGAATTTCGGCCCCTGGACGCACCGCTGCCCATGCTGGTGGTGCGCACCATGATGACCACCGATTTCCCATTCCTACTCGACCGTACGGAATGGATGGACGCCTACGTCCGCAAGTTCGCGCCCATGATTCCGGCGCATGTGCGATCGGTGGTGGTGGGACGCCTGACCTCCCGCGCCGACGCACCGGTACCCGCCTACGAGGTGCAGCCGGAGGACTCCGCCTGCCCGCTGCCCGCCCGGTGACCGGCCATGACGCGCGAAGTCACGGCGCAGGCGACCGCCACGGTATTTCCGCTGTCCCCGGCCCAGTCCGGCATGTGGTACGCACAGCAGCTGGACCCGAGCGTTCCGCTCTCGGAGGCCCAGTACATCGAGATGCGCGGACCACTGGATCGGGAGCGGCTGCGCACGGCCGCGATCACCGCCGCTCGCGAATTCGGTTCGGGGGTGCTGCGTCTCGTCGAGATCGACGGAGAGCCGCACCAGGTGGTCGACCCCGGCCTGGAGACCGCGGTCGGGTACCTCGACCTCAGCTGGCGGCCGGATCCGATGGCGGCGGCACTGGAGTGGATGCGCGCCGAGGTGGCCGAGCCCATCGACCTGCTGGGTGACCGGGTCGGGATGACGGTGGTGTTGAAGGTCGGCGCCGACCATCACCTCTGGTACTCGCGGGCGCACCACATCCTCATCGACGGCTTCGGCTCGGTGAGCATGCTGTATCGGGTGGCCGAGCTGTACAACGCGGCGACGCGCGGGGAGTCGGCGCCGCCGAGCCGCGCCGCCTCGCTGCTCGAGGTGCACGAAGCCGAAGTCGCGTACCGGAATTCGAGCCGTTACCGCGCCGATCAGCGGTACTGGCGCGAGATCGTGGCGGGTATGCCCGACCGCTGCTCGCTGGTCTCGGCGACCGCACCGGCCTGCGCGCTGGCCCGGGAGCAGCGCGGTGAACTGTCGCCGGAGACGGCCGCGCGGCTCGAGGCCGCGGCGCGCCGCTTCGACACCAGCTCCGCCACCCTGGTGATGGCGGCGCTGGCGCTGTACTACGCGCGGCTGACCGCCATGGACGAGGTGGTCATCAGCCTGCCGGTCTCCGGTCGTACCACCGCGCTGCTACGGCGTTCGGGCGGCATGGTCGCCAATGTGGTGCCGCTGCGGGTCGCGGTTCCCGACCGCGGCGCCGTCGGTGACGTCATGGAGGCGTTGCGGGTGGCGGCGTCGGGCGCGCTGCGCCATCAGCGCTTCCGGCACGAGGATATGCGCGACGGCGCGGAGGATCAGCCCGAGTTCGGCCGGGGTCTGGTCGGCCCGGTCGTCAACATCATGCTGTTCCCGCGCGGGATCGACTTCGAAGGGGTGGAGTCGAGCCTGCACGTGCTCACCTCCGGCCCCATCGAGGATCTGTTCGTCAACTTCTACCAGCATGGTGCCGACGCGCCGATCCATGTGGATTTCGCCGCGAATCCCCGTCTCTACGACGAGGATTCGCTCGGCCGCCACCACGGCCGCTTCCTGACACTGCTGGAATCGCTACTCGACGCCGCGCCGTCGACACCGCTGTCGGAGCTGGCCTACCGCGGCCCGGCCGACGAGGCGGTGTCGCGGGGCGCGTTCGGTCCGCGAGCGCCGCGGCCGCGGCTGCTGCCGGACATCCTGCGGGACGGTCTGCGTCGCGCCGGGCGCGACGCGGTGGCGGTGGTGTCGGGAGACCGTCGGCTCACCTACGGCGAACTCGACGCCCTCTCGGATCGCCTGGCGCACCGGCTGATCGCCGCGGGTGCCGCGACCGGGGTGCGGGTGGGTCCGGAAACACCTGTGCTGCTGGCCCTCCCGCGCTCGGTGGCCGCGGTGGTCGCCGTCTGGGCGGTCACCAAGACCGGGGCCGCCTTCGTACCGCTGGGCACCGCGCTGCCCGGTGATCGCGTGCTGCGGATCGCCGGGGAGTGCGATGCGCGCCTGGGCCTGACGGTCGCGGAAACGCTTCCGGGACTCCCAGGTTCGGTCGGCTGGCTCGTGCTGGAAGCCGATTCCGGCGAACCAGTCGAGGTCGCGGGGGATGGCCCGGAGCCGCAGAGTCGGGGGTCGCGGGGTGGGGAGTCGCAGAGCGCAGTATCGCGGGGTGTCGAGCCACAGGGTGGGGAGCCGCAGGGCTCGGAATCGCGGGGTGTTGAGCCGCTGGGCGCGGAGCCGCAGGGTGGGGAGCCGCACGATTCGGGAGCGCAAGGCGTGGAGCCGCGGGGCGTGGAGTCGCAGGGGCCGCTGTCCCGCGCCCGCATCGACAATCCCGCCTATCTCGTGTTCACCTCCGGGTCGACCGGCGTGCCCAAGGGCGTGGTCGTGACCCACCGAGGCCTGGCCGGCTTGGCCGCCGCGATCGTCGACGCCTACGACGTCACCCCGGGCTCGCGGGTATTGCAGTGTCTCAACCCGAGTTTCGATGCCGCCGTGCTGGAATGGCTCCAGGCGTTCGCGGCCGGGGCGACGCTCGTGGTCGCCGACGCCGATCCGGTGCTCGGCGGTGAGATGGCGCGCATCGTGCGCGAATACGGTGTGACACAGGTGTGTTCGACGCCCGCCGTGCTGGCCACCTTGAAGCCCGATGCCCTGGACGGGGTGCGGGCGGTGTCCACCGGCGGGGAGCCGTGCCCGCCCGAACTGGTGGCGCGCTTCGGCCCCGGGCGGCGGCTGCTGAATTCGTACGGCCCCAGCGAGACCACGGTGGCCGTCACCTACACCGACGCCCTGCTGCCGGGCGTGCCCGCGGGCCTCGGCGACCCGATTCCGGGGGTCGGGATGCTGGTATTGGACCGACTGCTGCGCCCGGTCCCGATCGGCGTGGTCGGTGAACTGTACGTGGCCGGTGCGGGCGTGGCGCGCGGTTATGCCGGGCGGCCGGGGCTCACCGCGCAGCGTTTCGTGGCCGCGCCGTCGGGCGAACGCGTCTACCGCACCGGCGATCTGGTGCGTTGGAGGGCCCCCGGCGTCCTGGAGTACGTGGGGCGCGGCGACTTCCAGGTGAAGCTGCGCGGGATGCGGATCGAACTCGGTGAGATCGACGCCGTGCTGGACGCCCACCCGGGCGTGGAAATCGCTGTGACGGTGGCGC
The DNA here is from genome assembly GCF_030766805.1 of Nocardia sp. CC213A. Classification (NCBI taxonomy): domain Bacteria; kingdom Bacillati; phylum Actinomycetota; class Actinomycetes; order Mycobacteriales; family Nocardiaceae; genus Nocardia; species Nocardia sp. CC213A. The sequence goes on from NZ_JASFXA010000002.1 coordinate 616,442, forward strand.
GCCCGGTCGGCGCGGGCACCGCGCTGGCATCCTATGTGGTGCCGGTGGCGGGCGCCCGGATCGGTGAGCCGGAATTGCTCGAGCATGCCGCGCGACGCTTGCCCCCGTACATGGTGCCCGCCACCGTCACGGTGCTGGGCGCGCTGCCGCTCACCGGCAACGGCAAGGTCGACCGCGCGGCCCTGCCGGAGCCGGTGGTCGCCCCGCCGGTGCGGCGGCGCGCGGCGGCCAGCGAGGCCGAGCGCCTGCTGTGCGCATTGTTCGGTGAGGTACTGGGTTCTGAGCCGGTGGATCCCGACTCCTCCTTCTTCGCCCTGGGCGGCGATTCGATCATGGCCATCGGCCTGGTGTCCCGCGCCCGCGCCGCCGGACTGGTGTTCTCCGCGCGCGACATCTTCGAACACCGCACCCCCGCCGCCCTGGCCGCCGCCGCGCACCGGACTTCCGATGGGCCGCATCGCCTTCCGGAGCTGCCGGGTGGGGGAGTGGGCCGCATGCCGCTCACCCCCATCGCCGCCTGGCTGCTGGCACGTCCGGGCTGGGAGCGCTTCGCCCAGTCCATGGTGGTGCGGCTGCCCGTCGGCATCGAGTCCGCGGCTCTGGTCCGCACGGTGCAGGGTCTGTTGGACCGGCACGACATGCTGCGCGCCCGGGTGGTGGAAGCGGTGGCGGGTCCGCTGCTCGAGGTGGCGCCGCCGCAGCTGGCCGACGCCGAGCAGTTGCTGACCCGGGTGCCGTGCGGCGATCCTGATCCGCGCGTCGACCGGGAACTCGCCGAGGCGGTGCGGCGGCTCGATCCGCGCGGCGGCCGCATGCTCGCACTGACCTGGCTCGATCCCGGCCCGACGGCGTCGGGCCGTCTGATCGTGGCCGCCCACCATCTCGCCTGCGACGCCGTCTCCTGGCGCATTCTGCTGCCCGATCTCATGACCGCCTGGTCGCGAACCTGCACCGGACATGCCGCCGAGCTGCCGGAGACCGGAACATCCGTGCGCACCTGGGCGCATGTCCTGCACGCCCTGGCCGTCGATGAGGACGCGGACGGGCTGCCGGAGGGGTTCGCCGAACGGTTCGGCGGTCTCGACCACTGGCGTGCCGTCCTGGCCCCGGACCCGGTCCTCGGTCGCCGTCGGCTCGACCCGGCGGTGGATACGCATCGGACCGCGGGCCGGATCCGCGTGGAGTTGCCCGAGGCCGAGACCGAGGTGCTGCTCACGCGGGTGGCGGCAGCCTACCGCTGCGGCGTGGAGGAAGCGCTGCTGGCGGCACTGGTGCTGGCGCTGGCGCGGTTCCGCGCGCGCCGCGGGCGGCCCGATGCCGAGACGGTGGTGACCGTGGAGCGGCACGGCCGGGACGAGGCCGTCGCTCCCGGCGCGGAGCTGTCGCGGACGGTCGGCTGGTTCACCCGGCAGGTGCCGCTGCGGATCGGGCCCGCCGCGGAAACCGTTGCGGCGGTGGTGAAGACCGTCAAGGAGCAGGTGCGCTCGGTACCCGCGGGCGGTGTCGGCTACGGTCTGCTGCGATATCTGAACCCCGCCGGGGGCGACCTCGCCGCGCTGCCGGAGCCGCAAATCGGCTTCAACTATCTCGGTCGGATTCCCGGTGCCGCCGTCGAGGCCGACTGGATGCCGGTGGGGATGACGGATCGGCTGGGCGGGCACGCGCATCCGGATATGCCGCTGGCCGCGGTGCTGTCGGTGGACGCCGCCGCCCTGGTGACCGAGCGGGGCACCCGACTGCACGCCGTCTGGCAGTACGCCTGCGCGGCCATCGACCACGAGGCCGCCGACGAACTCGCCCAGGACTGGCTGGCGGCGGTGACCGAGATCGCGCGGCGGCTGACCGAGCCGGAGACGGGCGGCCGCACGCCGAGCGACCTTTCGCTGGTCGCTACCACGCAGGCCGAGATCGATTCCTGGGAGGCGCGTTTCGGCCACCTGGACGATGTGTGGCCGCTGACGCCGCTGCAACGCGGCCTGCTGTTCCAGGCGCAGCTCGCCCCGGACGGGCTGGACGGCTACTCGGTGCAGGCCGTCATCGATATCGAGGCCGAACTCGCTCGTGATCGGCTGACCGCCGCGGCCGCCGCCCTGGTGCGCCGCCATCCGGCCCTGCGGGCGGCCTTCGTGCAGACCGCGGAAACGGCTGTGCAGGTGATCGTCTCGGACGTGGAGGTGCCCTGGACCGAGCTGGACGCGCACGGTGCCACCGACGCCGAACTCGACGAGCTCGCGGCACGGCAGTTGCGCATCCCGTTCGAGGTGGATCGCCCACCGCTGCTGCGCTTCGCCGGTATCGCGGTGGCCCCGAACCGGTTCCGGCTCGTCATCACCAACCACCACCTGATTCTCGACGGCTGGTCCATGCCGCTGCTGTTCGGTGACCTCGTCGCCCTCTACGAAACGGGTGGCAGCGACACCGGATTCGCGGAGCCGCCCGCGCCGCGCCACTATCTGGAATGGCTCGCCGCCCGTCCACGCGACCCGGCCCGCGCCGCCTGGACCTCGGCCCTGGCCGGTCTGGACGGTCCCACCCTGGCCGCACCCTCCGCACCCCGGGGCGAGGCGGCCACGACGCCGGTCGCCCACGAGGTGCCGCTGCCCGAGGGCTGCGCGGCGAGGCTGCGCCGCGCGGCCGCCGACCGCGAGGTCACCGTGAACACCCTGGTGCAGGTGGCGTGGGCGCTGCTGCTCGCCGAGCTGACCGGTGACACCGATATCGTCTTCGGCGCAACGGTTTCCGGTCGCCCGCCGGAGCTGCCCGGCTCCGATCGCATGATCGGCATGCTGGTCAACACCGTTCCGGTGCGCATCACCCTGCGACCCGCCGAATCCGTGACCGACCTGCTCACCCGCGTCCGCGCCGAGCAGAGCGCCCTGGCCGAACATCACACGCTGGGGCTGGACGAGATCCAGGCGCTGGCCGGAATCGGTCCGCTCTTCGATACGGCGACGGTCTTCGAGTCCTATCCGGTCGACGCCGCGGCCCTCACCGCCGCGACCCGCCAGGCCCGCCTGCGCGTCACCGGCATCCGCGGCCACGACGGCACCCACTACCCGCTGGCCCTGGCCACCTACGCCGGTGACGGCCTGCGCCTGGTCCTCAGCCGCTCACCCCGCCACTTCGACGCCGACCAGACCGAGTCGATGGCCCGCGCCCTGTCCCGCATCCTCACCACCCTGGCCGACGGCGACAACCTCCGCACCGCCGAGGTGCGCGGCACAGCCGATCGCGGACACCCGGAATGGTCCGGCCCTCCCACGCTTCCGCCACGTCTCCTACCGGATCTCCTGACCGCCACCGGGTCACCGGACGCCCTCGCCGCGACCATGGCGACCCCGAAGCCGACCGTGCCCGCGCGGCGCGGCGGGCTCGTCGCTGGGGACTTCGGTCGGGGCCGAGGTGCGGAGCCGGGTTCGAACGGGCACGGTGAGTCCGTTGCCGGGGACTCCGGTCGGTGTGAACTCGCGGAGCCGGGTTCGAGCGGGCGTGGTGAGTCCGACGCCCGGGACTTCGATCGTGGCATGAGTGCGGAGCGGGGATCGACGGTGCTCGGCCAGCCCGATGTCGGCGAACTCGACCGTCGCGGGCACGCGACGCCGGGCTCGAATGTTCACGGCGGCGTCGGGTTCGGTATGACGGCGGTGTCCTACGCCCAGCTCGACGAGCTGTCCAATCGCCTTGCCCGCGTGCTGATCCGGGCCGGTGCCGGACCGGAGCGAACCGTGCTGCTCGCACTGCCGCGCTCGGTCGATCAGATGATCGCGCTGTGGGCGGTCGCCAAGACCGGCGCGGCGTTCGTGCCGGTGGACTGCGCGCAGCCGGCCGCGCGGACGGCCGCCATCGCCGCCGAATGCGACGCGGTCCTGGGCATCAGCGCGGCGGGAGCGGATGCGGCACTCCCGGATTCGGTACGCTGGCTGCTGCTCGACGATCCCGAGACCGGCGCGGCCACCGCCGCCGCACCGGGCGCTGCCGTCGATGACACCGTCCGGCTCGCACCGCTGCGCCCCGAGCATCCGGCCTACGTGATGTTCACCTCCGGTTCCACCGGAACCCCCAAGGGCGTGGTGGTCACACACGCGGGCCTGGTGAACCTGGTCGCCGCCGCGGCGTCCGACGGCCGCATCGCCCCCGATTCCCGCCTGCTGCACGCCCTGAACCCGAGTTTCGACGCCGCGATCCTGGTGTGGCTGAGCGCCTTCGCCGTCGGGGCCACGCTCGTCATCGCCCCGCCCGAGGCGAGTGCGGGCGGTGAACTGGCCGACGCCATCGCGACCGGTGCGCCGACCCACCTGATCTGCACGCCCGGCGTCCTCGCCACCCTGCGCGACGAACAGTTGCGCGGCGTGGCGACGGCCATCATCGGTGGTGAACCCTGCCCGCCCGCGCTGGTCGCGCGGCTGGGTTCCACTCGCGCCCTGGTGAATTCCTACGGCCCGGCCGAAACCTCGGTCGCGGTGAGTTTCGGCGACCCCATGACCCCCGACACCGCCGCCGTCGTGGGCGCGCCGGTACCGGGTGCCACCCTGCTGGTGCTCGACCGCTGGCTGCGGCCCGTTCCGCTGGGCACGGTCGGCGAGCTGTACGTGCGCGGCCCGGGCCTGGCCCGCGGATACGCCGGGCGCACCGCCCTGACCGCGAGCCGCTTCGTAGCCGACCCGCTCACACCGGGCCAACGGCTGTACCGCACCGGCGATCTGGTGCGCCACACCGCACCCGGGACGCTGGAATACGTGGGGCGCGGCGATTCCCAGGTCAAGGTGCGCGGAATCCGGGTCGAGCCAGGGGAAGTGGATTCCGCGCTCACCGCGCATCCCCAGGTGGAGTCGGCCGTCACGGTGGCCCGGTCCACCCGCGCGGGCACGACCGCACTGTGCTCCTACATCACCTTCCGCACCCCGACAGCCGCCGAGCCCCCGCTGTTCACCGGGTCGAGCGTGCCGCTGTCGGGCACTGGGTCGAGTGTGCCGCTGTCGGACTCGGGGCCGAGCGTGCCGCCGTCGGACACCGAGCCGACCTTCCCGCCGCAGGTCGCCGAGTCCGCTGTGCCGTTGTCGGACACTGCACCCACCATGCCGCCGTCGCACACCGAGCCGAGCGTCCCATCGCAGGACGCTGCGCCTCCCGTGCCGCCGTCGCACACAGAGCCGAGCGTCCCACCGCAGGAAGCTCAGTCTGCCGCGCCGCCGTCGGTCACCGGACTGACCGCATGGCTGTCCGAGCGGCTGCCCCGCTATCTGGTGCCGTCGAGCATTACCGTGCTGCCCGAGCTGCCGCGCACCGCGAGCGGCAAGGTCGACCTACGTGCCCTGCCTGAACCCGAAGCGCCGCACACGGAGTATGTGGCTCCGACCGGCACCGCGGCCGTCGTGGCCGCTACCTTCGCCGAGGTCCTGCACGCCGACCGCGTGGGTGCCCGCGACGACTTCTTCGCTCTCGGCGGCGATTCACTGCTCGCCGCCCGGGTGGCCGCCCGGCTGAGCACGGCCCTGCACACCGCGATCCCGGTGCGCGCCCTGTTCGAGGCACCCGTGGTGGCCGATCTCGCCCGCAGCCTGGACACCGCGACCACGGCCGCCGCACCGCCGCTGGTATCGGGCCCACGGCCCGACCGGATACCGCTGTCCCCGGCCCAGCAGCGCATGTGGTTCGTCAATCGTTACGACCCGACATCCCCGGCCTACAACATCCCGCTGGCCCTGCGACTCTCGGGCGACCTCGATCGAACAGCATTGCGTCGCGCACTTTCCGACGTGCTGGAACGGCATGAAGCGCTGCGCACCGTCTATCCGGACATCGATGGCGTCGGCAGCCAGCGCATCGTCGCGGCCGCGGCGGTGGAACTCGACCTGACCCCGATCCCCGTGCGCGCGGCCGATATCGGCGCGGCGGTGGCGGCCGCCGTCGGCACCGGGTTCGATGTCACCGCTTCGGTTCCCCTGCGGCTGCGGCTGTTTCGGGTCGATCGGACCGACGATTTCGTCCTGGTGGTGGTCGCCCACCACATCGCCCTGGACGGGTATTCGATGGCACCACTGGTCCGGGATGTGGTGACCGCCTACACCGCACGCGTGCGCGGCGCCGCACCCGCGTGGCAGCCGCTACCCGTGCAGTACGCCGACTACGCGCTCTGGCAACACACCCGCCTGGGTGCCGCCGACGACCCGGAATCCCTGCTGCATCACCAGCTTCGATACTGGACCGAAGTCCTCGCCGACGCACCCGACCAGCTGGACCTGCCCACCGACCGACCTCGCCCGGCCCGCGCCTCGCATCGCGCCGCCGAGGTATCCGACCGCTTGGACGCCGACCTGACGGCGGCCGTGGACCGCTGCGCCCGAACCCGGCGCGCCACCCCGTTCATGGTCCTGCACGCCGCGCTGTCGATCCTGCTGGCCCGGCTCAGCGGTGCCCGCGAGGTGGTGATCGGCACGCCCATCGCCGGGCGCGGGGAACGCGAACTGGACGACCTCGTCGGCATGTTCGTCAACACCCTCGCCCTACGCACCGATATCCGCGCTGACGAGGGCTTCGGCGCACTGCTCGAACGCGTGCGCCGCACCGACCTGGAGGCTTTCGGCCACGCGGACCTGCCCTTCGAGCGCCTCGTCGAGGAGCTGGCACCGGCCCGGTCCGCGGCCCGGCACCCGATCACCCAGGTCATGCTGGTGTTCCAGAACCTCACCCACCCGGAGTTCACCCTCCCCGGCCTCACGGTGGCACCCGTGGAGCTGCCCCGGACCGTGAGCCGATTCGACCTGAGCCTCACCGTCTCCGGCGGCGCGGACGGCATGGAGCTGCGCTGCGACTACGCCACCGACCTGTTCGACGCCACCACCGTGCGCATGCTCCTGCGGCGACTGGTGCGACTGCTCACCGCAGTCACCGCCGATCCGGCCCGACCGGTGGGAGACATCGAGCTGTGCACCGAGACGGAACTGCTCCACCTGCGCACGCACACCACGCCCGTGGCGACGCCGCGTCCGCTGGCGGATCTCCTGGCCGAGGCCGTCGCCGCCAACCCGGACGGCGTGGCCGTCCGCTGTGCGGACCGTCAGCTCACCTATCGGGAACTCGACGCCCGCGCCGAACGGCTGGCCCGGCAGTTGACCCGCGCGGGCGCGGGACCGGAAACCGTGGTGGCCGTGGGTATTCCGCGTTCGCTCGAATCGGTTCTCGCCGTCTGGGCCGTCACCCGCACCGGGGCCGCCTTCGTCCCCGTGGACCCGTCCTATCCGCCCGAGCGCATCGCGCACATCATCGACACGGCCGGAGTGCGCCTCGGTCTGACCGTGCCCGCCTGCCGAGACCGCCTGCCCGCCACCGTGCACTGGTGGAACCTGGACAGTCGGTATCCGGACTACGCGGACAGTGGGCCGACCGCCGCCGAGCAGCACCGACTCCCGCGTCGGATCCGCCCGGAGCACCCGGCGTACGTGCTGTTCACCTCCGGCTCGACCGGTGCCCCGAAGGGCGTGGTGGTCACCCACGCCGGGCTGGCGAATATGGCTGCCGCACAGCGGAAGCGGTGCCACCTGACCTCCGACTCGCGGGTATTGCACGTCGCCTCACCGAGTTTCGACGCCTCGGTACTGGAGTTGGTCATGGCGGCGAGTGCGGCGGCGACGTTGGTGGTGGCCCCGCCGACCGTCTTCGCTGGCAGTGAACTCGCGGATCTGCTGGCGCGCGAACGGGTATCGCATATCGCGCTCACCCCGTCGGCGCTGGCCACGGTCGATCCGGCCGGATTGGACGCACTCCGGGTGATCATCAATGGCGGCGAGCCCTGCCCGCCGGAGCTGGTGGCCGCCTGGTCGGCCCCGGGTCGAGCGCACTACAACGACTACGGTCCGACCGAGGCGACGGTGTGGGCGACCGGCAGCGCCGCACTGCATCCGGGGGACGCCGTCACCATCGGCACGCCCGCACCCGGTGTGCGGGCCGTGATTCTCGACGACCGGCTGCGCCCGGTCCCCGATGGTGTGGTGGGGGAGCTGTACCTGTCCGGGATCACCCTCGCCCGTGGCTACATCGGGCGCGGCGACCTGACCGCGGCTCGTTTCGTCGCCGATCCGTACGGCGCCGCGGGGGAGCGCGTGTATCGCACCGGCGATCTGGTGCGGCGGCGCGGCACCGAGCTCGAATATCTGGGCCGCACCGACAATCAGGTGAAGCTGCGCGGCCTGCGCATCGAACTCGGTGAGGTGGAGGCGGCGCTGACCGCCGACCCGGCCGTCGCCCACGCGGTGGCCGTCATCCGTGCCGACGGCCGCGGTGACGCGCTGGTCGCCTACGTGCTGGGCGCGGCCGGACCGCCGGACGTCGTGCAGCTGAAACATGCTGCCGCGCAGCGACTTCCGTCCTATATGGTGCCCTCGGCCATCGTGGTGCTGGACTCTCTTCCGCGCACCGCCAACGGCAAGCTCGACCTCGACGCACTGCCCGCGCCGCAGCCCACCGCAGCCGAACGCCGTTCCCCCGAAACCGCCGCCGAGCGCGCGGTGGCGACCGTGTTCCAGGAGGTGCTGGCGGTCGAGCGGGTCTGGCTCGACGACGACTTCTTCGCCCTCGGCGGCAATTCGCTCATCGCCACCCGCGTGGTGTCCCGCCTCGGCGCGGCATTGGACGCCGCCGTACCGGTGCGGGCACTGTTCGACGCGCCCACGGTGGGGGAGCTGGCCGAACTCGTCACCTCCGGTGCCACGTCCGGCCGCACCCGGCCCGGTCCGCGGCCGCGTCCGGAACGCATTCCGCTGTCGGCGGCGCAGCGGCGCATGTGGTTCCTGAACCGCTACGACCCGGGGTCACCCGCCTACAACATCCCCGCCGCCTTCGACATCACCGGGGCACTGGATATTTCGGCGCTGCGCGCCGCGCTGGACGATGTGGTGGCACGGCACGAGATCCTGCGCACCCGCTACCCGGTCGACGCGGACGGCCTGCCCCGGCAGGAGATCCTGGCTTCCGCACCGGGAATGACCCCGGTGCGCGAATTCGAGGTGGCCGCAGACGAACTCGACGACATGCTGGCGGCCCGCCTGTCTCGTGGCTTCGACCTCACCCGGGAGACCCCGTTGCGCGTCTGGGTGCTGCGCCTGGCACCCGAACACGCCGTGCTGGCCATGACGGTCCACCACATCGCCGCCGACGGCTGGTCGATGGGACCATTGGCTCGAGATGTGCTGGCCGCGTACGCATCCCGCCTGTCCGGTGCACCGCCCCGGTGGACGCCGCTGCCCCTGCAGTACGCCGATTACGCCCTCTGGCAACATGATCTGCTCGGCGCCGCCGACGATCCGGCCGGTCTCGCCCACCGCCAGCTGGAGTTCTGGCGCACCACCCTCGACGGCCTGCCCGAACGGCACACCATCCCCACCGACCGGCCCCGCCCGGCCACCCCCTCGGGCAGCGGCGACCGCATCGCCTTCACCATTCCGGCCGAGGTGCACGACCGCGTCCACATGCTGTCCCGGGCAGCCGGTGCGAGCCCGTTCATGGTGGCGCACACCGCGCTCGCGGTCCTGCTGGCCCGCCTGTCCGGTGTCCCCGATATCGCCATCGGCTCGGTGGTCGCGGGCCGCGGCGACGGGGAGTTGGACGATCTGGTGGGCATGTTCGTCAATACCGTCGTGCTGCGTTCCCATCTCGACCCGGCACTCAGCTTCGCCGCCGCGCTGTCCGACACCCGCCGCGCCGACCTGGCCGCCTACGGCAATCTCGACCTCCCCTTCGAGCAGGTGGTCGAGGCCCTGGCACCGACCCGCGACACCGCGCACCATCCGCTGTTCCAGGTGCTGCTGGCGTTCCAGAACCTGCCCCCGGCGGCGACCGCGCTGCCCGGTCTGCACATTCGACCACTCGACACCGCGGCCCCCGGCGCCAAGTTCGATCTGGAATGGATGCTCGCCGAACACTTCGGCCCCGCCGGAGAGCCCGCCGGTATCACCGGCTCGCTCATCTTCGCCACCGACCTGTTCGACCGCACCACCGCCCAGACCATGGCCGATGGCCTCGAGCGCCTGATCGAGGCGGCGACCACCGCGCCCGAGAGCACCCTCGCCGAACTCACCGGCTGGACCGGCGTGGCCACGGCGACCGCTGTCCCGACGGTGCACGGCCGCCCCGAACCGGTCCCGCCGCGTCCCTACCGCGCACCCCGTACCGAACTGGAACGACTGGTCGTCGACGCTTTCGAGGCCGTACTGGAGAATCCGCGAATCGGCGTGGACGACAACTTCTTCGACCACGGCGGCAACTCCATGGCGGCGGTCCGACTGGCCGAGCGGTTGCGTGCCAGCACGGGCGACGCCGTACCGCTGCACCTGATGTTCGCCGCACCCACCCCGGCCGCACTGGCCCGCCGCCTGAGTGACAGCACCCCCGATTCCGACGCGGACATACTGCTGCCCCTGCGGTCGACCGGTACCGCACCGGCGCTGTTCTGCCTCCACCCCGCCATCGGATTGGCCTGGTGCTACGCGGGATTGGTGCGGTACATCGACCCGGCGCGGCCCGTCCACGGCATCCAGTCACCGGGCATTCCCGACGGCGGCACGGTCGGCGATCTCGCCACCTGCTACGCCGACGAGATCCAGCGCACCCAACCGCACGGCCCCTACCATCTGCTCGGCTATTCGGCGGGCGGGCTGCTGGCCCACGCCGTGGCGGTGGAGTTGCGCCGCCGCGGCGCACCGGTGCCCTCGCTGATCATGATGGACGCCCGCGCCGACGTCGAGGTCACCGACGATCGCATGCCCGCCCCCGAACTGCTGCTCGCCGAGTTCGGCGGAGTGGACGTCCCGCAGGGCGTCGCCCTGACCGCCGAACGCGCGGCCGATCTGCTGCACTCGACCACCGGCGCGGCCAGCGCCCTCACGGCCGCTGATCTCGACCGCCTCTATCGTGACCTACGCGGCCTGCTCCACCGCATCGGCGCCCACCGCCCCGAGGTCTTCGACGGCGACGTGCTGTTCTTCACCGCCGCGGCCGGGCCGCCCGAACCCAACGTGGACACCTGGATTCCGTATGTCGACGGCGAAATACACGAGGTCACGCTCGATTTCGAACACAACCGGCTGATCACGCCGGAGGCGCTCGCCGATATCGGACCGCGGGTGGACGCGTACCTGGCGGGCCACCGCTCACCGTCGGCACCGCGAGACTGAGTACGCACCGGATTTCCGGCCGATGGCGGCGAACCCCGCGAGGCGCTCCCCGGGTTGGGGAACAATGGGCCGAGACGACCGATCGTGTGGGAAGCAGGTTCGACTGTGTCGAGGAACGGGAAGCGCCGGGTGTTCGGGGCCGCCGCGGTGGGACTGGGTGCCCTGGGCGCCGGTGAGCTGATCGCCGCGAGCGGCGGGGGTTCGCTCATCGACGGAGTGAGTCGGCTGCTGGTCGACACCGCGCCCACCCCGGTGGTCGAGGCCACCGTGGCCATGTCGGGGGAACACGACAAGGAGACCACCCGCCTCGGCACCGTCCTGGGCGGTGTCGCCGCCGCGGCCGGACTGTCGGCGCTGCCCGAACGGTTG